>NZ_LRUJ01000015.1 GCF_001548475.1 Bordetella hinzii LMG 13501
GGCCCGCAGCGCCGAAGGCCGCCCGGCCGCGCCTAAGCCGGCCGCGCCTAAGCCGGCCGCAACCCGGCCGGCGGCTGGCGCCCAGCCCGCCCGCCGCCCCGAAAGCGGCAATCGCCCGGCTCGCGGTCCTGCGCGCGGGGTGCTGCTCGGCAAGTAAGCAAGGATCCCCGCCATGACGCTCTCGACCTGGTTGACCTTTTTTCTCGCCTCCTGGGCGATTTCCTTCTCGCCCGGGGCTGGCGCCATCTCGGCCATGAGCTCGGGCCTGAAATACGGTTTCGCGCGCGGCTACTGGAACACGGCCGGCCTCATCATGGGCATCCTGTTCCAGTTCCTGATCGTGGCCGTGGGCCTGGGCGCCGTGCTGGCGACGTCCGAACTGGCCTTCATGGTCGTCAAGTATCTGGGCGTGGCCTACCTGGTCTACCTGGGCGTGCGCCAGATCCGCAGCGACGCCGCCCCGGTGGCCGTGGACACCGGCGACCCTGGCCAGGCCTCGATCCGCGAGCTCGTCATGCGCGGCTTCCTGATCAACACGATGAACCCCAAGGGCACGGTCTTCCTGCTCGCGGTCGTGCCGCAATTCGTCGACCCGGGCCAGCCGCTGACCGCGCAATACGCCGCGCTGGCCGGCACGCTGGCGTTCACCGACCTGGTGGCCATGGGCTTCTATACCCTGCTGGCCGCCAAGGTGCTGCGCCTGCTGCGCAGCGCCCGGCATATCCGCTGGATGAACCGCGTCTTCGGTTCGCTCTTCATCATCGCAGGTGTCTTCCTGGCGACTTTCCGCCGTCACGCCTGATCGCGAGCGCCTCCTTCCCTCCTTATGAACATTCTTCAAGAAGTCGCGCGGCGACGCACCTTCGCCATCGTCTCCCACCCTGACGCGGGCAAGACCACGCTGACGGAAAAGCTGCTGCTGTTCGCGGGCGCCATCCAGATCGCCGGCAGCGTGAAGGCCCGCAAGGCCTCGCGCCACGCCTCCTCCGACTGGATGGAAATCGAAAAGCAGCGCGGCATTTCCGTGGCCTCCTCGGTCATGCAGATGGAGTACCGCGACTGCGTCATCAACCTGCTGGACACCCCGGGCCACCAGGACTTCTCCGAAGACACCTATCGCGTGCTGACGGCGGTCGACGCCGCGCTCATGGTGATCGACGCGGCCAACGGCGTCGAGCCCCAGACCATCCGCCTGCTGCAGGTCTGCCGCGCGCGCAACACGCCCATCATCACCTTCATCAACAAGATGGACCGCGAAGTCCGCGAACCGCTGGAGCTGCTCTCGGAGATTGAAGGCCATCTGGGCATGGACGCGGTGCCCTTCTCCTGGCCGGTAGGCATGGGCAAGTCCTTTGGCGGCGTGTTCGACATCCGCCGCGACCGCATGCGCCTGTTCCGCGCGGGCCAGGAGCGCCGCGGCGACGACGACGAATTCATCGAAGGCCTGTCCAATCCGGAAATCCCCCGGCGCTTTGGCCAGGCCTTCGAGCAGGCCAGCGGCGAAATCGAATTGATCAACGAAGCCGCCCCCGCCTTCGACCACGACGCCTTTCTGGCAGGCAAGCAGACACCGGTCTTCTTCGGCTCGGCCATCAACAACTTCGGCGTGCAGGAAGTGCTGGACGCCCTGGTCGAGCTCGCGCCGCGGCCGGGTCCGCGCCAGGCCCTGGAACGCGAGGTCAAGCCCGAGGAACCCAAGTTCACGGGCGTGGTCTTCAAGGTGCAGGCCAATATGGATCCGGCGCACCGCGACCGCGTGGCGTTCGTGCGCGTGAGCTCCGGCCGATTCGAGCGCGGCATGCGCCTGAAGGTCGCGCGCACCAACAAGGAAATGCGCCCCAACAACGTGGTGTCCTTCCTGTCGCAGCGCCGCGAGCTGCTGGACGAAGCCTATGCGGGCGACGTCATCGGCATCCCCAACCACGGCGTGCTGCAGCTGGGCGACGTGCTCACCGAGGGCGAGTCGCTGCATTTCACGGGCCTGCCTTTCTTCGCGCCCGAGCTGTTCCAGGCCGTCGAGGTCAAGGATCCGCTGCGCACCAAGCAGCTGCGCATCGGCCTGACGCAATTGGGCGAGGAGGGAGCCATCCAGGTCTTCCGTCCCGAGGCCGCCGGCGGCGCCTTGCTGCTGGGCGCGGTCGGCCAGCTGCAATTCGAGGTCGTCGCGCATCGCCTGAAAACCGAGTATGGCGTGGACGCCCGGATGCTGCCTTCGCGCTATACGATGGCGCGCTGGATCACCTCCGACAACCCCAAGGCGCTGCGCAAGTTCATGGATGCCAATGCCGCCCATATCGCCTATGATGTGGTCGATGCTGCGGCTTTCTTGATCGGCTCGCCGGCGCAGTTGCGCGTGGCTGAAGAACTGTATCCGGATGTGAAATTCCACGCCATGCGCGAGCATGGTGGCAAGGTTTTTGGAGACAAAGCCTAAGCCCGGTCACACACCGCAGAGCAAACGAGGTTAGCAATGTCTTGGCGTTTATTGTTCGCAACGCTTCTGGTCACCTTGGGCGCAGCCGCCTGGGGCGGCCTGCAGCTGGGAGATTGGCTGGTGGCGCATGCACCCGCCGCCAGCGAGACCCCCGGCCAGGAAAACGGCGCATCCGAGCAGACGGTGTTGGACGCCAATGGGCGGCCCTATGTCGCCCAACCGCCGCAGCCGCGCATCGACGGCACGCTGGGCGTGCCCGAGCAGCCCGCCGCGCGCGAATGGGCGGTCAACACGGTGTCGCTCTTTGACAGCAACGCCGATCCTTCCGTGCAGATTTCCCGGGACAGCATTTCCATGGACCGCGCGCGCCAGCTGGCCGCCGAGTCCGACGTCCCGCTGCCCAGCGGGCCCTCCGACGTTTCCACGCTGGATCTGCAGCAGGCTTTGCCGCCCGGCATCCCGCCGCCGCCCGCGCCGCCGCCGATAGAGCAGCAGGGCGGCGTGACGCGCGTCAATCCGCCGGTGGCCCTGAACACGCCGCGATCCCCGGCGCCGGGCGCGCCGGCCAACTGGCAGCAGCAGCTGCGCAGCGAACTCGAACACTGCGCCACGCTGGGCTTTTTCGAGCGGCCCAGCTGCTCCTGGAACGCCCGCAACAAATACTGCGCTCCCAATCGCGCCTGGGGCACCTCGGCTGATTGCCCGCGCCGCCCCGAATAAACCTCGGACCCTAAAAAAAACCCCTTTCTCTCGAAAGGGGTTTTTTCATTGCGGCGCCGGATCTCAGCCGGAGACTTCCATCTGGCTTTGCAGGTAGTTCTGCAGGCCGACCTGGTCGATCAGGCCGATCTGGGTCTCGAGGTAGTCGATGTGCTCTTCGGTGTCGTCGAGGATGTCCTGCAGCAGGTCGCGCGAGACATAGTCACGCACGGACTCGCAGTAAGCGATGCCGTCCTTCAGCGTGGCCTGGGCGGTCTGCTCGACCTTGAGGTCACAGGCCAGCAGCTCGGGCACATCCTCGCCGATCAGCAGCTTGTGCAGGTCCTGCAAATTGGGCAGGCCGTCGAGCATGAAGATACGCTCGATCAGGCGATCGGCGTGCTTCATTTCCTCGATGGATTCTTCGTACTCGTGCTTGCCGAGTTTGTTGAAGCCCCAGTGGCGCAGCATGCGCGCATGCAGAAAATACTGGTTGATGGCCGTCAGCTCGTTGGTCAGTTGCTTGTTCAGAAACTGGATGACCGTTTTATCGCCTTTCATGATGTACTCCTTGATCTGGCGGGCCCGCTCGCATAAGCGTGGAACCCCGGCAGACTAACACCCCCGATGGCGCCCCGCATAGCCTTTGGCCGCATTTGGTAAATCGCTTTGCGAGCGCAACATGAAAGCGATAGAAGAATGAGAATGACTCTTCGTATTTAATGCAATGACGCGGAGCCGACGTATTCATGCGCCTCGCGGCGCCGGTAGCGGATGTATTCACCCCCGGATCCGCGGGCCTTGCATCCGGCGCCTGGCGCCTGGCGCGCGCCGTTTACCGCCGCCGGACAGGCACTGAAAATACACAACGCTCTCAGACGCTACGTCGGGTGGCCAGCCAGATCCCGACGGCAATGGGCACGATGCCCAGCATGTCGAGCCAGGAAACCGGCTCACGCAACACCAGCCAGCCGAAGAACAGGCCCAGCGGCGGCATCAGGAAATGCAGCGCGCTGGCCGAGGTGGCGCTGCTGCGGCCCAGGATCAGGAACCAGAGGTAGTAGCTGCCCATGGATACGGCCACGATGGTGTAGGCCATGCTCCAGAACAGGCTGGCCGTCAGCTGCGCCTGCGCCAGCGACTCGTAGTGCAGGGCGAAAGGCCAGAGCGCCACGCCCGCGGCCAGGGACTGCACCCCCGTGGCCATCCAGAGATTGGCCGCGGGCTTGAGTTTCTTGTAGGCCAACGTGCCAGTCACCAGCGCGATCAGGCCGCCGGCCACCAGCAGCGTGCCATGCACATCCTCATGCGCACCAGCGCCCACCAGGCGCGAACGCAGCACGATCACCACGCCGGCCAGGCCCAGCAACAGCCCCGCCAGCTTGCGCCAGCCCAGGCGTTCGCCCAGCACCGGGCCGGCCAGGATGCCGGTCAGCAGGGGATTGGTGCTGATCAGCACCGAGGTGAAGGCCGACGACAGCGTCGCCATGCCGCTCCAGCTCAGGCCCAGATAAAGCGCGTTGTTCAATAAGCCCAGGCCGACCAGGGCCAGCAGGTCGCGGCGGGCCGGCAGGCGCAGACCGCCCGTGAGCGCCGCCATGCCCAGCATCAGCACGCCGGCGATGCTGAACCGTATGGCCAGCAGCGTCAGGGGCGGACAGTCGCGCACCGCGATCTTGGCTGCCGCGAACGCCGAACTCCAGAGCACGCAGAACAGCGCGATGGCGCCCCAGGCCGTGCGTTCGGGCGCGGCAGCCGAGGGGGAGGGGACGGCGAGGGTTTTCATGACGCAAGAGGGGCGGGACGACGATGCAAGGCATTCTCCGCCGTGAGCGATGCATTGACAAATTCTTTATACGGATCAAAAGTATTTGAAATTCCGATGGGTGCCTCATGGACCTCGATCTTCTCCACAGCTTTGTCTCCGTCGTGGACACAGGCGGCTTCACCCGCGCGGGCGAGCGCGTGCATCGCACGCAATCGACCGTCAGCCAGCAGATACGCAAACTGGAGGCGGGCCTGGGCTGCGAACTCTTCCTGCGCGAAGGGCGCCAGGTGCGGCTGACCGAGGACGGCGAACGCCTGCTGGGCTATGCGCGGCGCATGCTGGCCTTGTCCACCGAAATACGCGAAGTCGTCAGCGGCGCCCAGCGCGTGGAGGTGCTGCGCCTGGGCGTGCCCGACGATTTCTCCGTCCAGCGGCTGACCGCCATGGTGGCCGACTTTGCGCGCTCCCACCCCGGCCTGCGCATTTCCATGCGCTGCGATCTCAGCATGGCTTTGCACCGCGCCATGGAGCGCGGCGAGCTCGACGTGGCGCTGCTCAAGCGGGACCCCGGCCTGCCGGGCGCCCAGGCGGTCTGGCCCGAACGCCTGGTCTGGCTGTGCGGGCCCTCGATGCCGCCCGAGTTGCCCGACCCCGTACCGCTGGTGCTCTTTCCGCAGGGCTGCCTCTACCGCAACCGCGCCATACACGCCCTGGAGAGCGCCGGACGGCGCTGGCGCATCGCCTACGAGAGCGCCAACGTCAACGGCCTGCTGGCGGCGCTGGAAGGCGGATTGGGCCTGGGCCTGATGGAAAGGCGCTGCATGACGCCCGGGCTGCGCGTGGCGCCCTGGACACTGCCGGCCGCCAGCTCCAGCGAACTGGCGCTATGCCTGCGCGCCTCGGCCGGAACGGGCGCGCGTCTGCTGGCCGATGCCGTGCGGGCCTTCTGCGACGACCCGCGCGCCTGGCAGCCGGAGCTGCTGCAGGCAGCCTGAGCGGGCAGGCCAAGACGAAAAAAACGCCCCGCGGGGCGTTTTTTGACATGGCGGCCGCGATCAGGCGGCGGCGACCAAGGGAATGGGGAAGGTGTTTGCAGCCGGCTGCTCCGCTTCCACCATGGCGGCCGGCGGATTGACCGGAACCGCGATGGAGCGCACGTCGCACACGCTGGAAGCGCGTCCGCCGGGCAGGTATTCGCTGGCCGTGGCGGCGCAGCAACCGCAGCAAGAGGCTACCCCCAGCTCGAATTGCAGATCGCCCAGCGAATTGGCGCCCGCATCCACGCAGGCGCGGATCTGGCGTTCGGTAACGGCATTACAGATGCAAACGTACATGAGAATAATTATCGGGAATAACTGATTCTCACGCAAGTGCTTATCCTCATTTTTTGATGTTGCCGTGCAGCACGCAAGTCATTGAAAATAGGGACGAATTCCCCGTGGCGGGGACGGCGCTCAGCGCGCCGCGGCCTGGGCCTTGCGCACGGCCGCCGGGGCGATACGCAGGGCCTCGCGGTACTTGGCCACGGTGCGGCGGGCGATCACGATGCCTTGGCTGGCCAGGCGCTCCATGATCTGGCTATCGGACAGGGGCCTGGCCCGATTTTCCTCGGCCACCATCTGCCGGATATGGGCCTGCACCGCCGTGGCCGAGGCGGAGTCGCCGCTATCGGTCGCCACGCCCGTGCCGAAAAACCGCTTGAGCTCCAGCGTGCCGAACGGAGTGAGCATGTACTTCTGCGTCGTGGCGCGCGAAATCGTGGATTCGTGCAGGCCGAGCTCGCCCGCGATGTCCTTGAGGATCAGCGGCCGCATGGCGGCGGGCCCGCGGCTGAAGAACTCCGCCTGGTGCGCGACGATGGCCTGGGCCACCCGCAGGATGGTGTCAAAACGCTGCTCGACGTTGCGTATCATCCAGCGCGCCTGCTGCAGCTGGGCATTCAGGCCTGCGTAGGCCGCCTCGCGCTGGTTGGACAGCATCTGGGCATACAGGCCGTTGATCTGCAGGCGCGGCATCACCGCGCTGTTGAGCACGGCCTGCCAGCCCTGCCGGGTCTTGCGCACCAACACATCGGGCACGGCATAGTCCGCGGCCGGCGCGGTCCAGGCGCGGCCGGGGCGGGGTTCCAGCCGCACGATGAGCGCGCGCGCCGCGCGCAGCGTGGCCTCGTCGACCCGCAATATCTCGCGCAGCCGCGCCGGATTGCCGGTGGCCAGCAGCGCCAGGTGCTGCATGCAGATCTGCCGCGCACAGGCCAGTACCGCGGGCTGGGCGGCCTCGGGCAGGCGCCCGATATCGGGCTGGCGCAGCTGCAGGAGCAGGCACTCGGCCATGTCGCGCGCGCCGATGCCCGGCGGATCGAAGGATTGCAGCAGGCTCAAGGCCGCGCGCAGCTCGTCCTCCTCGACCTCCAGTTCGGGCGGCAGCCATTGCAGGATTTCGTCGAGCGGCGAGCCCAGGTAGCCGTTGTCATCCAGCTCGTCGATGAGCAGCGTGGCCAGGGCGGCATCGCGCGGGGCGGCGCGCGTCAGGCTCAGCTGCAGCAGCAGGTGCTCGCGCAACGTGTCATCGCGCGCCGGTGTATCGATGTCGTCGTCCGGATAGACGCCGCCCGAGCCCGGCATCTCGTCAAAGCGCAATTCGGTGTCCGGGGCGGCGTCCTCATGGTCGACGCTGGCTTCGCGCTGGGGGTCGCTGTCGACCTGGTCGGCCGGACTTTCGTCGCGTTCCAACAACGGATTTTCAGCCAGGGCCTGGGAGATTTCCGCCTCCAGCTCCAGCGAAGAGAGCTGCAGCAGCCGGATGGACTGTTGCAGCTGCGGGGTCAGGGTCAAATGCTGACCGGGCCGAAGTTCTAAGGCGGGACGAGTCATAGGTACAATATTTTGCATGATGAATCTGACTTCGCCCGAACGCATTCGCCAGGATGGCCGACTGATCGGCCAAACGCTGCTCAAACTGGCGCTTCCACGTCTGGTGTTCCGGGCGATTGTCCTGGCTGTCATCGCCGTCATCTGGCTGCTGGCCAGCTCCTGGCTGCTGGCCTTCGGGAAAACCCTGGCTTTCGACAGCCTGCATAGCCTGGGTCAGCAGACCGTCGACTTGCTCACCCGCATCAACCCCTACTTCTGGTGGGGCGTGGTCGCCATCTGGACGCTGATCGTCTTCTTCGGCGCGCGCAACTGGCTATATGCCAGCCTGGCCGCCGGCCGGGCGCAGGTGGTGCCGCGCGACGTCCTGGCGCAACTGCGATCGAAACTGAGCGAAGAGGTCGTCGACGTCCTGCGCTGGGTCTGGGGCGATCGCGAAGAGCCCTTTACCGTGGGCGACCTGCAGCGCAGCTATTTCGAACTGCGCCGCAACCGCATCGGCAAGATCGCGCTGGTGCGCGAGCAGGCCGCCATCCTGGACCAGCCCGGCGCGCCGGTCCGTGCCCGCGAGCCCGGACGGGAACCCGCCCGCGAGCCCTCCCGTCCCACCATCCGCCCGCCCGAGCCCGACCTCCCGCGCGCCCCCGGCCGCTCGCCTTGGCGCCAGGACGACGGGCCCCGCGAACCGCATCTCGGGCCGGATCGCTGACACTCCGGCAGGCGCTGCCATTTGCGCGCCGCGCCAAAATGTGTTTGACTATCGGTCATGGCTACCCAACGCACCGCCCAACTTTCCGCATCCGGACGCGCAAGCGCCCCGGTGTCGGTCGCGGCTGCGTCCCTGCTGGCCTCTTCCCTCCTGGGTGGCGTCGCCACCCTAGCGCTATCGCTACACCTACCGATCGGTTGCCGGGCCTAGTGCCCCGTGGTAGCTCGGCACCCGTACGTTTGCCACACGTCTTCCCCCTGTTTTAAAAACTGAATTCGGCCGCCACCCTGGCCGACGCCGGCTTGAAACCGCCACCCTGGTTCGCCGCGCCCGTGATACCCCTGGGATTCAACCGAAACCGATTGAGGTGTACCGATGCTTGCCAACCCCGCCACCAAATACGTGCCGTTCCAGCCCTTCGCCCGGGATTTCTCCGAGCGCACCTGGCCCAGCCGCCGGATCACCCAGGCGCCGATCTGGATGAGCACCGACCTGCGCGACGGCAACCAGGCCCTGATCGAGCCCATGAGCGTGGAGCGCAAGATGCGCTTCTTCGAACAGCTGGTGAAGATCGGCTTCAAGGAGATCGAGGTCGGTTTTCCGTCCGCGTCGCAGACCGACTTCGACTTCGTGCGCAAGCTCATCGACGAGAAGCGCATCCCCGATGACGTCACCATCATCGTGCTCACGCAATCGCGCGAAGACCTGATCAATCGTACGGCCGAGGCCGCCGCGGGCGCCAAGCAGGCCATGATCCATCTCTACAACGCCTGCGCGCCGGCCTTCCGCAAGATCGTCTTCAACATGAGCAAGGACGAGATCAAGAACATCGCGCTGACCGGCACGCGCATGGTCAAGGCCGCGATGGCGCGCTATCCGCAGACGCAGTGGCGCTATGAATATTCGCCGGAAGTCTTCAGCACCACCGAACCCGAATTCGCCCTCGAAGTCTCCAACGCCGTGGCCGAGGCCTGGGACGCCACGCCCGCGCGCAAGATGGTGCTCAACCTGCCGGCCACCATCGAGGCCACCTCGCCCAATCTGTACGCCGACCAGATCGAGTGGATGCACAAGAACCTGGCCCGCCGCGACAGCATCGTCTTGAGCGTGCACCCGCACAATGACCGCGGCACCGCCGTGGCGGCCGCCGAGTTTGCCGTCATGGCCGGCGCCGACCGCATCGAAGGCTGCCTGTTCGGCAGCGGCGAGCGGACCGGCAACGTCGACCTGGTCACGCTGGCGCTCAACCTCTACACGCAGGGTGTGCATCCCGGCCTGGACTTCTCCGACATCGACGAAGTGCGCCGCTGTGCCGAGTACTGCAACCAGCTGCCCGTGCATCCGCGCCATCCCTATGCCGGCGACCTGGTGTTCACCGCCTTCTCGGGTTCGCACCAGGACGCCATCAAGAAGGGCTTTGCGCAGCAGAAGGCCGATGGCGTCTGGGAAGTCCCCTATCTGCCCATCGACCCTGCCGACCTGGGCCGCAGCTACGACGCCGTGATCCGCGTCAACAGCCAGTCGGGCAAGGGCGGCGTGTCCTACCTGCTCGAGCAGGAACACGGCCTGGTGCTGCCGCGCCGCCTGCAGATCGAGTTCAGCCGCGCCATCCAGCGCGTGACCGACGAGACCGGCCGCGAAGTCACCAGCGAAGACGTGTACACCATCTTCGCCAGCGAATATCTCGAACAGCGCGGCCCCTGGAAGCTGGTGCGCCACCGCATCGACGGCAATCCCAGCGCCGGCGCCGGCAAGCAGTTCGCCATCGAGGCCGAGCTGGAATACAACGGCGAGCGCCGCATCGTGAAGGGCAATGGCGACGGCGCCATCTCGGCCTTCGTCGCCGCGCTGGACGTCCCCGTGCGCATCATGGACTACCATGAGCATGCCATCGGCACCGGCACCGACACCCGCGCGGCGAGCTATGTCGAAGTGCGCGTGGGCGACTCGCCCACCGGGTTTGGCGTGGGCATCGACCGTGACATCGTGACCGCTTCCTTCCAAGCGGTGCTGACCGCGGTCAACCGCCATATCCAGTCGCAAGGCGAGGCCGTGCCCGCCGACGACGAAGCGGCCGTCGCCTGACGCGCCGCCGCCGCAGGGCCCGAGCCCGGTCTTCGGACCGGGCTTTTTCTTGGCCCGCGGACGCCGCCCGGCACCGTTTACGGAGGGCTCAGCTTTCCTGCTGGAGAATGCGGTGCATCCAGCGCGCCATCGCGAGCAGGGTATGGTCGCTGTGCGGCGCGCCCACGGCCTGCAGGCCCACAGGCAGGCCCTGGGGACCCTGCGCGAAAGGCAGGTGCACGGCAGGGAAGCCGAAGAGCGTCCAGACGCGGCAAAACAGCGGGTCTCCCGTACCCTGGTCAAAGAAAGGCGCCTCGCCCGTGGCGCTGGGGGCCAGGATCACATCGTAGCGGTCGAACCATTGCAGGGCCCGGCCACGGGCGGTGCTGGCGCGCGCCAGGCGCTCCTGGTGGTCCTGGGCGCGGATGGCCGCGCCCGCATCAAGGATGGCCAGCAGGCGGGTGCTCAGCTGCGCGCGGCAGCGGGTGCGCTCGAAAGCCAGCGCCTGGGCGGCCTCGAAGGCCATGACGTCGGCATGCAGTTGCACCAGGCTGCAATCTTCCGACGGCAGCGCCACTTCCTCGACCTGCGCGCCAGCGCGCGACAACTGCCGCGCCGCCTCTTCGTAGGCATTGCGCGTCTCGGGCAGGGTATGGCGCCACTGGAAGGTGCGCAGCATACCCACGCGCGGCCGCTCGGCATCCTGCAGCTCGCGCAAGCGCGCATCGCCCATCAGGACCGACGCCAGCAGCGCCACATCGTCGATGCTGCGCGCCAGGCCGCCTACGGTGTCCAGGCTTTCGCTCAAGCTCTTCATGCCGGCGCGCGGCACGCGCCCGAACGTCGGCTTGTAGCCCACGATGCCGCAATAGGCGGCGGGACGGATGAGCGATCCGGCCGTCTGGGTGCCGATGGCCAGCGGCACCATGTCGTCGGCCACGGCCGCGGCCGATCCGCTCGAAGAGCCGCCCGGCGTATAGGCGGTATTGCGTGGATTGCGGGTAGGCCCTGGCTGGTAGGTCGCGAATTCGGTGGTGACCGTCTTGCCCAGCACCAGCGCGCCCGCCTCGCGGCACAGCGCCACGACCGAGGCGTCCGAATCCGGCTGGTGCGCGCCGTAGATGCCCGACCCATAGCGCGTGGGAAAGTCCTGCGTGTCAAAGACATCTTTGACGCCGAGCGGCAGGCCATGGAGGATGCCCTGCACACTGGCGTTGTCCAGCGCCTGCGCCTGCGCGATGGCTTGCGCCGGATCCAGGGCCGCCCAGGCCTGCACGGCCGGCTCCCGCTGCTCGATGCGCGCCAGGCAGGCGCGCGCCATTTGCACTGCCGTGAGTTCACGGCGCTGCAAACGCTTGACGGCCTCCAGCGCGCCAAGCTGATTCAAGGCTTTCGCCATCCCCATTTCCCTATATCGATCGTGCGCCCTGTATGTGGTTCCAGCCTGGCGCATCAATAGCCGCAGTGTAGAAGCAAGCGCCCGCCATATGCAAAGTCGGAATAGCACTGAAACCTAGGGCTTTCCCGCTGATACTGCCGTCTTCTTCGGTTCCGATTCGAATTGCTGCACAGGATTGCAGGTATACGAGTGACATATTGTTGTCACTCCGCATCTCCATCATGTCCTGCGCTTTACATGAAGTCCCAGTCCAAAGGACCGTCCCGCGCGTCGATTCTGGAAATCGCGCGTGAGGCCAAGGTATCCACGGCAACGGTTTCACGGGCGTTCAACCGCCCTGAGCTCCTGCATGCCGAGACGCTCGGCCGCGTCAAGCGCGTCGCGCGGCAACTGGGGTTCCGGCCCAACCTGGTGGGACGCAGCCTGCGGCGGGGCAGTACGCAGACGATAGGCGTGCTCCTGCCGACCCTGACCAACCCTGTATTCGCGGAGTGCTTCGAAGGGGCTTGCCGATACGCCCAGAATATCGGTTACAGCATCATGGTCGCAACGACCAACTACGACCACGAAGGCGAACTCGAAAGCCTGCACACCTTGCTGGATCATCAAGTCGACGGGCTGATACTGACCCTGGGCTCCGCCGTCCCGCTCGCCAGCCATGATCTGCTGCAAAGGGCGCAAGCCACGCCCTACATCCTCGCCTACAGCATGCTCCCCGGTATTCCTTCCGTCACGATCGACGATTTCCGCGCCAGCCAGCACCTGGCCGAACTGCTGGCCGCGTTCAATCACCGGCGCATGGTCTTCCTGTCTGGGCCCCTGAAAGATTCCGATCGCGCCGCCAGACGCCTGCTCGGCGCGCGCGCCTGCGCCGAACGGCTCGGCTTCGACCCGGTGCCTCATGTCGTCATGCCCACGCACGTCGAGTGCGACCCAGTACAAGTCGAGCGCTTGCTCCAGCACCACCGGCCGCCCATCGCCGTCATGTGCTCCAACGACTTGCTCGCGCTGTCGCTCATGTCGATCTGCCGGTCGCTGGAGCTGCGCATCCCGCAGGATGTATCGGTCTGCGGTTTCGATGGCATCGCGCCGGGCGCCATGTACGACCCGCCCCTGACGTCGGTGGTGCAACCCAGCATCGAGATCGGGCATATCGCCTGCAAGAAACTGCTGGACCACCTGACCGCCAACCACCGCCTGGCTTCCGCGATCGTGCCGCATCGCATCTTCGAAGGCGGCACGGTCTGCACGCTTCCCCCTCGCCCCGACAAAGGAGCAGCACCATGAAACGCTTCCTCATTCTCGCCCTGGCCGCGCTGGTCCTGGCCGGCGCCCAGGCCCGGGCCGCCGACGCCATCTGCTACAACTGCCCGCCCGAGTGGGCCGATTGGGCCTCGGCGCTGAAGGCCATCAAGGAAAAGACGGGCATCACGGTGCCCGGCGACAACAAGAACTCCGGCCAGGCCCTGGCCTCGCTGGCCGCCGAACGCAAGAACCCGGTGGCCGACGTGGTCTACTACGGCGTGAGCTTCGGCATCCAGGCGGCCAAGGACGGCCTGGTGCAGGCCTACAAGCCGGCGCACTGGGACCAGATCCCCGCCGGCATGAAAGACGCCGACGGCAAGTGGTTCGCCATCCACTCCGGCACGCTGGGCTTCATGGTCAATGTCGATGCCCTGGGCGGCAAGCCCGTGCCGGCCTCCTGGGCCGATCTGCTCCAGCCCGCGTACCGCGGCATGGTCGGCTACCTGGACCCGGCCTCGGCCTTCGTGGGCTATGTCGGCGCGGTCGCCGTCAATCAGGCGCTGGGCGGCTCGTTGGACGATTTCGGTCCCGGCATCGCCTGGTTCAAGAAGATGCAGCAGAACAAGCCCATCGTGCCCAAGCAGACGGCCTACGCGCGCGTGCTCTCGGGCGAGATCCCCATCCTGGTCGACTACGACTTCAATGCCTACCGCGCCAAGTACAAGGACGGCGCCAATGTCGTCTTCGTGATCCCGGCCGAAGGCACGGTGGCCGTGCCCTACGTCATGAGCCTGGTGAACGATGCGCCGCATGCCGCCAATGGCCGCCGCGTGCTGGACTTCACGCTCTCGGACGAAGGCCAGGCCATCTGGGCCCGCGCCTACCTGCGCCCGGTGCGCGCGGCCACGGTGCCGCCCGAGGTGCAGGCCCGCTTCTTGCCGGCCAGCGAATATGCGCGTGCCGGCACGGTGGACTACGGCAAGATGGCCGAAGCCCAGCGCGGCTTCTCCGAGCGTTACGCCAAAGAGGTGCAATGATGTCCCGCCGCCGCTGGTGGTGGTTCGCCGCGCCGGCGGCAGCGGTCTTCCTGGCGTTCTGGCTGCTGCCCATGGTGGCGCTGGCCTGGCTGGGCGCGTCGCCGCGCGACGGGCGATCCGCCTACCTGGCCATCCTGTCCCATCCGGCCTATTGGCGCAGTCTCCTGAACACCGTGGCGCTGTCGCTGGGCGCCACGGCCGCGACCTTGCTGCTGGCCCTGCCCACCGGCCGTTTCCTGGCGTGGCATCCGGTTTTCCCGGGCCGGCGCCTGCTCATGGCCATGCTGACCTTCCCGCTGGCCTTTCCCGGCGTGGTGGTCGGTTTCTTCATCATCCTGATGGCCGGCCGACAGGGCGTCTTCGCCGCCTTGAGCAAATGGCTGACCGGCGAACCCGTGGTGTTCGCCTACGGCATGGCGGGGCTGTTTCTCGGCTATCTGTATTTCTCGCTGCCGCGCGCCATCGGCATGGTCTCGGCTGCGGCGCAAGGCATGGACCGCAGTCTGCTCGAAGCCGGGCGCACCCTGGGCGCTTCAGCCTGGCGGCGCTTTGCCGACATCGAGCTCGCGGCGCTGGCGCCTGCGCTGGCTGGCGCCGCGGCCATCAGCTTCGCCACCAGCATGGGGGCCTTCGGCACCGCTTTCACGCTGGCCGCGCGCATCGATGTGCTGCCGCTGACGATCTATAACGAATTCACCAACTACGCCAACATCCCCGTGGCCGCGGCGCTGTCAGTGTTCCTGGGCGCGGCTTCCTGGGCCGTCATGTATGCCGCCCATGCCCTGGGCAGCGCGCGCACCGGAGCGGCCGCCTGACCATGAGCCCATTGCATTCCCGCAACGACAGCCGGCTGGGGCTGTTGATCACACTGGCGGTTGCTTCCTTCCTGATCGGGCCGGTCGTGCTGTCCGTGCTGGCCGGCCTGACACGCAATTACTTCCTCGGCCTGTCCAGCGGATTGACGCTGCGCTGGATCGCCGAGGTCTGGTCCCTGTATGCGGACACGATAGGGCGCTCCTTGCTGGTGGCCCTGCTGACCCTGGCCATCAGCACGGTATTGGGCGTGCCGCTGGCCTGGGTGCTCACCCTCTTTCCCGGCCGCGCCGGCCGGGCCCTGGAAGAACTGCTCACCTTGCCGGTCGCCGTGCCCGGCCTGGCGTCGGCGCTCGCCCTCATTATCTCCTGGGGCACGCTGCCCGGCCTGCGCGGCAGCCTGTGGTTCATTGTCATCGGCCATGTGCTGTTTACCTTGCCCTTCATGGTGCGCGCCGCGCGCGCCAGCATGGCCCAGGGCCTGGCCGTGCTCGACGAGGCGGCGGCCACGCTGGGCGCCGGCCGGCTTGCGCGTTTTTTCACCATCGTCGTGCCCAATGCCATGCCCGGCATCCTGACCGGCGCCCTGAGCGTGCTGACACTGTCCATCGGCGAGTTCAACCTCACCTGGCTGCTGCATACGCCGCTCACCAAGACCCTGCCCGTGGGCCTGGCCGACAGCTATGCCTCCATGCGGCTGGAAATCGCTTCAGCCTACACCCTCGTTTTCCTGCTCATGCTGCTGCCCCTGATGGTAGGTTTGCAGTGGCTGGCGCGCTCCCGTGCGACTCCCTCATGAACCACCCCCTGACGATCACCCTTGAAAACTGTGCCAAGACCTGGCCCGATGGCACGCGCGCCCTGCATCCCCTGGACCTGCGCATCGAAGGCGGCGAGATATTGGCCCTGCTGGGGCCATCCGGCTGTGGCAAGACCACGCTGCTGCGGCTGATCTGCGGCCTGGAGCAGGGCGACGCCGGCAGCCGCGTCCGGTACGGCGACGAGGACGTCACCGCCTTGCCGCCCGAGGCGCGCGGCGTGGGCGTGGTGTTCCAGAACTATGCGCTTTTCCCCAATATGACCGTGGCGCAGAACGTGGCCTATGGCCTGCGCGTGCGCGGCGCCTCGCGCGCCGAACAGGCGCGCCGGTCGGCCGCGATGCTGGCGCTGGTTCGGCTGTCGGACTTCGGCGAGCGGCGCATCTCCCAGCTCTCCGGTGGCCAGCGCCAGCGCGTGGCGCTGGCGCGCGCCCTGGCCACCGAGCCGCGCGTGCTGCTGCTGGACGAACCCCTTACCGCGCTGGACGCCAAGTTGCGCGAACAGTTGCGGGTGGAGCTGGCGCAGATGTTGCGCGAACTCGGCATAACCACCATCATCGTCACACACGACCAGGATGAAGCCATGGTGCTGGGCCACCGCATCGCCGTGATGTCGGCGGGCCGGCTGGAGCAAATAGGGGATGCGCAGACCTTGTTCACCCGACCCGCCACCGATTTCGTCGCCGGCTTCTTCGGCACGCTCTGCCAGTTGCGGGCGGAGCTGCGCGAGGGACGCCTGAGCGCGGGCGCGCGGCCGCTGCGCTTCCGTCCTCATCATGCCCGGCTGCAGGCCCCGCGCGCCGATGCCTTGCCCGTCCTCATACAGGCCCGGTTTTTCATGGGGGCATCCATACGCTATGAACTGGCACTACCCGACGGACAACGTTTCAGCATCCTCGCCGCGCCCGACAGCCCGCAGCAAGCGGGTGAGACCGTCAGCGTGACGCTGGACTCCGAACTCTGAGGCAACCCTATGCTTATCGCCCAAATCACTGATCTGCACATCCGCATGCCGGGCCAGAAGGCCTATCGCATCGTCGAAACCGACCGCTATCTGCCGCCTGCCATCGCCGCTCTGAACGCGCTGGATCCGGCGCCCGACGCGGTCATCATCTCGGGAGACCTGACCGACTTCGGCCGCCCCGCCGAATATCGCTATCTGCGCGACATGCTGGCCGCCTTGCGCATGCCCTATTACCTGATGCCCGGCAACCATGATTCGCGCGAGCAGCTGCGCGCCTGCTTTCCCGAGCACGACTATCTGCGCCAGGACGACGAGTTTGCCCAATACACGGTCGAGCACCTGCCCCTGCGCCTCATCATGCTCGATACCATCGTGCCCATGCAAAGCCACGGCATGCTGTGCGAGCGGCGGCTGGCCTGGCTGGAAGCCCGCCTGATGGAAGCGCCGGGCCGGCCGACGCTCATCGCCATGCACCATCCGCCCTTTCAGACCGGCATCGCGCACATGGACAAGATAGGGCTGCTGCAAGGCGCCGACGCGCTTGAAACGTTGGTTCGGCGCCACGCCAACATCGAACGCATCATCTGCGGCCATTTGCACCGCAGCATTTTCCAGCGCTTCGGCGCCACCGTCGCCTCGACCTGCCCATCTCCCGCGCACCAGGTGGCGCTGGACCTGCGCCCGGAGGGCCCGGCAGCCTTCAATCTCGAGCCGCCGGCCTATCACCTGCATCATTGGCGCGAAGGCCAGCTGCTGACGCACCACGCCTACATCGGGGAATACCCTGGGCCCTATCCTTTCCACGAGAACGGCGAGCTGATTGACGACTGACACGCCCCCGTCATCTTTGCGGCGCAACATGAAAAGGATTTCATTTGCGCCCAGAATCAAAGATTCCACGAGCGCGGCCCATGAGTCCGATCCGAGGGCCGGCCGCCACAATATCAACGGCGCAGCAGTAGAAAGGCGGTACCAGCGCCTTCACGACAACAAGCTATGTCAACGCTAGTTCTGGAGAACCTCACCAAGCAGTACGCCGATGCAACGGCGATACAGGCGGTGGGATTCGAGGCTGCCGCCGGCAGCTTCACGGTATTGCTCGGCCCATCGGGCTGCGGAAAATCCACCACGCTGCGCATGATCGCCGGCCTGGATACGCCCACGTCCGGCCGCATCCTGATCGGCGGACAGGACGTCACCCAGCTGCCGCCGTCCAAGCGCCGCATCTCCATGGTGTTCCAGTCGTATGCGCTCTTCCCGCATCTGTCGGTGCGCGAGAACATCTTGTTCGGCCTGCGCGTGCGCAAGGAGCCGGCGCGCGACTTTGAGCGCCGCCTGGGGCGCGTGGCCGGTCTGCTGGGCCTGTCGGCGCTGTTGGACCGCAAGCCCTCGCAGTTGTCCGGCGGCCAGCAACAGCGTGTGGCGCTGGGGCGCGCCGTCATCTCCGAAGCGCCGGTCTGCCTCATGGACGAACCGCTGTCCAACCTGGACGCGCAGCTGCGCCATGACATGCGCCGCGAGATCCGCGCGCTGCAGCAGGAACTGAAGATCACCATGGTCTATGTCACGCACGACCAGACCGAGGCCATGAGCATGGCCGACCAGGTCGTGCTGCTGCGCGGCGGCCGGATCGAACAGCTCGACAGCCCCGATGGCCTGTATGCGCGGCCGGCGACCGAATTCGCGGCGCGCTTTATCGGCACGCCGCCCATGAACCTGATGAAGCTGGACACGGCGCATGGCCGGCGCGTGCTGGCCGGCACGCAGGGTCCGGCCATCCCCGGCGCGGCCGCGGCCGCGGGCACGCTCGGCGTGCGTCCCGAGCACATGCGCATCGACGCCGGCGGCATTGCCGCCACGCTGGAAAGCGTCGAGTACTTCGGCGCGGATTCGGTCGCGGTGTGCCGGGTGGGCAGCAACAGCGGTGTTGCCGTGCGTGTGGCAGGCCATTTGCGCGCCGCCGCCGGCAGCCAAATCGGTCTGCGCTGGGATGAAGACCGGCAGCATTTTTTTGGCGCGGACGGCCGCGCGATCTGACCCGGGCCATGCTGGCCGGCCCTGTATTCCGATGCACCTTACCTTGATTAGGACTGCGAACATGCGACGTTTCGTTTTGAAAACCCTGGCCGCCGGACTGGCCGGCACCTTGCTGAGCCTGCCCGCCCTGGCCCAGAAAAAGCCCGTGGAAGTCGAGTTCTACTATCCCGTCGCGGTCGGCGGTCCCATCACCAAGATTGTCGACGACATGGTGGCGGATTTCCAGAAAGAGAATCCGGACATCCGCGTCAAGCCCATTTATGCGGGTTCCTACCAGGACTCCATCGCCAAGGCCCTGACCGCGCTCAAGGGCGGCACGCCGCCGCAGCTGGCCGTGCTGCTGTCGACCGATATGTTCACCCTGATCGACGAGGACGCCATCGTCCCCATCGACTCGCTGGCCAAGAGCGAAACCGATAAGCAATGGCTGGGCAGCTTCTACGACGCCTTCATGCAGAACAGCCGCAGCGGTGGCCATGTGTGGGGCGTGCCCTTCCAGCGCTCCACCATCGTGATGTACTACAACAAGGAACTGTTCAAGCAGGCGGGCCTGGACCCGGAGCGCGCGCCGTCCACCTGGGCTGAGCTGGTCGACAGCGCCAAGAAGCTGACCAAGAAGGACGCCTCGGGCAATGTGACGCAATGGGGACTGGAGATTCCGTCGGGCGGCGCCTTCGCCTATTGGCTCTTCCAGGCGCTGACCACGCCCAATGACGCCATCCTCATGAACGAGGCCGGCAACCAGGTCTATCTGGACAAGCCCGCCGTCATCGAGGCGGCCGAATTCTGGCACGACCTGTCGGCCAAGCATGGCGTCATGCCCAAGGGCACCATAGACTGGGGCACCACGCCCAAGGACTTCCTGGAAAAGAAGGCCGCCATCATCTGGACCACCACGGGCAACCTCACCAACATCCGCAAGAACGCCGACTTCCCCTTCGGCGTGGCGATGATGCCCAAGCAAAAACGCGGCGGCAGCCCGACCGGCGGCGGCAATTTCTATGTTTTCAAGAGCGGCACGCCCGAGCAGCAACAGGCCGCGCTGAAGTTCGCCCAATGGGCCACGGCCCCCGAACGCGCCGCCGACTGGAGTATCGCCACGGGCTATGTGGCCGTGACGCCGGCCGCCTGGCAGACCGACAAAATGAAGAAGTACGTGCAGGAAGTGCCAGCCGCCGCCGTGGCGCGCGACCAGCTCGATGTCAGCGTGGCCGAGTTCTCCACGCATGACAACCAGCGCGTGACCAAGGTGCTCAACGACGCGCTGCAATCCGCGCTCACCGGCGCCAAGTCGCCCAAGCAGGCGCTGACCGACGCGCAACGCGAGGCCGAGCGCATCCTGCGCGCCTATCAATGAGGCTGGCGGCGCGCTCTGTCCAGGCGGTCTATGGCTGGCTGCTCCTGCTGCCGGCCATCGTGCTGCTGGCCGCCTTCACGCACTACCCGGCACTGGCCACGGTGTGGCACAGCTTTTTCTCCACGCCCAAGGGCAAGCGCCCGGCGCGG
Organism: Bordetella hinzii LMG 13501; assembly: GCF_001548475.1. Classification (GTDB taxonomy): domain Bacteria; phylum Pseudomonadota; class Gammaproteobacteria; order Burkholderiales; family Burkholderiaceae_B; genus Bordetella; species Bordetella hinzii. Next base: position 20,364 of record NZ_LRUJ01000015.1, read on the forward strand.
TTCGTGGGCCTGGAGAACTATGCCGTCATGCGCGATGACCCGGTGTTCTGGCAATCCCTGTGGAACAACCTTTGGTTCGCGCTGGGCACCATACCGACGTCGATCGCCATCGCCCTGGCCATGGCTTTGTGGGTCAACCGCCGCCTGGCCGGGCGCGGTTTCCTGCGCATGGCCTATTTCACGCCCACCGTGCTGCCCATGGTGGCGGTGGCCAATATCTGGCTCTTCTTCTATACGCCGCAGTACGGCCTGATCGCCCAGGTGCTGCAAGGTTTCGGCCTGCCGGGCATGAACTGGCTGGGCAGCCGCGACACGGCGCTGCCTGCCCTGATGCTGGTCACCATCTGGAAAGAATCGGGCTTTTTCATGATCTTCTATCTGGCTGCGCTGCAGACGGTCTCGCCTTCGCTGCGCGAGGCGGCCATGCTGGAGGGCGCTTCGCGCTGGCAGTACTTCCGCCGCGTGCTTTGGCCGCTGCTGATGCCCACCACGCTTTTCGTGCTGGTCAATGCCCTCATCAATGCCTTCCGTCTGGTGGACCACGTGGTGGTGATGACGCGCGGCGGCCCTGACAATGCCAGCACACTGCTGCTCTTTTATATCTACCAGGTAGGCTTCAGCTTCTGGGATACCGCCTATGCCGCCACGCTGACGGTGGTGCTGCTGGTGCTGCTGGCCGCGACCGCGCTGGTGAAATTCCGCTGGCTGGACCGCAGGACGCACTATCAATGAATGCCAAGTCCGACCTTCTCGACACGCTGGGCGCCTGGCTGCTGGGTCTGCTGTGGATACTGCCCCTGGCCTATGCCGCCTGGGCGGCCTTTCATCCACCGGCCTATGCCACGCGCTTTGAACTGTTCGCGCCGCTGACGCTGGAGAATTTTGCGCGCGCCTGGCATGCCGCGCCCTTTCCGCGATATTTCCTGAACACGTTTTTGCTGGTGACCATGGTGCTGGCCGCCCAGCTGGTGCTGTCCACGCTGGCCGGTTACGCCTTCGCGCGCTTTGAGTTCCGCGGCCGCGACACCGTCTTCATGCTGGTGCTGCTGCAGCTGATGATCATGCCGGACGTGCTGCTGGTGGAAAACTACCGCAGCATGAGCTGGCTGGGCGTGCGCGACACCGTGTTCGCGGTGGGGCTGCCGTATTTCGCCTCGGCCTTCGGCATCTTCCTGCTGCGCCAGACCTTCAAGACCGTGCCGCGCGAACTCGAAGAGGCCGCGCGCGTGGAGGGCGCCTCGCCCACGCAGATCCTGCTCAAGGTCTATGTGCCCCTGGCCAAACCCATCTACATCGCCTACGGGCTGGTGTCGGTCAGCCATCACTGGAACAACTTCCTGTGGCCGCTGATCATCACCAACTCGGTGGAATCCCGGCCGCTGACGGTGGGCCTGCAGGTCTTCTCCTCGACCGACCAGGGCATAGACTGGTCGGTCATCACCGCGGCGACCTTATTGTCCGCCGCGCCGCTGCTGGTGGCCTTTTTGTTGTTTCAGCGGCAGTTCGTGCAGTCTTTCATGCGCGCCGGCATACGGTAGGCACTCAATAGCCCACGGACAGCCCCGGCAGGTCGACGATGACGCGGGGCTTTTCCAGGGCCAGGGCGGCGTTGCGCGCGAACTCCCCGGCCTCCTTGGCGTCGCTGGACAGGGTCTCATAGCCCAGGGCATCGGCCACGCCCATGATCTTGTCCAGCAGCAGCACCTTGCCGCTGGGGCGCAGCGGCTCGCAGCCCAGCAGCTCCCAGGCGCTGTCGAACCAATCACGGGCAGCCAGCGACGCGGCGCTCGAGGGCTCCACCTGGACGGTGAAATCGAGCGAGCGGCGGGCGTCGAAAATCACGGTGACGTCGCTACGCATGGAAGATCTCCTGGAAGTCGAAAATGACGGGCCACCGCAGTATGCAGAAAAAACCAGCCTGGCATTGTCAGACCGGCGACATTGCCTTACCAGCCCCGGCTGACCTCCCAGGTCAGGTCGGCGCGCGCGGCCAGCGACTGGCGCATCATGTCCAGCAGGGGATAGGCGCGCTGCTGCAGGCCCACCTCGCGCTCGACCGGGTGCTTGGGTTCCTGGTCGGGATGGTCTTCGGCCGGAGCCGGCTGCCCGGCCACGGCGGCCTCCAGGCCGGCAATCGCGGCCGGCAGTTGTTCGGGGGTGAAGACGCCGCGCTCGGGGATCTCGTCGCCCACCAGCTTGCCTGCCGCCTGAAGAAGCGGGGCCGCATCAACCGTGCGCATCAGGACTTCGGCGGTGGCCTTGGAGTGAAAGGTGATCAGCATCTTGCGTCTCCCAACTGATAATTTCATACACTACCCCATCAGTCCCCCTCTGCCAACTGCGCCGCGCGCGGCCGGCCAGGCATGGAAAAACCGGGTTCGCGCTATCATTTAGGCACTTTTCGCGCGAGCGCCCCGCCTGAAGCGGGCCCTGCATCCGCCTCCTGACATTTTCTGCCGATCGCCCATGCTCCCTGAGCAACAACAACACCTCATTTCCCTGCTCGCCCGTGCCGTCGCCGGCATCCTGCCCGAGGCCCAGCCCGACATCCAGCTGGAACGTCCCAAGGTCGCCGCCCACGGCGATATCGCCACCAATGTGGCCATGCAACTGGCCAAGCCGGCCAAGCGCAATCCGCGCGAGCTGGCCCAGGGCATCGTGGACGCGCTGCTGGCCGATCCCCAGGCCCGCGACCTCGTCGACAGCGCCGAGATCGCCGGCCCCGGTTTCATCAACCTGCGCTTTACCGCCCAGGCCCGCCAGGCGGTGATCGCCACCGTGGCCGCGCAGGGCGAGGCCTACGGGCGCGGCCCGCGGCGCGGCGAAAAAGTGCTGGTCGAGTTCGTGTCGGCCAACCCCACCGGACCGCTGCACGTGGGGCATGCCCGCCAGGCCGCCCTGGGCGATGCCATCTGCCGCCTGTTCGACGCCACCGGCTGGGATGTGACGCGCGAGTTCTATTACAACGACGCCGGCAACCAGATCGAGAACCTGGCCATCAGCGTGCAGGCGCGCGCCCGCGGCATCGCCACCGACGCCCCCGAATGGCCGGCCGACGGCTACAAGGGCGACTACATCCTGGACATCGCCCGCGACTACGCTGCCCGCGCATCGGTGCAGGCCGCCGACGGCCAGCCGGTCCAGGCCAGCGGCGATCTCGACAACCTGGAAGATATCCGCGCCTTTGCCGTGGCCTATCTGCGCCGCGAACAGGACCTGGACCTACAGGCCTTCGGCCTGAAGTTCGACAACTTCTTCCTGGAAAGCTCGCTCTACACCTCGGGACGGGTGGAGCGCACCGTGCAGCGGCTGGAGGCCAACGGCCACACCTACGAGCAGGACGGCGCGCTCTGGCTGCGCACGACCGAACTGGGCACGGGCGACGACAAAGACCGCGTCATGCGCAAGCGCGAAGGCGGCTACACCTATTTTGTCCCCGACGTGGCCTATCACCAGGCCAAGTGGGAGCGCGGTTTTCACCAGGCCATCAATATCCAGGGCAGCGACCACCACGGCACGGTGGCGCGCGTGCGCGCCGGGCTGCAAGGCCTGGACGAGGGCATCCCCAAGGATTTCCCGGCCTATGTGCTGCATAAGATGGTCAAGGTGATGCGCGGCGGCGAGGAGGTCAAGATCTCCAAGCGCGCCGGCAGCTATGTCACCATGCGCGACCTGATCGAATGGGTGGGCCGCGACGCGGTGCGCTACTTCCTGATCCAGCGCCGCGCCGACACCGAGTTCGTGTTCGACATCGACCTGGCCCTGTCCAAGAGCGACGAGAACCCGGTCTATTACATCCAGTACGCGCATGCCCGCATCTGCAGCATGATCGCGGGCTCCGGGCTGGACGAGGCCGCCATTGCCGCGGCCGACACCTCGCCGCTGACGGCCCCGACCGAATTCGCCCTGATGCAGCGCCTGGCCGAGTTCCCCAACGTGGTCAAGCTGGCCGCGCAGGAGCTCGCGCCGCACCACATCGCTTTCTGGCTGCGCGACTGCGCCTCGGACTTCCATGGCTGGTACAACGCCGAGCGCGTGCTGGTCGATGACCCGGCGCTCAAGCTCGCCCGCCTGCGCCTGGCGGCCACGACGCGCCAGGTGCTGGCCAACGGCCTGGCGCTGTTGGGCGTGACCGCGCCCCAACGCATGTAAGCGCCCATGGCCAGCAAGCGCAAATCCAGCTCCCAGGGCGGCAGCACGCTTTACGGCGTGCTGGCCGGCCTGCTGATCGGCCTGATCCTGGCCGCCGCCGTCGCCTTTTATGTCACCAAGGCGCCCATGCCTTTCGTGGACCGCGCCACGCGCCAGGCCAGCGGACCCGAAAAGCCTATCGATCCCCGCACCGCGCCCGATCCCAACCAGGGCCTGTATGGGCGCGACGGCGCCGCGGGCACGCCGCCGACCGGTCCGACGGCGACAGCGCCCACGCCCTTGCCGGATGGCAAGACCGACGACCTGGGCGCGCTGATCGCCACGCTGCCCAGCGCCGACCAGGCCGCCGCGCCGCTGCCCGTCCCCGTGCCCGCCGCGCCTGCCCCGTCCAAGCCGGCCGCCGCGGCCAAGCCGCCCGAGAAGACCGCCAGCATCGCGTCCACACCGCCCGCCCAGCAGGCCAATGGCAATTACTATCTGCAGGCCGGGGCCTATCGTGTGCAGGCCGATGCCGAGTCCTTGCGGGCGCGCATCCTGCTGCTGGGCCTGCCCGTGAACGTGCAGCGCGCCGAGGTCAACGGCGTGCAGGTCAACCGGGTCCGCGTCGGCCCTTTCTCACGCCTGGACGACATGAATCGCGCACGCAGCCGCCTGGGCGAGAACAAGATCGAATCCACCGTGGTCAAGCAGCAATAAACCGTTGAACTTCCGGGCCCGCGCCGGGTCTGTAACGCTTTCACTCCAGGAACACGTATGCCGTCCCCCTCGATTTCCCGCCTCCTGGCCGCCGCCGCCCTGGCCGCGACAACCTTTTTTGCCCCCGCCAGCCACGCGCAGGGTAGCAATGGCTATGTCCCCATCTCGCCGGCCCTGCCTTCGGATACCCCGGGCAAGATCGAAGTCCTGGAATTCTTCGCCTACACCTGCCCGCACTGCGCGGCCATCGAGCCCATGATCGAGGACTGGGCTAAGACCAAGCCGCAGGACGTCGTCCTCAAGCAGGTGCCCATCGCCTTCAATGCCGGCATGAAGCCGCTGCAGCAGCTGTACTACACGCTGCTGGCGCTGGACCGCCCCGATCTGCACGTCAAGGTCTTCAACGCCATCCACGGCGAGCGCAAGCGCCTGTTCGACAAGAAGTCCATGGGCGAGTGGGCCGCCGCCCAGGGCGTGGACCGCGCCAAGTTTGACGCCGTGTTCGACTCCTTCAGCGTCCAGACCCAGGTGCAGCGCGCCAACCAGCTGGCCGAAGCCTATCGCATCGACGGCACGCCCTCGTTTGCCGTGGGCGGCAAGTTCATGACCTCGCCGGTGCTGGCGGGCAACAGCTATGAAGGCGCCATCAAGGAAATCGACAAGCTGATTCCGATGGCCCGCGGCCAATAAGCCCTCCCGGGCCAGCGGCATGCCCCCCAGGATCCTCTCGGATCTTGGGGGGTTTTTCATGGCGGCTTACAATGGCCGCGCAAGCGTCCGTCATCCACGAACGGGAGGGCTCAGCCGCACCATGCAGGCCATCAAGCATCGCCACCGCTGGAGCCTTCTCGCCGCGCTGATCGCGATGGCGCTGCCGCCGCTGCTGATGGCGCCCTTGATCTGGTGGATGGCCCAGGACCGCGCCAAAGGCGAGTCCGCCATCACGGCGGCGACCATCCAGCGGCAAGTGGACAGCACGCTGGATGTCGTCTTCGACAATGTCCATCATGCCGTCGGGCTGCTGGACCAGCCCTGTCCCGACGCCGCGCCCGAGCTCGCCCGCCAAGCCAATATCACGCTCTATTACCGTTCGCTCAGCCTGATGAAGCACGGCAGGCTGTACTGCACCTCGCTCATCGGCGGCGTCAACTTCGCGCCGCGCGACGTCTTCGACGGGATGCCCACGCTGCCGGCCGCGCGCGCCATCACGCCCATTGCCGGCTCGCTGGTGGTGCCGGACCGGTCGGCCATCGTGGTTTCCGAGTCCACCGGCCCGGGTACGGGCGCCATGGCCGTCATCGACGGCCAGTACTTGATGGACATTCAGAAGGCGGCCTCCAACAATGGCGAGTTCCGCGTGCAGGTGGACATGAGCGACACCGGCGGGCCGCTTTCGCCCAGCGTGCCCGCCGAGGGCGCGGCCGCGTTCAGCACCCGCGCCAGCGTGCAGGCGCGCTCTTCGCGCTACCCCGTGGTCGTGACGGTCGCGCCGGCCCTGGCCGCCGTCGCCGCGCACCGCCGCTATCTGTGGTGGCACCACGCGCCGTTTCTGGTCATTGCCTCGCTGATCGCCGGCTACGCGGCCTACCGCTACAACCGGCGCCGCCTGTCATTGGCCAGCGAAATCCTGCGTGGCATGCGCCAGGGCGAGTTTTCCATGGTCTACCAGCCCGTGGTGCACCTGCCCAGCGGCAGGATGAGCGGCGTGGAGGCGCTGATCCGCTGGCGCCGCGCGGACCTGGGCATGGTGCGGCCCGACCTCTTCATTCCGCTGGCCGAACAGCACGGCCTCATGCCCGCGTTGACGCGCCACATCTTCGGCCTGGTGGCGGCCGACCTGCCGCTGCTGGGCCTGGGCCCGCAGGACCACCTGGGAATCAACATCAGCGGCTCGCACCTGGCCATGCCCGCTTTCGCGCAGGATGTCGGCGTGCTGATGGCCGCACTGGGGCCGGGCAGGCCCAAGGTCGTACTGGAGCTGACCGAGCGCGAGGCCTTGCCGCAAGACCCGCAGACCCAGGCCAATATCCGCCAGGCCCGCAATCTGGGCGTGCTGTGGGCACTGGACGATTTCGGCACCGGACAGAGCGCGCTGTCCTATCTGCGCGAACTGGACGCCGACTTCATCAAGATCGACCGCAGCTTTGTCGTCGGCATCGGCACCGATTCGGTCAATGCGGCCGTGCTGGAGACCATTATTTCCCTGGGCCGCCGGCTGCACCTGGACCTCACCGCCGAAGGCATAGAGACCGAGGAGCAGGCCGAACACCTGGCCCGCCACGGCGTGCAATGGGGGCAGGGTTATCTGTACTCGCCGCCGCTGCCGCCCGAAGCGCTGGCGGACTGGCGGCGGGCGCAGGGCTGAGCGCGCGGGCTCAGCGGCCGGCCGCGCGCTCCAGGGCCTGGGTGAGATCGGCGATCAGGTCGGCCGGCGACTCCAGGCCGATATGCAGGCGCACCAGCGCATCCTGTCCGCCCTTCCAATACCGGTGCCGCGCCAGCTCGCCCGGGGTGACCAGCTGCACCAGCGACTCGAAACCGCCCCACGAAAACCCGATGCCGAACAGCTCCAGGGCGTCCACGAAGAGGCGCGCGGCCTGCGGCGACAGGCGCAGTTGGACCGCCAGCATGCCGTTGGAGCCGCTGCAATCGCGCTGCCAGAGCGCATGGCCGGCATCGCCCGGCCATGCCGGGTGGTAGATGGCCGCGACCTCGGGCCGGCCCTGCAGGAACTCGCAGATCTCGAGGGCATGCCGGGCGTGCTGCGCCATGCGCACCGGCATGGTCCGCACGCCGCGCAGGGCCAGCCAGGCGTCATCGGCGCTGACCGAATAGCCCATGGCGTATTGCGTGCGGTTCAGGCGCTTGGCGATGGCTTCGTCATTGGTGACGACCGCGCCCAGCATCAGGTCGGAATGCCCGCCCACGTACTTGGTGCCGGCGATCACCGACACCTGGGCGCCCAGCGCCAGCGGACGATAGATATAGCCCGACCCCCACGTGTTGTCGGTGGCCAGGATGAGATCGTGCTTGCGCGCAAAGCGCGCCAAGGCCGGCATGTCCAGCATCTCGAACAGCAGCGAGCCCGGCGCCTCGACGTAGAGCAGCCGGGTATTGGGACGCACCAGTTTTTCCAGGTCTTCGCCGGCGTGGTAGAAGGTCAGCTCGATGCCCATGCGCGACAGCACGGCGGCATTGAGTTCATGCACCGGGCCGTAGACGCAATCGGCCACCAGGGCGTGGTCGCCGGCCGACAGCAGGGCCATGAAGGCCAGGGTGATGCCGGCCAGGCCGGAGGAGGCGAGATAGCAGTGCGTGCCGCCCTCGAGCCGGCAGAACACCTGCTCGAGCGCGGCGTGCGTGTCCATGCCCATGCGGCCATAGGTGGCGGCGCGCTCGCCCGCCGCCTTGCGGCGCTGGGCGTTTTCCAGGGTCTCGAGGCTTTCGAAGCGCACGGTGCTGGCGCGCATGGAAGGCAGGTTGACGGGCGCGACGCCGGTCTTGGGGTCGAAGGGCGCGGTGCCCATGTGCTGAAGCAGCGTGTCGATATGCGCGGAAGAAGACATGACGGCAATGGCGAATGAAAGAGTGACAGGGTAGCAGGCGGAGACCCGGCCGGCGGTTGGATCGATATTACCCAAAGCCGGGCGCGACTTGGCCTATGATGCCGCAAGCGCGCCCGCCGCGACTTTCCTCCTTTTAGCGCCGACCCCATGCTGCCTCTCGATACCCTGATCGCATTCTTCGGCATCGCCGTGCTCCTGGCCCTCACGCCCGGCCCCGACAACCTCTTCGTGCTGATGCAATCGGCCATCTGGGGCCGCAAGGCCGGCTTTCTGGTCGTGCTGGGCCTGTGCACCGGTCTGCTGGGCCATACTGCGGCCGTGGCCGTGGGACTGGCGGCGGTGTTCGCGGCCTCCCCGGCGGCCTTCACGGTGCTCAAGCTGGCCGGCGCGGCCTACCTGCTCTATCTGGCCTGGCAGATCCTGCGCGCGCCCGTGGGCGCCGGCGCGGCCGAAAAACCCGAGCCCCTGCGCGCCGGCGCGCTGTACCGCCGCGGCATCATCATGAACCTCACCAATCCCAAGGTCCTGCTGTTCTTCTTTGCTTTTCTGCCGCAGTTCACCCGTCCGGGCGCCGGCCCCATGGCCTGGCAGATCGTCGAGCTGGGCGCGGTCTTCATGGTGGCCACGCTGCTGGTCTTCGGCGCCATCGCGGTATTCTCGGGCGCCTTCGGCCAGATGCTGCAGCGCTCGGCCACCGCGCAGCGCTGGCTCAACCGGCTGGCCGGCGTGGTCTTCATCGGACTGGCCCTGCGGCTGGCGAGCGCCAGCCGCTGACGGCCGCCCGGACGGTCAGGCCGCCCGGAAACGCACGATGCCGTCTTCGCCCGTGGCGCGCTTGAGCCGGCCTTCGAAGTAGAGCGCGTGCAGATGGGCCAGCGCCTCGCCCATGGCGAAGGTCAGCTGGTGCAGGTCCAGCTTGCGGTGAAAGAGCACCGGCACGATGTCGGTGGTCGACCGGGGCGCCTGCGCACAGGCTTGCATGACCTCGGCCAGGCGCTCGGCATGATGCTGTTGCTGCTGCGCGATGCGTTCGTGCAGGCCCCGGAAGGGGCGGCCGTGCGAAGGCAGCACCAGGGTGTCCTGCGGCAGGTCCACATAGGCATTGAGCGAACGCAGGTACAGCGGCAGGGGGTTGGCCTCGGGCTCGTGGTCGAACACGCTGACATTGGTCGAGATGCGCGGCAAGACCATGTCGCCCGAAATCAGCAAGCCCAGGTCGGCACAGAAGAAGGACATGTGTTCAGGCGCGTGGCCATAACCCACGATGGCGCGCCAGTCGTGCCCGCCGATGCGGACCAGGTCGCCGTCCATGACGCGGGTAAAGCGCGCCGGCACGCTGGGCACCAGGTTGGGGTAATAGCCGGCGCGCTGGCGGATCTGCGCCTGCGCCTCGGGATCGGTCAGGCCGTGGCGGGCGAAATGCGCCACCGCGCCTTCGCCGCCGGCGCCGCTGCCGCCGGCCCGGCTGGACCACAACGAGGCCACCATGAAATCGGTCATGCTCATCCACAGCGGCGCCTGCCAGCGCTGGCACAGCCAGTCGGCCAGGCCGACGTGGTCCGGATGCATGTGCGTGACGAGCACGCGCAGGACGGGCAGGCCGTCGAGTTCCTGCTCGAACACCTGCTCCCAGAGCGTCTTGACCTCGTCGCGCGCAATGCCGCAATCAACGATGGTCCAGCCCTGGCGGCCGTCGATCTCGTCGCGCAGCAGCCAGAGGTTGATGTGGTCCAGCGCGAAGGGCAGGGGCATGCGCAGCCATTTCACGCCGGGGGCCACCTCCTGGGCACGGCCCGCCTCGGGCTGCGCATCGCCCCAGGGGTACTGCAACTTCTGCTCATTGGGATTCATGTCTCGTCTCGCAAGCTTGACGTCTGGGTCAAGGCATCATAATTTACGTTTACGTAAACTGCCACACACCGCATGTCCCCGTCAACCTGGACCATCTCCGAGCTCTCGCGCGAGTTCGACATCACGCCCCGCACGATCCGTTTTTATGAGGATCAGGGCATCGTCAGCCCACAGCGCGAAGGCCGCAACCGCGTCTACGGCGCGCGCGACCGCACCCGCCTGAAGCTGGCGCTGCGCGGCAAGCGGCTGGGCCTGCAATTGTCGGAGATCCGCAGCCTCATCGATATGTACGACGGCCCGGGCGACAATGAGGCGCAGCTGCGCCAGTACTTGTCGGTGCTCGGCCAGCACCGCGCCATGCTGGAGCAGCAGCGGCGCGATATCGAGGACACACTGGCCGAGATCACCGCCCAGGAACAGCAGTGCCAGGCCTTGCTGGCCAGCAAGGCCTGACGCGGACTCACTCGGCCTTGATGTCGTTGGCCTTGATGATCTGCGCGTTGCTGGCGTATTCCTGGCGCACCTGCTTGGCAAACGTTTCGCCCACCCCCGTGCCCGGCTGCAGATAGGATTTGGCCAGCAGGTCTTGGTAGTCAGGGTTGGCCATGGCGCGCTGCAAGGCGGCCTGCAGGCTGTGCATGAGCCCGGCGGACATCCCCGCCGGCGCGAAGATACCGAAGTTGGAGTAGTACTGCGCCTGCGGCAGCTTGAGCTCGGCCAGGGTGGGCACTTGCGGCCAGACCGCCAGGCGCTCGGGCGCCATCACGGCCAGCGGCTTGAGCGCGCCGCTGGCCACGTGGGGCAGCACCACATCGCTGTTGACCACCAGCAATTCCACCGTGCCGCCCAGCCCGTCGGTCAGGGCCTGGCTGTTGCCCCGGTAGGGCACATGCGTCATGCGGACCTGGGTCGCGCCCATCAGGGCCGCCATGCCCACATGGGCCACCGTGCCTTGGCCCGGCGTGCCGAAGCGCACCGCATCGGGATGCCTGCGGGCAAAGTCGATCAGGCCGGCGAAATCATCGACCCGCAAGGCCTTGGTGGCCACGATGGCCACCGGGGCCACGGCCACGCTGGCCACGGGCGCGAGGTCCTTCATCGGATCGTAATGGGTCTTGCGCAGGTGCGGCAGAATCGTCAGCGGGCTGGTCGAGGCCAGCAGCAGCGTGGCACCGTCGGGCTGCGCGCGCGCCACCTGGTCGGTGCCCAGGCCGGCACCGGCGCCCGGCTTGTTCTCGATGATGACGGTGGCGCCGGTTTCCTTGCGCAGCACGTCGCCCAGGCGGCGGCCGATGGCGTCGGCGCTGCCGCCGGCGGTGTAGGGCACCACCACGGTCACCGGCTTGGCGCCGGGCCAGTCCTGGGCCTGGGCCGCGCCCGCCATGGCGATGGCGCCCAGCAGGCCCGCGGCCAGGCAAGTCTTTGCTTTCATTGCTTTCCCCTTATGTTGTCGGCGGCCCGTCTCAGGCCAGATAGCGCTGCGCCAGGCGCACCCAGTAGGTCGCCCCGGGTGCGATCAAGGCGTCATTGAAGTCATAGCTCACATTGTGCAGATTGCAGGGCCCCAGGCCGTGGCCCGCCATGCGGTGCTCGCCGTCGCCGTTGCCGATGAAGACATAGCAGCCGGGCTTGGCCTGCAGCAGGAAGGCGAAATCCTCGGAGGCCATCACGGGCTCGATCACGCGCGCGCCGGCCTCGCCGGCCACCTCGCGCATCACGTCCAGGCAAAAGGCGGTCTCGGCCTCGGTGTTGATCAGGGCAGGGTAGCGGCGCTCGAAGAACACATCGGCCTCGCAGCCATGCGCGGCGGCCACGCCGGCGGCGATCTCGCGCATGCGGCGCTCGATCAGGTCCACCACCTCGGGACGATAGGCGCGCACCGAGCCGCCCAGCCAGGCGCTGTCGGGCACGACGTTGATCACCGGGCCGCCGGCCTGGACCTGGGTGATGGACAGCACGGCCGCATCCAGCGGGCGCTTGCTGCGCGTCAGGATGGTCTGCAGGCTCTGGCCGATGGCAAACAGGGCAGGCACCGGATCGGCGCAATCCTGGGGCGCGGCGGCATGGCCGCCCTTGCCCTTGACCGTGATGCGAAAGCCATTGGCCGCGGCCATCATGGGCCCGGCGCACACGCCGAACGTGCCCGCCGCGATGCCGGGCCAGTTGTGCATGCCGAAGACGGCCTCGCAAGGAAAGCGTTCGAACAGGCCGTCCTCGATCATGGCGCGGCCGCCCGCGCCGCCCTCCTCGGCGGGCTGGAAGGTGAAATAGACGGTCCCGTCAAAGCCGCCATGCGTCTTCAGGTGGCGCGCGGCCGCCAGCAGCATGGCCATATGGCCGTCATGGCCGCAGCCGTGCATCTTGCCCGCGTGGCGGGATCGGTGGGCGAACTGGTTTTCCTCCTGCATGGGCAGGCCGTCCATATCGGCGCGCAGCATGATGGCGCGCGACGAGGCGCCCCGCTTGAGCACGCCCACCACGCCGGTCTTGGCGATGCCGGTATGGACCTCGATGCCCCAGCCGCGCAGGGTGTCGGCCACCAGGGCGGCGGTGCGGTGCTCCTCGTAGCACAGCTCCGGATGGGCATGGATGTCGCGGCGCAAGGCGACGATGTCGTCCAGATTGGCTAGCATGGTGATTTCCCTTGTTCTACGGAATGGCAATGATGGCGCGGCATCTTACCCGCGGCAAATCGCCTGCGGGCCCGTCCAGGCGGCATCCGGGCCTAGGGAAAACCCGACTGATCTTTACGTTTACGTAAACGTAATATTTGCACTGCATCATCCGCCTGGATACCCCCGGCAGCGTGGCGCGTGCGAGTACTCACTATCACGGAGACATCGATGAACATTCCTGGCCTGAACTTCGATCTGGGCGAAGACCTGGATATGCTGCGCGATGCCGTACGCAGTTTCGCCTTGAGCGAGATCGCCCCGCGCGCCGCCGAGATCGACCGCGATGACCAGTTCCCGATGGATCTGTGGCGCAAGTTCGGCGAGCTGGGCGTGCTGGGCATGACGGTGAGCGAGGAGTACGGCGGCACCAGCCTGGGCTACCTGGCCCATATGGTGGTGATGGAAGAAATCTCGCGCGCCAGCGCCTCGGTGGGCCTGTCATATGGCGCGCACTCGAACCTCTGCGTCAACCAGATCTACCGCAATGGCACGGATGCGCAGAAAGCGCGCTATCTGCCCAAGCTGATCTCCGGCGAGCATGTCGGGGCGCTTGCCATGAGCGAACCTGGCGCGGGGTCCGATGTCGTCAGCATGCGCCTGCGCGCCCAGAAAAAGGGCGACCGCTACGTCCTGAACGGCAGCAAGATGTGGATCACCAACGGCCCGGATGCCGACACGCTGGTCGTCTATGCCAAGACCGATCCCGAGGCGCACCAGCGCGGCATCACGGCCTTTCTGGTCGAAAAGGGTTTCAAGGGCTTTTCGGTGGCCCAGAAGCTGGACAAGCTGGGGATGCGCGGCAGCCACACGGGCGAGCTGGTGTTCGAGGACTGCGAAGTCCCCGAAGAAAACATCCTGGGCCAGCTCAATGGCGGCGTGAAAGTGCTGATGAGCGGCCTGGACTACGAGCGCGCCGTCCTGTCGGGCGGGCCATTGGGCATCATGCAGGCCGTCATGGACGTCGCCGTGCCTTACGTCCACGACCGCAAGCAGTTCGGCCAGGCCATCGGCGAGTTCCAGCTCATCCAGGGCAAGATGGCCGATATGTACACCACGCTGCAGGCCAGCCGTGCCTTCTGCTACACCGTGGGCAAGAATCTCGACCGCCTGGGCCGCGAGCATGTGCGCCAGGTCCGCAAGGACTGCGCCGCCCTCATCCTCTACACCGCCGAGCGCGCCACCTGGATGGCCGGCGAGGGCATCCAGCTGCTGGGCGGCAACGGCTATATCAATGAATATCCGGTCGGCCGCCTGTGGCGCGACGCCAAGCTCTACGAAATCGGCGCCGGCACCAGCGAGATCCGCCGCATGCTGATCGGCCGGGAATTGTTCAACGAAACCGCCTGATCACCGCGCGAGCCCGACCATGCCAGCGTTTCCTGATCTGCCGCAAGCGCATCCGGCGCGCGGCCGGGCAAGCGGGCGGCGCTTTTCTTTTACGATACAGACAGGGCCTGGCGCTGCCGGGCCGCGTAGTCCTGTCCCGATTTAAAGGAGCAAGTCATGTCCGACCCTATCGTCATCGTTTCCGTTGCCCGCACGCCCATGGGCGGCATGATGGGCAGCCTGTCCGGCCTGTCCGCCCATGAACTGGGCGCCGTGGCGATCAAGGCCGCCGTCGAACGCGCCGGCCTCAAGCCGGAGCAGGTCAATGAAGTCATCATGGGCAACGTGCTGCAGGCCGGGCAAGGCCAGGCGCCCGCCCGCCAGGCCGCGCTGGGCGCCGGCCTGCCGCTGGGCGTGAGCTGCACCACCATCCACAAGGTCTGCGGCTCGGGCCTGAAGGCCGCCATGTTCGGGCATGACCTGCTGCTGGCCGGCACGGCCGAGGTCGTGGTCGCCGGCGGCCAGGAGAGCATGAGCAATGCTCCCTATCTGCTCCTGAAAGGCCGCCAGGGCTACCGCTACGGCCACAGCACCGTGTACGACCACATGGCCCTGGACGGCCTGGAAGACGCCTATGACCGCGGCAAGGCCATGGGCGTGTTTGCCGAAGACTGCGCCGCCAAGTACAGCTTCAGCCGCGAAGACCAGGACGCTTTCGCGCTGGAGTCGCTGCGCCGCGCCCGCGCCGCCACCGAGGACGGCAGCTTCAAGTGGGAAATCACCCCGGTCACCGTGGCCGGCCGCAAGGGCGACACGGTGATCGACACCGACGAGGCGCCGACCAAGGCCATGCCCGAGAAGATCCCGACGCTCAAGCCGGCCTTCAAGAAAGACGGCACGGTCACGGCCGCCAACTCCTCGTCGATTTCCGACGGTGCGGCCGCCATGGTGCTGATGCGCGCCTCGACCGCCGAGAAGCTCGGGGTCAAGCCGCTGGCGCGCATCGTGGCCCACACCCAGCATTCGCAAGAGCCGCAGTGGTTCACCACCGCCCCGGTCGGCGCGCTGAAGAACCTGTTCGCCAAGACGGGCTGGAAGGCCGGCGATGTCGACCTGTACGAGATCAACGAGGCCTTCGCCGTGGTCACCATGGCCGCCATGAAGGACTTCGGTCTGCCGCGCGACAAGGTCAACGTCCACGGCGGCGCCACGGCCCTGGGCCACCCCATCGGCGCCTCCGGCGCACGCCTGGTGGCCACCCTGATCGGCGCCCTGCGCCAGAAGGGCGGCAAGAAAGGCGTGGCGACCCTGTGCATTGGCGGCGGCGAAGCCGTGGCCATGGCCATCGAAATGCTTTGACCGGCCCGCGGCCGGGCCCGCCCGGCCGCCGCGACGACAGGCCGGCACACCCACAACGAGACAAACCGCGCCCATCCCGGGCGCGCCCCTTTCCCCAAAACGAGCCAGGACGGCCATGCCCATCATCGAATCCCGCATCGATACGCGCGGCGCCGATTTCGCAGCCAACGCGAGCGCCATGCAGACGGTGCTCGACGACCTCGACCGCCAAATGACCGCGACCGCGCTGGGCGGCAGCGAAAGCGCGCGCGCCAAACATGTCGCGCGCGGCAAGCTGCTGCCGCGCGAGCGTGTCGAACAGCTCATCGATCCCGGCAGCCCCTTCCTGGAACTCTCGCCCCTGGCCGCGCATGGCATGTACGACGGCGAAGCGCCGGGCGCGGGCCTGATCACCGGCATCGGCCGCATCGCGGGCACCGAGTGCGTCATCGTGTGCAATGACGCCACGGTCAAGGGCGGCACCTACTATCCGATGACGGTCAAGAAGCATCTGCGCGCGCAGGAGATCGCGCAGCAGAACAACTTGCCCTGCGTCTACCTGGTCGATTCGGGCGGCGCCAACCTGCCGCGCCAGGACGAGGTCTTCCCGGACCGCGATCACTTCGGCCGTATCTTCTACAACCAGGCCGTGATGTCCTCCCAGGGCATCGCGCAGATCGCCGTGGTGATGGGCTCGTGCACGGCCGGCGGCGCCTACGTGCCAGCCATGAGCGATGAGTCCATCATCGTCAAGAACCAGGGCACCATCTTCCTGGGCGGCCCGCCCCTGGTCAAGGCGGCGACCGGCGAGGAGGTCAGCGCCGAAGACCTGGGCGGCGGCGACGTGCATACGCGGCTGTCGGGCGTGGCCGACCACCTGGCCGCCAACGACCGCCACGCGCTGGAACTGGCCCGCAACGCGGTGGCCCGCCTGAACCGCCGCAAGCCGCGGCCGCTGGCCCTGGTCGAGCCGCGCGAGCCGCGCTACGACCCGGCCGAGCTCAACGGCATCATCCCCGCCGATACCCGCAAGCCCTTCGACGTGCGCGAAGTCATCGCGCGCATCGTCGATGGTTCCGAATTCGACGAGTTCAAGGCCCGCTACGGCACGACGCTGGTCACCGGCTTTGCCCACATCCACGGCATGCCGGTGGGCATCGTGGCCAACAACGGCATCCTGTTTTCGGAATCGGCGCAAAAGGGCGCGCACTTTATCGAGCTGTGCGCGCAGCGCAAGATCCCGCTGGTCTTCCTGCAGAACATCACCGGTTTCATGGTCGGCCGCAAATACGAGAACGAGGGCATCGCGCGCCATGGCGCCAAGATGGTGACCGCCGTGGCAACGGCCAAGGTGCCGAAGTTCACGGTCCTGATCGGCGGCTCCTTCGGCGCCGGCAACTATGGCATGTGCGGCCGCGCCTATTCGCCGCGCCTGCTGTTCATGTGGCCCAACGCGCGCATCTCCGTGATGGGCGGCGAACAGGCGGCCAGCGTGCTGGCGACGGTCAAGCGCGACGGCCTCGAAAGCCGCGGCGCGCAATGGAGCGCCGAGGAAGAAGAAGCCTTCAAGGCGCCGATACGCGCCCAATACGAGCGCGAGGGCCATCCCTATTACGCCACGGCGCGCCTGTGGGACGACGGCATCATCGCGCCGGCCGATACCCGCCGCGTGCTGGGCCTGGCCCTGTCCGCGGCCTTGAACGCCCCCATCGAAGACACGCGCTTCGGCGTGTTCCGCATGTAAGCCACGCCGCGCCAAGGAGTCGCCCGTGTTCACCACGCTCTTGATTGCCAATCGCGGCGAGATCGCCTGCCGCGTCGCCGCCACTGCCCGCCGCCTGGGCCTGCACACGGTCGCGGTCTATTCGGACGCCGACGCGGACGCGCGCCACGTCGCGGCCTGCGACGCGGCCGTGCATATCGGCGGCCCCGAGCCGCGCGCCAGCTATCTGCGCGCCGACGCCATCCTGCAGGCCGCCCTGGCCAGCGGCGCGCAGGCCATCCATCCGGGCTATGGCTTCCTGTCCGAGAACGAGGCCTTCGCCCAGGCCGCGGCCGACGCGGGCATCGCCTTCGTCGGCCCGCCGCCCTCGGCCATCGCCGCCATGGGCAGCAAGTCGGCCGCCAAGGCGCTCATGGAGCGCGCGGGCGTGCCGCTGGTGCCGGGCTACCACGGCGAGAACCAGGATCCGGCCTTCCTGCGCGGCGAGGCCGACAAGATAGGCTATCCCGTGCTCATCAAGGCCAGCGCCGGCGGCGGCGGCAAGGGCATGCGCGTGGTGGAGTCCAGCGCCGCCTTCCTGGAGGCCCTGGCGTCCTGCCAGCGCGAGGCGCGCGCCAGCTTCGGCGATGACCGCGTGCTCATCGAGCGCTATCTGCAGAAACCGCGCCATATCGAGATCCAGGTATTCGCGGACAGCCATGGCCAATGCGTGTACCTGTTCGAACGCGACTGCTCGGTGCAGCGCCGCCACCAGAAAGTCATCGAAGAAGCCCCGGCGCCCGGCATGACACCCGAACGCCGCCAGGCCATGGGCCAGGCCGCCGTGGCCGCCGCGCAAGCCGTGGGCTATGTGGGCGCAGGCACGGTGGAGTTCATCGCCGAACCCGACGGGCGCTTCTATTTCATGGAAATGAACACGCGCCTGCAGGTCGAACACCCAGTCACCGAAATGATCACCGGTCTGGACCTGGTCGAATGGCAGTTGCGCGTGGCCGCCGGCGAGCCGCTGCCCCTGACGCAGGAGCAGCTGCGCATCGAAGGCCATGCCATCGAGGCGCGCATCTACGCCGAGAATCCCGAGAAAGGCTTCCTGCCCTCCATCGGCACGCTTTCCTATCTGGCGCTGCCGCCGCACACCGCCTTCAGCAATGGCGATATCCGCGTGGACGGCGGCGTGCGCATGGGCGACACCATCACGCCTTATTACGATCCCATGATCGCCAAGCTCATCGTGCGCGGCGCGGACCGCGACCAGGCCCGCGCGCGCATGGTGCAGGCGTTGGCGCAGACGCAGGCCGTCGGCGTGCAGACCAATGTGGCCTTCCTGACCCGGCTCATGCGCGACGAGGCCTTTGCCGGCGCCGACCTGGACACCGGCCTGATCGAGCGCCGCCGCGCCACGTTGCTGCCCGAGGCGCAGGCGGCCCGCCCCGAGGCCCTGGCCCTAGCCAGCGTGGCCGTGCTGGTGAGCGAAGGCCTGGCCAGCGATACGCAGCGCGCGGCGCGCGACGCCGACCCCTGGGCGGCGCGCGATGGCTGGCGCCTGGGCGGGCGCTATCGCCGTGTCCTGCCCTGGGACGACCAGGGCAACACCCGCCAGGCCGTGCTCGCGCGCGGCCCCGAGGGCTGGTCGTTGACCGTGGACGACAGCCCCGCGATGGCGCTGCAATGGCGCGCCCATCCCAGCGCCAACCCCGAGCTGGCCTATGGCCTGCGGCTGTCGCTCGATGGACGCGATGTGAGCGGCAATGTCGTGCTGCACGGCGACCGCGCCCATGTGTTCCGCCAGGGCGACACCGTCGTGCTGCAACGCCTGGACAGGCATGTGGACGACGGCCATGAGGGCCATGGCGGCGGCTTGACCGCCCCCATGCCGGGCAAGATCATCGCGGTCGCGGTCAAGGCCGGCGACAGCGTCGAGAAAGGCCAGGCGCTGCTGGTCATGGAGGCCATGAAGATGGAACACACCATCACCGCGCCGGCCGCGGGCGTGGTGACGGGGATTTTCTATGCGTTGGGCGACCAGGTGTCCGAGGGCGTGGCCCTCATCGCCCTGGGCGAAGCGCAAGCCTGAGGCCGCGGCCCGGCGGGACTTCAGGCCGCCGGGCTGGCCGGCCCCACATAGCTGAAGCGTGGCAGCTCGCCGGCTTCGGTGCTCACGGTCTCGTTCCAGATGCGCAGCAGGCGCGTGTTCATGGGCAGGCCGTCGCGCGGATAGAGCCGCACATAAACGACGACGGTCTCGTCGGTTTCATCAGCGCGGGCCAGGCCCAGCGCCAGGTAATGCTGGCCCTTGTAGTGGCGATACACGCCGGGGCGGAAGTCTTCGATGGCGGACATGGCGGCTCCAAAGCACGACAGCCGCATGACGCGGCTGTCGCGGGAAAAAACAAGGCTTACTTGCGGACGGTGGCGATCAGGTGATCGAGCTGCTCCAGCATGGTCGCCGTTTCGGCCTCGGAGACGTTCAAGGCGGGCATGAAGCGCAGCAGGTTGCCGCGCGGCGCGTTCAGCAGCAGGCCTTGCGGCTCCAGCTGGCGGGCGGCCTCGACGATGGCCGGACCGTATTCGCCATCCAGCTTGAGGGCGCGCAGCAGGCCCATGCCGCGCTCGCCTTGCAGGCCGTGCTTTTCGGACAGGGCCAGGAGGCCCTCGGAGAGTTGGCGGGCGCGCGCCTGCACGCCGTCCATGAACCCCGGCGCGGCCAGCGCGTCGTACACTGCCACGCCCACGGCCGTGCACAGGGGATTGCCGTTGTAGGTGCCGCCCTGTTCGCCATGCGAGAACACGCTGACCGACTCGCGGGCCAGCAGCGCGGCCAGGGGCACGCCGCCGCCGATGCCCTTGCCCAGGGTCATGATGTCGGGCACGACGTCGAACTGCTGGTAGGCGAACATGGAACCGGTGCGGCCCATGCCGGTCTGCACTTCGTCCACGATGAGCAGGATGCCGTGCTCATCGGCCAGCTTGCGCAGGCCCTGCATGAACTCGCGCGAGGCCGGGATGACGCCAGCCTCGCCCTGCACGGGCTCGAGCATGATGGCCACGGTCTGGGCGTCGATGAGCGCGCGCACCGAGTCCAGGTCGTTCAGGTCGGCCTTGGGAAAACCGTCGACCTGGGGCGCGAACATGGTGTCCCAGCCCGGCTTGCCCGAGGCCGACATGGTCGCCAGCGTGCGGCCATGGAAGCCGTGGTCCATGGTGATGATCTTGTAGGCGCCGTTGCGGTGCACGCGGCCCCACTTGCGGGCCAGCTTGATGGCGCCTTCATTGGCTTCGGCGCCGCTGTTGGCGAAGAAGACGCGATCGAACACCGAGGCCTCGGTCAGGCGCCGGGACAGTTCCAGCGAGGGCAGGTTGTAGAAAGCCGGCGAAGGATTCATCAACAGCCCGGCCTGCGCCTGCAGCGCCTGCTGCATCTCGGGCGCGCAGTGGCCCAGCGCATTGACCGCCCAACCCTGCACGAAGTCCAGATATCGCTTGCCTGCGTGATCCTCCAGCCAGGAGCCCTGGCCGCGCACGAACACCAGGTCCGGGCGGGAGGTGATCTCCATGAGGGTATTGACGTTCAACTGGCTGAATTCCATGGCAGTTCCGCAAAAAGAAACAGGAAGGGTGGGAGGAAAGCTGAAATTTAGCACCTTGGCGCGGCAGCCAAGTGTCAGGCGGCCTGCCAGGGCGCCCCCGGGGCGCCCCCGGGGCGCCCCAACGGGATAAACAAACGGGGCCGGATGCCCTGGATCTAGCGACTCAAGCCGCGCGCGGAGATGGGCCAAAGCCCCACGACCGTCTCGTCGCGGTAGGCCACCAGGGTGTCGTGCAGGTTGAAACCGGGATCCACGTGCGGCACCACCAGCCGCAACACTTCGCCCAGGGCGGGCGCCACGGCGCCCTCCTGCACGCGCACCACGCCGTGCTCGTCGTTGGCGGCCGCGTAGACCAAACCGGGCCGGTCATGGACCTGCGGCAGGCCGCATTCGATGGTGACGGACTTCAGGCCCGCGTCCAGGATGACGCGGCCGGGCGCCGGCGTGCTCATGACGGTGGACAGGAGAAAAAGACTGGTGCCGAAGGATAGCGGCCCGGACCATTCGTTGGCGCCATAGTCGCCGTCCATGAAGGCATAGGAGCCGGCTTGCAGCTCGGTGTAGACGCCGCTGGCGGCGTCGAATTCGGCGCTGCCGGTGCCCCCGCCCGTGATGCGCTCGCAGGTGATGCCGTGGGCGCGCAACAGCGAGGCATAGCCGGCCGCGCGCGCGGCGGCCTGGGCGCAGATGGCCGCGCGCTCGGCATGGCCGCGCACATGCTGCACGGAGCCATGGTAGGCCTGCAGGCCGCCGAAGCGCAGCCCCTGCATGGCCTCGGCGGCGCGGGCCAGGGCCAGCACTTCGTGATCGTCGGTCACGCCGCAGCGCCCCTGGCCCACATCGACCTCGACCAGCACCGTGATGCGCGCGCCAGCCTGGGCCATGGCGGCGGCCAGGGCATGCAGATTGGTCATGTTGTCCACGCAGACGCTCACATCGGCGCGCACGGCGATCTGGGCCAGCAGGGCCAGCTTGGCCGGGCCCACGACCTCGTTGCTGATGTGGATGTCACGGATGCCCGCCTCCAGGAAGGGCAGGGCCTCGCTGACTTTCTGGCAACAGATGCCGCGGGCCCCGAGGGCCAGCTGGCGGCGCGCGATCTCCGGGCATTTGTGCGCCTTGGCATGCGGACGCAGGGCCACGCCATGGCGGTCGGCCCATTGCTGCATGGCGCCCAGGTTGGCCTCGAAGACGTCGAGGTCCAGCACCAGGCTGGGCGTGTCGACCTGCGCCAGCGGCTGGCCGGGCAGGGCGGGGTCAGGCAGGGTAAGGACATTGGAAAGATGGGATAGGCGTGTGGTCACCAGCGTTCGCTCCGCGCATCGCCCCGAGTCCATAACCAAAACTGAGGCAGTCATAACCATAGGGCCCCGCGGCCCCCAGGTAAACCATACCCTCGGGGTGATTGGCTAAGCAATCCCCGCGTGACACACTGGCGTTGCTAAACGGCCATCATTCACAGAGCCAGTTCACACGGAGAAGCTTTACATGTCACTCAAAAAATGGATCAAGACCCTGACGCTCGCCGTTGCCATCGCGGGCACGGCCACCTCGGCGCAGGCGCAACAGTTCTTCCGCATCGGCACCGGCGGCACCGCCGGCACCTACTACCCCATCGGCGGCATGATCGCCAACGCCATTTCGCAGCCGGGCAAGCTCATCGCCACGGCGGCCGCCTCCAACGGCTCGGTGGCCAACATCAACGGCATCCTGGGCGGTTCTTTCGAGGCCGGCTTCACGCAATCCGACGTGGCCTATTGGGCCTATAGCGGCACCGGCACCTTCGAGGGCAAGCCCAAGGCCCAGGATCTGCGCCTGATCGCCACGCTCTATCCGGAAAGCATCCACCTGGTCACGCGCAAGGGCGCCGGCATCAAGTCGGTGGCGGACCTGCGCGGCAAGCGCGTCTCCATGGACGAGCCCGGCTCGGGCACGCTGGTCGACGTGCGCCTCATCCTGGGCGCCTACGGCATGACCGACAAGGACGTGAAGGCCGAATACCTCAAGCCCAACCAGGCCGGCGACAAGATCAAGGACGGCGGCCTGGACGCCTTCTTCTTCGTGGGCGGCGCGCCGGCCGGCGCCATCGCCGAACTGGCCTCCAGCGGCGCGGGCATCGAGATCGTGCCCCTGGTCGGCCCCGAGATCGACAAGCTGCGCGCCAGCCAGCAGTTCTTCACGCCGGACACCATCGCCGCCAACACCTACCAGGGCGTGGGCGAGGTCAAGACCATCTCGGTCAACGCCCAGATGGTGACTTCGGCCAAGCTGCCCGAGCAGACCGTCTATGACATCGTCAAGGCCATGTACAGCGACGCCACCCAGAAAACCCTGGCCGCCGGCCACACCAAGGGCAAGCTGATCACCAAGGACAACGCCGTCAAGGGCGCCGGCATCCCCTTCCATCCGGGCGCCGAGAAGTACTACAAGGAAGCCGGGCTGCTGAAGTAAGCCGCCCCGCCTGCGATACCCAACAGGCCACGGCATGCCCTGCAGCCGTGGCCCTGTCTTTATCCGGCGGGGTGTTCCCGCCCGCGAGATGCATTGGCCATGGAAATAGACCACGACAAAACCCAGAAGCTGGCCGAGAAATACGATGCGGAAATCCGCTTCCGGCCTCTGGACAAGACCGCCACCTGGATCGTCTCCCTGCTGCTGGTGACGCTATCCATCTTTCACTACTACACAGCCGGCTTCGGCCTGCTGCGTGAAGCCACCCACCGCGGCGTGCACCTGGCCTTCGTGCTGAGCCTGATCTTCCTGGTCTTCGGTTTCAGCAAGGCGCACTACCAGCGCGAGCCCAAGTCCACCTGGTACGCCCCCGGCGGCGTGCCCCTGTACGACTGGATCATCGCCATCGTGCTGGCGCTCAGCGTGCTGTACATCCCCTATATCTTCGAAGACCTGGCCTTCCGCGTGGGCAATCCGCTGCCCATGGACGTGGCCATGGGCACCGTGCTCATCCTCGGCCTGCTGGAAGGCACGCGGCGCGCCATGGGCTGGCCCCTGCCCATCATCGCGCTGGTCTTCCTGGCCTATGCCGCCTTCGGGCCGTGGTTCCCCGGGCTGCTCAAGCATGCGGGCAACAACTGGTCCCAGATCGTCAACCACATGTACCTCACCAGCCAGGGCATCTATGGCGTGGCGGTGGGCGTGGTGGCGACCTATGTCTTTCACTTCGTGCTGTTTGGCGTGCTGGCCACCCGCATCGGCCTGGGCCAGCTCTTCCTGGACATCGCCTCGACCATCGCCGGCCGTTATGCCGGCGGCCCGGCCAAGGTGTCGGTCTTCGGCTCGGCCATGTTCGGCATGCTCTCGGGCTCTTCGGTCGCCAACGCCGTGACCGTGGGCTCGCTCACCATCCCGGCCATGATCCGCATCGGCTATCCGCGCCATTTCGCCGGGGGCGTGGAAGCGGCCTCCAGCACGGGCGGCCAGATCACGCCGCCCATCATGGGCGCGGCCGCCTTCCTGATGATCGAATTCCTCGGCATCCCCTACCAGGACATCGCGATCGCCGGGATCTTCCCCGCCTTCCTGTATTTCTTCGGCATGTTCATGCAGGTGCATTTCGAAGCCAAGCGCGAAGGCCTGCGCGGACTGACGGCCGAAGAAATGCCCAAGCTGCGCGCCTCGTTCAAGATGCGCTGGCCCACCCTCATCCCGCTGGTCCTCTTGATCGGCGTGCTGGCCAGCGGCCGCACACCCTATCTGGCCGCCTTTGCCGGCATCACGGGCTGCATCGTGGTAGGCCTGCTCAATCCTTTCCAGCGCCTGCGCTGGCGCGACCTGTACGAGGCCTTCGAGACCGGCGCCAAGTACGCGCTGGCCGTGGGCGCGGCGGCCGGCACCGTCGGCCTGGTGATCGGCGTGGTCACGCTGACCGGCGTCGGCTTCAAGATCTCCTACATCGTCATCATGGCCTCCCAGGCCATCGCCGGCGGCGTGGGCAGCATCATCCCGGACGCCGTGGCCAATGCGCAAACCCTCACCCTGATCGCCGCCCTGGTGATGACGGGCGTGGTCTGCGTGCTGATGGGTTGCGGTGTGCCGACCACGGCCAATTACCTCATCATGGTCGCCGTCGCCGCTCCCACGCTGGTGCAGTTGGGCGTGCAGCCCATCGCCGCGCACTTCTTCGTGTTCTATTTCGGCATCCTGGCCGACATCACGCCGCCGGTGGCGCTGGCGGCCTACGCGGCGGCCGGCATGGCGGGCAGCGATCCTCTGAAGACCAGCGTCACGGCCTTCAGGCTGGGGATCACCAAGCTCATCGTGCCCTTTGTGTTCGTGTTTTCGCCGTCGCTGCT
Organism: Bordetella hinzii LMG 13501; assembly: GCF_001548475.1. Lineage (GTDB taxonomy): Bacteria > Pseudomonadota > Gammaproteobacteria > Burkholderiales > Burkholderiaceae_B > Bordetella > Bordetella hinzii. The sequence continues at coordinate 45,588 of NZ_LRUJ01000015.1, forward strand.
GATCTCGGTCAAAGGCTTCACCTGGTATGACTTCAGCGTGACGCTGGTGGGCTGCATGATCGGCCTGGTGCTGCTGTCGGCGGCCTTCTCGCGCTACTTCCTGGTGCTCATGAAGAGCTGGGAGCGCTGGCTCTTTACCGTCGGCGCCTTCCTGACCATCCTGCCGGGCGCCTTGAGCGGCCTGATCGGCCTGGCGATCTGCATACCGGCCTTCATCAGCCAGTGGCAGAGCTGGGCGCAGGAACACCGGCCACGCACGGCCTGACCGCCGCAACCGTCTGATTCAAGCCCCCTCGCGGGGCTTTTCTTTTGTCCGCGGCCCGTCCTTATCCGACGCGGCAATCGGAAACCTCCTGGGCACGCCTGGCCTTCGGGATATTTAGTATTGATTCTCATTCCATTCATGGCTCCCGCTTCAGGCTGTTTCCTGCATGTCCCTGCCCAAGCCCCTGGCCCTGGCCGCCTTGCTCCTGCCCGCCGTCTCCTCCCACACCCATGCCGATACCGCGGCACCGCCCACGGTCTTCACCTTGCCCGCCCAGGAGGTCCTGGCCGACAGCGTCGAGCTCAGCCGTTCGGAACTGGAGCAGCCCGACATCGATCGCGCGCAGGCCGACAATTTCGCCAGCTTGGTGGACCGCCTGCCCGGCATTTCCCTGGCCGGCTCGCCCCGCCCCGGCGGACAGAGCCTGAACATCTGGGGCCTGGGCGATACCGAGGACGTCAAGCTGGTGCTCGACGGCGCGCCCAAGGGCTTCGAGAAATACCGCCAGGGCTCGGTATTCATCGAGCCCGAACTGATACGGCGCATCGAAGTGGACAAGGGGCCCCACAACCTGCTGGACGGCACCGCCGGCTTTGGCGGCACGGTCAGGATAGACACCAAGGACGCCAGCGAGCTGCTGGCGCCGGACCGGAATTTCGGCGGCCTGCTCAAGTACGGCCATCACAGCAATGACGGCCAGAACATCTACAGCGGCGCGGTGTTCGCGCGCAGCCCCGCCGGCGCGGTCGACGGCCTGGTCTACTTCAACCGGCGCGATGGCGGCAATCTGCGGCGTCCCGGCGGCAGCCGCTTCCTGTTCTCGGGCAACGACTTGCAGTCCTATCTCGCCAAATCGAACATCCAGCTCAACGACGCCCACCTGCTGACGCTGTCGGCCATGCGCTCGGCCTCGTCCGGCTGGCAGCCTTTCGCGGCCAAACGCGACGACCTGCCCGGCCCCTCCGAGGCCGACATCCGCCGCTATGGCCTGACGGGCGCCTGGCGGCGCCGGCTGGTGCATCGCGATCAAACCGACCAGACCCTCAGCGCCCGCTGGAACTATGCGCCGTCGGCCAGTCCCTGGCTGGACCTGACGCTGTCGTATGCGCAATCCCGGACCGACCAGCACGACCGCCGCCCGGAAAACGCCTCGCGCAGCGCCTTTCTCGGCACATTGGGCAACCGGAGCTGGGTGAGCTACCGCGACCGCGTGCTGGAGCTGCGCAACACGGCCAGGTTCTCGACCGGCCGCGTCGACCACGCGCTGCTACTGGGCACGCGCTGGCACCGGCACGAGCGCGACACGCTCATGTACTACCCGCCTGGCGCCAGGCGAGCCGACTACAACCACGGTTATTTCCAGCCCTATTACATGCCCGCGGGACAGCAGACCGCGCGCAGCCTGGTCCTGCAGAACGCCATGACACTGGGCTCGCTCACCATCACGCCGGGGCTGCGCTACGACCACGTCGTCAACGAGGGCCGGCCCAATGACGCGCCGCGCTACAACAGCCCGCGGCCCTCGGCGGGCCACGATTATCGGCCGGTGACCTATACCGGCTGGACACCGCACCTGGGCACGCTGTGGCGGGCCCGGCCCTGGCTGAGCCTGCTGGCCGATGTGACGCGCGGCTGGCGCGCGCCGGTGATCGATGAACAATATGAGGTCCAGTACGAACGCGCCCAGGCCTCGGGCAGCAGCCGCGGGCTCAAGCCCGAGCGCATGCTGGGATGGCGCGCCGGCGCCATCCTGGATTTTCGCGAGATCGTGGCCGACCGCGACCATCTGCAACTGCGCGCCACCGTGTTCTCCAATCGCGGCAAGGACGAGATTGTCGTGCGCCGGGGCGTGCTGTGCGCGAGCCCGCCCTGCGCGCGGCCGCTGTCGAACTACCGCAATCTGCCGGGCTATCGCATCGAGGGGCTGGAGCTGGAATCCTTCTATGACAGCGCGCGCTGGTTCGGCAAGCTCGCCGTATCGGCCATGCGCGGCTGGCGCGACAGCTCGCCGCGCGATCCCGGCGGCCAACGCAGCTGGATGGCGGAGATCCCGCCGCTTTCGGCGCACGCCATGTTGGGCGTGAAGTTGCCGGCCCAAGGCTTGTCCCTGGGCTGGACCGGCGAATTCGTGCGGCGCCAGGACCGCTCGCCCACGCAAAGCGACCCCATGGCCGTCTACTGGTCCTTGCCGGCCAGCAGCGGCTATGCGTTGCACGGCCTGTTCGCCCATTGGCGCCCGCCGCGCTGGCCCGGCCTGCAGCTGCGCCTGACGGTGGACAATGTGTTCGACCGGCCCTACCGTCCCTATCTGGGCGAATCGGTCTCGGGGCTGGGCCGCAATATCAAACTGAGCCTGTCGCAGCATTTCTGAACCCGCGCCGCGGGGGTACGTCCCCCTGTGGCGTGCCGTGGGCGCAACGCCCCCGATATCCATGGCGTACGCGCGGTTGATCCGAGTGACCGTTCCGCGTAAAGTAAAATCACGTTTGCTGGTCTGCCGATATGCGGGCCGACTGTGCAAACCGGCAACTTACTCGCCATATGTTCGATATCCTGGTTTATCTGTTCGAAAACTATTACACGCCGCAAGCCTGTCCTGCGGCCGATGTGCTGGCAAAGCGGCTTGCCGCCGCCGGCTTCGAGCACGAAGACATCGACGATGCGTTGGGATGGCTCTACGGCCTGGCCGAAACCACGGAACGCTGCGTCGAGCTCGCCCAGACGCCTGCCACGGGTTTCCGCGTCTATACCGACTCGGAATATCAACAGCTCGGCAGCGCCTCGATCGGCTTCATCACCTTTCTCGAATCAGCCGGCGTCCTGCCCGCGCCCCTGCGTGAAATCGTGATCGACCGCGCCCTGGCCTCGCCGGATGCGCCGGTCTCCCTGTCCAAGATCAAGATCATCGCGCTGATGGTCCTCTGGAGCCAGGAAGCCGAGATCGACAACCTGGTGCTCGAAGAACTGCTGGACGACGAAGAAAGCCGCCGGCTGCATTGACGCGGCCGGCCGTCGCGCGGCGCCCCGGAGGGCGCCTGCGTCCTTTACTGCTTCCCGACACGTGAACTATATCGGCCGATTCGCCCCCAGCCCGAGCGGGCCGCTGCATGCCGGCTCGCTGGCCGCGGCCCTGGCCAGTTGGCTGGATGCCCGCGCCCATCGCGGCCGCTGGCTGCTGCGTATCGAAGACGTGGACAAGCCCCGCGCGGTGCCCGGCGCCGATGACGTCATCATGCGCCAGCTGCGCGAGCTGGGCCTGCACTGGGAAGGCGAAGTGCTGTGGCAATCCCGCCGCGACGCGGTCTACCAGGCGGCCTTCGACCGCCTCGCCGGCGCCGGTCTGGTCTATGGCTGCGGCTGCACGCGCCGCGAGATCGCCGATTCGGCGCTGCGCGGGCCGGCCGGCGTCGATGGCGAACGTCCCTATCCGGGCACCTGCCGCCATGGCCTGGCGCCGGGCCGCCAGGCGCGCGCCTGGCGCTTGCGCGTCCCTGCAGGCGTGGAGCGCTTCGAAGACCGCTGGCTGGGCCCGCAATCCCAGGACGTGGCCGGCGCGGTAGGCGACTTTGTGCTCAAGCGGGCCGACGGCCTGTGGGCCTATCAATTGGCGGTCGTGGTCGACGATGGCGAGCAGGGCGTGACCGATGTGGTGCGCGGGGCGGACCTGCTGGGTTCGACGGCGCGCCAGCGGGTGCTGCAAGGCCTGCTGGGCCTGCCCCTGCCGCGGGTCATGCATGTGCCGCTGGTGACCGACCCGGACAGCGGGCTGAAGCTGTCCAAGCAGAACAACGCGCCCGCCCTGGACACCCGTGATCCGCTGGGCTGCCTGTCGCGCGCCTGGCGGGACCTGGGTTTCGCGCCCCTGGCGGCGCGCGACCGGGACGACTTCCTGGCGCGCGCCACCCAGGCCTGGGGCGCGCGCTTTGCCTGAGCCTAGAGCGGCTTGAGGTCCTCGCCCAGCATGCGCACCAGCAGCCCGGTGCCGCTGCCGTCCAGCCTGACCTCGCCGTAGCGCGCGCGCTCGTAGCGGGCGGCCTCGCCCTCGGGAAAGAAATAGGCATTGGTCACGATGCGCACCCCATCCGGGCGCACGCGGTAGCGCAACACCAGCTCAGGCGCGGCATGCGGATCCACCTTGGCCTGGATGCGCAGGGGCTGGGCCACGCCGCGCGCGTCGGGCGACAGGATCAGATAACCGTCGGTGGCGGTCTGCTCATCGGCCTGGCGCAGCTTGGCGACCGCCGTGCCCGCCGTAAAGCGCAAGGCCATGTAATCGCCCTGCATGAGTGAACGCGGATCCACCGGCGCCAGCTCCAGGATGGCTACCTGACCATGGGCCAGCAGTTGCTCGCGCTGGTAGATGGTGACGTTGCACACCCCCAGCACCAGCACCAGGCCGGCCAGCACCACGGCCACCCGGCGGCGCACGGCCGGCGAGGGCGGCGGCGCGGCGGGCCGCCGGCCATCATCGGTGCGCATCAGCCGGGGCACCAGCCAGACCAGCACGCGCAGCAGGAAGAGCAGCACGGCCGCGCCCACCAGCCAGGCCGCCTTCTGCAGCAGGGGCACTTCGAGCTGGTAGTAGTACAGCATCAGATAGGCCAGCAGGCTGAGCACGCCGAAGCCGGTCAGCCGCGGCTTGTTCAGGCCGAAGCCCAGCAGCAGCCAGGCCAGCGCGAAGGCGATGCCGGGGCTGGGCAGCCAGAACAGGGCAAGCACCAGCAGGGCCAGCGGCGTGATGACGACCAGCGAACGGGTCAGCACCTGGCGGCGGGGCCACAGCAGCCAGAACGCCACCGCGGCCGGCAGCAGGGCGCCGGCGAGGTTCAGGAGCGCGGTGAGGCGGTGCAGCTTCCAGAGCGCGGGCAATTGGTCCACACCGACGCCGCCGGCCATCCAGACCATGCCCTGCACGGCCACCACGAAAGCCCAGGCCAGGGGTTCGAGAAAATGGGGCTGCGCGCGCGCCAGGCGCCGGTCGGCGCAGAAGGCCAGCGTGGCCAGCCAGGCGCCCAGCACGGCGACGGGCAGCCACAGGAAGGTGGCGCGCAGCACGTCCAGCGCCAGCCACATTTCCAGCATGTCGTTGCGGGCCAGGTCGGGCTGCAAGGCCTGCCACACCAGGCCCGTCATGCCGACGGCGATCAAGCCGCCGCTCAGAAAGCGCAGCAGCACATCGGGGGCAAGGGCATAGACGGCGGCCGCCAGCAGCACGATGAAGAGGCTGGCGCTGGCGATCGAATCATTGCCCACGAAGCTGAAGAGCACCAGCAGCTGCCCGGCGAACGCCATGGCGATGGCGCATTGCCGCCAGAACGGCCCGGCCGCGGCGCGCACCACGGCCACGCCGGCCGCGCACAGGACGAGGCCGAAGACCACCGCGCCCTGGTCGCTGGTCACCATGCCCGAGAAGAACAGGAAAACAAGCAGGAGGACCGTGGCCAGCCAGGCGCTCAGGCCCAGCAGCCCCTGCACATACCAGGGCGCCGTGGCGGTATTGCGCGCCCCGGTGTCCTCGGCCAGCTCGATGACCGGCGCGGCGTCATCGGCCGGATCCACGCTCAGGCCGGCCGAGATGCCGGCGGGTTCGGCGTCGGCCGCCAGCGTGGCCGCGCGCGCGCCTTCGGCCGGCTGGCCCCGCTCGCCCAGCCGGCGCAGCCAGCGGGCGGCCCAGACCGCCTCGGCCATGAGCAAGGCGGCCAGGGGCAGGGCGGCCCAGACGCCGGGTGCCAGCTGCATGAGCCACTCGCCCACCACGCGCAGCGACACGCAGATCACCCCGGCGGCCAGCATGGCCAGGATGACCAGGTCACGGCGGCCGCGTTGGTAGAAATACCCCAGCCCCAGCGTGACCGCGATCCAGGCCAGGCCGGTGACATTGCCCTGGCGGCCAAGGACAAAATCGCCGAACAGCAGCGGCAGGATCAAGGCGGCCAGGGCCAGGAAGGCCAGGACCCGCGGGCCGACCCGCGTGCGGATATGCCGCAGCCGGACCATCATTTCCCAGACGCCGAGCATGACGAGGTTGGCCAGGGCCATGACCAGGGCGGCGAAAGCGGGGTCGGAGACCTCGTTCCACCATGCAAGTAAGTGCTCACCTATCCATAGGCCCAAGGCGGCGTTGACCACGAGGCACCAAAGCAGCCAGAGGACCTGAGTGGCCGCCGCCAGAGCCCAAGGCAGCAGCAACACCGCCCACCAAGCGAAGAGTTCCCAGGTATCGGCGCCGGTCTGGTAGGTTTGGCCCAGCAGGGCCAGCAAGGCGCCCAGCAAGAGACCGGACAGGGTCAGGACCGCGCCGGCGGCCTGTTGCCGCAGGCGTTCTGTCCCCCTCAGGCGCAAGGCCAGCCAGACGCTGGCCAGCACCGAGACAGCCAACAAGCCCTGGGCCAGGGTGAAACGGCGGCTTATCCCCATGCCGGGCCAGTTGGCCGCGACCCAGCAGATCACGCCGCTGCCCAGGAGCAAAACCGCCAGCCAGAGCGTCGTCCGCCCGAGAAATTGCCGCCATGCGTGCAGTTCAGATCCCGCCTGCCGAGTAGTGCCGACTTGCATGCCGCGAATCTCCCCTCTTATCATCCGCGCTAATTAAGGCGGGACTGCCGCCACTGGATACACATGAACAAAACGCTGATCATTGCCGAGAAACCCTCGGTAGCCCTGGATATATCACGCGCTCTGGGAGGCTTTGCGCGCGAGGGCGACTATTTTGAAAGCGAACGTTACGTACTGGCTTCCAGTATCGGACATTTGCTCAGTCTGGTGGCGCCCAATGATCCGGTCAAGGGCAAATGGAGCTTCACCCATCTGCCGGTGATTCCGCCTGCTTTCGAGTTGGGCCCGACCGACAAAAAATCCGCCGAGCGTCTCAAGCTGCTGGTGCGCCTGGCCAAGCGCAAGGATGTCGACGCCATCATCAACGCCTGTGACGCCGGCCGCGAGGGCGAACTCATCTTCCGCTACATCATCCAGTATGCGGGGGTCAAAAAGCCCATCCGCCGCCTGTGGCTGCAATCCATGACCCAGGCGGCCATCCGCGAGGCCTTCGAGAATCTGCGCGACGACGTCCAGCTCAAGCCGCTCGAGGCGGCCGCCCGCTCCCGGGCCGAAGCCGACTGGCTGGTGGGCATCAATGGCACCCGCGCCATGACGGCCTTCAACAGCAAGGACGGCGGCTTCTTCAAGACGCCCGTGGGCCGCGTGCAGACGCCCACGCTGGCCATCGTGGCCGAACGCGAAAACCGCATCCGCAGCTTCGTCTCGCGCGATTACTGGGAGGTGCACGCCACCTTCGTGGCCGCCGCCGGCCTGTACGAGGGCCGCTGGATCGATCCGGATTTCAAGAAGGACGAGCGCGATCCCGAGAAGCGCGAATCCCGCTTGTGGTCGCAAGCGGCCGCGCAAAGCGTGGTGGCCGCCTGCCGCGGCCAGGCGGGCGAAGTCACCGAGGAGTCCAAGCCCTCGACCCAGATGTCGCCAGCCCTCTATGACCTGACCTCGCTGCAGCGCGAGGCCAACGGCCGCTTCGGCTTCTCGGCCAAGACCACGCTGGCCCTGGCCCAGACGCTGTACGAACGCCACAAGGCGCTGACCTACCCGCGTACCGATTCGCGCTATCTGCCCGAGGACTACATCAACACGGTGCGCCAGACCATGCGCGCGCTGGCCGAAGGCAGCTCCCATGCCGTGGGCGGGCTGGCCCGCCATGCCGGCACCGTGGTGAGCAATGACTGGGTCAAGCCCAACCGCCGCATCTTCGACAACAAGAAGGTCTCGGATCACTTCGCCATCATTCCCACGCTGCAGATCCCGCATGACCTGAGCGAGGCCGAGGGCAAGATCTACGACCTGGTGCTCAAGCGCTTCCTGGCCGTGTTCTTCCCGGCGGCCGAATACCGCGTCACCACCCGCCTGACCCAGGTCCAGGGGCATCGCTTCAAGACCGAGGGCAAGGTGCTGGTGTCGCCGGGCTGGCTGGCCGTCTACGGCAAGGAGGCCCAGGGCGAGGACGCCAACCTGGTGCCGGTGGCCGATGGCGAGACCGTGCGCACCGAGGACGTGCGCGCCGAAGCCCTGGCCACCAAGCCGCCGGCCCGCTACAACGAAGCCACGTTGCTGTCGGCCATGGAAGGCGCCGGCAAGCTGGTCGACGACGAAGAACTGCGCGAAGCCATGTCCGAGCGCGGCCTGGGCACGCCGGCCACGCGGGCGGCCATCATCGAAGGCCTGCTCAATGAAGGCTATCTGCGCCGCGAAGGCCGCGACCTGGTGCCCACCGCCAAGGCGCGCCAGCTCATGACCCTGCTCGCCGGCCTGGACGTCACCGAGCTGACCTCGCCCGAGCTGACCGGGGAGTGGGAACACAAGCTCAAGCAGATCGAGCAGGGCGGCCTGAACCGCGAGGCCTTCATGCGCGAGATCGCGCAGATGACGCAGATCATCGTCAAGCGCGCCAAGGAGTATGAGCGCGATACCGTGCCGGGCGATTACGCCACCCTGCAAACGCCTTGCCCGAAGTGCGGCGGCGTGGTCAAGGAGAACTATCGCCGCTATGCCTGCACGCAATGCGATTTCTCGATCAGCAAGCACCCCGGCGGGCGCACCTTCGAGCTGCCCGAAGTGGAAGAGCTGCTGGCCAAGCGCGAGATCGGCCCCCTGCAAGGCTTCATCAGCAAGATGGGCCGTCCCTTCGCCGCCATCCTGCGCATCAGCGACGAGTACAAGCTGGAATTCGACTTCGGCCAGAGCGATGAGGACGACGACGAACCGGTGGACTTCAGCGGCCATACGCCGGTGGGCAACTGCCCCAAGTGCGGCTCCCGCGTGTTCGAGCACGGCATGAGCTATGTCTGCGAGAAAGCGGTCGGGCCGCAAAAGAGCTGCGACTTCCGTTCGGGCAAGGTGATCCTGCAGCAGGAGATCTCGCGCGAGCAGATGAGCAAGCTGCTCTCCGAAGGCCGCAGCGACCTGCTCGACGGCTTCGTCTCCAGCCGCACCAACCGCAAGTTCAAGGCCTTCCTCGTGCGCCAGCCCGACGGCAAGGTCGGCTTTGAATTCGAGCCGCGCGGCGACAAGCCGGGACGCGGCGCGGCCAAGACGGCCAGCAAGACGCCGGCCAAGACCGCCGCCAAGAAGGCCCCGGCCAAGACCGCCGTGAAAAAAGCCGCCGCCAAGAAGACCGCCACCAAGACCGCCACCAAGACCGCGGCCAAGACCGCGGTCAAGAAGGCGGCCGGCTGAGCGGTCCAGGCGCCATCCCGACATGCCCGGCTCGCCGGGCATGTTTTTTTTCCGCCGGACGGCGACTGAGGTATCGTTGGCGACACCGCCACGCCACCACGACATCACAGAGGATGACATGACTTCTCGCTCCCGCGGCCTGACGCGCCGCCAGTTGCTGGCCAGCGCGGCCGCGACCTCGCTGCTGGGGCTGCCGGCCCTGGCGCAGAACCGCCTGGGCAAGGCCGTCTACGGCCAGGGCAGCATCGACCCCTTTTTCGCCGCCGGCTATGTCGCCCTGAAGAAAGGCTATTTCGGGGCGAATGGGCTGGAGGTGGAATACCTCAACTCCCAAAGCGGCCCGCGCACCAACCAGCTGCTGGCCGCCGGACAGATCCTGTTCGGCGCCACGGCGGCCACCGCCGCGCCGGCGCTGACCCTGGCCGGCAAGCCCGCCACGCTGGTGTTCGGCTTTGACCGCAAGCTGACCTATGCCAACGTGATCGTGCGCAAGGAAGACTACGACAGCGGCAAGGTGCGCGAACTGAAGGACCTGGCCGGCAAGCGCATGGGCGCCACCCAGCCCCAGTCCAGCACCTGGCTGATGGCCGTCTACCTGATGCAGAAGGCCGGCGTGGGCGACAAGGTCGACATCCGCCCGCTGGGCGACCTGGCCACCATGCTGGGGGCGCTGAAGACGGGCTCGGTATCGGCCAGCATGGCGACCATGTCGATGATGGAACAGGCCAAGGCCGAGGGCTGGGGCGTGCCGATCTTCGATGCGACCACCGATGCCTCCTGGCAGGCCTTCATGGGCGGCGATGTGCCCGGCATTGCCGCGCTGACGCTGCGCGACACCGTCGAGCGCCGCCCCGAAGTGGTGCAGGGCTTTGTCGACGCGCTGGTCAAGGCGCAGGATTTCATCAGCGCGCACAGCGCGGCCGAAGTCACCGACACCATCTACGCCGACTACATCAGCGCCTTTCCGCGCGAGGCCATCGAGAAAACCCTCGGCGTCTACCAGAACAGCGTCTTCCTGAAGGACAACCTCATCACCGAAGACGCCTACGCCCGCCTGACCGCCATCATGGGCGACGGCCGGCAGTTCTCCAACGAAGAGCTGGCGCGCGCGCCCTATTCGGCCTGCGTGGACATGCGCTTCGTGCGCAAGGCCAGAGGCCTCTGATGATCGCGCTGGAGCACGTCGGCAAGGTCTACCATGGCCGGCAAGGCAGCACGCACGCGGTGGGCGATGTCAGCCTGACGATAGGCGAGGGCGAGTTCCTGTCCATCGTGGGGCCCTCGGGCTGCGGCAAGAGCACGCTGCTGAACATGATCGCGGGCTTTCTGCCGCCGTCGGCCGGCCAGATCCGCGTCGACGGCCAACCCGTGCACGGCCAAGTGCCGCCGCGGCTGGGCTATATCTTCCAGAAGGACACTTTGCTGCCCTGGTACACCGTGAGCAAGAATGTGGCGCTGGGCCTGCGCTTCATGGGCGTGCCCACGGCGCGGATCGCGCCGCGCGTGCAGCAACTGCTGGCGCTGGGCCACCTGGAAGGCTTTGCCCATGCCTATCCCCACCAGCTCTCCGGCGGCATGCGCCGCCGCGTGGCGCTCTTGATGAGCCTGGCGGTCGAGCCGCGCATCCTGCTGCTGGACGAACCCTTCGGCGCGCTGGACACGCACACCAAGACCCATCTGCACCGCGAACTGGGCGAGATCTGGCGCAACCTGGGCCAGACCATCGTCATGGTCACCCACGACCTGGACGAGGCCATCACGCTGTCGGATCGCGTCGTGGTGCTGTCCGGCCCGCCCAGCCGGGTGCTGCTGGACGAGCGCATCACCATCCCCCATCCGCGCGATGTCTTCACCTTGCGCGAGACCGCCCAGTTCACCGCCCATGTGCAAAGCCTGTGGGCCGTGCTGGGCCAGCAATTCCGCGCCGCCGCCTGACCCGCTTGACGATGAATCCCGCTACTCTCTCTCCCGACACCGCGCGGCATCTGCGTGAAGAACGCCGCCAGGCCGTCTCGCGCCGCCTGCGCATCACCGCCTGGCAGGTCCTGGTGCTGGCGCTCATCCTGGGCGCCTGGGAAGGGCTGACCCGCATTCCGTGGTTCGTGCAGAACACGCTGTTCGATCCCTTTTTCATCAGCCAGCCCTCGCGCGTGGCGCTGCGGCTGTGGCAATGGCTGCAGCCCGGTCCGCAATCCGTCTGGCCCCATCTCTGGCTGACCCTGCAGGCCACGCTGGTCGGCCTGGTGGTGGGCGTGGGCAGCGGCTTTGCCGTCGGCCTGGCGCTGGCGCGCAGCCGCCTCCTGGCCGATATCTTCAATCCCTTCATCGTGGCCTTCAACTCCATGCCGCGCATCGCCTTCGTGCCGCTGATCACCATGTTCTTCGGCCTGGGGCTGGCCTCCAAGGTGGTGACGTCGTGGTTCGTGGTGTTCTTCCTGGTGTTCTTCAATACCTACAAGGGCGGGCGCAGCGTCGAGCGCGAACTGGTGGACTTTTGCCGAACCCTGGGCGGCTCGCCGCGCCAGATCCTGTGGCGGGTGCAGATCCCCACGGCGGCGGCCTGGACATTCGCGGCCCTGCCCAACGCCATCAGCTTCGCCCTGATCGGCGTGGTGCTGGCCGAGTTCGTCGGCTCGACCACCGGCATGGGCTATCTGATGATCACGGCCCTGGCCACCCTGAACGCCACCGATATGTTCGCCGCGGTGACGCTGCTGTCGGTGGTGGGGATTGTTCTGGTCTATTGCGTCACCTGGTTAGAGCGTAGACTGCTGCATTGGGCTCCTGAATTCCGCGAATGATGTCCGCGCCAACGCTTCCTCCCTCGCAGTCCTATTTGCAGCAGTTCTCGCTGACCGGCCAGGTGGCCTTGATCACCGGCTCGGCCCGGGGCCTGGGCTGGGAAATCGCCCGCGCCATGGCCGCCAGCGGCGCGCATGCGCTTATCAACGGCCGCAACGCCGCCGCCGCCGAGGCCGCCGCGCAGCGCCTGCGCGAAGCCGGCCTGGCCGCCTCGGCGCTGCCCTTCGATGTCGCCGACGAGCAGGACATGCGGGCGGCCTTCGCCGAGATCGATGCACGCTGCGGCCGGCTGGACATCCTGGTCAACAACGTCGGCGCGCGCAACCGCAAGACGTTGCGCGAGCTGGACCTGGCCGAAATCCGCGAACTCATCGACACCGACCTGGTGGCCGGCATCATGCTGGCCAAGCTGGCCGCCGAGCGCATGCTGCGCCAGGGCAGCGGCCGATTGATCGCGATCACATCGGTGGTCGGCGAACTGGCCCGCGCCGGCGACGCGGTCTATCCGGCCGCCAAACAGGGACTGACCGGCATGATGCGCGCCCTGGCCGCCGAGTTCGGTCCGGCCGGCATCACCAGCAATGCGATCGCGCCGGGCACCTTCGCCACTGAAACCAATGCCGCCATGGTGGCCGACCCGGCGGTCGGGCCCAGGCTGGCGGCACGCAACCCCATGGGCCGCTGGGGACAGCCCCATGAAATCGCCGGCGCGGCCGTATTCCTTGCCTCGCCAGCGGCCGCGTTCGTCAATGGCCAGGTGCTGGCCGTCGACGGAGGCCTCTCCGTCCAGTTCTGAACCCGTCCGCCGGCCGGCGGCGACGATGTTTTTGTTTTGCTGTGGCTTTTTCTCATTATTCTTTCTTCAAGGGTGGTCAGGCATGAAGCAGCATTTCATCGATAACCGGTTTGTTCCTGGCTCGACCAGCGACACCATCGACGTCATCGATCCGTCCACCGGCGCGGTCTACGAAAAAATCGCGCGCGGCAATGCGGCCGATATCGACCGCGCGGTGCAATCTTCGCGGCGCGCCTATGAGGGCGCCTGGGGCAGCCTGTCGGCGGCCGAGCGCGGCCGGCTCCTGCTGGCCCTGTCGCTCAAGATTCTCGAACACCACGACGAACTCACCCAGATCGAATCGCGCGACTGCGGCAAGCCGATCAAGCAGGCCCGCGCCGATGTCACGGCCATCGCGCGCTACTTCGAGTTCTACGGCGGCGCGGCCGACAAGCTGATGGGCGAGACCATCCCCTACCAGAATGGCTACACCGTGCTCACGCTGCGCGAGCCGCACGGCGTGACCGGCCACATCGTGCCCTGGAACTACCCGCTGCAGATCTTCGGCCGCAGCGTGGGCGGCGCGCTGGCCGCGGGCAATGCCTGCGTGGTCAAGCCGGCCGAGGACGCCTGCCTGTCGCTGTTGCGCGTGGCCGAGCTGGCCGCCGAAGTCGGCCTGCCGCCGGGCGCGCTGAACATCATCACCGGTTATGGCCACGAAGCCGGCGACGCGCTGGCGCGCCACCCCGGCATCGACCACATCTCCTTCACCGGCTCGCCGCGCGTGGGCGTACTGGTGACCCAGACGGCGGCCGAGAACCACGTGCCGGCCACGCTGGAACTGGGCGGCAAGTCGCCGCAGATCGTCTTCGACGACGCCGACCTGGACGCCCTCATCCCGGTGGCGGTCAACGCCATCGTGCAAAACGCCGGCCAGACCTGCTCGGCCGGCAGCCGCATCCTGATCCAGCGCGGCATCTACGACAAGGTCATGCAGCGCCTGTCGGCGGCTTTTTCGGCCCTGCGCGCCGGTCCGGCCGGCCTGGACCTGGATTGCGGCCCCCTGATCCGCAAGAGCCAGCTCGACCGGGTGCAGAGCTTCCTGCGCCAGGCCGAGGCCGACGGCATCGCCACCGCCGCGCGCGGCACCGTGGTCGATGGCGCCGACGGGTATTTCCAGGCGCCCACGCTGCTGGCCAACGTGCCGGTGGACCACCTGCTGGCCCAGGAGGAAATCTTCGGCCCGGTGCTGGTCGCCATCCCCTTCGACGACGAGGCCGACGCGGTGCGCATCGCCAACGCCACCCAATACGGGCTGGCCGCCAGCATCTGGACACGCGATGGCGCGCGCCAGCTGCGCCTGGCGCACAAGATCCGCAGCGGCCAGGTCTTCATCAACAACTATGGCGCCGGCGGCGGGGTGGAACTGCCCTTCGGCGGCGTGAAGGCCAGCGGCCATGGCCGCGAGAAGGGTTTCGAAGCGCTCTACGGCTTTACCGTGCTCAAGACCATCGCCATCAAGCACGACTGATACACCACAAGGAGACAACATGCGTCTGAAGGGAAAAACGGCCATCGTGACCGGTGCCGGCTCGGGTTTCGGCGAGGGCATCGCCACGACGTTCGCGCGCGAGGGCGCCAATGTCGTGGTGGCCGATATCAATGAGGCCGGCGGCAAGCGCGTGGCCGACAGCATCAACGGCGCCGGCGGCCGCGCGGTCTTCGTGCGCGCCGACGTCTCGCGCAGCGACGACATCGCCGCGCTGCTGGCCGCCACGCTCAAGGCGTTCGGCGGCCTGACCACGGTGGTCAACAATGCCGGCACCACGCACCGCAACCGCCCCATGCTGGAGGTGGAGGAAGATGAGTTCGACCGCATCTATGCGATCAACGTCAAGAGCATCTACCTGACGGCCAAGCACATGGTGCCGCACTTCCGCGCCAACGGCGGCGGCGCCTTCATCAACATCGCCTCGACCGCCGCCATCCGGCCGCGTCCCGGGCTGACCTGGTACAACGGCAGCAAGGGCGCCGTGGTCACGACCAGCAAGTCCATGGCCGCGGAACTGGGCCCGGACAACATCCGCGTGAACTGCGTCAATCCGGTCATCGGCGCCACCGGTCTGCTGGCGGATTTCATGGGCGTGCCGGACACGCCGGAAAATCGCCAGCGCTTCCTGGGCACCATCCCGCTGGGCCGCTTCTCGACCCCGCAGGACATCGCCAACGCCTGCCTCTACCTGGCCTCCGACGAAGCCGCCTTCATCACGGGCACCTGCCTGGAAGTCGACGGCGGCCGCTGCGTGTAACGCCGCGGCCGGGCGCGCTGCCGCCGCGTCATTCCTCGAACCACTTGCCGGCGGCCAGCATCATGCGATGGTGGCCTTCGCCGGCGGGCATCATGGGAAAGCAGTTTTCCTGGGCCGCCACCGTCACGTCGAGGAAGAACGGGCCGTCATGCGCCAGGCATTGCGCCAGCGCCGCGTCCAGCTCATCGGGATGTTCGACCCGTGCCGCCCCCCAGCCGAAGGCGCGCGCCAGCGCCACGAAGTCCGGCAGCGATGCGTTATAGCTGTGGCTGTAGCGGCCGCCGTGGATCAATTCCTGCCACTGCCGCACCATGCCCATATATCCGTTGTTGCACAGCACGACCTTGACCGGCGTGCGGTGCTGCATGGCTGTGGACAACTCCTGGATGTTCATGAGCACCGAGGCGTCGCCGCTGACGCACACCACGGTCTTGTCCGGATGCGCGACCTGCGCGCCGATGGCCGCCGGCAGCCCATAACCCATGGTGCCGGCCCCGCCCGAGGTCAGCCAGCGCCCGGGCCGGTCGAAACGCAGGTATTGCGCGGCCCACATCTGATGCTGGCCCACATCGGTCGACACGATGGCGTCCTGCCCGCTCAAGGCGGCGTCAAGGCGCGCCATGAGCTGCTGGGGCAGGATGGCGTCGGGCTGCGGCTGCCAGGCCAGGCAATCGCGCGCGCGCCACCCCTCGATGCGGGCCCACCAGCCGGCCAGGCGCGCCGCGGGCAGGGACTGGCCGGCCAGTTCGGCGCTCAGGGCCTGCAGCATGGGCAGGCAGTCGCCCACCAGGGCCGCGTCCACGCGCACCACTTTGTTGATCGAGGCCGGATCGATATCCACGTGGATCTTGCGCGCATGCGGACAGAATTCCGACAGCTTGCCGGTGATGCGGTCGTCAAAGCGCGCGCCGATGCATACCACCAGGTCGGCGTGGTGCATGGCCAGGTTGGCCTCCAGCGTGCCATGCATGCCCAGCATGCCGACGAATTGCGGATCGGAGGCCGGGAAGGCGCCCAGGCCCATGAGCGTGAGCGTGCAGGGCGCGCCGGTCTGGCGCACCAGGTCGGCAAAGGCCTGGCAGGCCTGGCTGCCTGAATTGATCAGGCCGCCGCCGCCGTAGAAGATCGGCCGGCGCGCCTGGGCGATCATGGCCGCCGCGCGGCGCAGGGCCCCGGCGGGCAGGCGCAGGGCGGTCTTGCCCGCCTGGCGGCGCGCCCGCGAGGCCGCCACCTGGGCCGCGCTGGGCTCGATGTGATCGGCACAGGGGCGCGCCAGCTGCACATCCTTGGGCAAATCGACCAGCACCGGGCCCGGGCGGCCCTGGCGCGTGAGCGTGAAAGCGCGGGCCACCACGTCGGCCACGTCCTCGCAGCGGCGGATCTGGGTGTTCCACTTGGTGACCGGACGCGAGATCCCGATGGCGTCGCACTCCTGGAAGGCATCCGTGCCGATGGCGCTGGTGGCGACCTGGCCGCTGATGCACAGCACCGGGATGGAATCGCACATGGCGTCGAGCAGGCCGGAGGTCGTGTTCGCCATGCCCGGCCCGGACGTGACGAAGACCACCCCGGTGCGGCCCGTGCTGCGGGCATAGCCCTCGGCGGCATGCACGGCGGCCTGTTCGTGGCGCACCAGCACATGGCGCAGGCGCGGCTCGGCGTGCAGCGCGTCATACAGCGGCAGCACGGCCCCCCCCGGATAGCCGAACACCGTATCCACCCCCAGGTCGATCAGGGTCTGCAACAGGATCTGCGCGCCATTGGCGGCCGCGGGAACGGGGAGGGGGTCGACAGCATCGGAGGTGTCGAGGGCGGCGAGCGCCTGGGCGTGGAGACGGTCATTCATGCTGAACATCTTATGGGACTTTCGGCAGAATTTTTATCTTCTTTTCCACACTGGACCGCAATTAGCAGTAAATTTATCTTTTCAATTGCGGATTCAAAGAAAATGAATCTGGACAAATTCGACTTGGCCATACTCAAGGTCTTGCAGGACAATGCCCGCGCCAGCCTGGCCGACATCGGCCAGGCGGTGGGCCTGTCATCGACCCCGTGCTGGAACCGCATCAAGCGCATGGAAAACGCCGGCGTGATCCGCGGCTACACCGTCGACCTGGACCCGGCCAAGCTGGGCTTCATGGACACGGTCATCGTGCACGTGACGCTGGAGAGCCATAGCGAAGAAACGCTGTACGAGTTCGGGCGCGCGCTGGCCGAGATCCCCGAGGTGCTGGAGGCCTTCCTGGTCTCGGGCGATTACGACTACTACATCCGGATCGCGGTGCGCGACACCCGCGACTACGAGCGCCTGCTGCGCGAGCGCCTCTACCGCATTCCGGGGATACGCCACAGCAAATCCGGCTTCGTGCTGCGCAGCCTCAAGGAGGCGCGCCTGCCGCTCGTGCCGCCGCCTCAGTCCAGCTGATAGCGCCGGGGCCTCCACGGCGGGGGCAGGTCGGTCTGGCCCAGGCCTTCGAGCAGGTCGATGGCCACCTGGCGCGCCATCGCGTTCAGGGGCAGGTCGTTGTCGTCCAGGCCGAAAGGGTCCTCCAGCTCATCGCCCAGCGCGTCCAGGCCGAAGAAGGTGTAGGCGATGATGGCCACGGCCAGCGGCATGAGGGCGCCCAGCGTGCCGACCAGGCCGAAAGGCAAGAGCAGGCAGAAGATCCAGGCCGTGCGGTGCAGCAGCAGGGAATAGGCGAAGGGCGTGGGCGTGAAGCGGATGCGCTCGCAGGCGGCCTGCACGGCGCCGCAGGCCCCCAGGCGCTGCACCAGGCCCTGGTAGACCACTTCGCCGAAACGGCCGGCCTGCGCGGCCTCGCGATAGGTCTGGTTGAGCAGGCCAAGCAGCACATCGGGCGGATTGACACGGCCCTCCAGGGCCTGGGCATCGCGCGCATCCAGCCAGGGCGCGGCCGCCGCCCGCTCATCCTGCTCGCGCAGGCGCGCGGCCAGCGCATGGGGAAAGGCGATGAGGCGCCGCACCTGGCGCTGCACCTCGGCATCCTGCGCCGGCGCGCCCCAGACGGCCCGCGTCTCGCGCGAGAGCGCGCGCAGTTGGACGATGAGTTCGCCCCATTGCTTGCGCGCCTCCCACCAGCGGTCATAGCAGACGTTGTTGCGAAAACCCAGGAAGACCGACAGGGCCAGGCCGAACAGCGAGAACGGCACCGCGCTCAGGTGTCCGGGCGTGAAGTCGCCGGCCGCATGGACCGCCGCGACGGCGCAGGCCACCACGATCATGAAGAGCAGCTTGCCCGCGATGCGCGGCAGGATGGAGCCACGCAGGATGAAGAGCAAGGCCAGGGCGGAAGGACGCGGGCGGACGATCATGATGCGGCGGACCGGGAAAGATAGCGGGCCCACTATACGCCTGTCCGGAAGCGGCCGATATAATGGCGCGCGCCCGGCCGCACTTCCGCGGCTTCCTGCATAAAGCCCCTCTCCATGACCACCGAGACCGTAAAACCCTGGTATGCCGTGCGCCGCTCCAAGCTGCATGGCAACGGCGTGTTCGCCGCGCGCAAGATCCCGGCGGGCACGCGCATCATCGAGTACGGCGGCGAGCGCATCAGCGCGGCCGAGGCCGACCGGCGCCATCCCACCAATCCGGACGACCCCTTCCACACCTTTTTCTTCGCGCTGAGTTCGGGCAAGGTCATCGACGGCGGCGACCAAGGCAATGACGCCCGCTGGATCAACCACTCCTGCACGCCCAATTGCGAAGCCCAGGAAGGCCGCCATGGCAAGCGCGTATACATCGTCGCGCTGCGCGATATCGCGCGCGGCGAAGAACTGGCCTATGACTATGGCCTGGTGCTCGACGGCAAGATCACCAAGACCCTGAAGGAAGGCTACCGCTGCCTGTGCGGCACGGAAAACTGCCGCGGCACCATGCTGGCACTGCCCAAGAAGAAAAAGGCCGGCAAAAAAACGGCCAAGGCGGCCTGAGCCGGCGGCTCAGGACAGATCCATCCAGCTGAGCTGCGAGGTCCGCGGCGGCGTGCGCGACGGCGCGGGCCGCGCGCGGGCGCGGACCGGGCGGGCCACGCCCGCCATCTCGGCCAGGAAGTCGCGCAGGCTGCGGGGCTCGCGCCCCAGCACGGCGCGCAGCGTGATGGCGTTGCCCTGCAACCCCTGGCGGTCGAAATAGTCGAACACGCGGCGCATCTGCGCCTGTTGCTGCGGGTCATAGCGCAGGCGGGCCTGCTCGGCCCAGCTGCCGACATCCTGCACGCCGGCGCGCACGTTGCGCCCCAGGAACTGGCTCATCATCGCCGCGACATCATGGCGGTTGTGCATGCCCTCGGCGCAGAGTTCGAGCGAGGCATGCGCCAGCCGGTCGCCGCTGAGCGCGATGGCCGCCACTTCGGCCACATCGCGATAATCGACCCGCGCCAGCCGCGCCGAACTGTCGTAGGGCTCGGCCAGCAGCCCCGATCGCTGCACCGCCGGCCAGATATCGAGCAGGTTCTGCATGAAGTGCGCCGGACGCAGCACGGTGTATTGCAGCCCGGATTCATACAAGGCGTTTTCCACATCCCGCTTGGCCTGGGGATCGTCCAGCGGCCGGATGGCCGAGGAAAAGACAAAGCGCCGCACATCGGCCGCTCGTGCCGCGCCCACCATGTTCAGGCCCAGTGTCTTCTGGTCGGGAACGAGCGCCGGCCCGAGGTAGTACACGCCCGTGGCGCCGCGCGCCGCGGCCAGCAAGCTGGCCGGATCGCGCAGATCGCCCAGCACGGCCTCGTCGGCGCCGGCGGCCAGGGCGGCCTGGGCCTTGGCCGAATGGCGCGCCAGCACCCGCACGCGCAGCTGGCGGGACTTCAGCGCCGGAACGACCAGACTGCCAAACCGACCCGTTGCACCCACAACCAAAACGGTTTCATTTTCCATCGGCATGACTTTCCTTGATGCATTACCACCCATGGAAGATAGACACTCCAACGCGCCGGGGCAATGGCCGGAAATGGAATTCATTGTCCGGCTGACATGAACAATGCCTGCCCGCCGTTCATGGGGTTATTTCCCCGCCGGCGCGGCGGCGGCGTACAATCTCGCTTGCCGTGTCGGAAACACACGGCCTTGCAGTACGTCTTCAGGGCGGGGTGAAACTCCCCACCGGCGGTATGCCGCGCAATGCGGCGAGCCCGCGAGCGCCCGGCACACGCCGGGGTCAGCAGATCTGGTGAGATGCCAGGGCCGACGGTCATAGTCCGGATGAAAGAAGATGTGCCGGCACAACCCGCCCGGGCCAGGCGTCCAGGCGGTATTGCGTTTGGCTGTCGTAGCCCTGGAACGTTTTTCGCCCATTTACTCTAGCGAGAGCGTTTCAATGTCCACTCACACCATTTCCCCGCTGTTTGCCCAGCCGTTTTCCATGCGGCTGGACCGCGCCCTGCATCATTTGCGCCTGGGCCGCCCCATCATCCTCATGGACGATTTCGACCGCGAAAACGAGGCTGACCTCATCGTGGCCGCCGACAAGCTGACCGTGCCCGTCATGGCCCAGCTGATCCGCGACGGCAGCGGCATCGTCTGCCTCTGCCTGCCGGGCGAGACCCTCGATCGGCTCGAACTGGCGCCCATGGTGCAACGTAACCAGAGCCGCTACGCCACGGCCTTCACGGTTTCCATCGAGGCGGCCAACGGCGTGTCCACGGGCGTGTCCGCCGTGGACCGCGTCACGACCATACGCGCGGCCATCGCCCCCGGCGCCCAGGCCGGCGACCTCGTCAGCCCGGGCCATGTCTTCCCCTTGCGCGCGCAAGCCGGCGGCGTGCTCGCCCGCCGCGGCCACACCGAAGGCTCGGTCGACCTGGCCCGGCTGGCGGGCTTGCGTCCGGCCGGCGTGCTGTGCGAGCTGATGAATGCCGATGGCACCATGATGCGCGGCGCCGCGCTGGAGCGCTACGCGGCCGCCCAGGGCCTGGTGGCGCTGACCATCGCCGAACTGGCCAGCCACCTGCTGGCGCGGCAGGAGGCGCTGGCGGCCGCGGCCTAGGCAGGGCGGCGTCTAGGCGCCGGCGGCCAGCCGGCGCAGGCAGGCGCGCGCATCGCCCTGCACCCAGCGCGCGCCGCAGGCCAGCATGAGGTTCAAGGGCAGGCCGAAATCCTCGACCGTATACCCTTCGGCATCGACATGCCGGCCATCGGGGGCGCGCTGCGCGGGCAACTGCTCGATCAGGGGACGCCCATCCTGGGCATAGGCCCACACGGGCTTGCCCAGCGCCACCGCATAGCCCACCTCGAAGGCCGTGCCGGAATCCGGCTCGGCGCCGCGAAAGGGGTTCAGATTGGCCATGACGAGATCGGCCCGGCGGATCAGCGTGACATTCTGGCGGTAGATCCAGTCGGCCAGCGCCGGACCGCAAAGCCCGGCCGGCGCCTGGTTATCGAGCGGATACAGGCCTTCATAGCCGTATTCGCGGCACAAGGCCTTCAGGCGCTCGCCATGGGCCAGCGAATCGGCGCGGAAGACGTCGAAGCCGGCGAGATAGATGCGTTGCATGCTTGTGTCCTGCGGTCAGAACATGCCGTTGGCATTGGCGGGATTCTCGGGGATCTCCTGGCTCACGCCCCAATGCTCGACGATCTTGCCCTCGGCCACGCGGAAGATGTCGACCACGGCCTGGCCGCGGTCTTCGGCGGCTTCTTTCCACAGGCTGTGCACCACCACCAGATCGCCCTCGGCGATGACGCGCTTGATTTCGGCCGAGGCCTGCGGATTCTGCTCGAAATAGAGCACGAAGAAATCCACCAGCGGCGCGGTGCCCGACTCCAGGTAGGGGTTGTGCTGGACATAGCGCTTATCCACGTAGCGCGACACCGCCTCTTCCACCCGGTGTTCCTGGAACATCAGGCGGAAAAAGGACAGCACCAGTTCCTTGTTCTGCTGGATGCCCTGCGCCTGGGCCGCGCAAGCCGCCGCCAGACAGGCGCAGGCCGTCCAGGCCAGCATCAACGTCTTGAACTTCTTCATGCCTTGCCCCGAGATCGTGGCAGGCCAGTGTAAGGGAAAGCCGGCCGCCCGCGGCGGCCGGTCGGCTCAATACAACGGTGGACGGCCTCAGTAGGCCACGCTGAAGCGCCGGCGGCTGTGGCGGGGCGTCTCCAGCTCATCGACCAGGGCGATGGCGTAGTCTTCCATCGAAATATGGCTGTTGCCCGCGGCGTCGGCCATCAGCTGGTCGCCGCCCAGGCGGAAATGACCGGTGCGCGTGCCCGGTTCGAACAGCGCGGCCGGCGACAGAAAGGTCCAGTCCACGGCGGTTTCGCCGCGCAGCGTCTGCAGAAAGCGCGCGCCGGCGCTGGCTTCGGGCTTGTAGGCGGCGGGAAACTCGGGCGTATCGATCAAGGCCCGGCCGGGCGCCACCTCCAGGCTGCCGGCGCCTCCGACCACCAACAGGCGCGGCACGCCGGCCTCCTTGACCGCCGCCAGCAGGGCGCCCGCGTCCATGGACACGAAACGCCCGGCGCTGATGACCGCGTCGTGGCCGGCGAGCAGCGGCGCCAGCGCGGCCGGCGCGGCGGCATCGCCCTGCCTGACCGTCAGTCCTTGGCGCGGCGCCACCTCGGCCGGTTGGCGGGCGATGCCCGTGATCTGGTGGCCGCGGCGCAGCAGTTCATCGGCCAGGCGCGAACCCACGCGGCCGGTAATGCCTATCAGGGCGACTTTCATGAATGCACTCCTTGAACGGGCGCCCGGAACAGGCGCCGACGAATGCCTTCATGCTAGCCGCCGCCCGGCCGGCCGCCTATCCCGCCCGGGCAGACACACTATTGCAATTCACGCACCAGTCGCGCGCTGCGCCTGATAGACCTGCAGATGACTGCGGGCCAGACGCAGGAGCGGCGTGTCCACCGCCAGCGTGCTGCCGCGGTGCGCCATGTCGCCCACGATGTGTTCCGCCTCCACGCGCAAGCCCTGGCGCAGGTCGCGGAACATGGAGGCGGTCATGGGCTGCGCGGGATCGGTCAGCAGCTTGATGGCCGCGGCGTCGGCCTGGGGGCGCACCGGGTGCCCGCTGGCGGCGGCGACTTGCTGCGATTCGCGCAACAAATCGCGCATGAACTCGATGCCGCCGTCGGTCGAACAGATCTGGCCCACCGAGCCGCGCATCAGGCAGGTGGCCGCGGCCAGCGTGGTCAGGAAGACGAATTTTTCCCAGATGTCCTGGTGGATGTTCTCGCTCAGGCGGCTGGCAAAGGCCGCGTCGGCCAGCGCCGCCTCCAGCGCCACGCAGCGCGCGCTGCGTGGCTGCCCGGCGCGCTCGCCGAAGACCAGGCTGGCCATCGTGCCCATCTGCACGATTTCGCCTTGCGGCCCGAGCGTGGCATTGATCTGGCACAGGCCGCCCAGCACGCGGTGCGCGCCGAATTCGCGGTCCAGGATGTCGTACTGCAGCACGCCGTTCATGATGGGCAGCACGGTGGTCTGCTCGCCCATGGCCGGGCGCAGGGCCTCGATGGCGCTGTCCAGGTCATAGGCCTTGCAGCTCAGGATGATCACGTCGTAATCGGCGGCCAGGGTGTCGGCCGTGACCAGCTTGGGATGCAGGGTGGCGTCGCCCGCCGGGCTCTTGATGCGCAGGCCCTCGGCCTGGAGCTTCTGCGCCCGCGCCGGGCGCACCAGGAAACTCACATCCGCGCCGGCCTCCAGGGCCCGGCCGCCAAAGAAACCGCCGGTCCCGCCGGCGCCCAACACCAGAATCCTCATGCCCATCTCCTCATCTCTTCAGTGGCCGGCATTATCGGCCGCCAGGCCGGTGCCAGCCTGTTCACGGCGCAGCCAGGCCTCGTAGCCGCCGGCCAGGGCCCAGGTATCCACAAAACCGGCCGCGCGCAGCCTGGCGGCCAGGCGGGCCGCCGAAATCTCGTTCGGGCAGGCGCAATAGACCACGATGCGCGCCTCGGGCAGCTGCAGCGTCTCCAGCGGCGCCCGCACATCCAGGGCGATCGCGCCGGGGATGCGCTGGGCTTCGCGCTGGCCTTCGGGCCGCACATCGATCATCACCATGGGCCGGCCGTCCGCCTGCCAGCGCAACATTTCCTCCAGGCTCAGGCGGGGCACCACACGCAGGCTGCGCACCAGGATCATGCGCCGCAGCGCCTTGACGGCCAGATACAGCGCCAACAGGCCGGCCAGCATGCCCAGCCCCATCACGCCATAGTGGCCCAGCGCGTCCAGGACATCGGTCACGATGCCTCGAAACAGGGCGCCCAACAGCAAGCCCGAGCCCGCCCAGAGCAGGGAGCCGGCCAGTTGATAGGCCAGGAAACGCCGGTACGGGGTGCCGGTCAGGCCGGCCATGATGGTGGCCAGGGCGCCCGCGCCGGGCAGGAACTTGGACACCAGCAGCGAGCGCGGCCCCACGCGCAGATACAGGCCCTGGGTCTGGCGGATACAGGAATCCCGGGACAGCGAGAGCTTGCAGACCAGGCCCAGCAGACGCCCGCCATAGCGCCGTCCGGCCAGGTACCAGGCCGTGTCGGCCAAGGCGCAGGCCAGCGCCGCCAGCAGCCAGGCCAGCAGCCAATCGCCGGGGCCGGCCGACATGGCGCCCGCGGCCACCAGCAGGGGATAGGCCGGCACCGGCAGGCCGGCCTGCTCGGTCAGGACGTTGAAGAACACCAGCCAGCCGCCGTACTGGGCTAACAGGGACAGAATATCGTGCATAAAACGAAGCCTTGGGGCCGCGGCGGCCAATGCGCCAAGTGTAGGCCGGACCGCCCCCAAACCGGGCAACATCCCTGTCCGCGTGTCGGCCGGGCCCCCCCAGGGTGCAGGCAGGGCGCCGTCCTGGTGCGTACAATTCCCCCCCGCGGTGCCAGTCCGCCCGAAGGTTTGCCCGACTTTCGCGCGTCGCGACAATGGCATACAACTTGCTTCGCCAGGGGCGGGCGCGCCGCGCCGCCGCTCCGGTCCCGACCTCCATAGGAACTCACATGACATCCTTTTTTCGTGGTGCTGCGCGTCGCAGTCTGCTCAAACTCGGCCTGGCCGCCAGCCTGGCGCTGATCGGCGGCATGGCCCATGCCCAGGCGCCGGCCAAGACCAAGGTCGCCGCGATCTATACCGTGCCGGTCGAGCAGCAATGGGTATCGCGCATCCATAAGGCCCTGAACGCGGCCAAGGAACACGGCGATATCGACTACGTCTATTCCGAGAATGTCAGCAACGCCGACTATGAGCGCGTGCTGCGCCAATACGCCGAGCAGGGCAACAACCTCATCGTGGGCGAAGCCTTCGCCGTCGAGGCCGCCGCGCGCAAGGTGGCCAAGGACTATCCCAAGACCGCCTTCCTGATGGGGTCCTCGGGCAAGCCGCAGCAGCCCAACTTCTCGGTCTTTGACAACTACATCCAGGAGCCGGCCTACCTGACCGGCATGATCGCCGCCGGCATGAGCAAGAGCGGCCAGATCGGCCTGGTGGGCGGCTACCCCATCCCCGAAGTGAACCGCCTGATGCAGGCCTTCATGGCGGGCGCCCAGGAAATCAATCCCCAGGCCCGTTTCACGGTGACCTTCATCGGTTCCTGGTTCGATCCCCCGAAGGCCAAGGAAGCCGCCTTCGCCATGATCGACAAGGGCGCCGACGTGCTCTATGCCGAACGCTTTGGCGTGTCCGACGCCGCCAAGGAGCGCGGCAAGCTGGCCATCGGCAACGTGGTCAACACGCAGGCCCAATACCCGGAAACCGTGGTCGCCTCGGCGTTGTGGAATATGGAGCCGACCATCGCGCACGCGCTGGACGCGGTCAAGGCCGGCAGCTTCAAGGCCGAAGACTACGGCCAATACTCGCTGATGAAGTACAAGGGCTCCGAACTCGCGCCGCTGGGCACCTTCGAGGGCAAGGTGCCCGCCGAGGTCATGGCCCGTGTCCAGGCGCGCCAGCAGGCCATCCTGGACGGCAGCTTCACCGTGAAGGTCGTCGACAGCGAACCCAAGTCCAGCAAATGAAGCCAGCCGCCACTGCCCTGCGCTTGACAGGGATTACCAAGCGCTTTGGCAGCCTGACGGCCAATGACGACATCTCGCTCGCGCTGGAAGCGGGCGAGGTGCTCGCCCTGCTGGGCGAGAACGGCGCGGGCAAGTCCACCCTGGTCTCCATCCTGTTCGGCCACTACGTGGCCGATGCGGGACGCATCGAAGTCTTTGGCCAGCCGCTGCCGCCCGGCCGCCCGGATGCGGCGCTGGCCGCCGGCATCGGCATGGTCCACCAGCATTTCACGCTGGCCGACAACATGACCGTGCTGGACAACGTCATGGTCGGCACCGAATCGCTCTGGAAGCTCGCCTCGGCGCGGCGCGAAGCGCGCCGCAAGCTGGTGGCGCTGGGCGAACGCTTTGGCCTGGCCGTGGACCCCGACGCGCGCGTGGGCACGCTGTCGGTGGGCGAAAAACAGCGCGTCGAAATCCTCAAGGCCCTGTACCGGGGCGCGCGCATCCTTATCCTGGATGAGCCGACGGCCGTGCTCACGCCGCAGGAAGCCCAGGGTCTGTTCGCCACGCTGCGCGGCTTCGTCGAGCAGGGCCTGGCCGTCATCTTCATCTCGCACAAGCTCGATGAGGTGATGGCGGTATCGCGCCGCGTGGCCGTGCTGCGCGCCGGCCGCCTGGTCGCCGAGCGCGCCACGGCCGACACCCATGCCGCCGAACTGGCCGAACTGATGGTGGGCCGCAAGGTCGTCATGCCGCGCGTCCAGGCGGCCGCGCCGCGCGACCCGCTGGCGCCCGTCATCCGCCTGTCCCAGGTCACGGTGCGGGCCGCCTCCGGCAAAGTCCCCCTGCTGGACGCCCTGGATCTCACCGTGCACGAACATGAAATCGTCGCCATCGCCGGCGTGGCCGGCAATGGCCAGCAGGCGCTGGTGTCGGTGCTGACCGGCCTGCGCCAGCCGTCGGACGGCAGCATCCGCCTGGGCAGCGCCAACGCCCCGGCGCCGCACACGCCGGCCGGCTGGACCGCCGCGCAGGTCGGCCGCATCCCGGAAGACCGTCATCATGAAGGCGTGATCGGCGACAGTCCCTTGTGGGAAAACGCCATCGTCGAAGACCTCGGCGATCCGCGCTTCGCCCGCCACGGGCTGATCCGCGCGCAGGCCGCGCGCGCCCATGCCGCGGACATCGCGCGCCAGTACGACGTGCGCGCCGCCTCGCTGGATGTGCGCACCCGCAGCCTGTCCGGCGGCAATATGCAGAAGCTGATCCTGGGCCGCGCCCTGTCGCGCCGGCCGCGCTTCATCGTCGCCGACCAGCCCACCTGGGGCCTGGACATCGGCGCGGTGGCCTATGTGCGCGAACAACTGCTGGCCGCCCGCGAGCGCGGCGCCGGCATCCTGCTGGTCTCCGAAGATCTCGAAGAAATCTTCGCGCTGGCCGACCGCATCGCCGTGCTGTGCGCCGGCAAGCTTGTCGCCGACCGGCCGGTGGACCAATGGACCCCCGCCACCGTGGGGCTGGCCATGACTGGAGTTTCAAAATGAGTCTTATCCTGGAGCGGCGTCCCGAACCCAGCCGCTTCGTGCTGGCGGTCGCGCCGCTGACGGCCATCGTCTTCACCCTGCTGGTGTGCACCCTGCTGGTGGCCTGGGCAGGCGCGCCCATCGGCCGCACCTATGCCTTGCTGTTCGACGGCGCCTTCGGCTCGCGCTTTGCCCTGTCCGAGACGCTCACGCGCGCCACGCCGCTCATGCTGACCGGCCTGGCCTGCGCGGTGGCCTTTCGCGCGCGCCTCTACAACATCGGCGCCGAGGGCCAGCTCTACCTCGGCGCGCTGGCCGCCGTGGCGGTGGGCGGCATGCATGGCGGCACGGGCTTTGACCTGCCGGCGCCGCTGCTCTTTGGCGGCATGCTGCTGGCCGCCGCCGCGGCCGGCGCGCTCTTGCTGCTCATCCCGGCCATCCTGAAATCACGCCTGGGCGTGGACGAAGTGGTGACCACGCTGCTGGGCAATTTCATCGTGCTGCTCTTCGTGTCCATGATGCTGGACGGGCCCATGAAGGACCCGATGGCCATGGGCTGGCCGCAATCGGTGGCCTTGAACAGCGACCTGGAACTGGGCAAGCTGATCGAGCGCACCCGCGCCCATACCGGCCTTCTGTGGGCCGTCGGCTTGGCCATCGGCCTGTGGCTGCTCAACCGCTACACCGTCTTCGGCTTCCAGATGCGCGCGGTGGGCGCCAATGCGCACGCCTCGCGCTTTCTGGGACTGCCGGTCAATCGCGTCATGCTGGGCACGGCCATGCTGTCGGGCGCGCTGGCCGGCCTGGCCGGCGCGCTGGAAGTCGCGGGCCGCACCAGCTACGTGACCCTGGACATGTCGCCCGGCTATGGCTACACCGGCGTGGTCGTCGCCATGCTGGCCGGCCTGCATCCGCTGGGCGTCATTGCCGCCAGCATCTTCGTGGCCGGCATGCTGGTCGGCGCCGACAGCATGAGCCGCGCCATCGCCGTGCCCAACTACATCGCCGACGTGATCGTCGCCGCCTCGCTGCTGTCCATGCTGGTGGCCACGCTGTTCTCGCAATACCGGCTGCGCCGCAACCCCGCCTGAGGATCTCGCAATGGAATGGATGGATTTGCTGGGATCGGCAAGCTTCTGGATCGCCACGCTCAGGCTGGCCACGCCGCTCATCCTGGGCACCTTGGGCGTGCTGATGTGCGAACGCGCCGGCGTGCTCAATCTGGGCATCGAAGGCATCATGGTGGCCGGCGCCTTTACGGGCTGGCTGGCCGTCTATCTCGGCGCGCCGCTCTACGTGGGCGTGCTGGCCGCCGCCCTGGCCGGCGCCGTGTTCGGCCTGCTGCATGCGGTGCTGACGGTGCCCCTGGGCCTGTCGCAGCATGTCTCGGGCCTGGGCGTGACCATGCTGGCGACCAGCCTGTCGTATTTCGCCTACCGCGTAAGCTTTCCCAAGGTCGAGACGCCGCCGACCATCGTGCCCTATGCCGAAATGAAATTCCTGGCGGGGCTGCCGCTCGTCGGCCCGGTGCTTGCGGGGCTGACGCCCATGACGCTGGGCGCGCTGGTGGCCGTGCCCCTGATCGCCTGGCTGCTCAACCGCACCCCCATGGGGCTGGCGCTGCGCATGGTGGGCGAGAACCCCGCCGCCGCCGAAGGGCAGGGCCTGTCGGTCATCAAGCTGCGCATGGGCGCCATCGTCGCGGGATCGGCCCTCATGGGCGTGGCCGGCAGCTTTCTCACGCTGGCCGCCTTCAATGCCTTTTTCTTCAACATGATCAACGGCCGGGGCTGGATCTGCGTGGCCCTGGTGGTGTTCGCCTCCTGGCGGCCGGGCAAGGCCCTGGCCGGCGCCCTGGTGTTCGCCTTCTTCGACGCCCTGCAGCTGCGCCTGCAGCAAGGCGCCTTGCCGGGCCTGCCCGCGCTGCCGTACCAGGTCTACCTGATGCTGCCTTACATTCTTTCCATACTGGCCCTGGTCATCGTGGCGCGCCGCGCCGCCTATCCCCAGGCCCTGATGAAGCCCTACCGCAAGGGCGAGCGCTGATTCCAAGGACTTCCCATGCTTGATCTCATCATCCGCAACGCCATGCTGCCCGACGGCCGCGGCCCCCTGGACATCGGCATCGAGGATGGCCGCATCGCGGCCATGGCGCCGCGCCTGGCCGCAGAAGCCGGCCAGACGCTGGAGGCCGGCGGCCAGCTGGTCAGCACGCCGTTTGTCGATGCCCATTTCCACATGGACTCCACGCTGTCCTATGGACTGCCGCGTGTGAACCAATCCGGCACGCTGCTCGAAGGCATCGCGCTATGGGGCGAACTCAAGCCCCTGCTCACCCAGGAAGCCCTGGTCGAGCGCGCGCTGGCCTATTGCGATTGGGCCGTGGCGCGCGGCCTGCTGGCCATCCGCAGCCATGTCGACGTCTGTGATCCGCGCCTGCTGGCCGTCGAAGCCCTCCTGCACGTGCGCGAGCGGGTCAAGCCCTATCTGGACCTGCAGCTGGTGGCCTTCCCGCAGGACGGCCTGCTGCGCTCGCCCAATGCCTTGCAGAACCTGCAGCGCGCCCTGGACATGGGCGTGGACGTGGTCGGCGGCATCCCGCATTTCGAGCGCACCATGGCCGACGGCGCCGAGTCCGTGCGCATCCTGTGCGAGCTGGCCGCCGAGCGCGGCCTGCTGGTGGACATGCATTGCGACGAAAGCGATGATCCGCTGTCGCGCCACATCGAAAGCCTGGCCTACCAGAGCCAACGCCTGGGCCTGCAGGGCCGCGTGACGGGCTCGCATCTGTCGTCCATGCACTCGATGGACAATTACTACGTCTCCAAGCTGCTGCCGCTGATGCGCGAAGCCGGCGTGGCGGCCATCGCCAACCCGCTGATCAACATCACGCTGCAAGGCCGCCACGACAGCTACCCCAAGCGCCGCGGCATGACGCGCGTGCCCGAGCTGCTGGCCGCCGGCATCCCGGTCGCCTTCGGCCACGATTGCGTGATGGACCCCTGGTACAGCCTGGGCAGCGGCGACATGCTCGAAGTCGCGCACATGGGCCTGCACGTGGCGCAGATGACCGGCCGCGACGCCATGCGCGCCTGCTTCGATGCGGTGACGGTCACCCCGGCGGCCATCCTGGGCCTGAAGGACATCGGCCTGGAAGTCGGCAAGCGCGCCGACCTGGTCCTGCTGCAGGCGCGCGATCCGGTCGAGGCGCTGCGCCTGCGCGCCACGCGCCTGGCCGTGCTGCGTGGCGGACGCATTATCGCCACCACGCCGCCGGCGCGCGCCAGCCTGCACCTGCCGGGCCGGCCCGACAGCGTGGATTTCCAGCTGGGGCGTTGACCCGAGTATCGCGAAATCCGATATTCAGCATTGCAATTACTTGATGTTCTTCGCGGCGCCTCTCTCCTATATTTCTCATCCTCACAGGAGAGAGGCGCGATGATCGATCTGTATTCCTGGGCCACGCCCAACGGCCACAAAGTCCACATCATGCTGCGCGAATGCGGGCTGGAGCACAGGCTGCTTCCGGTCGACATCAGCCGCGGCGATCAGTTCCAGCCGCCCTTCAGCACGCTGGGCCCCAACCGCAAGATTCCCCTGCTGGTCGACAGCGACGGCCCCGGCGGCCAGCCCCTGACGCTGTTCGAGTCTGGCGCCATCCTGATCTACCTGGCCGAGAAGACCGGCAAGTTCCTGCCCGCCCATGGCGCGGCGCGCCATCGGACGCTGCAATGGCTGATGTTCCAGATGAGCGCGGTGGGCCCGGTCATGGGCCAGTCCAATCATTTCCGCCACAGCGCGCCGCAGACGCTGCCCTACGCCATCGAACGCTTCGGCAACGAGGTCAAGCGCCTGCACGGCGTCATGGAGCAGCACCTCGCCTCGCATGCCTATTTCGGCGGCGACGACTATTCGATCGCCGACATGGCAGTCTTTCCGTGGCTGCGCGCCTCCGAGAAACACGGCATCCTGTGGCCGGAGCATCCCCGCCTGCGCGCCTGGTTCGAGACGGTGCAAAGCCGCCCGGCGGTGCGGCAGGCGCTCACCGCGTTCACCTAGAGGGCCGGCGCGTGCCGCCCCCTAGCGCGAACAGGCCCGGGCCAGCACCGTATTGATGGCGTCCAGCAGGGCGATGCGCATGGGATCGCGCTGGTCCTGGCGCGTGACCAGCGACACCGGGCGCACGAAATTGGGCAGGGGCACGATATGCAGATCGCTGCTCCGATGCCAGCTCGCGCCACGGATGAGCGGCACGATGGAGGTGCCCAGCCCCTGCCTGACCAGACCGGCGATGGCGTCGAGCGAATTGAGCTCCATGGACGGCCGGTTGATCAGGCCGCTCCTGAGGCGGTATTCATCGATCAAGCGGCCGGCCCATGTGCCGCGATCAAAGGCGATGTAGGGCATGGAAGAATTCAAGGCCTTGACCACATCGTCGCAAGGCGCCTGGGCCGGGGTGATCAGCGCGAAAGGCTCGCTGTACAGATGATGCACCGCCAGGTTGGTCGGAAAGCGCTCCGGCGGCTGCGTGACGATGGCCATGTCCAGCGCGCCGCGGTCCACCTGCGCGACCAGGTCGCCGGAGATCCCGGCGATGATCTTCACCTCCAGGCCCGGATTGGCCTCGGTCATCTGGCGCAAGACCTCGGGCATCACGCCGGCCAGCGCACTGATGATGACCCCCAGCGACAGCACGCCGCCCAGGGGTCGCCCGGTCTGCAAGGCCTTCATTTCCTCGTAGAGTGACACCATCTGCTCGGCCAGCGGCACCATCTGGTGCCCGGCCGCCGTGAACTCCAGCGAGCGGCGCGTGCGCACGAAAAGCGCCACCCCCAGCTCGTCCTCCATGTTCTTGAGCTGCACGCTGATCGCGGCCTGCGACAAATGGACTTTTTCCGCGGCCGCGACGATGGTTCCGTAGCGGTGCAGGGCGAGAAAGGAGCGTAAGGATCGAATCAGCATGGCAAAGCCCAACCGGCCCACGGGGACAAAGCGCTACCTTACCGCAAGGCAGCACCCGCCCCGTGGAGCGCGGCCTCAAGCGGCAGGCTGGCGCGGCAGCACGGCCTCGTAGTCGCCCGGATCGATGCCCCGTTCGCGCAGCACCTCGTCGGTATGCTGGGCAAAGGCGGGCGGCGGGCGGCGGTAAGTGGCCGGCGTGCGCGACAGTTTCACCGGACTGCCCGTGCCGCGATAGCCGTCGATGTCCACGATCATGCCGCGATGGTGCGTATGCGGGTCGGCCACCACCTGGTCGATGGTGCGCACCGGCCCGCAGGGCACGCCGGCATTGATCAGCGCCTGCGAAATCTCGATGCAGTCGTGCTCCTTGAGCAAGGCCACCAGCGTATCGCGCAAGTCGTCGCGATGCTTGTTGCGCAGCGCATTGCTGGCGTAGCGCTCATCGCTGGCCAGCTCGGGACGGCCCAGCACCTTGCACAGCGTCGCGAACTGGCGGTTATTGCCCACGGCCAGGAACAGCGGCGTGGTGCGCGTCTCGAAGGAGTCGTAGGGGCAGATATTGGGATGCCGGTTGCCCACGCGCTGCGGCACCTTCCCGCTCAGATAGAAATTGGGCAATTGCGGATGCAGCAGCGACACGCCGCTGTCGTAGAGCGTGGATTCGACGAACTGGCCCTGGCCGCTGCGCCCGCGCTCCTGCAGCGCCATCAGGATGCCGATCACCGCATTCAGGCCGGTCACCAGATCGATGACCGGCACGCCCATGCGCAGCGGCTGGCCATCCGCTTCGCCGTTGACGCTCATCAGGCCGCTCATGGCTTGCACGGCCGCGTCGTAGCCCGGCTGCGCGCCATAAGGGCCGTCGGCGCCAAAGCCGGAGATACGGCAATGCACCAGACGCGGAAAGCGTTCGCGCAGGCTGTCCTGGCCCAGTCCCCAGCGCTCCAGCGTGCCGATCTTGAAGTTCTCGATGAAGACATCCGCATCGGCCAGCAGGCGCGCGAGCAGCTCCTGGCCGGCGGGCTGGGTCATGTCGATGGAGATATCGCGCTTGTTACGGTTCACACCGATGAAATAGCTGGCGGCGTCGCCGGCAAAAGGGGGGCCCCAGCCGCGCGTCTCGTCGCCCATCGGCGGCTCGACCTTGATGACGTCGGCGCCATGATCGGCCAGCACCTGGCCACAGAATGGCCCGCCCAGGACGCGGCTGGCGTCGATGACCCGAAGGCCGGCCAAAGAACCGGCGCTGGCGTTGGGCTTGTCATTCCACATTGGCGGCAATCTCCTCGGAAAGTTGTGCGGCAAAACCGGGATAGGTTTCCTTGAGTTCTTCAAGCACGCGGCCTCGCAGCAAGGCCATGGTTGCGCTATCGGGCTCGGGCGTCTGCGCCAGATCGGCGTCGACCTCAAACGTGAAGCCCGTGGCCTGCCTGACCTCCTCCAGCGTATGGCCGGCATGGATATTGACCAGCCGGAAGCCTCCCTTGGCGGGCTCGAACATGAACAGGGCCATGCTGGTCAGCAGGGCATAGGGGCCGCCCTTGCGGTACACCCCGGGCGCGCTGGTTCCTGGGGCGCTGATGAAATCCACCTTGTCCACCAGCACGCGGGGCGAATGTTCCTCGCGAAAGAGGATGACGCGCGGCACGACGAAGTAAAGGTAGGCCGAGCCGAACGAACCCGGCCAGCGCACCGCGCTTTGCGGATAGCCCTGCGTGCCGACCAGGTTGATATTGCCCTGGCCGTCTATCTGCCCGCCGCCCAGGAAGAAAGCGTCGATACGGCCCTGGCCGGCGCAATCGAAAAGCTCGGCCGAGCCATTGGTGAAGAAGTTGTGCGCCACGGACCCGAGGATGGAGATGCGCACCGGTTCTGCCCCGCCGGCCTGGGCGCGGGCGCGCGCCAGCATGGCCGCCGCCGCGGGGATGGGGGAAGATGCGCCGACCGCGACATGCCGCACGCCCTCGAGCAGCCCGGCGATCGTCACGATCAGGCGTTCACGTGAAGTTGCCGCGCTCATGCCATCTCCTCGGCCAGCCATTGGCGGAAACCTTCTTCGCTGCGCGCCATCCGCGCATAGCGTTGCAGGGCCTCGATATCGGTCGGATACTCGCCCCAGAGGCCATAGGGATAGGCGCCGCGCCCGGCTTGCGCGATGCCGTCCACATAGAGCGCGGGCAGCACGCCGGCCGCGGTCTTTTCGTCGTCGAGCAGGCGCTGCTCGACGATACGCTCGACCGTCACGAAAGTGCGCTTGCTGGCATAGGCCATGGCCGCGAGTTCGCGCCGCCGGCCGATCCAGACATTGCCTTCGCGGTCCGCCATGGGCGCATGAAAGACCGCCACGTCCGGATGCAGGGCAGGGATCACCACCACCGGGTCGGGAGACTCGGAGCAGGGGTTCTGGATCACTTTCCAGTCACTGCGGTGGCGCAGGACATCGGTGCCGATCAGGCCGCGCAGGGAGGTAAACGGCGCGCCCTTCTGGGCGGCCATCAGGCCGGCATGGATGGCCGGGCAGGTGCTGTCCTTCATGACGATCAGGCCGCGCGAAATGGCCCGCATGAAGCAGGGCGCGCCGCCCGCCTCGCCCAGCGTGACCGCGCTGGTCTCCACGCTATGCACCAGGCCCGCGCCGATCAGCAGGTCAAAGGGCAGGCCGGCCGTCGGCACGCCCACCAGCGCCAGGCCGCGCGGGGCGCGGCGCAACAGGGGCCGCATCAATGCCATGGGCACGCCGGCGTAGTCCACGGGCAGTGCCAGGCGACATCCGTCGGCAATCTGTGCCGCGATGTCGTCAACGCTCATGAGCGGATTGAACATCTTGTCTCCGGGATATTGTTCTATACGGAAGGCGCGCCTTCAGGGTCGATGATAGGCATCGATGAATCCGAACGGGCCAAATTTTTTTCAGCCTGAGCATCGGAAATTCCGATCGGTGCGCGCCATGTGAGAAAAGAATCAATTTGGTTTGAACCGCGGTGTCTTTATCATTGGACCGATCCCACGACACTTCTTCGCGGACCTCGCCTTGGCCACACAACGTTTCAGCCACTGCAGTCACTGGGGCGCCTACACGCTCGTCGTCGAAGCGGGCCGCATCGCGGCGGTCGAACCGTTCGAGCACGATCCCGCGCCATCGCCCATCATCCAATCCGTCAGGCAATGGGCCGACCCGTCCCGCCGCGTGCTGCGGCCCATGGTGCGCAAGTCCTGGCTGGAACGCCGCGCGCCCGGCCCGCGCCGTCCGGACGAGGCTTTTGTGGCGGTGTCCTGGGATGAAGCCATCGGCCTGGTGGCGGGCGAGATCCGGCGCGTGAGCGCCGAACACGGCAACGGATCGATCTTCGCCGGCTCCTACGGCTGGACCAGTTGCGGCCGCTTCCATCATGCGGCCTCGCAGCTCAAGCGCATGCTGTCGCTGGTCGGCGGCTATACGGGGCATGTGGACACCTACAGCACCGCCGCCGGGCCGGTGATCCTGCGCCATGTGCTGGGCGACCAGGAGGCCTGCGCGGGCGGCGCCAGCACCCTGGACACCATCGCGCGGCACAGCGAGACCGTGGTCGTCTTCGGCGCGCTCTCGCCACGCACCGCGCAATCCGAGGCCGGCGGCATCGGGCGGCACATGCTGCAAACCCATTTGCGCGCCATGGTCCAGCGCGGCCTGCGGTTTGTCCTTATTTCGCCGGCGCGCGACGACCTGCCGGCATGGGTGCCGGCCGAATGGTGGCCGGTGCGCCCCAATACCGACGCGGCCGTGATGCTGGGCCTGGCCGGCGAGATCGTGCGGGCCGGCCGCCACGACCGCGATTTCCTGACCCGCTGCTGCAGCGGCAGCGAGCCCTTCCTGGCGTATCTGCGCGGCGAGCGCGACGGCCAGCCCAAAACGGCCGGATGGGCCGCGGACATCGCCCAGGTCGATGCCGGGCGCTTGCGCGAGCTCGCGCGCCGCCTGGTCGACAGCCGCAGCATGCTCACCGTCAGCTGGAGCCTGCAGCGCGCCGACCATGGCGAGCATGTGTTCTGGTCGGCGCTCGGCCTGGCCGCCGTCATCGGACAGATCGGCCTGCCCGGCGGCGGCGTGGGCTTCGGCTATGGCTCGCTGGGCGGCGTGGGCGCGCCGCTGGCGGCGGCCAGGTCGCCCAGCCTGCCGCTGGGGCGCAATCCCAACGCCGATTTCATCCCCTGCGCCCGCATCGCCGACATGCTGCTCAACCCAGGCGGCAGCTTCAGCTACGAGGGCCAGACGCGGCGCTATCCCGACACCCGCCTGGTCTATTGGGCGGGGGGCAACCCCTTTCACCATCATCAGGACCTGAACCGCCTGCGCCTGGCCTGGTCGCGGCCGGAGACCATCGTCGTGCAAGAGCCGATGTGGACCGCCACGGCGCGGCGGGCCGACATCGTGCTGCCGGCCTCGACCTCGCTCGAACGCAATGACCTGGCCGGCGCCCGCCGCAGCGACCATATCATCGCCATGCACAAGGCCATCGAACCCCTGGGCCAGGCGCGCAGCGACTACGACATCTGCCGCGACCTGGCCGCCAGCCTGGGCGTGGAGGCCGCCTTCAGCGAAGGGCGCGGCGAGATGGACTGGATACGCACGCTGTACGAATCCACCCGCCACGATGCCGCCCAGCGCTTTGACCACGCCATGCCGGCGTTCGAGGAGTTCTGGGCGCGCGGCCATGCGCGCGTGCCCACGCGCGATCACTACACCTATCTGGAAGCCTTCCGCCAAGCCCCGCAAGACCATCCGCTGCGCACCGAAAGCGGCCGCATCCTGCTGTACAGCCAGGCGCTGGAACGATTGCGCCTGGCGGATTGCCCGCCGCATCCGAGCTGGCTGGAGCCCGCCGAGTGGCTGGGCGGCCGCGGAACGACCGACCGGCAATTCCATCTGCTGTCGCGCCAGCC
Source organism: Bordetella hinzii LMG 13501 (assembly GCF_001548475.1). GTDB lineage: Bacteria > Pseudomonadota > Gammaproteobacteria > Burkholderiales > Burkholderiaceae_B > Bordetella > Bordetella hinzii. Next base: position 83,328 of record NZ_LRUJ01000015.1, read on the forward strand.
CGCCGGCAAGCTGCACAGCCAGCTCGACGACGCGCCGGCCAGCATGGCGACCAAGCACGACGGACGCGAGTGCATCTGGCTGCATCCCGACGATGCGCGGCGGCTGGGCATCGCCGAGCATGACGTGGTCCGCGTCTGGAATGCCCGGGGGCAGTGTCTGGCCAGCGCGCACCTGAATGACCTGGTGCGGCCGCAAGTGGCCATCCTGCCCACCGGCGCCTGGTATGAGCCGCAAGATGAATCTCCCTACCCGCTGGAGCTGGCGGGCAATCCCAATGCGCTGACCCTGGACAAAGGCAGCTCCGCCTTCGGCCAGGGATGTTCGGCGCACACCTGCATGGTGACGATAGAGCGGTACGACGGCCGCTCCTGAGCCGCGCGCTCAGTTCTTGTTCTTCATGCCGGTGCGCTCGACGATAGCCGTCCATTTTTTCAGGTCGGACGCCACCACGTCGGAGAAGTGCGCGGGGCTGCCGCCCAGCGGGACCATGCCGATCTCGCCCAGCGAGGCCTGCATCTTGGCGCTCTTGACCGAGTCGTTGATCGCGCCATTGAGCTTCTGCACGATGGCCGGCGGCGTGCCGGCCGGCACCACCACGCCCACCCAATAGCTCGACGTGAACTCGGGCAGTCCCACTTCGGCGGCTGTAGGCACATTGGGCAGCACGGGGCTGCGGCGATCGGCCGTGATGACCAGCGGCCGCAGCTTGCCGGCCTGCACCTGCGGAACCTGCACGGCCTCGGTATCCACCGCGACATCGACGTGGCCGCCCAGCACCGACAGGATGGCCGGCGAACTGCCCTGGAAAGGAATATGCATCAGATTGATGCCCGCCAGGGTGTTGAGCAGCTCGCCCGTGACGTTGCACACGGAGGCCGGCCCGCAGGAGGAATAACTCAATTGCTTCTTCTTGGCCTGGGCCACCAAGTCGCTGAAGGACTGGATCTTGGAATCCGCCGCGACCGACACGATATAGGCCGACGAGGCCACCAGGGCCACCGGCAGGAAGCTCTTGACGGGGTCGTATTGCAGCTTGCTCTCGACCGCGGGCAGGATGGTGAGCTGGCCCGTGGGCGCCAGCAGCAGCGTGTAGCCATCGGGCGTGGCGCGCGCCACGCTGGCCGCGGCGATGGCCGTGCCGCCGCCAGGCATGTTTTCCGTGATCACGGTCTGGCCCAGGCGCTGCGTCAGCTCATTGGCCAGCATGCGGCCGGCCGCGTCGGAGGCGCCGCCCGCGGAGAAGGGAATCACCAGCTTGACCGGCTTGGTGGGCCAGTTCGTGTCGGCCGATGCCGAGGGCGGGACAGCCAGGCCGGCCGTCAGGCCGATCAGCAGCGCCGCCAGGGGCTGCCGTTTACCACCGAAGCGCACAGTCATTGCAATGTCTCCTGTTTGTGTCTGCGCCGTCCGTTCTCCCATCCGTGCCGCCACGCAAAACCGCCGGGCCGACCCTGTGCGAAACATCCGGAAGCAGGATTTTTTGTATGCGCAGCCATTCTTGATGAGCACGGTGCTCAATCGCAATTGAATGTTTGGTCAAGTCCTCCAGGCGCCCGGAAAGCGCAAAAAAACCGGGTCCCGCCCTGGCGGAAAACCCGGCCCCATGCCCCGCGGACAGCGATCAGCGGTTCTTGAGATAGCCGTCGCGCGTCTGCGGCAGCTTCATCTTGAGGATGGACGACGCCACCTGGGTGCGCAGGATCTGCGCGGTGCCGCCGGCGATGGTGAACATGCGCGCATCGCGCACATGCCGCTCCATCGGAAGATCGCGTCCGTAGCCGGACGAGCCATGCAGTTGCAGCGCGTCATTGGTGACGCGGTTGGCCGTCTCGGCCGCGAAGATCTTGGCCTGCGCGGCCAGGGAGAGATCCGGAAAACCGAAGGTCGCGGGCGTGCCGCTCTGCGCGGCGCAGTGCAGCATATGGCGCGCGGCATTGAGCTGGATGGCCATGTCGGCGATCATCCACTGCAGGCCCTGGAACTCGGCAATGGCGCGCCCAAACTGCTGGCGCGATTTGGCGTACTCCACGGCCTCCTCGAAAGCGCCTTGCGCGATGCCCAGCGCCACGGAGCCCGCCCCGACGCGCTGGGCGTTATAAGCCTGCATCAGGCCGGCGAAGCCGCGCTTCAGCCCCTCGGGCGGCACCACCATCATCGATTTGTTGACTATGAGGTCTTCGAAGCTGATGTAGGTCTCGGGGATGCCACGCACGCCCATCGCGAAGCTGCGCTTGGTGACGGTCAGGCCGTCGCCCTGCGCGCCCGGCTCCTTGATGTGGATGAAGGCACCGATGCCCTGGTCCACCCCGTCATCGAAGACACGGGCGAAGATCAGGTGCAGGCGCGAAACGCCCCCGCCCGTGATCCAGTACTTCTCGCCGTTGATGATGTAGTCATCGCCCTTGCGCACGGCGCGGGTGGTCATCTCGCTGGCCGCGCTGCCCGCCTTGGGCTCGGAGATGCAGATCGCCGGCTTGTCGCCGGCCAGCACGCATTGCGCGGCCAGCGTCTTCTGCTCTTCCGAGCCATATTGCATGATGGCTCCGATGGCGCCCATATTGGCCTCCACCGTGATGCGGCCCATGGTGGCGCAGGCCTTGGCCATTTCCTCGATGACGATGACGGTGTCCAGATAGCTCCGGCCCTGGCCGCCATAGGCCTTGGGGATGGTCATCCCCATGAAACCGGCCTCGCGCAGCCGGCGCACGTTGTCCACAGGATACTGCTCGGAGCGATCGGTCTCGGCGGCGGTCGGCTTGAATACGGTCTGCGCCAGCTCGCGGGCGCGTTGCTGCAGGGCGATCTGGTCTTGGCTAAGCGGTGTCATTGTCTCTCCATGGTCAAGCGTGGTGGGCGCGCGCCGCCGCAGGGGCCAGCCAATCGGCCAGGATCTCCTGCTCGTGTTCGTTCAGGCGCGGCGGCGGGCGGCGGTAATCGACGGGGGTTTCCGACAGCTTCAAGGGATTGGCCAGCAGGCTGACATGGCCTTCCTGGGCCCAGGCGCAGGGCAGGTCCACGCGGGCGCCGCGCGCCTTGACGTGCGGATCCCCGAAGACGTCCTCCAAGTTGTTCACCGGCCCGCAGGGCACGCCCACGGCCTCCAGCGCGGCCAGCCAATCCGCGCGCCGGCGGCCCCGCAAGGCCTGCTGCACCAGGCCGCACAGTTCGTCGCGGTGCGCGATGCGCGCCACATTGGTCCGGTAGCGTTCGTCATCGGACAGCCCGGCCAGGCCCGCCACTTCGCAGAAGCGGGCGAACTGGGCGTCGTTGCCCACCGCCAGGATGAGCGGCGCATCGGCCGTATCGAAGACCTGGTAGGGAACGATATTGGGATGGCCATTGCCCAGGCGCGTGGGCAGCTGGCCCGCGGCCAGATAGTTGGTGCCGGCATTGACCAGCCAGGCGATCTGGCTGTCCAGGAGGGAAATATCGATGTGCTGGCCCGCGCCGGTCGCATCCCGGTGGCGTAGCGCCGCCAGGATGCCGACCGCCGCGTACATGCCGGTCATGACGTCGGCGATCCCCACGCCGACCTTCATGGGCGTGCCCTCGGGCTCGCCGGTCAGGCTCATGATGCCGCCCATGCCCTGTATGAGGAAGTCATAGCCGGCGCGCTTGGCGTAGGGGCCGGTCTGGCCGAAGCCCGTCACGGAGCAATAGACCAGGCCGGGATAGCGGTCCTTCAGCTGCTCATAGGCCAGGCCGTACTTGGCCAGCCCGCCCACTTTGTAGTTCTCGACCAGCACATCGGCCCGGCCCAGCAGCTCGTGGATGCGCGCCTGCCCCTCGGCGGTCGCGATATCGATGGCGATGGAGCGCTTGTTGCGGTTGGCGCACAGATAGTAGGCGCTCTCCTCGGTTTCCACGCCCGCCTTGTCCTTGATGTAGGGCGGGCCCCATTTGCGCGTGTCGTCGCCCTCATCGGGCTTCTCGACCTTGACGACATCGGCGCCCAGATCCCCCAGCAGCTGGGTGGCGCTGGGACCGGCGAGGATGCGCGACAGATCGAGAACACGGATGCCTTGCAATGCCGAGGGTTGAACCGCCTGCACGATGTGATCTCCTTAATCGGTATCTGTGCAGTCTATGGTTCAACAACATCACTCACAATTGAAAATAAACTCAAGTGTCAGCGGGCGGAGATCTCGGCCTCGTTGGAGTATCCCGACACAAAGGTCTTGGGCGCGCCAGTTTCCTGGTTGAAGACATGGCGGGAGATCTTGCCGATGTTGCCGCCATACACATGGATGCTGATGGACACCCGGTCTTCGTACACATTGGAGACGCGATGGATGTCGCCGGTCGATGGCGACAGAGTCTCGATGGTGCGTGTCTGCAGGATCCCGGTGTGGCCCGGGATCATGGAATGGCCGTCCTCGGCGCGGGTGAACATCTCCGAGCGCTCGGCGCCGCGCAGCACGCCGATGATGGCCCAGACCGTGTGATTGTGAATGGGCGTCTTCTGGCCCGGTCCCCATACAAAGCTGACGACGGAGAAACGGTCCTCGGGATCGGCGTAGAGCAGATATTGCTGGTAGTACTGGGGGTGCGGCTGGGCGTAGGCCTCGGGCAGCCAATCGTCTTCCTGGACCAGCTCGGCCACCAGCCCCGTGCCGCTGTCCAGGATGCGCTGCTCATTGCCCGCCGCGCTGTCCACCAGCGCGGTGAAGCGGCGCGTGAAATCCACAAACTTTGCAGGCATGTTCTTCATGATGTCTCCTCTTGTTTTGATCGCGGGCCATCGATGCGGGATGGCCTGGGATCGCACGAGGAAAGGCCCTGCCTGCACCGCGGCTGCCGGCTGTCTAGAGTCTAAGCGCCGGCGCGGTCAAGTCCAATTGAAATTGCGTTCAAGCGATGCCGGCCCTAGCTGAACAAGGCCTTGCCCGCCGTGGCCCGCCGCGTTTCCTGCCAGAAGGCCTTGGCGGCGGGCGACAGGCGCTGCTGGTTCAGGCAGGCCAGGCCTATCCTGCGCGTGGTGCTCGGAACAAGCGGCCGGAAGACCGTGCCCGGGTAACGTTCGGGCAGGGCCAGCTTGGCCAGCACCGAGATCCCCTTGCCCTTGGAGACCAGCTCCAGGATGGACATCAACTGCAGGACCTCATAGCCCACGCGCGGACTCAGATCATGCCGCGCGAACAGGCGCGTGACCAGCTCCTGCGAACCGGCGCGTGTCAGGATGAAGGGCTCGCCGGTCAGCTGCCCGACGTGCACAGTCTCCAGGGCGGCCAGGGGATGGTCCTGCGGCAGCACCGCCACGAGCTCATCGACGGCCAGGGTCTGGGTCTCCAGTTCGCTCTTGGGCAGCGTGACCACGGCAAGCTCCAGGCGGCGCTCGATGAGATCGCGCGAAGTCTGCTCATCCGGCTTTTCGGTGACAAGGACCTCGATGCCCGGATAGCGCGCCTTGAAACGCTCCAGCAGGGGCGGCAGGACCTTGATGGTGGCGCTCGCGCCGAAAGAGCCCAGCTTGAGAAAACCCGACTTCAGTTCCGCGCCGGCCAGGGCGGTGGCCTGTATCAGCTGCAGCGAGGCGAACACATCGCGCACATGCGGCAAGACCTGCTCGGCCGTGTAGGTCAGGGCCACGCCGGGCGTATTGCGGTCGATCAGCTCGGTGCCCAGCGCGGTTTCCAGCGCCCGCAGCGCATGGCTGGTCGCCGACGGCGACATCCCCATCTTCGCCCCCGCGCCCGCGATGCCCTCGGCCGACACCAGGGACAGCAGGAGCTCCAGTTGACGCAAGGTGGGCAAATTGGCGCTGCGGCGGGACATTGAGTGACCTTTCATGCCATTTGGCTTCGGCTTGATTCTACGCTCAATCCCCGCCGCGCAGACTTGAGGTTTCCCCTGTGATGCTAGCCCCGCAAAGGCAGGTGGATGCGTGTGAGCAACTCGGCGGCGGGCGTGGTCCTCGGGTCGTTGACATACTCTTCGAACATGGGAAAGTCGTGCGGCTCCCTGCCGCTGTCGGGCAGCCATGCCGAGAACATCCAGTTGTAGGCGTGGTCGATCTCGGAATAAGGCCCGACGTACTCCAGCACCGCGCAGGTCATGGCGGGTATGGCCAGTGTCTCCAGGGGCGCGGCCACGGTGCGGCCGGCCGCCAGCGCCACGCCCGCATGCGAACGCAGCCGGGCGGCCGCGACCTGCTGCGGATCATCGTAATAGACGCCGATCCAGGGGCCGGGCGCCTCGCCCAGCAGGCCCTGGCCGACGGCCAGCATGGTCAGGCGGTCGAAGCTCTCGCCGATACGCTGATAATCGCCCTGGTGGGCCAGGGCGGCCAGGGTCAGGGCGGGACAGGGACGGATATGGACGGTATACATGACAGGCTCCTTGGATGAACGTTGCAGGAGGCGCTGCGCGCGATACCGGCCCGGCGGGACGCCGTAGCTCGCGCCAAAGGCGCGGCTGAACGAGGCCAGGGACTGATAGCCCGCCCGGCGGGCCACCCGGGCCAGGTCATCCTGGCCGCGGGTCAGCTCCACGGCCGCGCGCTGCATGCGCATGCGCTGGGCGGTGTCGCTGACCGTCTCGCCCATCATGGCGCGATAGACACGGTGGAAATGGTAGGGCGACAGGCAGGCCAGATCCGCCAGCTGGTGCAGGTCGGGGCTGGCCTGCGGATGGCTCGCCAGCCATTGCAGGACGGGTTCGAGACGGGCGGCGTACTGGGCTCGGGTTGTGGGTTTCATGCGCGGCTCCTGAACCCGGACCTTACCCGCGCCGCGTTTGCGGATCTTGCGGTCTTCGCCCGTTCAGGTGGGATAGGTGCCCGGCACCAGGATGCTGCGGTCGATTTCCGAGATATTGCGGCGGCCGCAAAGCGCCATGGTCACGTCCGCTTCTTTGTAGATGATCTCCAGCGCGCGCCTCACGCCCGCCTTGCCATAGGCCCCCAGGCCATACAAGAAGGCGCGTCCGATCATGGTGCCGCGCGCGCCCAGCGCCACGGCCTTGAGCACGTCCTGCCCGGACCGGATGCCGCTGTCGAGCCAGACCTCGATCTGCGAGCCCACCTCGCTGACGATGGCCGGCAGGATCTCGATGGTCGACACCGCGCCGTCAAGCTGGCGCCCGCCATGATTGCTGACGATGATGGCGTCGGCGCCCGTGGCCGCGGCGCGGCGCGCATCCTCGACGTCCAGGATGCCCTTGAGGATGAGCTTGCCGCCCCAGCGCTCCTTGATCCAGGCCACATCGTCCCAGCTCAGGCGCGGGTCGAACTGCTCGGCGGTCCACGACGAGAGCGCGGCCAGGTCCGTCACGCCCTTGGCATGGCCCACGATATTGCCGAAGGTGCGCCGCTTGGTGCCCAGCATGCCCAGACACCAGCGCGGCTTGAAGGCCAGGTTGAACATATTGGCCAGCGTCAGCTTGGGCGGCGCGGACAGGCCGTTCTTGATGTCCTTGTGGCGCTGGCCCATGATCTGCAGGTCCAGCGTCAGGACCAGGGCGGAGCAGCCCGCGGCCTTGGCGCGGTCGATCAGGTTGCCGATGAACTCGCGGTCGCGCATGACGTAGAGCTGGAACCAGAACGGCTTCTGCGTGGCCTGGGCGACGTCCTCGATGGAGCAGATGCTCATGGTCGACAGCGTGAAGGGCACGCCGAACTCGGCGGCGGCCTGCGCGGCCAGGATCTCGCCATCGGCATGCTGCATGCCGGTCAGGCCGGTGGGCGCCAGCGCCACCGGCATCTTGACGTCGATGCCCGCCATGGTGGTCGCCAGCGAGCGGCCGTCCATGTTGACCGCCACACGCTGGCGCAGCTTGATCTTCTGGAACTCGCTCTCGTTGGCGCGATAGGTTCCTTCGGTCCAGGCGCCAGAATCGGCGTAATCGTAGAACATGCGCGGCACGCGGCGTTTTGCAACGGCTCGCAGATCTTCGATGCAGGTCATCGTGGAGAGATTCTGGCTCATGGATCCAAGGAAGAATGCGGCTTGGGCGCACCGCCTGACGTCTCCGGGGCCATCCCGGGAGCGAGGGCAAGTATACGATGCCGGCTTGGCGATATCGGGCCGCCCGCCCGATAATTCGCCTTGGTGCGCGGCCATGCTGCGGCGCAACACCGCTTCTACAGGAATCACCGATGCAAGACCCCCATATCGAAACCGTGTTCGTCGTCGTGCATGGCAAGGTCCAGGGCGTGGGCTACCGCCACGCCACCGTGCGGCGCGCGCATCTGGTCGGCGCTACCGGCTGGGTGCAGAACATGGAAGACGGCACGGTCCAGGCCATGGTGCAGGGCACGCCGGACCAGGTGGACCAGATGCTCGAATGGATGCGGCGCGGCCCGCCCGCGGCCGTGGTCACCGAACTCGAATCGCGCCGCGACGACACCGAGCGGCGCTACAAGCACTTCGCCCAGCACTGAACGCGCCGGCGCGGGCTAGCGCGCGGCCAGGCCCGACATGATGCCGCTGACGATCTTGCGGGCCAGCACTTCGCGGTCCTGCCGGGTCTCGCCCTCGCGCGGGCGATACCAGATGGCCATCCAGTTGATCGCGCCCAGCGCCGCCTTGACCGCCACCGAGGCATCGTCGGTGCGCAGCGAGCCATCGCGCGCGCCCTCGGCCGCCACGCTCTTGAACAAGGCCTCGAAGTCGTCGCGTATGACCATGAGCTCGTCAAGCGTGCGGCGCTGGGACGGCGTGATCGCGGCCTGGCGATGCATGTGCACGCCATGCACGACGACCGTCTCGAAAGCCAGGTTCTCCATCATCGTCAACGCATGCCGATGGAACATCGCGGCCAGGCGCTCGGCCCCGTTCGCCCCGCCCTGCATGGCCGGCCTGACCGCCTCGAAGTTGCGCCGCATCCCCTCGCGGTGCACATCGAAGAACAGATCCGTCTTCGAGCGGTAATAATGATAGACACGCCCCTTGGTCGCCCCCAGCCGCTTGGCCACGTCGTCGATGCTGGTCGCATAAAAGCCCTGCTCCATGAAGCATTCGGCGGCGGCCGTGAGCAGGGCGATATTTCCCATACCGTCGTCGCGCGTGGCCGTCGGCGTAGCTGTGTTCATGCGGGCTTTCTCCAGGAAGCGGTGGGGCACGCGCCAGTGTAGCCAAGCGCGGGCCGGAATCGCACGATCCCGGGCGGCCCCGCGTGAATTTTTGCCCCTGGCCTGCCCGCAAGGCCGGGCTAGTGCCGGCTGCGCGCCCCCGCGCCGCGCTGGCGCTGGCTTTGCTGGTCCTGGCCGGAGCCCAGTTGGGTGGCATGGCCGGCTTTCTTGCTGCGGTGCTGCGCATCGCCGTGGCTGGCCTGGTCCTGGCGGCGGGTATCGTCGGCCGCCGGTTTCGGGTTTCGCGGTTTGCTCGTCATGATCCGACTCCTTTGACAGTCAGTCCACCCCGGGCGGCAAGCGCCATGCCCGCCCATGAAAAAAAGGCCGCCCCGAGGGGCGGCCTTTTGCACGGCGCAAGCCGTCGCGCTCAGGCGTCGATATTGCCGGCCGACAGCGCGTGCGTCTCGATGAAGGCGCGGCGCGGCTCCACGTCGTCGCCCATGAGGGTGGTGAAGACCTCGTCGGCCGCGATGGCGTCCTCGATCTGCACGCGCAGCAGGCGGCGCACGGTGGGGTCCATGGTGGTTTCCCAGAGCTGCTCGGGATTCATTTCGCCCAGGCCCTTGTAGCGCTGCTTGGACAGCCCGCGCTCGGCCTCGGCGCGCAGCCACTGCATGGCTTCGCGGAAGTCGGAGACGAACTGTTCCTTGCGTTTGTCGCCTTCGCCGCGCGCCACGATGGCGCCGGCGCCGATCAGGCCCAGGAAGGTCTGGGCCGATTTCGCCAGGATGGCATAGTCGGCGCCGCGCACGAAGTCCGCGTCGATGATGCTGATGCGCACGTTGCCGTGGTGCATGCGGCGGATGACCAGGCGGTATTTGCCGCTGTCCTCCTCCAGCTCGGCCGTGACGTCCACGCCATTGGTGCTGGTGGCGTCGTGCAGGGCATCGTGCAGGCGCTTGGCCGAGGCCTCGGCGCTGGCCTGGTCGTCCAGGTTGACCTGCACGCCTTCGGCCAGGGCCGACAGGGCGGGCACGTCGAAGACGCGCGACAGGCGCGAGATCACGGCGTCGGCCAGCACGTATTGGCGCGCCAGCTCGCCCAGGGCTTCGCCGGAAATGGCGGGCGCGCCCTGGCTGGGGATCAGCTCGGCGTCCTTGAGCGCCAGCTGCAGCATGAACTTCGCTTCCTCGACCTCGTCCTTAAGGTAGCGCTCTTCGCGGCCGACCTTGACCTTGTAGAGCGGCGGCTGGGCGATGTAGACGTGGCCACGCGAGACCAGCTCAGGCATCTGGCGATAGAGCAGGGTGAGCAGCAGCGTGCGGATGTGCGCGCCGTCGACGTCCGCGTCGGTCATGATGATGAGGCGGTGGTAGCGCAGCTTCTCGATATTGAAATCCGGCCCGATACCCGTGCCCAGCGCCGTGATCAGCGTGGCGATCTGCTCGCTGGCGATCAGGCGGTCAAAGCGCGCCTTCTCGACGTTGAGCACCTTGCCCCGCAGCGGCAGGATGGCCTGGAACTTGCGGTCCCGGCCCTGCTTGGCCGAGCCGCCCGCCGAGTCGCCCTCGACGATGTAGAGCTCGCACAGCGCGGGGTCCTTCTCCTGGCAGTCGGCCAGTTTGCCGGGCAGACCGGCGCCTTCGAGCACGCTCTTGCGCCGCGTCATTTCGCGTGCCTTGCGCGCAGCCTCGCGCGCGCGCGCGGCCTCGACGATCTTGCCGCACAGGGCCTTGGCGTCGTTGGGATGCTCCAGCAGCCAGGTCTCCAGCGAACGCGCCACGGCGTCCTCGACGGCGGGGCGGACTTCGCTGGACACCAGCTTGTCCTTGGTCTGGCTGCTGAACTTGGGCTCGGGCACCTTGACCGACAGCACGCAGGCCAGGCCTTCGCGCATATCGTCGCCGGTGGTCTCGACCTTGGCCTTCTTGGCCAGCTCGTTGTCGGCGATGTATTTGTTGATCACGCGCGTCATGGCCGCGCGCAGACCCGTCAGGTGGGTGCCGCCATCGCGCTGCGGGATGTTGTTGGTGAAACACAGCACGCTTTCGCTGTAGCTGTCGTTCCATTGCATGGCCACTTCCACGCCCACCGGCACGCCGCCGGCCGAAGAGTCCGTGCTCACCGCGAAGACATTCGGATGGAGCACGGTCTTGGCGCGGTTGATGTACTCGACGAAGCCCTTCACACCGCCGGAGAAGGCAAAGTTCTCTTCCTTGCCCTGGCGCTGGTCGATCAGGCGGATCTTCACGCCGTTGTTCAGGAAGGACAGCTCGCGCAACCGCTTCGAGAGGATCTCGTAGTGGTACTCGATATTGGTGAAGATGACCGGGTCGGCCAGAAAACGCACCTCGGTGCCGCGCTTGTCAGTGGTGCCGGTCACCGCCAGGGGCGCGACGCGCTCGCCTTGGCGGAATTCCATCTCGTGCACCTGGCCATCGCGGCGAATGGTCAGCCGCAGCCACTCGGATAGCGCGTTCACGCAGGACACGCCCACACCGTGCAGGCCGCCGGACACCTTGTAGGAGTTCTGGTCGAACTTGCCGCCGGCATGCAGCTCGGTCATGACGATTTCGGCGGCGCTGCGGCCGAACTCGTCGTCCTTGTGGATGGCCGTCGGAATGCCGCGGCCGTTGTCCGTGACCGAGATCGAGTTGTCGGTGTGGATGGTGACGACAATATCGTCGCAATAGCCGGCCAGGGCCTCGTCAATGGCGTTGTCGACCACTTCGAACACCATGTGGTGCAAGCCGGTGCCATCGGAGGTGTCGCCGATGTACATGCCGGGGCGCTTGCGCACGGCCTCCAGCCCCTTGAGCATCTTGATCGAATCGGCGCCGTAGCCGTTGTTCTCAGGAGTGGTGTTCTGTTGATCTGACATATCTGTGTTCAAAAATAAAAGGCGGCCTCACGGCCGATCCGCTGGCGCAAACCGCCAGCGGTCTACACCCACGTTGCGCGGATCAGATCCGCATGGGCATGACGACGTACTTGAACTGATCGTCGCCTGACAGGGTGATCAGCGCCGACGCATTGGCGTCCGGCATGACCGACCACTGCACGTTTTCCACTTTGACGTTGGCCAGCACGTCGAGCAGGTAGCCGACGTTGAAACCCACGTCCAGCGCCTCGTAGCCGTAATCAATGTCGATTTCTTCCTGCGCTTCTTCCTGCTCGGCGTTGGAAGACGAGATCTTCATGACGTTCTGGCCCAGTTGCAGGCGCACGCCCTTGAACTTGTCGGTCGTCAGGATGGCGGCGCGCTGCAGGCTGCCCTGCAGGGCCTCGCGGTTCACGGAGAAGTGGCGCGTGTAATTGGTGGGAATCACGCGCGAGAAATCCGGAAACTTGCCTTCGACCAGCTTGGACACCAGCTCGACATCGCCGAAGCGGAAACGGATCTGGCCCGGCGCCACATCGAGGGCCACCGGCTCGTCGGAGTCTTCCAGCAGGCGCTGCATCTCCAGCACGGTCTTGCGCGGCACGATGACCTCGTGGCGCTCGCTGATGCCATCGGCCTCGGTGGCGCAATGCGCCAGGCGGTGGCCGTCGGTGGCCACGGCGCGCACGCGGCCGGGTTCAAACACCAGCAGCATGCCGTTGAGGTAATAGCGGATGTCCTGCTGGGCCATGGCGAAGTGCACCATGTTGAACAGATGGCGCAGGGTGCGCTGCGGCATGGTCAGGGAGACATCCCACTGCTCGGGCTGGGCCACGGTCGGAAACTCGCTGGCCGCCAGCGTCTGCAGGGCAAAACGGCTCTTGGCCGACTGCACCGACAGCTTGTTCGAGGCCAGCGCCAGCTTGACATCGCCCGTGTCCGGCAGGGCCTTCAGGATGTCCAGCAGCTTGCGCGCGGCCACGGTAGTGGACTCGTTGTCCGACCCCACGCCGAAATCGGCGTGCGTGGTGATCTGCACTTCAAGGTCGGTGGCAATGAACGCGACCTTGTTGCCCTCTTTGCGCATCAGGATGTTCGCCAGGATGGGCAGGGTATGGCGTCGTTCGACGATGCCCGCCACAGTCGACAGCGGTTTCAGCAATGCATCGCGTGTGGTTTGTACGAGTTGCATGGTCATCCTTTTAGAGTTTGTTCCAACACGTGCAGGGTATGGTTGAGCTCGGCCTGCTTGGCGCGGGCGTCGGAAATCTTGCGCACCGCGTGCAGCACCGTGGTGTGATCGCGGCCGCCGAACAGATCACCGATTTCAGGCAGGCTTTTCTGTGTCAACTCCTTGGCCAGATACATGGCGACCTGGCGCGGAAGGGCAATATTCGCGGGCCGGCGTTTCGAATACATGTCGGCCACTTTGATCTTGTAGAAATCAGCGACGGTCTTCTGGATGTTCTCGACGGTGATCTGCCCGTTGGAGACGGACAGGAGATCCTTGAGCGCCTCCTTGCAGACATCGACGTTGAGCGCCTCGCGGCCATGGAAGCGCGCATAGGCCAGCACCTTGCGCAACGCGCCTTCGAGCTCGCGCACATTGCTGCGCAGGTGCTTGGCGATGAAGAAAGCCACTTCCTCGGGCATGGGCACGCCTTCGGACTCGGCCTTGCGCAGCAAGATGGCCACGCGCATCTCCAGCTCGGGCGGCTCGATGGCCACCGTCAGCCCCGAATCAAAGCGCGAGATCAGGCGGCTGTCGATGCCCGAGAGCTCCTTCGGATACGTGTCGCTGGTGATGATGATCTGCTTGCGCTGCGCCACCATCGCCTCGAAGGCGTAGAAGAACTCTTCCTGGGTGCGGTTCTTGCCCGAGAAGAACTGGATATCGTCGATCAGCAGCAGGTCGAGCGAATGGTAGTAGCGCTTGAAATCATCGAAGGCCTTGCGTTGGTAGGCCTTGACCACATCGGAGACGTATTGGTCGGCGTGCACATAGCGCACCCGCACCCCCGTCCCGGCGGCCACCATGGCGTTGCCGATGGCATGGATGAGGTGGGTCTTGCCCAGGCCCACGCCGCCATACAGGAACAGCGGGTTGTACGAGGTGCCCGGGTTCTCGGCCACCTGCAGCGCCGCGGCGCGGGCCAGCTGGTTGGCCTTGCCGGTGACGAAATTCTCGAACGTCAGGTCGGTGTTCAGGCGCGAGCGCTCGTACACGATGTTGGCCGCATCGGCGGCGGCCGATATCGGCACCGCGGGCGCGGGCGGCGGCGCCGCCTCGGGCCGCGGGGCCGGGGCGGCGGGCGCCGCGGGCGCGGCCAGAGGCGCGGCGGCCTGCGGCACCGGTTGGGCTGACGCGCGCGGCGTCATGGACATGCGTGGCGCTGCGCCGTGGCTGGGCAATTCGAACTGCACCTGCACGGGGCGCTGATACCACTCGGTGGCCAGCGCCTCGATCTGATGCGAAAAGTTCTTGCGCACCCAATCCAGCTTGAAGCGATTGGGGGCAGCCACGCGCAACACCGCCTGCGCTTCGTCATAGGCAAGCGGGACCAGCGGCCGTATCCACGCGCTGATTTGTTGGGGGGGGAGTTCCTGCTCAAGACGACTGACGCAGGTCTGCCAGAATTCTTTCATGTCGCTCTTGTTCAAACCTCGATTCTACCGCTTTTGGGCATGAGTTATCCACAGCCCCGGGGTGCCCCTGGCGTACACGCTGCGACCTAACTGATTGACAAGACTGGGAAAACTTGCTGAAATGGTGGGCTTTTCCGAATTCTGCCTGTCAGAAGGTTCCGTTGGAACTGCACGGGAAGCGGCGAAAACCCCCAGTATCTCAGGGGCTTACGCCGCAAGCGTTACGCCCCAAATTGGTGAATGGGTCGGCAGGTGTTACCCATGCCCGCCAGACCGATTGCCGCCGCGGGGGTGCCGCAGAACTGTCACCCATTTTGTTGTACGCAGCGAGGGGTTCCGCCCGGAATCCAACCGGACTTTGCTTCGGCCCCTTTTGCACCAGCACCCTGGTTTGACCGGTTCGGCGAGCGCCGTGTAATGTTCCCAGCCTCGAGCCCCGTCCCATGGCCAGCCCCGTGCCGGCGCCGGGATACCCGCCCGGGTCATTGCAACCAGGAACCTCCAGGCAGCTTCCTACTGACTTTGTTCTTTTTGTGGATCGTCCATGAAACGCACCTACCAACCTTCCGTCACCCGCCGCAAGCGCACCCACGGCTTTCGCGTGCGCATGAAGACTCGCGCCGGTCGCGCCGTCCTGAACGCCCGTCGCGCCAAGGGCCGCAAGCGTCTGGCCGTCTAAGCCCGACGCGATCGCAGCCCGACCCATTGCCCGGATCGCAACAAGCCCCTGGCCACGGCCTAGCGCCCAGCCCCAAGCCTGTCACCCTCCGGCAATCGGACGACTCTTCGATTCAGTCAGCCATGTCGCGCGCCACGCTTCCCGCGGAGGCGCGCTTGCATCGCCCCTCCGAGTTTGCCGCCGCCCTGAAAGGCCGGCGGTTGGCCCGAGGGGCGATGTTCATTGTGAGCGCCGCCCCCGCTTCGCCAACCGACGGGCAGGCCGCCTGCGCGCGCCTGGGCCTGGTCATCGCCAAGCGCCATGCGGCGCTGGCGACCACCCGCAACGCCATCAAGCGTGTGCTGCGCGAGGCCTTCCGCCACCAGCGCCTGGCCTTGCCCGCGCAAGACTATGTGGTCCGCCTGCACAGCAAGGTGGGGCCGCTGTCCCTGACTGCACTGAAGCGCGCCGCGCGCACCGAAGCGGACGCTCACTTTGGGCGTATCGCGCGATGATCAAGGCCTTGCTCATCGCACCCATCCGGTTCTACCGGTTTTTCCTGAGCCCCTGGATCGGCCGGCAATGCCGTTTCACGCCTACCTGCTCGGCCTACGCGATCGAGGCGATTGAACGCCATGGCGCGGTGCGCGGTCTATGGTTGGCGGCGCGCCGCATCGGCCGCTGCCACCCCTGGTCGCCAGGCGGGCTGGATCCCGTTCCGGATCCCGGGCAGGCTCAAAAAACCCGGGGCGGCGGCTGCCGAGGCAACCATCCCCGTACCGGACACGATTGCAGTTAAACTGGCGGGCTTTGCTGGTCCGCTCTCTCTTCCTCAGGCACCATGGATATTCGACGAACTGTCCTCTGGATGATTTTTTCCTTCTCGCTGTTGCTCCTGTGGAACAACTGGCAGATCCATAACGGCAAGCCGTCCTTGTTCGGCGCGCCCCCGGCCAGCGCCGAGCAGAACGCGCAAGCCAACGCCAATACGGCCAACGCCCCGGCCAATGCCTCGGCCACGCCGTCGGTGCCCAGCCCCCCCGCGGCGGCCGGCGCCCCTGGCTCGGTGCCCGGCAGCGCCGCGGCGGCGCCCGCCCAGGCCCAGGAGGTGGTCATCACGACCGACGTCCTGCGCCTGACCTTCAGCACCACCGGCGCCCAGCTCATCCGCGCCGAACTGCTCAAGTATCCCGCCAGCGCCGACAGCGACAAGCCCATGGTGCTGCTGGACCACTCCCGCGACCTGACCTACACGGCGCAGACGGGGGTGATCGGCTCGGGCCAGAACTTCCCCACCCACCTGACGCCGTTCGCTGTCACCACGACCGAGCGCGAACTCTCGGGCGACAAACTGGACGTGCGCTTCGAAGCCGAGTCCGGCGGCCTGCGCGTGGTCAAGACCTACACCCTGGACCGGGGCAGCTACGACATCCACGTGCGCCATGACGTCACCAACGTCGGCTCCGGCCCGCAAAGCCCCTCGGTCTACCTGCAGCTCGAACGCGACGGCAACGATCCGGCCGGCACGTCCAGCTTCTACCACACCTTCACCGGCGTAGCGGTCTACTCCGAGCAGGACAAGTTCCAGAAGGTCACCTTCGGCGACATCGCCAAGAACAAGGCCAACTACATCAAGCAGGCCGACAACGGCTGGATCGGCATCGTCCAGCACTACTTCGCCACGGCCTGGGTGCCGCAGCAGGGCAAGCCGCGCGCCAACGAACTGCTGCAGCTGCAGCCCAATCTGTACGCGGTGCGCTCCATCGAGGCCCTGGGCCAGGTGGCGCCGGGCGCCAGCGTGTCTTCCGAGGCGCAGCTGTGGGTCGGCCCGCAGGACCAAAAAGCCATGTCGGCCGTCGCTCCCGGGCTGGAACTGGTCGTCGACTATGGCTGGCTGACCATCATCGCCAAGCCGCTGTTCACCCTGATGACCTGGCTGCACAGCCTGCTGGGCAACTGGGGCTGGACCATCGTCGCCCTGACCGTCATCATCAAGGCGCTGTTCTATCCCCTGGCCTCGGCCAGCTATCGTTCGATGGCCCGCATGAAGCAGGTGGCCCCGCGCCTGCAGGCCCTGAAAGAGAAATTCGGCGATGACCGCCAGAAGCTCAACCAGGCCATGATGGAGATGTACCGCACCGAGAAGATCAACCCGCTGGGCGGCTGCCTGCCCATGGTGGTGCAGATCCCGGTCTTCATCGCGCTGTACTGGGTGCTGCTGGCCAGCGTCGAGATGCGCGGCGCGCCCTGGATCCTCTGGATCCATGACCTGTCGGTGCGCGACCCCTTCTTCATCCTGCCGGCCGTGATGATGGCCACCATGTTCCTGCAGATCAAGCTGAACCCCACGCCGCCGGACCCCGTGCAGGCCAAGGTGATGATGGTCATGCCGCTGGTCTTCGGCGGGATGATGTTCTTCTTCCCGGCGGGCCTGGTGCTGTACTGGTGCGTCAACAATACGCTGTCCATCCTGCAGCAGTGGAGCATCACGCGCAGCATCGCGCGCCAGGCGGAAACCGCCAAGCGCGGCTGATCCCGCCCGTGCTCCAGACAGAATGCCGCGGCGGCATTCTTTTTTGCAAGGCGGGAGCGCATGAAAAACCCCCGGCGGCCCGAAGGCCGGCCGGGGGCCGGGTGCGATACCGCCTTTACTTCAGGTCAAAGCGGTCGAGGTTCATCACCTTGTCCCAGGCGGCCACGAAGTCGCGCACGAATTTCTCGCCCGCGTCATCGCTGGCATAGACTTCGGCCAGCGCGCGCAGCTGCGAGTTCGCGCCGAACACCAGGTCAACACGGCTGGCCGTCCATTTGGCCTTGCCCGTCTTGCGGTCGTGGCCGTCGAAGGCTTCGCGCGCGGGCGACCGCGGCTTCCACTCCGTGCCCATGTCCAGCAGGTTGCGAAAGAAATCGTTGCTCAGCACGCCCGGACGGTCGGTGAACACGCCATGCTTGTCCTTGCCGCTGCGCACGTCGAGCACCCGCAGGCCGCCGATCAGCACCGTCATCTCGGGCGCGGTCAGCGTCAGCAGCTGGGCGCGGTCGATGAGCAAGTGCTCGGCAGGGATGTCATAACGTCCCTTCAGGAAGTTGCGGAAGCCATCGTGCAGCGGCTCCAGCGGGGCAAAGGATTCGACATCGGTCTGCTCCTGCGAGGCGTCCATGCGGCCCGGCGCAAACGGCACGGTGAGCGTGTAGCCCGCTTTCGCCGCCGCCTGTTCGACACCGGCACAGCCGCCCAGCACGATGAGGTCGGCCAGCGAGATCTTCTTGTCGCCCTTGCCATTGAAGTCGGCCTGGATGCCTTCCAGCGTCTTCAGGACCTTGGCCAATTGCTCCGGCTGGTTGGCGGCCCAGTCTTTCTGGGGTGCCAGCCGGATGCGCGCGCCATTGGCCCCGCCGCGCTTGTCGGAACCGCGGAAGGTCGATGCCGACGCCCAGGCGGTGGATACCAGTTCGGCCACCGTCAGGCCCGAGGCCAGCACCGCCTGTTTGAGCGCGGCCACATCCTTGTCATCGACCAGCGGATGATCGACCTCGGGGATGGGGTCCTGCCAGATCAGCGCCTCGGCCGGGACTTCCGGGCCCAGGTAGCGCGCCCGCGGACCCATGTCGCGATGAGTCAGCTTGAACCAGGCGCGGGCGAAGGCGTCGGCGAATTCGTCGGGATTCTCGTAGAAACGGCGGGCGATCTTTTCGTAGGCCGGATCCGCACGCAGTGCGATGTCCGATGTCAGCATGGACGGGGCGTGGCGCTTGGATGGATCGTGCGCATCCGGGATGGAGCCGGCGCCGGCGCCATGCTTGGGTATCCATTGGTGGGCGCCGGCCGGGCTCTTGGTCAGTTCCCAGTCGTAGCCGAAAAGATTCCAGAAGAAGTTGTTGCTCCACCGGGTCGGCGTGGAGGTCCAGGTGACTTCCAGGCCGCTGGTGATGGTGTCGCCACCCTTGCCGCTGCGGAAACTGCTCTTCCAGCCCAGGCCCTGGTTCTCCAGTTCGGCGGCCTCCGGCTCGGGTCCCACGTGGTCGGCGGGGCCGGCGCCATGCGTCTTGCCGAAGGTATGGCCGCCGGCGATCAGGGCGACGGTTTCCTCGTCGTTCATGGCCATGCGGCCGAAGGTGTCGCGGATGTCCTGCGCCGAAGCCAGCGGATCCGGATTGCCATCCGGACCCTCCGGGTTGACGTAGATCAGGCCCATCTGCACGGCGGCCAGCGGGTTCTCCAGATTGCGGCCTTCGTCCTTGCGGCCGCTCTCCTTGCCATGCAGCTGCTCGTCGGCCACGACCGTGCCTTCGTCCTTGCCGCCGGCCTGCTTGCCATAGCGCAGGTCGCCGCCCAGCCAGGTCCGTTCATTGCCCCAATAGACGTCCTGATCCGGCTCCCAGGTGTCTTCGCGGCCGCCCCCGAAACCGAAGGTCTTGAAGCCCATGGTCTCCAGCGCGACGTTGCCGGTGAGGATGAGCAGGTCGGCCCAGGAAATCTTGTTGCCGTACTTCTGCTTG
>NZ_LRUJ01000016.1 GCF_001548475.1 Bordetella hinzii LMG 13501
AAGGCCAGCGTGGCAACCGCGGCCGGCGGCCAAGGCGCCACGCGCGCCGGCGGATCGGAACGCCCTCCGACGGCGGCCGGCACGGCCAGGGCCCCGGGGCGTATCCGGCCCAGCAGCGGCCAACGCCCGCGGGCCGCGGCCGCGCGGGTCTCCTGGCCTATTTCCCGGTAGTTGCGTGGGTCTCCCCCGAACTCCCGGTACAGGCTGCTTATGTCGCTGGTGTTATGCATCCCTGACTCCCCATGCGCCGCGAAGGCTTCCCCCACGCGCATTCCCTGTCTCAGCGGCCGAATCGATAGACAATCGTCCCCAGCTCATCGGACGCCTGTTGCTGCGTGACGCGCAATTGCGCATCGGCGCCCAGGCGGCGCATCCATGACTCATAAGCGCCCTCGAGAAATCCGGTGCTCCAGACCAAATGGCTGTCGCCGAAAGCCCCGCGCAGCGGCGCGCAATGATGGGCCAGCGCCAGATGATCCTCGGCCTCGGCAATCTCCACCCACCCCCAATCCAGCGGCCGCCACACCTGGTTGATGGCCGACTGCATATCGGCGACCGACGCGGCCTGCGGCAATACATGCCGGGCGGCGAACGTCTCGCCCGTGCGCCGCATCAGCGCGCGCAGGCGCTGCGCGGTCAGATCCTGGGCCAGCTCTTGCGCGAACGCGGCCAGCACATCGCGCCATTGGCTGGCACAGAGTCGTTCGTCGAGATGGGAGAGGATGGCGCTTTGCACATTAATCCTTCATTACAGACAGGCAAGAGGCTTCCGCCGGACGGGGACAGCGTCACGACACGCCGCGCGGCGGAAAAAAATGTGTAGGAGCAGAACAGAAACGGATGCACCAAACCGGGCAAGCACGGGAAAACCGTGTTGCCGGCGGCAAGCATCATGGCGAATCACCGCCGCAGGCCCACGGTCATCCCGCAAGGGCAGCGGCCCATACTTTGTGGTTCCCAGGCCTTGCATAGCCTGCATCCGCGAGTTGGCAAGGCGGAGCTGCGGGACTTTAGGCCGCATTCTTGGAGCATAACCTTGCGTCTTAGGCAGCGACTGAGCCACGGAACGATGTGACGAAGCAGGGAGGTATTGCGCGAATACCGGTGTAAACCGGCCTTCTGCGCGAGCCCAGGCCTCGACTTATATTTCCGAAAATCGCAAAATACATCGCATTATGGCGGGGTGCCGCAGTGAGTATATTAGTATAGCTGCGATGTAAATTAAAACATATAGATCTTCAGGATTTGCAAAGTCCACGCCACAGTCTGTCTCGCAGACTATATAGTTTGCACCCGTGCAAGTATTTGTACCCATAAACTCCGGGCAGCAGCGGGTATGCGCGGCCAATTGCAAGGGACCCTCAGATGTCGAGTACCACGCCAAAACTGCGCCCCGTCATATTGGTGGGGGGCACGGGCACCCGTCTATGGCCGCTTTCCCGCGGCAGCTATCCCAAACAGTTTCTGCCCCTGCTGGGCGATCTTTCGCCCTTGCAGGCGACCTGCGAGCGGGTCAACGGGCTTGGCGGCCAGGCGCCGATCTTCGTCGCCAATGAAGAACACCGCTTCATCGTCGCCGAACAGCTGCGCCAGATCGGCCAGCGCAAGCCGGCCATCCTGCTCGAACCGGCCGGGCGCAACACCGCCCCGGCCATCGCCCTGGCGGCCCTGCTGGCGCGGGCCGACGGCGACGACCCCGTGCTGCTGGTGCTGCCCTCCGATCATGCCGTGACCGACGTCGGGCGCTTCCAGGAGGCCGTGCGCCAGGCGCTGCCCGCCGCCCTGGAAGGCCGCCTCGTCACTTTCGGCATCCAGCCCGGCTACGCGGAGACCGGCTACGGCTACATCCGCGCCGGCGCGGTCGCACAGGGCGTGGCCGAGGTCGAGGCCTTTGTCGAAAAACCCGACGCCGCCACGGCGGCGCAGTACCTGGCCAGCGGCCGCTATTTCTGGAACAGCGGCATGTTCCTGTTCCGCGCCTCGCGCTACCTGCAGGCGTTGCAGGCGCACCGCCCCGACATCCTGGCGGCCTGCCGCCAGGCCATGGCCAGCCCGCGCCACGACGGCGATTTCCTGCGGCTGGACGAGGCCGCCTTCGCCGCCTGCCCCTCGGATTCCATCGACTATGCCGTCATGGAGCGCGATCCGGGCGTGGCCATGGTGCCGCTGGATGCTGGCTGGAGCGACATCGGCTCCTTCGCCTCGCTATGGCAATTGGCGCCGCAGGACGGCGAGGGCAATGCCCTGCGCGGCGACGTCATCGCCGAAGACTGCCGCAATGTCTATGCCTATTCCAGCCATCGCCTGGTCACGCTGCTGGGCCTGGACGACACCGTGGTCGTCGAGACCGCCGACGCCCTGCTGGTGGCCGCCCGCGACAAGGTCCAGGACGTGCGGCGCATTGTCGCCCGCCTCAACGCCGCCAAGCGCGCCGAAGCCTCCACCCACCGCCTGGTGTACCGCCCCTGGGGCAGCTATGACGCCATCGACGGCGGCGAACGCTTCCAGGTCAAGCGCATCCGCGTGGCCCCCGGCGCCCGCCTGTCGCTGCAGATGCACCACCACCGCGCCGAACACTGGATCGTCGTGACCGGCACGGCCCGCGTCACGCGCGGCGACGAGGTCTTCCTGCTGACGGAAAACCAGTCCACCTACATTCCCCTGGGCGTCAAACACCGCCTGGAAAATCCGGGTTCGATAGACCTGGAGCTCATCGAAGTGCAGTCCGGCCCTTATCTCGGCGAGGACGATATCGTCCGGTTTGACGACGTCTACGGCCGCTGATACCCCCTTACCCTTCCCATGCTCACCTACGCGACACCCAGCCATCCTCAGCGCTCGTTCATGGCCTTGACCGGCCTGACCTGCGCGCTGATCAACGCCGGCGTCTTTTTCTTCCTCACGCAGTCGACGGGCCTGATGTCGCCCATATTCCAGGGGTGGATACCGGCCATCCTGGCGGCCGGCGCGTTCGCGACCTTCGCCCGCTTCACGCTGCTGATCAGCGCGCGCAGCATGATCTGGATGCTGGGCCGCGGCGTGCTGCGCTGGCTGCAGGTGTTGTTCCTGGCCCTGATCGCGCTGTTTTTCCTGCCCGGCAGCACCACCGATACCGAATCCCTGCGCCTGCTGCTCGTCAAATGGGCGGCCGTCGCCTTGCCGCTGCAGACGCTCGGCCTCTACGCCCTGCGCCGCGCGGCCTATCGCCTGAACAACGCCCCCTCCAGCCGGCGCATGGCCGTCTTCTTCGGCATGGGCCCGGAGGCACGCAAGCTGGCCATGCGCCTGCGGCGCTCGCCCATCCTGGGCATCCATACCGCCGGCTACTACGCCGAGCAGCAGGTTCTCACGCGCAAGGGCGAACCCGAGCCGCCGCCCTATCTGGGCCGCTACCCGGACGCGCAGGCCCGTATCGACGCCGGCGACTATGGCATCGCCTTCGTCACCCTGGACGACCGGAAGAACGATCCCGTCGTCAGGGACCTGATGAACCGGCTGTACGACTCCACGGCCGCCATCTACCTGATGCCGGAGTCGCCCTTCCTGGGCGAACTGACGGCCAGCAGCGCCGAAATCGCCGGCGTGCCGCTGCTGGCCCTGCACGAAAGCCATATGCAGGGGCTGTCGCGCAGCCTCAAGCGCGCCATGGACCTCGCCATCGGCGGGCTGATGCTGCTGGCGGCCTCCCCCTTCATGCTGCTGATCGCCCTGGCCATCAAGCTCGACTCGCCGGGTCCGGTGATCTTCCGCCAGTTGCGCTATGGCGAGCGCGGCCTTCCCATCACGGTCTATAAGTTCCGTTCCATGCGCGCCGATGCGGGCAAGGAGGCCGACGGCACGCTGCGCCAGGCCCAGCAGGGCGATCCGCGCATCACCCGCATCGGCCGCTTCCTGCGCAAGAGTTCGCTGGATGAACTGCCCCAGCTTTTCAATGTGATGGCCGGCTCCATGAGCCTGGTCGGCCCGCGCCCGCACGCCGCCGAGCACAACGAAGTCTATCGCCGCATGATCCAGGGCTATATGCTGCGCCACAGCGTCAAGCCGGGCATCACCGGCTGGGCGCAGATCCATGGCCTGCGCGGCGAGACCGACACCCCGGAAAAAATGCTTCAGCGCGTGCGCTACGACCGCTATTACATCGCCAACTGGTCGCTGATGCTGGACCTGAAGATCCTGGCGCGCACCGCGCTGGTGATCTTCTGGGACCGCAACGCCTATTGAACGCTCAGGGCTCCTCGCCCATGGGGTCGCACATGGCCAGCTCCGGCCTGCGCCACTGGCAATCGGAGGGCTGCATCAAGCGGCGCAAGTCCTCCTTGCCCCGGCTGCCAAAGGTGTACTCCAGGCCGATGCGCACAAAGTTCTGCTTGTAGTCGTCGCCCGGCGAGCCGCCGGTCTGCTGGTCGCGATAGACATCCAGGATCCAGCGCAGATTGTCTTGCTGCTGCCACTGCAGCCGCGCGCCATAGCGGCGGATCTGCAACACCTGGCCGTCGCCGCCCGTGAAGGCGGTGTTGCGCTGGCGCGTGAGTTCCGCGCCCAGCTGCAGAGCGGTCTTGACGGTGGGCCGCCAGGTCACCGAGGCCAGGCCGCCGGTCTGCACCGAATACAGCACCGTGGGGTCATCGTCATAGGCATAGGGACGACGCCAGAACTGCAGGTCGAACCGCGTCTTGGGCGAATAGTCCCAGGTGGCGCGCCCCTGGAAGGTGAATAGATTGGTGTCGCGGTCGCCCAGGTGCTCATAGCGGCGCTTGAGCAGCCCGACGCGGGCCTGCAGCACCGTCTTGGGGCTGTAGTCCCAGCGCGCGGCGGCGAAGACCTCGTCGTCCGTGTAACGGTCGTCTATGGTCGCCACCAGGTCCGGCGTGCGGCCGTAGTAGTCGACGTTGCTGCGGCGCAAGCCCACCTGCGCGTCGGATCGGCCAAAACCGGTATAGCGCGCCGCCAGCTGCCAGCCGTCTTCCTTGCGGTCATACAGCGTCTTGTTGATGTCCTGGTCATAGCGCGTGCCGTTGCGAAAGACGCTGAACACCGGCAGTGTCAGGCGCTCGCTCACGCGCAGGCCGATCTCGGCCCCCTTGTTGTCCCGCGCCTGCATATCGCGGTCGGGCCAGGTGCGCGACAGATTGGGATTGAGCTGCTTCTGATAGCCGTAGTCGAAGCGTCCGGCCAACAGCCGCCCGGCGCGCCAGTGCAGGGCCGAGAGCATGTTGCCGGGCTGATGGTCCAGCTGGCGGTTGCTGGTGTAGCGGGCATCGCCCAGGGTGCCGCCCGCCTCCAGCCGGGTGTCGTCGGACAGCAGCGGCAGACGCAGCCCCAGCCCGGCCGAATTCACCATGACCCCCGCGCCGCGGATATCGTCGGCCATGGATTCGGGCAGCCGCGCCGGATTGCTCTGGTACTGGAACGAGCTGCCCAGCTGCACGGCATATTCGGCCGGACCGGGCGCTGCCATGGCGCAGGCGGCGTGCCAGGCCAGGCCGGCCGCGGCCAGCCGCGCCGTCCAGCCCCCCTGCCGGAGGGCCAGGATGGCCGCGCCTTCGGTCACGGCGCCGAACCGCGCCGCTTGCGCCACTGACGCCAGCACAGGACCGCGAAACGGGGGTCGTCGACCAGGTAGCGGCGCCACAGGCGGCGCGGATTGCTGGCCAGGCGCCAAAGCCATTCCAGGCCGGCGCGCTGCATCCACATGGGGGCCCGGCGCTGCAGGCCGATGGCGAATTCCATCGCCGCGCCCACGCATAGCAGGATGCCCCCAGGCAGGGCCGGAGCATGGTGCAGCGCCCAATTTTCTTGTTTAGGCATGCCCACGCACAGGAAGACCACATCGGGCTTGCGCTCCCGCACCCGGTCGGCAAAGGCCTGGCCTTCGGGCCCGACCGGATCGAAGCGCATGGACGGGCTGACCACCTCGATGTCCAACCCGGGGAAATACTGCGCGAAACGCTCGTGCAGCGCGGGCTCCGAGCCCGGCATGCCGCCCAGCAGCATCACGCGCCAGCCATCGCGCTGGGCCCGGCGGCACAGGGCGACGAAAAGATCGGAGCCGGTGATGCGCTCGGGCAACGGCTGGCCGAGCAGGCGGCTGGCCCATACCACCGGCATGCCGTCGGCAAAAATGAAATCCGCCTGCGCATAGCGGGCGCGGAAATCGGGCGCGGCGTCCAGGCGCACCACGTGGTCGACATTGGGCGTCACCACGATACGGGCGCGGCCGTCGCGGCGCACGGCGGCCTGCGATAGCGCTTCGACAGCCTGCCCGAAGGAGACGGCCGCGATGTCCAGATCGAACAGGCGCACGCTGGGCATCGCGGGCCCGGCGCTGTTTTCAACCGCGCGCAGCCCGGGGTCGGATACTTGCTGGGGACTAGGCAAGGGTAATCTCGATACGAAGGGCGGTTAGCTAAAAATAATGGTCTCACACTCGCATTTGAGAAAACCACATTCATTCAAGCCGGCACCCGCGTATTGTATTTAAAATACCTGCGGTGTGGCGCCCGGCCTGGGCTACTATTACACGCGCGCGCAACCTCACATTATCAAGGGACCGGAGAATAACGTGGCGGGTCGGAATATGACGTGGCAAAAAGCGGTGCTGGCGGCGCTGGTGGTCTACACGCAAGCCGCGGGCGCGCAGGACCTGCCCATCCCCGATCCGGTTGCGCCGGCGGCGGCCGGCGCCCCGGCGGAGTTCAAACGCTACAACGCGCCGGTCGAATCGCCGGCCTATACCCCTCCCCTGCCCCTGGGCGCGCCCGTGGAGGCGCCCGCGCCGGCGGTCTATACGGCGCCGCCCATCACGGCGCCGACCACGCGGCCCGTCAAGATCGGCAGCGGCAGGCGGGGCACCGAGGGCGATCTGGCCGGCAACCGCCTGCCCGACACCCTGCCCATCCCCTCCGCCGTCGCCGCCCCTTCGCCGGCCAACGCCGCCATGGAGCAGGCCATCGGCGGCGCGATAGGCGCCGTCGGTCCCGGCGACACGCTGGACATCAACATCATGGGCACGGGCAGCGCGCGCGCCACCGTTGATGCGGACGGACAGGTCGTGGTGGCGATGCTGGGCCAAGTCAAGGCGTCGGGCCTGACCCCGTCGGCCCTGGCCCGGCGCATCGAACAAGACCTCCGCAGCAAAGGCTATATGACCAATCCGCAGGTCGCGATCGAAGTGGTGACCCTGCGCAGCCGCATCGTCTCCGTGCTGGGCCAGGTCGCCCGGCCCGGGCGCTATCCCCTGGAAGGCCAACTGTCGGTGCTGGAGTTGCTGGCCATGGCCGGCGGCGCCACGCCCGGGGCCGCCGATATCGCCACGCTGGTGCGCCGCGCCGGCGGCGGCAATGACCGCATCAATCTCTATGTGGGCAACCGGCAATCGCCCTCGCAAACCGTGCAGGACACTGAACTGCAGCCCGGCGACGTGGTCTTCGTGCCCGAGGCGCCGCGCTTCTATGTCTACGGCGAGGTTGGCAAGCCCGGCGCCTACCCGGTCGAACCCGGCCTTAACGTGATGCGCGCCCTGGCGCTGGCCGGCGGCCTGACCCCGCGCGCCTCCGACAGCCGCATCGACCTGAACCGCACCGACGTGCTGACCGGCGAAGTCACCGACAAACGTGTCAAGCTCACCGACGCGGTCCAGCCCGGCGACGTCATCCACGTCAACGAACGCTTTTTCTGATGAATCGCCGCGCCCTGCTCTCGGCCTTGCTCCTGGCCCCGGGCTACGCCGCGCTGCCCGCCTGGGCGCGCGGCCAGCCCCCCTACGCCGTGCTGATCGGCGACTCCATCGCCGAAGGCGAAATCCAGCGCAAGGGCCGGCTCAACGTCCAGGGCCAGTTCATCCCTGACTACCCCTCCAGCCCGGGCCAGCTTTCCTACGAACTGGCGCAGTATTCCGGTGTGTTCCATTTCAACCAGGGGATAGGCGGGCAGACCTCCACCCAGGTCCGTGCGCGCTGGCGCCGTGATGCCTTGGCCGAAGACGACGATCCCGGCGACGGGCGCGGCCCGCGCACCCTGCCGGCCGGCACGCTGCCGCGCCTGATCTACCTGCATGTCGGCATCAATGACGTCGCCATGGGCATGCTGCCCCTGCGGACCATGCAGGACAATTTCATTTATTTCGCGCAGACCGCGGCCGAGAAAAGCATCCCCCTGGTCGTGGACAATATCGGCGCCTACCTCGGCATGACCGATGCCATGATCCTGCAGACCCGCGCCTTCAACGACTGGCTGCTGCAGGAGCTGGCGCCGCGCTATCCCGGCCTGCGGGTGGTGGATTATCTCTATTGGTCCAGCGGCGGCAGCAACGATTACCGCAAGCTCGCGCCGGGCATGTTCGCCGATGGGGTGCATCCCTCCACCACGGGCTATGCGGCTTTCGCGCGCTATGTGCACGAAACCCTGAAACTGCCGGCCAACAGCAGCGTGCAGTACGGATGACTATCGCGGCGCCCCGCCGCAAGGCCCTGGAACCCGACCATGATCCTGGACGCCAGCACCATTCCTGACGGCGCGACCCTGACCGCCGACCTGTGCATCGTCGGCGGCGGAGCCGCCGGCATCACACTGGCCCTGGCCCTGATGGATAGCGGGCTGGACATCGTGCTGCTCGAAAGCGGCGGGCCGCGCGAAACGCCCGCCGCGCAGGACCTCTACGCCGGCACGGTCGCCGATGCGCGCATGCATCCCGAGCCGGACCGCTACCGCCAGCGCCGCATGGGCGGCTCGACCACCATCTGGGGCGGGCGCTGCATGCCCTTCGACGCCATCGACTTCGAGCGGCGGGACTACATCGCGCACAGCGGCTGGCCCATCGGCCTGGACGACCTGCTGCCCTACTATCCCCGCGCGAACCAGCTGTGCGAGGCCGGCGACTTCGCCTATACCGTGCAGACGGCCTTCCATCATCCGGTGCGGCCCATGATAGGCGGCTTCGAGAGCGCGGCTTTTTCCACCGATACGCTGGAGCGTTTCAGCCTGCCCACCGATTTCGGCAGCCGCTACGCGCAGCGGCTGCGCCAAGGCCCCGTCCGCGTGGTGCAGCACGCCAATCTGTGCGGGCTCGACAGTGGCCCGGCCGGCGCCCCCGTGGGGCCGGCCCAGGTGCGCACCTTGGCCGGCACGGCCTTCACGGTCCAGGCGCGCCACTATGTGCTGGCGGCCGGCGGCCTGGAAACCGCGCGCCTGCTGCTGGCCAGCCCGGGCGCCAGCGGGCGCGGCCTGGGCAATGCCCACGATGTCGTGGGCCGCTACTACATGTGCCATGTCGCCGGCACCATAGGCGAAGTGGACCTGTCCGGCGCCAGCTCGGTCTGGCACGGCTATGAAATCAGCGACGAGGGCGTGTATTGCCGCCGGCGCCTGGCCCTGCGCGCCGCGGCCCAGCGCCGCCTGCGCGCCGGCAACTTCATCGCCCGCCTGCACCACCCGCGCATCCCGGACCCCGGGCATGGCAACGGCATCCTGTCGGCGCTCTACCTGGCCCGCCCCATCGTGCCCTATGAATACGCCAAGCGGCTCTACGGCGACACGCCGGGCTCGGCGGGCCTGTGGCTGCGGCATCTGCGCAATGTGCTGCTGGGCGCGCCGGCCACGGCGGGATTCCTGTGGCATATGCTCACCCAGCGCAAGCTGGCCGCGCGCAAGTTCCCGTCCATCATCGTCCATCCGCGCAATCGCCGCTACAGCCTGGACTTCCATGCCGAACAGGAGCCCAACCCGGACAGCCGGGTCACGCTGGGCAGCGGCCGGGACGCCCTGGGCATGCCGCGCCTGCACATCGACTGGCGCTATACCCGCCGCGATGTCGAGACGGTGCAGACCGCGCTGGCCGCCCTGGCCGAGGCGCTGGCGGCCAGCGGCGTGGGGCGCTTCGACTACGACCCGGCACAGGTCGAAGCCGAAATGACGCGCTACGGCGCCTATGGCGGCCACCACATCGGCACGGCCCGCATGGGCCGGGATCCGCGCGACAGCGTGGTCAACGCCGATTGCCGCGTGCACGAAGCCGCCAATCTCTCCATCGCCGGCTCGGCGGTCTTCCCGACCTCCGGCCAGGCCAACCCCACCCTGACCATCGTGGCGCTGGCCCTGCGCCTGGCCGATCATCTGCGCCGCGAGCTCCGCACGCCCGCCGCGGCCGCCCGCAAGGAGACCTCCCCAACATGAAGCAACGCATCCTGGTATTGGGCGCCAACGGCTATGTCGGCCGGCGCGTGATGGCGCAACTGGCGGCCAGCGATTGGGCCGAACCGGTGGCCGGCGTGCGACGGGCCCGCGGCCAGGGCCGCGAGATCGTGCTCGACGCCACCGACGCCGCGTCGGTGGCGCGCGCGCTGGGCGAGGCCGATGCCGCCGTCAACTGCGTGGCGGGCCCGGCCGAGACCATGACGGCCGGCGCCCGGGCGCTGGCCAGCGCCCTGGATGCCAAGCCCGCGCCCCTGGTGCATTTCAGCTCGATGGCCGTCTATGGCCCGGCGCAGGGCGACATCGGCGAGGACCATCCGCTAGCCCAGGGCATGGAGGGCTATGCCGGCGCCAAGGTCGAGGCCGAGCGCCTGCTGTCCTCGCGCCCGGCCGTGGTCACGCTGCGCCCGGGCTGCATCTACGGCCCGCAAAGCCCGCAATGGAGCTTGCGCATCGCGAGCCTGCTGCGCGCCCGCCGCATCGGCGACCTGGGCGCGGCCGGCGACGGCTGCAGCAATCTGGTCTATATCGACGATGTCGTGGCCGCCGTGTTGGCCGGCCTGCGCGCGCCGGCCGGCGTCTACAACCTCGCCATGGCGCAGGCGCCGGACTGGAACGCTTATTTCCTGGCCTATGCCCGGGCGCTGGGCGCGGTCCCGCTCAAGCGCATCGGCGAGCGCCGCCTGAAGATCGAGACCCATCTGCTCGCGCCCGCCCTGAAGATCGCCGAGATCGGCCTCGGCCGCATGGGCCTGCGCGTGCCGCCGCCCATCCCGCCCTCGCTGGCACGCCTGTGGCGCCAGCCCATACGCCTGCTCTCCGAGCGCGCCGAACGCGAACTTGGCCTGCGCTGGACGCCCCTGCAAGAGGGACTGGCGGCAACCGTCGCGGCAGACCGCGCTTGATGACGCCGAACCCAGGAGAAACCGCCGTGCACTACCCCTACCGCGTCGCCGCCCAGATCAGCATGTACCCCATGGACTACCCCCATGCGGCGCTCCTGCTGCCGCACCAGATCCGTGTCTGGGCGCCCATGGTGGACCGCATCCTGGTCACCATCGACACCCACCGCAGCCGTTCGGGACGCTACCGGGGCACGCATTTTGACGAATACCGCGCCAAGCTGCTGGCGCTGGCGCGCGAGCTGCGCCGCGACACGCCCAAGCTGGACGTCATCGAGGTGGACTATGCGCCCGAGGCGCGGCGCGAGGTGGCGCAATCCTTCTTCGGCGCCGATGACATCCCCGTCAAGGCCTGGGACGGCGGCCCCTTCTATGCCTACTTCTACGGCATGCACCACAGCCAGGCGCGCCACATCGTCCACTTCGACGGCGACATGCTGTTCGGCGGCGGCAGCCGGCGCTGGGTCGAGGAGGCCATCGCCTATACCGAACAAGATCCCAGCGTCCTGCTCACCGGGCCCTTTCCAGGCCCGCCGCGCGCCGACGCGGCGGTCTATGGCCATGGCCAGCCCGAACCCCGGCGCACGGAGATCGCCGGCGCGCCGGCCTATCGCTTCCAGAGCGCCAGCACCCGCATCTTCATGCTGGACATGGAGCGCCTGCGCGCCACGCTGGGCCATCTGCCGCTGCTGCCGCCCGGCGCGCTGCAGCGCCTGAAATCGCATCTGCTGGGCAACCCGCCGCATGTGCGCGAGGCCGAAGTCATCCTGGGCGAGGTGCTGCGCGCGCGGGGGCTGTACCGCGTCGACCTGCTCGGATCCGCGCCCGGCCTATGGTCACTGCATCCGCCCTATCGCGGCGCGGAGTTCTATCGCAGGCTGCCGGAACTGATCGCCGCGGTCGAATCGGGCGAGCTGCCCGAGGCCCAGCGCGGCCACTACGACATCCACGACAGCATGATCGACTGGTCTTCGCAGCGCGCCGCCACGCGCCGCCACAAGCGCTGGCTGCGCATGCTCAAAGACCGGCTACGGATCGGCGGGTAGCGGCCTTGGAGGCCTCCTGCTCGCGGGGCTTCTTGAAGAGGTTGATCAGCGGCCTTTCCATCAGGTAGTAGACCGCCAGGCCTGCCACGGTGCAGGCCGCGATGCCCACCACGCAAAATCCCACCCGGCCGCCCGGCAGGCTGTCCAGGTGCAGCTTGCGCCAGCCCTGGCTGAGCGCCGACAGCACGAAGGCATGCGACAGGTAAAGCGAGTAAGAGGCGTCGCCCAGCCTGTGCAGCATGTCCAGGCGCGGCAAGGCCTGGAAGCGCTCCAGCAGGATCGCCCCCATCACGATGGCCGCCGACGGCACGCCCTGGGCCAGCGGGCGCGAAGCGTCCGGCGCGAACACCGAGGCCAAGGCGATGGCGGCGAAACCGCCCAGCACCAGCAGCCAGCCCAGGGCCGCCGACCCGCCTTGATGCGGCCGCGAGAACCACCACCCTATGCTCATGCCCAGCAGGAACTCCAGCACGATATCCGAGGTATAGACCTTGAGGATAGGCGTGTCGTCGCCCACCACGAACCAGCCCAGCATGCTGATGCCGACCAGCACGATGGCCGTCACGGCAAAACGCCAGGCCGTGGGCAGGACCAGCGTCAGGCCGAAGATGACGTAATACAGCATCTCGTAATTGAGGGTCCAGCCCACCGTCAGCACGGGCTCGATCAGCCCCGCCGGATTGGGCACCATCACGAAGAAGTACGAGGCGATCACGTGGAACAGGCCGAAGCGCGTGGTCTGCATCAGCTGCGGCGCGATCAGCATCACCGCGACGGCGACCGAGGTCAGCAGCCAGTACAGGGGGATGATGCGCACGGCGCGGCGGCGGTAGAACTCCAGCACGCCGACCTTCCTGTCGCGGGTGGTGATCCACATCAGAAAACCGCTCAGGACAAAGAAGATGTCTACGCCCGCGGCCAGCCAATGCGGCCAATAGCCTTGGTAGCCCATGCGCTCGAGCTGCGGATGCAGGTGGACCACCACCACCATCATGGCCGCGATCCCGCGCAGATACTGAATCGAAATAATGTCCATGAATCATCGTCCAGGAAAGATCCGGCCGGCTGCCGGCGCGGCGGAGAAAACCCAGGCCCGGCTCATGTCCGCGCTCCGGCCATGCCCTCGTCGCGGCGCACCTCGCGCCAGGCCATGACGGCGACGGCCAGCCCATAGCAGGCCTCGCCCACCAGAATGCCGGCGGCCGCGCCGACCGGGCCGAGTTTGAGCATACCGATATAGCTGGTGCCCAGGGCGATCAGCGCGCAGACCAGCGTGCCGGCGCTCAAGGCGCGGAAGCGCTGGCGCAGCAAAGGCACCATCATGATGGGTTCGCGGATCACCATCAGCACGAACAGCCCCGTCCACAGCAAGAGCAGCGTATCGCGCTGCGGAAAATCCTTGCGCATCAGGTCCAGGAAGATCCAGTCGCGCAGCAGCCAGATGACGCCGCCATAGAGCAGCGTGGACAGCGCCAGCGCCAGCGAGAACAGCATCAGCCGCCGCAAGGTGCGCCGCGCGCCCATGGCATGCATCCAGCCCGAGGCCAAGGGCGTGAGCTGCTTCTGCATGCCGGCCAGCAAGAGATTGATGGGCATGAGCGTCAGCCGCGAAGCCGCCAGCGCCGCCACCGCCGCCAGGTCCAGCGTCGCGGCGGTCAGGAAGTTGTAGCCCTGGTTGAAGAGCCAATAGATCACCCCGCCCGAGGCGGCCCAAAAGCCCATGCGCGCAATCTCGCGCAGGCGGCCCGGCGCGGCCTGGGCGTCGATATCGCCGGCCAGCGCGCGGCGCAGGATGGCCGCGCAGGCCAGCGCCGCGGCCATGCCCGCCAGCAGCGCGCCCACGGCGGCCGCCGGCGCGCGCACGGCCAGGGCGCAGCCGGCCAGCAGCACCGCCACATAGGCGGCATCGGCGCCCAGCACCTGCTGCGGACGGTGATACATCAACAAGATGCCGCGCAGGTATTCGCGATACAGCGCGGCCAGCACCAGGCCGACGGCCGCGGCCGCCACGGCGGCGGATTCGCCGTCGAACAGGCCCGCCGCCCAACCGCCCAGTATCACGGCCAGGGCCAGCAGCCCGCCCCGCAGGCCCAGGCGCTTCTGGTCGCGCAACAGGCTGCCCATCCATTGGCGCCGCTGCGGCCCGTCCAGCCCCGGCAGGCGGATCACCATCGGCGTGCCGATGAAGGTGCCTTGCAAGGTCGTCAGCAGCATCATAGTGTTGAAGGCCAGGATGTAATAGCCGTACTGGGCCTCGGCCGCATAACGGATCAGGATCAGGCCCACGGCGAAATTCGCCGCCGACAGCATGGCCTGGTCGGCGATCGAGCTGCCGAACAGGCGCGCCAGGCCCGAAGCCGAGGAAGCGGGCCGCCTCATCGGGAATCCCGGTCGGTCTTGATCCAGTGCCGGTTGCGCCGGTTGCGCAACAGCACCACCAGTTTCCACAGCACGAAAAAGGGCGCGCGCAGGAGGTCCAGCAAGGCGCGCGGCCCCAGCGGCGAGAGCTGCCAGCCGCGCAGCACATGCAAGGCCAGCACAGCCAGCAGGCCCAGCGCCAGCAGCGGCCAGAACGCCAGCCCGGCGCCCGGCAGCGCCAGGGCGGCCAGGCCGCCCAGCACGAACAAGGCCCCGGTCTGCAGGACGATATAGCCCAGCGGCAGGGTCAGCAGATCGATGGCCAGCTCCAGGCAGAGCCAGCTCGGCCGCCCCAGGCCCTGGCGCAGCAGACGGCCCGCATAGGCCTTGAGCACGGCCAGGCGTCCGCCTTCCCAGCGCTGGCGCTGCGTGCGCGAGCCTCGCTCGGAGGCCACCAGCTCGGCGTCGGCGCTGGCCTCGTCGATATAGACGACGCGGCGCCCGGCCAGGCCCAGCACGATGCCGTACTCCACGTCCTCGGCCATCGAATGGATGTTGAAGGGCACCTCGCGCAGCAAGGCGTGCGTCATGCACATGCCGTTGCCGCGCAGGCCATTGGAGGCATGCAGGCGTTCGCGCGCCCGGCCGCGCACGGCGTGGAAGGCGCCATAGGCGATGGTGATGATGCGCGTGCGCCAGGAGTCGTCCGGGTTGAGCACGCCATAATGGACCTGCATCACCTCCGCCCCCTGCTCGATGCGCGCCGCACAGGCGGCCAGCAGATTGGGCGTGACTTCGGTGTCGGCGTCGATCACCGCCACCGCGTGGGCAAAACCGTCGGCCGCGCTGCGCGCGATGCCGAACTCCAGCGCATAGCCCTTGCCGCGCTGCTCGGGATTGTGGCGCTCGATCACTTCGGCGCCGGCCGCGCGCGCCAGCGCCGCCGTGTTGTCAGTGCAGTTATCGGCGATGACGACGATGCGATAGTGCTCGCGCGGCCAATCGATGGCGGCCAGGCTGCGCACCGTGCGCTCGATCACGGCCGTTTCGTTATGCGCCGGCACCAGGATGTCGAAGCGCATGTCGCGCCGCCGCGGCTGCGGCCGCGGCAGGCGCGCCGACAGCAGCGTCAGCAGGCCCAGATAAAGGGTCGCCGCCGTGACCGGCAAGGCGATGATAAACAGCAGGAGGTGCAGGATCAGGGCCATGATGCTCAGGCGTACTCGTGATAGCGCCCACCCCACAGGACGGACAGTTTTCCGTAGTTGGCGTAGGCGCGTCCCAGCCAATGGACGGCGTGATGGCGGCCCAGCGGCCAGCTCAGCAGCGCCAGCAGGCCGGCGGCGGCCATCTGCGCGGCCGCGCGCGCATAGAAGCGCAGGCGCCGCGCCGGTCCCGGCCGCTCGCCCAGCCGGCCGGCCTCGAAATGGATGGCGAAGTCCTGGCCGCCGCGCAGCGCGCGCTTCACTATCCAGCCGGCCGTCATGCGGCTCTCGGCCACCGGCTCGGCCACATGCGCCTCATCGCACCAGACAATGCGCGCCCCCTCTCCCACCAGGCGCATCAAGGTGTCGCCATCCTCGCCGCCAGTCAGGCCATAGGCCGGATCGAAGGCCTGCGGGCGGCGCTTGAGCCAGTCGGCCAGGATGAAGAAATTGCCGATGCGCAACGCATTGCGCGGCACCACCTCGCCCGTGCGGAAACGCGGCCCGTCATAGAAACGCCCGCGGCGCACCCAGGCCGGCGCGCTGTCCGGGAGCTCGGGCAGCACGGGCGCCTGCACGGCATCGGCGCCGAACCGGGCGGCCGCCTGGGCCAGGAGGGCCAGCCATTGGGGCGGAGCCCGCTCGTCATCGTCGATCATCGCCAGCCACTGTCCGCGGGCCAGCGCGACCGTCATATTGCGGGTCAGCGAAATATTCTTTTCGGGCTGGATGGCGTAGTCCAGCCGCACGCCCAGCGCCTGCAGCGCCGGCTGGCGCGCCTGGACCACGGCCCGGGCGCTGCCTGCGGCATCATTGTCCACCACGACCACCTGGGCCGGCACGAGCGTCTGCGCCGCCAGGTCGCCGAGCAGGGCGTCCAGCAGCGGCGCGCGCCGGTAGGTGGCGATGCAGACGGTGATCGGGCCGGCGCTCATGGCTTGTCCTCATAAACCAATTCATACCAGGGGCTGGGCGACGCCCCGGCCTGCACGCGCACGCGCGCTCCGTCGACGCCCTGGACCACGTCGGTGGCCGGCAAGGGCGGCCGGCGCCGGCCTTCGCCGTCCAGCGGATAGACCGTCAGGCGGCCGGCGCGGGCGGACAGGCCGAGCGTGGCCGGCATGCGGCGCAGCCAGGCCGGCGGCCGCGTGGCGTAGTCGCCCGAAGGTCCCGCCGAACCGGGATCGGGCTCCAGAGTGTAGCCAGCCGCCCCGCCCCGATAGGGAATCCGCAGCTTGGGCCGCTGCGGCATCGAGCCGGGCTGCGTGCCGGTCGTGTCATTGCCCAGGCTCAAGAGCAGATGGCGCGAGCGCGCCAGCGGCTGCCCGTCCAGGCAGGTCAGCATGGCGCTGACCGGGCCGGCGCCGTCGAACTGCATCCAGGCCGGCCCGCTGCCCACCGGCGCGCTGCCGGCGGCGCCGAAGACCGCCCACAGACAGGGCGCCTGGATCAGGACATGACCGTCCGCCCGGTTCAGCACGGCGGTCGGCGCGGCGTCCGGCGCGCGCACCGGGGCATCGGGCGCCGGCGCCAGGTCCAGCGCCACCCGGCCCTGCAAAGCCCATTGCGGCTGCACGCCCAGGCCTTCGGCCAGCCCGGCCGTGATGGCGTCAAAGCGCCGGTCGGCGCCCAGGAGCAGGCGCTGCCGAGGCCCCACTGGAATGTCGATGCGCTCCGGCAGCGCCTGCAGCAGCGGCTGGCGAAACAGGCGCGCGCTCTGGCCGGCCAGGGCCATGCGCCCCCAGTCGCCGCTCAGGGCAAAACGCGAGGGCGATTGCGGCAGGCGCTGCGCATCGCTGTAATCGAAGTAGAACAGGCCATCCCAATCCTGCAGGGCGGCCATGGCGCTCATCAGCGGCAATATCTCCGCCCCGCGGGGATTGGGAAAAGGCTGGTTGAACTCGCTCACCACGAAAGGCCGCTTGCGGTCGCGCCGCAAGGACAGGGCCAGCACGCGGGCGAATTCGTTGTCGCTGGCGTTCAGGTCCGGAATGCGCCAATCGTCGGCCGAGCGGATATCCGGATGCGCCACGTAGAAGTGTTCGTCGATATAGTCCATGGCCGGCTGGGAATCGAAATTCATCAATCCGCCAAACCCCATCTGCGTGCCGGTCACCGGCACCGGCGCGCCGGCGCTGTCGTGCACCACCCGACGCAGGCGCTCGAAATACGCCTGGTCGGTCGCCGCCAGGAAGCGCAGGAAGTCCTGTTCGCGCGGATCCGCCTGGGCCGGTCCGCCTGGCCCCAGCCAGGCATGGACACGCCGGGCGATCCCCGCGCGCAGCTGGGCCAGGCCATTTTCATAAACGGGCTGCTGCCCGCCCGGTTCCGGAAACTCGGTCGCATCGCCGCCCGGACAGCCGCCCCAGGCCGCGCAGGCCTGCGCCAGCGAACCATGGCGGGCCAACAGCCAAGCCTGCCAGCGCTTGCGCAGCTGCGGGGCGTAGGCCGACGGAACCGCCGCCTGCCAATCCGGGCCCAGCCAGGCGGCCAGCAGCGAAGACTCATTGTTGATCTCCACCATCGCCAGCGCCGGATTGTCTTTCAGGCCCAGCCGCGCGATCAGCTGGCGGGCGTACTCCTCCTGCATGGCGATCAGGCGCGGATCGTAGAGGTGGATGGGCGCGGTGAGGGCAGGCATGTCGGCCCCGCCATCGAGCGCGGGCAGGTCGTCCACGCCGGGACGGAAGCGATAGCCCACGTGCAGATTCAGGTTGACGTAGATTCCCTCGGCGGCCAGCGCCTGGATCAGGCCGCGCAGCCTGGCCACGGCCGGCTGGCTGAAACTCGGAAACGGCCCGGGCGTCAGGATGCTGATGGGGGCATCCGGATAGTCGGACGGCAGCGAATCGAGGTGATGCAGGCGCACCGCGTTAAAGCCCAGCCTGCGCAGCTGCCGCGCCAGGCTGGCCGCTTCGCCGGCATCCGGGAAATTGGCGCCGAACGACAGGTTGACGCCAAAGAACCGCACCCGCTCGCCGGCCCGGCCGTCGGCGCCTGTCCGGAAGAAATGCCCGTCGCGCGCGACGATGCGCGCCGAGGCATCCAGCGGCCGGTTGAGAAAAGCCACCTCGGGCGCGCCCGACAGATTCGCCGGATCCATCCCGAAGACGAACCAATCGGCCGGCGCGGCCAGCGCCGCGCGCGCCGCCAGCAACAACATCAGGCAGCACGCCGCCGCGCGGCCCCTCATGCCCCGCGCTCCCGGCGCGGCGCATAGCCCGGCCTGGGCGCGGCGGCACGGCGTTCGGCGCGCCGCCGCGCGCCATCCATCGCCAGCCGGCCGCTGATGGCCAGCGACGAATAGATGAACATGATGTTCTGGAAATTGGTGTCGCGCAGGATCTGGCTTTCCGAGAAATTGCTGACCATGATCGTCACGCAGATGCCCAGGTGCATCGCCGCATCCTCGCGGTCGATCCGGTAGAGCCGCAGGATGCTCACGACATGCCAGAACAGGCAGGCGAGAAACAGCCCCATCCCCACCTGCCCCAGGTCCAGCAGGATGTCGAGATAGCCGTTGTGCGCCTGCCCGGGCAGCCAGCCCAGCTTGTCGCCGATGAACTGCGCCGGTCCGCCCTCGCCCACCCAGAAAGCGCTATAGCCTATGCCCAGCAGCTTGTGGCGTTCGATGGCGATATCCACCAGGGCCCAGATCTCGCCCCGGCCGGTCAGGTCGCTGCTCTTGTTGAACAAGGACGTGACCACCTGGACCACATCGTCGACCTGCGGCATGCGGCCCACCGCCACGAAAAACACCAACAGGAAATAGAGCAGGAAAAGCAGGCTGCCGAGCAGCAGGATCTGGCCGGTATGCTGTCCGCCCAAAAAACGTTTGCGCGAAATCAGGTAGACACCCGCGCCCAGCGCGGTCACCAGGATGGCGGTGGCGCTCTTGGTCATCACCAGCATGAAGGCGCTGAACAGAAAACCCGCGATGGCCAGGCGGCGGATACGCGGCGTCATCACCCATTCGCGCAGCCAGAGCAGCACGGCGAAGCCGGCGATCGAGCCCAGCATGTTTTTCTGCCAGGTGATGCCGCGCCAGGCATTGCCCAGCAAGGCGTCCACGCCCACGCTGGGCACCAGCAGCGCCACGAAGAAGGACAGCACCAGCACGAGGGAGTAGGTCCCCAGCACCACCCGCAGGAACTGGCGCGGGCCGCTCAGGGGCGGCGCCACCGCCAGGCCGATCAGGACCAGGCCGGCGAAGATGACGGTGCGCTTGAGCGTGATGTCGGGATAGGGAGACCAGGCCGTGCTGGCCAGGCAATACACCACCAGCAGGAGAAGAAAGAGATTGGAGGCGCGCAGATTCGTGAGCATGACGGGCAGATGCCTCCATGCCACGATGGCCGCGCCCAGAAAGAGCGAGGCATACTGCACCTGGCGCAGCATCGATCCCTGCATCACCGTATGGGTCGCCTGCGGACCCAGCTCGCCGACCGAAAGCGTATCCGGCACGATGGCAAACAGCAGGCTCAGGCCCACCAGCAGCCACACGGCCCAGCGGCTGCCCCGGCTTTGCCCGCCGGCGTCCGGAAGGACGGTCTGCGCGCCCATGGCCCTGACCTTCAGCGGCGCAGGCGCGCCGGCACAAGTGCGCCCAGCCGGGCCAGCCAGCCGCGGCCCCCTTCGGGGTCGTATTCGTTGTAGACCGTGCCCAGCACGCGCGCGCCGGCCGTCTCCAATTGTTCGGCCGTGCGCGCCAGCTCGCCCAGCGACGTGACATCCTTGCGCGCCACGAGCACGCAGGCGTCCACCTGGCGCGCGATGCTTTGCGCATCAGGCGATTGCGCCGCCGGCGGTGTATCGACGATGAAGACCTCGTACGGGTCGGCATAGGCCGCCAGCACCCGGGCCAGCGCCGGCTCGCGCAACAGCTCGGCCGGGTTGGGCGGTTGCGGACCGGCATCGAGCACGGCCAGGGCCGGAAAACCCGCCACGGCGCGGCTCTCGCCGGCCGCCGCGCGGCCGGCCAGGATGGACGACAGGCCCGCTCCGCTGCCGGCGCCCAGCAGTTCCTGTTGTCCGCTGGCGCGCAGATTGGCATTGACCAGCAGCGTGCGCCGCCCGGTCTGGGCGAAGGCGATGGCCAGGCTGGCCGACAGATAGCTGCGCCCTTCGCCGTCCTGCGGGCTCACCACCGCCACGGTAATGCGCGGCAGATCCTCCAGGCGGATCGAGATCTCGGCCCGCAACTGGCGGATGGCCTCGGCCTCACGGCCAAAGGGCATGGCCGCAATGGGCAGCTTGACCTCGGCATGTTGCGCCGAGGCATAGTCATAGCGGTACTGCTCGGCCAGCACCGATTGCACGCGGGCCTCGGAGACGAAACCCAGCTTGACAGCCGCCTGCCCGAAGCGCAGGCGCTCGGCCTGCTGCAGCTCGACCACGCGCGCCACCTGTTCCTCGGTCAGCAGCCCCAGCTGCACAAAGCGCTCGCCCATTTTCCCGCCCGCCGCGGCGCTGGGCGCGCCGGCCTCCTGGCCGGCTTGCTGGTTCAGGCGGTCGAACAGCGGACGCAGGGTGGAGTCGCTCATGATGCCGCCACCACGGTGTTGCGGCCCACTCGGCCCAGGACCGGCAGGGAGGTATTGCGCTCCAGATCATCCAGGCAGCGGACGCGGCGGCGGCTCAGCTCCAGCAGGAGCGCCAGGGCCAGGCCGGCCATGATGCCGAACAGCAACCCCAGCACCAGGCTGGTGCGCACCTTGGGGCGCGAGGGCGAGGAAGGCACCTCGGCCGCGCGCAGCACGGACAGGCTGGGCAGGGAAATATTGCTGGCCATCAGGATGCCATCGTATTTTTGCAAGGCGGTCTGGTAGACCTGCTCGACGCCGGCGAACTGGCGCTGGTAGGCGGCGATGCGGTCGCGCTTGGCCATCTGGTCCAGCACCTTGGCACGCTGCGCGTCCATGTCGCGCTGCAAGGCCGCCTTCTGCGCCTCCAGGCGCTGCACCTCGCTATCCTGCGCCTCCACCGCCGCCTTGGCCTGGCGGGCGATCTCGGCCTGCATTTGCGCGCGCTGGGCCAGCAACCCGGCCACGCTGGGATGCTTGGGGCCCAGCGCGCCGCGCAACTGGCCCAACTGGTGCTCAACCACCGTCAAACCATTGCGCAAGTCGTTGATGGGCGCGATCAGACCCACTTCGGGCAAGTCTTCCGGCCGCATGCCGCCGGCCAGCAGGCTGGCCGTCGTGGCCTTGCGCGCCCGCGCCGCTTCCAGCTGGGACTCCAGCGCCAGCATCGCGGTGGCCATGTCATTGAGCCGGCGCACATCAATATCGTCGCCCGTCTGCCGGGTATCGACGATGCCGGTCTCCTGCTGGTAGCGTGTCAGCTTGTCCTGGATGGCGTCGAGTTCGCCGCGCAGCTGCTCCAGCTGCGCGGTGTATTGTTCAGTGCGCGCCCTCGCGGCCGCCGAGGAAATCCCCTGGCTGACCGCGATATAGGAATTGACCACCGCATTGGCGAACTCGCGCGCTTTCTGCGGCGTATTGGCCG
This sequence comes from Bordetella hinzii LMG 13501, assembly GCF_001548475.1. Taxonomy (GTDB): domain Bacteria; phylum Pseudomonadota; class Gammaproteobacteria; order Burkholderiales; family Burkholderiaceae_B; genus Bordetella; species Bordetella hinzii. The sequence goes on from NZ_LRUJ01000016.1 coordinate 22,207, forward strand.
AAAACGAAATCGTCAGCACGCGGCTGTTCTGCTGTTTGGCGACTTCCAGGTTGCGCTTGATATAGGCCACCAGCTCATTGCGCGCTTTCGAACCGGAGGCGGCCTCCTCCCCCGACAACAGCCCCAGGCTCGCGATCACATGATCGGCCACCGTCTGGCTGCGGATCATGTCGATCTGCGTCTGCATATAGCTCTCGTCCAGCAGCGGCGAGAACGAACGGCCGTTGATGGGGTCGTTTTCCCGGTAGTCGATGAAGACATCCGAGGAGGCGGTCCATACCCGCGGCAATACCAATATGAGCAGACAGGTCAGCAGCAGGGTGCCCAGGGCTACCCATGCGATAAGCCGGGCGCGCGCGGCGAGCATCGCCCATACCTGGTTCAACGATAGCAGACTGTATTCAGGGCTCACGGCGGGATTTGGAGTCAGCGTGACGTAATCGCCGATTTTACCGGAGAGTCGGCTTTAGGGAACGGATGGGAAAAAACCCCGACAGAAAATTCAAATTGACAATGCTTGTCAAAAAAAACCTTGCAAAAAAAGGCGGACATGCCCAGCCGTTTTTTTTTCAGATGGAAATAATCCGTTTTTATTTCAGCCTTATTGGGCCCGGGGCTGGCGCATGCGACGGGCAGGTTCTCCGGTGCCCCCGCGCACGACCTGAAACCGGGAAATACCGGGCGGAGAAAATCCCCGCCTCGGGCGGCCGTTTATAACCCTGGGAGCGCCTTGAAAATCCAGCGGCGGCACGGAAAACTCCGGCGGTCAAACAAAAAACCATGCGGGGCGGGCCGCCGCCCCATTGCGGCTGTCATTTCCGGCCGGCTCGCCCCGCCCTGGCAAGCCCGCCTTGAAATGCCCGGCCCGGGTCAGTCGACGGTCACGCCCGCCTCGCGCACCACCTCGCCCCAGAGCGAGATTTCCTTGACGATCTGGTCGCGGAAAGCCTCCGGGCTGCCGGGCGCGGCCTGCTCGCCGGTGGCTTTGAGCCGCTCGCTCATCTCGGGCATCACCACGGCCGCATTGACCGCGGCGTTGAGCCTGGCCTGGACCTGGGGCGGCACGCCCTTGGGCGCGATGATGCCGTACCAGACCGTCACGTCATAGGGCACGCCGGCCTCGCGCACCGTCGGGATATCCGGCGCCGAGGCCACGCGCTGCGGCAAGGTCACGGCCAGCACTTTCAGCCGCTTGTCTTCGCGATAAGGCAGCGTCGAGCCCGCCGTGGTCAGCATCGCATCGACCTGGCCCGCCACCGTGTCCGTCAAGGCCGGCGCCGATCCCTTGTAGGGCACGTGGACCATGGAAATACCCGCCGTCTTGAGCAAGGCCTCCATCGCCAGATGGGAAATCCCGCCCGTGCCGGAGGAGGCATAGCTCAGGCCGCCCGGCTTCTTCCGGGCCAGCTCCACCAGGTCGGCCAGGGTCTGCACCGGCACCCCCGGATTGACCGACACGAAAAAAGGCGCGCGCGCGATCATGCCGATCGGCGTCATGTCCCGCACCGGATCGAAGGGCAGCCTGTACAGGCTGGGGTTGACCGAATAGCTGTTGGAAATCAAGGTCAGCGTATAGCCGTCGGGCGCCGCTCTCAGACCCTGTTCCACGCCCAGCTTGCCGCCGGCGCCGGGGCGGTTCTCCACCACCACGGGTTGTTTCAGTTCATCGGAAAGCAACTGCCCCAGCAGGCGCGCGATGCCGTCATTGCCGCCGCCGGCGGCAAAAGGCACGATCAGCTTGATCGGCTGCGAAGGGTAAACGTCCGCCTGCGCGCGGCACACCGACGCGGCCAGCGCCGCGGCGGCCAGCGTGGCTCCCAATATCACCTTGCCCAGCTTCGCGCCGGCTTGCCTCATCATCGTCCTCTCCTCTTCGATGGGCCGCTGCGCGGCCCTGTTATACGGCAGCCGCGCCATGCCTGTCCCTGGCCCGCCCGGCTGCGCCGTGCAGTATGCATCATCCCGCGCGGGGAATACGCCTGCTCCGGCCTGCCGCGCGCCATCCCACGGACAAATACCAACTAGTACCTTGTATGGCCCAAGGAAGAACATCGTAAAAAATCCCGCATTTAAGGCCATTTTTCCAAATAGCTCACGAATTCTTGACGGCAAAACATACCAAATGGTATGTTGCGCTCATGATGGCGGATCCCCGGAGGAGACAACCGGCGCAGGTTCGCCCCGCAGGCTCACCAACCCATGGCAAGGATGTCTAAGCATATGGATACCCCACGTTGGAAGCAGCGCCCGGAGGGCTCGAATTGGGGCGACTTCGGTCCCGATGACCAGATCGGCCGCATGAATCTGCTGACCCCGCAAACACGGTTGCGGGCCCTGCGCGAAGCCCGGGAGGGCCGCGTCTTCTGCCTGAGCCTGCCGCTGGACTATCCCGGCGGCAACACGCTGTTTCAGCACCGCAAGGCGCCGCAGTTCCACTACGACAGGCGCGGCGACGGCTATAACTACAACTACCGGCTGTCCCAGGTCTGCCCCTGCTTCAGCGATGTCGTCTCCGATGACGCAGTGCTGATGTTCCTGCAGTACTCCACGCAATGGGATGGGCTGGGCCATGTCGGCCAGATGTTCGACGCCAACGGCGACGGCCTGCCCGAGAAGGTCTATTACAACGGCTATCGCGCCGGCCAGGACATCATCGGCCCGGACGATGCCGACAGCGGCCGGGGCGCCAAGGCCATCGGTATCGAGAACATGGCCACCGCCGGCGTACAGGGACGCGGCGTGATGGTCGACCTGGAGCGCCGCTACGGACGCGAGCGCGCGCTCGTGGGCTACGACGGACTGATGGCCGCGCTCGACGGCGTGGAAGTGCTGCCGGGCGACTTCCTATGCCTGTACACCGGTTTCGCCGACCTCGTCCTCGAAATGAACAAGCAGCCCGACGGCGACGTGCTGTCGCGCTCCTGCGCGGTGCTGGACGGCCGCGACGAGCGGCTGCTGCAATGGATCAGCGACTCGGGCATCGTGGCCATCTGCGCCGACAACTTCGCCGTCGAGGCCTACCCGGCCGGCCCCGCCCAGGGCGAGCACTATCCCGGGCTGCCTCTTCATGCCCATTGCCTGTTCAAGCTGGGCTTGCACCTGGGCGAGCTGTGGTACTTCGCCGAGCTGGCGCGATGGCTCAGGCAGCAAGGCCGCCACGCATTCTTGCTGACCGCGCCGCCCCTGCGCCTGCCGGGCGCCGTCGGCTCGCCCGTGACCCCCATCGCCACCGTCTGAACCGGCGCCGGGGCCCGGCCCCGGCCGCCCTCTTATCCGGAGACCGCAATGCTCGCTCGCATTCCGGCCTGGGCCATCCTGGCCCTGGCCAGCCTCGCGCCGCTGGCGCAGGCCACGACCGTCTATCCCGACAAACCCGTCACCCTTGTCATTCCCTTCCCGCCCGGCGGCACCAGCGACGTCGTGGGACGCCAGCTCGCCAAGCAGCTGGGCGAAGAACTGGGCGGCACGTTCGTGGTCAACAACAAGGCCGGCGCCGCCAGCACCATAGGCGCCACCTACGTCGCCCGGGCGCCCAAGGACGGCTATACGCTCCTGCTCTCCTCCGGCAGCACCTTCACGGTCACGCCGCACCTGATGAAGCAGATGCCCTACACCCTGGACGATTTCGCACCCGTGGCGGCCGTGGCCACCGTGCCCTTCGCCTTTGTCGTCAAGAAGGATTTCCCCGCCCGCAGCCTGGCCGACTACGTCGCCTATGCCAAGGCGCATCCGGATAAGATCAACAACGCCACCAACGGCTCGGGCAGCATGGTGCACCTGCTCGGCGAGCTGGTCGCCTCCGGCCTGGGCATCAAGGTCACCCAGGTGCATTACAAGGGCGCCGCCCCGGCCACGGTCGACATGATAGGCGGCGTGGTCGATTCAAACATCGAGGCGCTCACCAGCGCGGTGCCCAATGTGCGGGCGGGGCAGTATCGCGCCCTGGCCGTGCTCAGCCCGCAGCGGCAGCCCTTGCTGCAAGACGTCCCGACCTTCGCCGAGCTCGGCTATCCCGATATCGTCGGCGAGACCTGGTACGCGGTCTTCGCGCCGGCGGGCACGCCGCCGGAGGTGGTGGCGCGCCTCAATGGCGCCCTGCGCAAGATCACGGCGTCAGCCGAATTCGGCCAGATCATGCGGCAGATCGGCAACGAGGCGCGCAGCAGCACGCCACAGGAATTGCGCGACATCACCGAGCGCGAGAGCCGGCGCTGGGGCGCGCTCATCACCAAGCTGGACATCCCGCCACTGCAGTAAAGGCCCGTGGCCGCGCCGCGGCCACGCCGCCTCAGCGCGGCAGATAGCCCAGGTCTTGCATCGCGCGCAGATGCTCCAGCACCGAGACCTCGCTGTCGATGCAATCGCCAAAGCCCGCCTGGCGCAGCTTGATGGTCGACACCAGGGGCGGCAGGGGCAAGGGATGCTGGGCGGCCCAGGTGGCGTCGGCATACTGCCAGGACAAACCGATGAGGGTGGAAAGTTCCGGGACACGCAGCTTGGCCCGGCGCGCCAAGCGGCGCCAGGCATCGGCCTCCTGCGACATGGTATGGCGCATGCGGTCCTGCGTGGGCGCGCCCAAGGGCATATCGAAAAAAGCCGCCAGGCGCTCGAACAGATGGCGCCAGACCATGACATCGCCATTGGCGATGTTGAAGGCCTGTCCCCAGGCCCCGGCGGCGTCCCAGGCCCAGGTCACCGCGCGGGCGATCAGGCGCGCGTCGGTGCACTCGGTAAGCAGGCAGGGGTGTCCCGGATAAGCCAGCGGCTCACCCGCCTCGCGCCGCAGCGCCGCATAGGCGCCCAGCGTGGCGACCGGGTTCATGGCGCTGCCCAGCGCCACGCCCAGCACGATCTGCGGCCGAAAGAGGGTCCATGCATATCCGCGGCGCCGCGCGTCTTCAGCCAGCAGATCATGCTGATCGAAATAGAAATTCGCATGATCGCGCAGCGCATCCTCCTCGCGCGCCGGGATGCGCATGGCCCGGCCCGTGTGCACCCCATAGGCCTTGGTCCCCTGCATCAGCGTGACATGCCGCAAGGGCGCGTCCCGCAGCGCCTGCAGCGTATGCGCCAGCATACGGGTGTTCAAGGCCACATTGTCGGGGTCGCGCCAGCCCTTGAGCAGGTCCGGCTGTTCGTTCAAGGCCGCATAGACCACATGCGTGATGTCGCCGTGCCCGGCCAGGGCGCGGCGCGTGGCCTCGGCATCGCGCAGGTCGGCGCTGATCCAGACGGCCCCGGGCGCGAAATCGGGCGCGCGGCGCGACAGCCCCACGCAATGCACATCATCCCGGCCGGCCAGGTGTTCCATCACCGCGCGCCCCACCACACCCAGCGCGCCCACCACCAAGACTTTTTTCGTCGTCATGATCATGTCCCGAACTCGAAACTGCCGTTATCGATGGCAACGGCATCGCGCTCCCGCACGATCGCTCGATACCGGGCCTGCCCGGCCGCTTCCATCCAGATCTCCAGGCGCAGGGTCTCGCCGGGATACACCGGCGCGCGGAAGCGGCCATCCATGGCCAGCATCCGCCGCGGATCGGCGGCGCAACAATGGCGCACCAGACCATGCCCGGCCACCCCGAAACTGGCCATGCCGTGCAGGATGGGCCGCGGGAACCCCGCCCGGCGCGCCGAGGCGGGATCGATATGCAGGGGGTTGAGATCGGCGGACAGACGGTAGATCAGCGCCGCCTGCGGCGAGGTCGGGCAGTCGGCGAGGAGGTCGGGCGCGCGCGCGGGCAGCGGCGCCGGCGGCGGCCGGACAGCCGGCGCCCCGCCATAGCCGCCGTCCCCGCGGCAAAACACCGTCTGGCGCAGCGTGGCGAGATGGCCGCCATCCTCAAGATCGAAGAGATCGCGCTCGACATAGAGCAACGCGCCCTTGTCCGCGCCCTTATCCGCGACATCGACAATGCGCGTGACCCCTCTCACATTGCCCTGCGGCGCGGGCGGACGGTGCAGGCGGATGGACTGCTCGCCGTGCACGGTGCGCCGCCAGTCCAGGCCCAGCGGCAGATCGCGCAGCCAGAACCCCGGATCGGCCAGCACATTGACCAGCGTCGGCTCCACCTTCAGGCGCGTTTCGTCCAGATAGGCCAGGTCGGATTCATCCAGCGGGTCCAGGCCCACGCCCAGCGCCAGGGCATAGCGCGCGCAATCGCGCCAATCGTAACGCTGCTGCGCGTCCGGGATGCGCGCATCCCGCAGCCGGGAAAGATCGATAGCCATGACAACCTCGCCGAAAGGCTGATTGAAGAAGACGGACGGCCCTACAACACGTCGGCCGTGCCCAGGATGGCCGTGGCCTGGCTCGAAAGCACGCCGCCATTGGCATGGGCCAGCGATATCCGCGCGCCCGGCACTTGCCGCTCGCCCGCCTCGCCGCGCAGCTGCTGCACCGATTCCAGCACGGTAAACAGGCCATACATGCCAGGGTGGTTGCATGACAGCCCCCCGCCATTGGTATTGACCGGCAATACCCCGCCCGGCGCGATGGCCCCGCTGGCGACGAGCGCGCCGCCCTCGCCCTTGGCGCAAAAACCCAGGTCTTCCAGGAACAAGATGGTGTTGATCGTGAAGGCGTCGTAGAGCATGACATGATCGACATCGCGCGCGGACAGGCCGGCCATGGCATAGGCGCGCCGCCCCGACTCCACCGCGCCGGTCATCGTCAGGTCCGGCATGGCCGAGATCTGACGATGGGTGACCGCGATGCCGGTTCCCAGCACATAGATGGGCGGACGCCGCAGATCGCGCGCGCGTTCGGCGCCCACCAGCACGATGGCCGCCCCGCCATCCGTCACGAGACAGCAATCGGCCTTGCTCAAGGGGTCGCTGATCATGCGTGAAGCCAGCACCTCCCCGCGCCCCAGGGGTTCGCGCGCATAGGCGTCCGGATTGAGCCGGGCCCAGGCGCGGGCCGCCACGGCCACATCCGCCAGCTGTTCGCGCGTGGTGCCGTACTGATGCATATGGCGCGCCGCCGCCAGCGCATAGCTGGAGATGGGATAGCGCGGCGCGAACGGCGCCTCGTATGGCTGGGGATCCGGCATGGAAGCCAGCTTGCCGCCGGCTGTCAGCTGGTTAGAGCCATAGCAGATCAGCGCGACCTCGCACAAGCCTGTCTCCAGCGCCGCCATCGCGGACTGCAGATGAAACAGAAACGATGCCCCGCCCACCATGGTGCCGTCCGCCTGGCGCGGCCGTATGCCCAGGCGTTCGGCCACGTTCAGCACCGGCAGGCCCGAGGTGGACATCGCGCAGTACAGGCCGTCCACATCCCGCAGTCCCAGGCCGCAGTCCTCCAGCGCCAGCACGGCGGCTTCCTGCAGCTGATCGAACGGCGTGCGGCCGGGCGCGTTCCAGCGCCGCGTATTGCCGATGCCCACGATGGCGCTGCGGCCGCGCAGCCCCTGATCCGAAGCCGGCCTCATGCGCCTTCCCCTTCCGCGCGGAAGACGACATGGGCGCCGTCCTCCTGCGCGACGATGTGTCCGCGCACGCGCAGGCCGATGGCCGGGGCGGCCATGCCCTCGACCCGGCTGAGCATGCGCGCACCGCCCTCCAGCTCCACCAGCGAGACGTTGTAGTCGCCCTTGCGGTCGCGCACCGTGGTGGTGGAATACACGACGCCGCGCCCGTCCGACTCGCGCCAGCGCAGGCGCGGACTGCCGCAGGCGCGGCACACGAGCGCCGGCGGAAAGCGCACGGCGGCGCAATCCTCGCAATGCTGCAGGAGAATGCGGCCCGAGCGCAGGCCGGCCTCGTACTGGGCATCCGGGCCGGGCCCATCGAAACGCGCGTCCGCCATGGCTATTTCCCCTGCCAGACGGGCGCGCGTTTCTGCGCGAAGGCAGCCGAGCCCTCGCGCGCGTCCTCGGAGTTGAACACGTGCTCGGTCAGCGCCGCCTGGCGGCTCCAGAGTTCGTCGGCCGGCCAGCCCTGGGATTCGATGATGACGCGCTTGCTGGCCGCCACGGCCAGCGGGCCGTTGGCGACGATGCGCTGCGCCAGCTCGCGCGCGCCCGCCAAGGCCTGGCCGGGCTCGGTGAGCTGGTTGATCAAACCATGGTGATAGGCCCGCGCCGCCGGAAACATATCGCCCGTCAAGGCCAGTTCGAGCGCCACCCGGTAAGGCAGCTGGCGCGGCAGCCGCAGCAGGCCGCCGCCCGTGGCGGCCAGGCCGCGCTTGACTTCCGGCACGCCGAACTGCGCGTTGTCGGCGGCCACCACCAGATCGCAGGCCAGCACCAGCTCGAAGCCGCCGGCCAGCGCATAGCCCTCCACGGCGGCGATCAGCGGCTTCTTGGGCGGCCGCATCGTCAGGCCGCCGAAACCGCGCCCCTCGATACTGGGCCGCTCGCCGCGCAGAAAGCCCTTCAGGTCCATCCCGGCGCAGAACGAACCGCCGGCGCCGGTCAGGATGCCAATGCGCAGGTCGTCGCGCGCGTCGAGCTCGTCGATCGCGGCCGCGATGCCCCGCGCCACGGCCAGCGTCACCGCATTGCGCGCCTGCGGCCGGTTGATGGTGATGGTCAGGATACCCTCGCCGCTTTGCAGCAGCACCTCGTCCTGCTCGTGGGTCGTCGTCGACATGGTGGTTTCCTCGGTGTCTCAGCGCGGCGCCATGCGCAAGGCGCCGTCCAGCCGGATGGTCTCGCCGTTGAGCATGGGATTGACAATGATGTGTTCGGCCAGCAAGGCGTACTCGGCCGGCGTGCCCAGCCGGGCGGGGTGCGGCACCGACGCGGACAAGGTCCTGCGGGCATCCTCCGAGACGCGCGCCAGCATGGGCGTATCGAAAATTCCCGGCGCGATGGTGCAGACCCGGATGGCCTTGCTTGCCAGGTCGCGGGCCGCCACGATGGTCATGCCGACCACGCCGGCCTTGGACGAGGCATAGCCGATCTGTCCGATCTGGCCCTCGTAGGCGGCCACCGAGGCCGTCAACACGCAGACGCCGCGCTCGCCGCCTTCGTCGGGCGCATTGCGCGCCATCTGCGCCGCCGCCACCCGCAGGGTATTGAAGGTGCCGATCAGATTGACGCGCACGATGTCGATGTAGGTCTCCAGCGAGCCGGGGTTGCCTTCCTTGTCGAGCAGGCGCACCGGTCCGCCCCGGCCGGCGCAATGCACCAGCACCCGCAGGGGCGCCATCGCCACGGCCTGTTCGCAAGCGGCACGCAACTCGGCCTCGTCCAGGACATTGGCCGGCGCGAACCGCGCCCCCAGTTCGCGCGCCACCGCCGCGCCGTCGGACGCCGGCAAATCCGCGATCACCACCTTCATGCCCTGGCTGACCAGGCGTTGCGCGGTCGCCAGGCCCAAGCCCGATGCGCCACCCGTCACCAGCGCGCTACTGCCTTCTGTCTTCATGAAGCAGACCTCAGGATAGGAAAAGGAAAACCCATGATACATACCGCTTGGTATCTTTTCAATGCGGAGCGAATACAAAACAAAATACCTAGGGAAACCGCCAATACTGAATATTCATCGTTGTCATTGACCATCAAAAATACCGAATGGTATGTTTGCTCTGGCAGCCCTTGCGTGCGACGGCATACCGGTCTTGCGCCGCTATCCTCCGCCCGCGCAGCACTCGCGCAGTCCCCCTAGATGCATTACCGCAGCGCCGGCGCAAGCCGGCCGATAAGATCAGGAGACAGGCATGAAGCGGATACAAAAGCTGTTGCGTGTGACGACGCCCCTCGTCCTGGCGCTGGGAATCGGCATGCTGGCGCCCGCGGGCGCGGCCGAACCGCCCATCAAGGTCGGCGTCATCTTTCCGCTGTCCGGCGGCGCGGGCCCGCAAGGCCAGCACGTTACCCAGGCCATCCAGGCCATGGCCGCGGTGATCAATGAAGACGGCGGCGTCCTGGGCCGCAAGATCGAAATCCTCGCGCGCGACGACGAATCCACCCCGGCGGTGGGCGTCTCGCGGGCCAACGAACTCATCAGCGCGGGCGTCTCGGTCATCATCGAAGGCTGGAACAGCCCCGTCACCCTGGCCATGCAGCCGGTGATCGCGCGCGCCGGCGTGCTGGACATCACCGCCATCTCCAAGGCCGACCCCATCCTGTCCGGCGAAGGCAATCCGCTGGCCGTGCGGCTCAACAGCTCCAACGCCCAGGACGGCGCCGTGATCGCCGACTACATCAAGCGCGCGGGCGCCAGGCGGCTGGCCTTTCTGACCGAGAACGACGCCTATGGCAACGGCGCACAGGCCTCGATCGAGCAAGGCCTCAAGGCCATCGGACACAGCTATGAAAAGGTGGCCGAAGAGAAATTCCCCTTCGCGCAGGCGGACTTCCGCGTGGCGATGACCAATGTGCGCGCCGCCAAGCCCGACCTTACCGTGGCCATCAACGCCAACGAAGGGCTGGGCATGCCGGCCATCATCCGCCAGGCCCGGCAGTCGCGTCTGCCGGGCAAGCTCGTCAGCGCCGTGGGCACGGTCGCGCCCAGCGTCATCAATGTCGCCGGCGATGCCTCCGACGGCCTGATCGGCGCGGACATCTACTTCCCTGACGTCGAGCCCTTTGCCTCCAATCCGGCCAACAAGCGCTTCGTGGCCAAGACGCAGGAAATGTTCAAGTACGCCCCGGACAAATTCATGGCGCTGGGCGCCGCGTCCCTGCAGGTCTGGGCACAGGCGACCAATGAGCTCAAGACCCTGGACCGCGAAGCCATCGCCAAGCGGATCCGCGGCGGCAGCTTCAAGGGCACGCTCATGGGCGAGATCCATTTCGAACCCAACGGCCAGCTCAAGTCCCACTACTATCTGTTCACGGTCAAGGACCGCAAGATCGTGGTCCAGCCATGAGCGCCCCGATCACCGATCCTGCCGCCGGGCGGTCGCCCGCCGCCCTGCGGGCCGAGGGACTGGGCGTGCGCTACGGCGCGCTGGTCGCGCTGGAGGATGTCAGCTGGGAGGTCCGGGCGGGCCAGCTGCTGGGCATCATCGGCCCCAACGGCGCCGGCAAGAGCTCCTGCTACGACGCGGTCTCGGCCCTGATTCCCCGCAGCGGGCGCGTCTATCTGCATGGCCGCGACATCAGCGGCGTGCCCGCGCATGGACTATCGCGCCTGGGAATCAAGCGCGCCTTCCAGCAGAACGCTTTCTTCGACCAGTTGAGCGTGCGCGAAAACATGATCGCCGCGCTGGGCGGCACCGCGGGGCTGGGCACCAGCATCCTGCGTCCTCTGGCGGCCGGCCGCAAGGCCGCGGCCTTGAGCGCCCAGGCCCGGCAACGGCTGGAGCGCTTCGGCCTGCCCGCGGCCTGCCATGAACTGCGCCCGCACGAAATCTCCTATGGCATGCAGCGCATGCTTTCCATCGCGCTGGCCTACGGCGATGGCGCGCAAGTCCTGCTGCTGGATGAGCCGGCCGCCGGCCTCGGCGGCTCGGACATGGCGCAGTTGACCGACCTGCTGCTGTCGCTCAAGCGCGAAGGCCTGGCCCTGGTCGTCATCGAACACCACATGGATCTCATCATGTCCGTCGCCGATCGCATCTGCGTGCTGAACCTGGGGCGTCCGCTGGCCAGCGGCACGCCCGCCGAAGTCCAGCGCGACCCGCGCGTGCTGCAAGCCTATCTGGGCGGTGCCGCATGAGCGCCGCCGTGCTGAACGCCAGCGGGCTGGAGGTCTGCTATGCGGGCAACCGCGTGCTGAAGCTGGACCGGCTGGATATCGCGGCGGGCGAGATCGTCGGTGTCATCGGCGCCAACGGCGCCGGCAAGTCCACCCTGGTCAACGCCCTGCTGGGCTGGTCGCGCGGCCAGCCGGCCGTCAGCGGTGAGGTCATGCTCGACGGCCGGCCCGTCGGCCGCCTGCCCACCCATGAACGGGTGCGCGCCGGCCTGCTGCTGGTGCCCGAGTCGCGCCTGGTGTTCGCGCGCCTGACGGTGGACGAGAACCTCACGCTCTCGGCCCGCCCCGCGGCCGGCGCGGCGCAGGACCGCCGCTACTACAGCCGCGATGACATCTATGAACTGTTCCCGCGCCTGCGCGAGCGCCGCCAGCATCTCGGCGGCCAGCTGTCCGGCGGCGAGCGCCAGATGCTGGGCATAGGGCGCTCGCTGATGATGGGCCCGCGCGCCCTGCTGTTGGACGAACCCTCCATCGGCCTGGCGCCCATGCTGGTGACGCAGCTGCTGCACAGCCTGCGCGAGCTGGCCCGCGCCGGCCTGGCCATCCTGCTGGTGGAGCAGAACGTGCGCGCCGCGCTGCAGGTCGTGGACCGCCTGCTCTTGCTGGAACGCGGCAGGCTGGTGCTGGAAGGCCCCGCGGCCGAGATCGGCGCGGATCCGCGCATCGCGCAAGCATACCTGGGAGCGCATACCGCATGAATCTCGCGCAACAACTGATAAACGGCCTCGTGCTGGGCCACGCCTACGCCCTCATCGCCATCGGCTGGACCCTCCTGCTGGGCGTGGCGCGGCTGGTCAATTTCGGCCATGGCCAGATGTATATGCTGGGCGCCTTCATCACCTGGTGGGCCACCACCACCGCCGGGCTGCCCTATCTGCTGGCCTTGCCGCTGGCCATGGCCGCCGGGGCCTTGCTGGGGCTCGTGATGCAGCGCGTCATGCTGCGCGCCACCTTCGAGCAGAACTTGGTGTCCATCATGATCATGACCCTGGGCTTCGGCTACGTCATGCACGGCGCGGCCTCGCTGGTCTTCGGCTCGACCGGGCAGGTGCTGGATACGGCCTGGTCGCAGCGCGACATCGAGTTCGGCGATCTCTGGCTGACCTGGCAGGACGCCGCCATCGTCGCGGCCGCCATCCTGCTCTTTCTTCTGCTCAAGCGCGTGCTGGACGGCAGCCGCGCCGGCCGGCTGGTGCGCATGGTCGCCGAAGACCCCAAGCTGGCCCAGCTCGCCGGCATCGACGTGCGCCGGGTCTACTACGGGGTGTTCGCCTTCGAAGGCGCGGCGGTGGCGCTGGCCGCCGGGCTGGTGGCGCCGCGCACGCCCATCCTGACCTCCATGGGCTTCGAAGAGGTCATCATCACTTTCGTGGTCGTCGTCCTGGGCGGCATAGGCAGTGTCACCGGCAGCTATGTGGCGGGCGTGGCGCTGGGGGTCTTCACGGCCTTGTTCAGCACCCTGGTGTCGCCCGCCTATGCCACTTCGGCGGCTTTCGCGGTGCTGATCGCCATGCTGGTGCTGCGCCCGGGCGGCCTGAGCGCCGGCGTGGCGCGGGAGGCGCACTGATGGCCGCCCACGCCTGCCGCCGCCTTATCCTGCTCGCCTGCGCGGTCGGGCTCTTCTGCCTGCCGGCCTGGCTGGGCGGCTCCGCGGCGGTCTACAGCGCCGCCGTGCTGATCGCCATCATGGCCGTCATGGCCTATGGCCTGGACGTCATCGTCTCCGATCTCGGCGAGGTCAGCCTCGGGCACACCGTCTTCTTCGCCGCCGGCGCCTATGCCACGGCGCTACTGTCCACCCGCGCCGGCGCCGGCGCCTGGACGACGCTGGCGGCTTCCATCGCCACCGCCCTGGTGCTGGCCGCGCTGGTGGGCCTGGCCACGCTGCGCCTGCGCCAATTCGTTTTCTCCCTCGTCACCTACGCGGTGTCCGTGGTGGCGGTCACGCTGGCGGCCAACTGGGCCTTCCTTGGCGGCTCGGACGGCATACGCGGCTTGCCCACGCTGGATCTGTCCATCGGCCCGCTCACCCTGAAAGCGGACAACGACCAGGCACTCTGGCCCTACGCCTATGCGCTGCTGGCCATCACCCTCTACCTGGTCTGGCGCTTCCGCCACTCGCGCCTGGGGCAGGCCGCGCTGATGGCCCACCTGAACCCGCGCCTGGCCACCATGAGCGGCATCGACCCGTTGAAGGCGCGCCTGCAGGTCTTTCTGTTCTCCGCGCCCATCAGCGCCTGCGCCGGCTGGCTGTACGCCTACCAGCGCGCCTATGTCAGCGCGGACATCCTGGAGACCTATTTCCTCATCCTGATGCTGACCGCCGTGGTGCTGGTCGGCCGCCGCCAGCTGTTCGGCCCGCTGCTGGCCACCGCCCTGGTCTTGATCCAGGAGAAATTCTTTTCCTTCGGCGGCAATGTCGACAAGATCGTGCTCGGCTGCCTGCTCATCCTCGTCCTCACCCTTTTCCCGCAAGGGCTCATGAGTCTGTTCGCGTCCCGCCGCAAGCAGGCCCGGCCCGTGGCGACTACTTTGGAGAACTCGAAGTGACCGTGATCTGGAATCCATCTCTGGACGACACCGCCAGCCGCTGGCAGGCGCTGGCCCATCGCCTGGGCGCCGAACATTTCGCGCCGCTGGCGCCCGAGCTCGACCGTGACCAGCGCTACCCGTGGGAAACCATTTCGGCGCTGGTCGAGCACAAGTTCACCGGCCTGTTCCTGCCCACGCAATGGGGCGGCCAGGGCGCCAACCTGGTGGCCACGGTGGCGGCCGTCGAAGCCCTGGGCACGCATTGCGCCTCGACGGCGGCCATCATGTGCGCCTACCAGCTGGGCGCCTTCCCCCTCCTGCTGGCGGGCAGCGATGAGCAAAAGGCCTTCTACCTGCGCGAGATGGCCGAAGGCCGCGCCACCAGCTTCGCCCTGTCCGAACGCAGCGCGGGCTCGGACGCGGCGGCCATCGAGGCGACCGCCGTGCGCGAAGGCGCGGGCTGGCGCCTGCGCGGCGAAAAGTACTGGATCGGCAACGGCGGCGCCTCGCGCTACTACGTGGTCTTCGCCAAGACGGACCCGGCCGCCGGCGGCCGGGGCATCAGCGCCTTCATGGTGGACAAGGAGCAGGAAGGCGCCGTCATCGACGAGCTCTCCGACAAAATGGGCATCCGGGGCACTCAGACGTCCAACCTCAAGGTGGACCTGGTGGTGCCCGACAGCGCCCGTGTCGGCGAACTCAACCGGGCCCTGCGCCTGGCGCTGCAAACGCTCAATGTCGGCCGCATCATGGTGGCGGCCCAGTCCTTGGGGGTGGCTCTGGCCGGCTTCCGCGAGGCCAGCCGGCGCGCCGTCAGCCGCAAGACCTTCGGCCAGGCCATCGGCGAAAACCAGGCCATCGGCTTTCGCCTGGCCGACATGGCCACGGAGATATCCGCCGCCCGCATGATGCTCTACCAGGCCGCGCAGGCCTACGACCGGGGCGAGGACGTCTCCCACCTGGGCGCCATGACCAAGCTGTTCGCCTCGGAGGTTTCCCATCGGGTGGTGGACAATACCGTCCAGATCTGGGGTGGGCTGGGCTACTGCAAGCCGACGGTCGCCGAGCGCCTGTACCGCGACCAGCGCATACTCGAGATCTACGAGGGCTCTTCCGAAATCCAGCGGCTGGTGTTATCGCGCGCTATCCGCAAGGAGACCGAAGAGCAGCCTGACTGACCTGTATTCGACAAGAGGTGGCAATGGTGAGTGCACAACAGAACCCGGCAGAGGCGGGTGGCGGCGAGTCGCGCGAAGAAATCCTCCAGGCGGCAGCCGAGCTTTTCATGGAGTTCGGCTATGCCGCGACCTCCATCGACGCGGTGGCCCAGCGCCTGGGGGCCACCAAGGGCCGCATCTATCACCACTACCGCAGCAAGGCCGATCTGTTCTTCGACGTCCAGGTGGCGGCCATGACACGGCTGACCGACCAGATCGAGCCGATCGCGCGCGGCGGGGCCAACGCGGTCGAGCGGCTGTCGGCCATGGCGCTGCGGCATACCCAGATCCTGCTCAAGGAGCTGCCCATGCAAAAGGTGGCGGTACAGGGCCTGGAGCGCCATTTGCTGGAAGCCTCCGCGGCCACCAAGCGCCTGCGCTCGGTGGTCAAGATGCGCGATGACTACGAACAGATGTTCGTCGAGGTGATCGATGACGGCATCCGAGCCGGATCTTTTGTGGACTTGCCCGCCAGGTTGTTGAGCAAACCCTTCTTCGGAGCGCTGAACTGGGCCACTGTCTGGTACAGCCAGCGCCGACTGCAGAGCGAAGCGGCGATAGACGATATCGCGCACACCCTCGCGGCCTATGCGCTGCGGGGCCTACTCAAGGACTCCAACGATGAAGCAGCAAGAGCGACTCCCTTATTCCAATACCATCTGGGATGAGATCGAAACCTGGCCGCGCGAGCGGATCGAGCAGTTCCAGCTTGACGCCCTGCGCCGCCAGTTGCGGCGCGTCGCCGACACCAGCGCGCACTACCGGAACGTCTTCGCGCAGGCGGGTTTCGTTCCCGAGGACCTCAAGAGCCTGGCGGACCTGCGCGGCCTGCCCTTCACGCACAAGCGCGACTACCTCGAGGGCCTGAGGGCCGCCCCGCCCTTCGGCACCCTGGCCGCCGTCCAGCCCGGCGAGGCGGTCAGAGTGCATTTTTCCTCGGGCACCACCGCCCAGCCCGCCCCGGTGCTGTGGACCCAGCATGACGTGGACCGCTGGGCCGAACTCTACGCCCGCTACCTGTACGGCCAAGGCCTGCGGCGCGGCGACATCTTCCAATGCATGTTCAATTACGCCTGGTTCGTTGGCGGCCTGGGCGCCACGCTGGCCGCCCAGCGCGTCGGCGCGCTGGTGATCCCCGGTTCCTCGGGCGACACGCAGCGCCAGGTGGAGACCCTGTTCCAATACGGCACCGACTGCGTGATCGGCACGCCCTCTTTCATGGCCCACATGGCGGAAACCGCCCAATCCATGGGACGCGACCTGCGGGAGTCGCGCGTGCGCATGGTATGCGTCGGCGGCGAACCCGGCGCCAGCGTGCCCGGCACGCGCGAACGGATCGAGCGCCTGTGGGGCGCCCGGATGTTCGATTGCTACGGCGCGCTGGAATGCCAGCCCATAGGCTGGGACACCTCGCTGCAGCTCGGCCCCACCCTGGCCGAGGACTTCATCTATGTGGAAATCCTTCATCCAGAGACCCACGAACCCGTGGCCGACGGCGAGCGCGGGGTGCTGGTGCTCACCCACCTGGACAAGCAGGCCTGCCCGCTGGTGCGCTGGTGGACCGGGGACATCGTGGTGCGCGACAGCCGCCCGGCCCCGGACGGCCGCACGCACGCGCGCCTGCCCGGGGGCGTGCTCGGGCGCGCGGACGATATGCTGATCGTGCGCGGCGTCAACCTCTTTCCTTCGGCGATCGAGGATGTGGTCCGAGGTTTCCCCGGCATCACCAACGAATACGTCATCATCATCGACGACAGCGTCAAGGACCCCAAGACCGGCTTTCTCACCGGCGTGAAACTGCGCGTCGAACGGGAGACCGACACCGGCGCCGACCTGGCCGAACGCCTGTCGCAGCGCCTGCGCGACCGCCTGCAGGTGCGGTTCCACGTCGAAGTGGTCGACAACGGCACCCTGCCGCGCACGGTGCACAAGGCCAAGCGGGTGATTCATGCCTGAGGCCGACACCCCCCGTCCGCTGGCCGGCAAGCGCATCGTCGAACTGTCCCAGTTCATCGCCGGGCCGACCGCCGCCCAATACCTGGCCGATTTCGGCGCCGATGTCCTGAAGCTGGAGCCGCCGCGCGGCGACGGCGTGCGCACCCTGCCCGGCAATCAATACGGCAGTTTCTATGCGCGCAGCTTCAACACAGGCAAGCGCAGCCAGGTGCTGGACCTGGCGGACGGCCGCCAGGCGCTCGACGCGCTGCTGGACGAGGCCGACGCCTTCATCTGCAACCTCGCCCCCGGTTCGCTGGCCCGGCTGGACCTGCAGGGCCCGGCGCTGCGGCGGCGCCATCCTCGCCTGACCGTGGTGCTCATCTCCGGCTATGGGCAGCAGGACGACCGCGTCTGCATGGACACCATCGCGCAGTGCGAATCGGGTTTCGCCCTGCTCAATGGCAACGAGGACGGCACGCCGCGCCTGTCCACCGGCTGGCCCGTCGACATGTTCAGCGGCATGTACGCCGGCCTGTCCTGCGCCATGGCCGTCCTGGAAGGCCGCGCGCGCCTGATCGACATCTCCATGATGGAGGTCGCCTCGGCCATGCTGCTCGGCCCGGCGGCGCTGGCGCTGAGCGAAGGCGAAACGCTGGATCCACCCATGGGCAACCGCGACCGCGCCTCCGCGCCATCCAGCATCTACCGCTGCGCCGACGGCCACGTCTATATCCTTGGCGGCCTGGATAGCTACTGGGCCCGCCTGCGGCCCCTGATCGGCGCCGAGGACGCGCCCATCCAGGAACGCATCCGCCGCGCGGCGCACTTCGACGCCCTGGTCGAAGCCTGGACGCTGCCGCAAACGCGCGAGGAGGTCCTGCGCCAGGCGCGCGCGCTGCAGATACCGGCCGGCAACGTGCAGCCGCCGGCACAGGCCCTGGCGCTCATCCGCCAGCTGCGTCCCGGCGCGGTTTCGCAAGCCCTGCCCAGCGGCGAGCATGTCCCGGCCTTTCCCGCCCTCTTCGACGGCCTGCGCATCGCGCGCAGCGCCACGCCCCACGTGGGCGGACCGAAACGCGAGACCCCTTGAGCCATTCGTCCTGAACCCCATGAGGAAGGCAACATGAATACATCGACTTGCGCCGCGTCCACCCATGTGATGCGGCCCGGCGTCCTGATCGGACGCAGCGCGCTGGTCACCGGCGCCGGATCGGGCATAGGCCGGGCCATCGCCTTGCGCCTGCTGGAACTGGGCATGGACGTCTACGGGATCGGCCGCCGCGAAGAAGCCCTGGCCCAGACGGCCAGCCTGGCCCGGCAGCTGCCGGGCGAGTTCGACTACGCCAGCGCCAACATCCGCGACACCGCCGCCATCGAGGCCCTTGTCGCGGAGATCGGCGAACGCCGGGGCCTGGACCTGCTGGTCAACAACGCCGGCGGGCAATTCTTCGCGCCGGCGGCCCAGATCAGCCGCAAGGGCTGGGACGCCGTCATCGACACCAACCTGAACGCGGTGTTCGTCATCACCAAGGCGGCCTATCCCTTCCTGAAAGCGCGCAAGGGCACCGTGGTCAACATCTCGCTGTCCGGCGTGGACCGGGGCTCGATGGGAATCGCCCACTCCATCGCCGCGCGCGCGGGCGTGCTGGGGCTGACGCGCACGCTGGCGCTCGAATGGGCGGCCGATGACATCGCGCTGAACTGCATCGGCCCGGGCGCGGTCATCACCGAAGGCCTGGCCGGCGAGGCCGCCCGGGCCATGCTGGACCGCCTGGTGGCCGCCACGCCCATGGGCCGCGCCACCTCGGTCGAAGAAGTCGCCGAACTGGTCGCCTTCCTCGCCACCCCCGCCGGCCACCTCATGACCGGGCAGCTGTTGCAGATCGACGGCGCCGCCCACCTGGGCCCCGGGCTGCACATGGTGGCCGCGCAGTAGCCCAGGCAGCAAGCCGCCCTGCCCGTCCGATCGGCGCTAGCCGTCGCGCGGCGGCGTGCTCCACCCGCCCCCCAGCGCCTTGTACAGGCCGATGAGGTTGTTCAGGCGCGCCAGGCGCGTGGCGACCAGGCTGCGCTGCGTGGCGTACAGGTCGCGATGCGCCTCCAGCACGGCAAGGTAGTCATCCTGGCCCAGCTCGAAGCGCATGGCCGCCAGCGCGCGGGCATCGCGGCTGGCGGCCACGGACAGCCGTTCGGCACGGACCTGCTCATCGAGGGTGCGCTTGCCGGCCAGCCCATCGGCCACGTCCCGGAAGGCCGCCTGCACGGCCTGCTCATAACGGGCGATCTCGATGCGCTTCTGCACGTGCGCGGCGTCCAGGGCCGCCCGCAAGGCGCCGCCTTGAAACACCGGCAAAGACATCCTCGGGGCAAAGCGCCAAGCTCCCGAGCCGGCCTCGAACAACTCCCCCAGCGAGGCGCTGGCCGTCCCCGCCGATGCCGTCAGGTGGATGGCGGGAAAAAAAGCCGCGCGCGCCGCGCCGATATGGGCATTGGCGCCGCGCAGCACCTGCTCGGCGGCCCGGATGTCGGGACGCCGGGCCAGCAAGTCCGAAGGCAGGCCGCCCGGAAGATCGCCGGGGATGACGTCATCGGACAGAACGGCCGCCGCGTCCAGGCGCCGCGACTGCTCCGGCGTCAGGGCCTGGCCCAGCAGCAGCACCAGCGCATTGCGCCGCCTGGCCGCCTGCCGCAGAGATGCCGCCCGGCTGGCCTCGGCATCGCGCAAGGCGGTCTCCGCCAGGCGCAGGTCCAAGCGGGTGGCGTGCCCCGCGCCCAGCAGGTGGCCCGTCAGCTCATAGGAACGCCGCTGCGCCTCCAGGGTGGCGTCGGCCAGGCCCAGGAGTTCCTGGTCCGCGCGCAGGGCCAGATAAACCGTGGCCACTTCCGACACCAGGCTCATCTGTGCGGCATGGCGGGTTTCCGCCAAGGCCAGATACGCGGCCAGCGCTTGATCGTTGAGGCTGCGGATACGCCCCCATAGATCCAGCTCCCAGGTGGCCGCGGCGCCGCCTACCTCATAACGCCGCTCGATGCCGGCCTCCCGGGCCGCGCGCAGATCGGCCGGCAGGCGTTCGACGGACGCCTGGCCGGCAAGCGCCAGGCTCGGGGCCAGCTCGGCGCGCTGGATGCGGTAGAGCGCCTGCGCCGCCTCCACCTTGAGCGCGGCCTGGCGCAGATCCCGGTTGTTGTGCAAGGCAACCTCGATCAATTGCCTCAAGAGCGGATCACGGAAAAAATCCCGCCAGCCGATGTCGGCGGCCGCCGGCGAAGCGTCGGATGCCGCCGGCCCATAGGCCTCGCCCGTGGGATAGGCCGCCGCCACGGGGCTGGCGGGACGTTCATACCGGGGCGCCAGGCTGCAGCCGCCCAGCGCGGCGGCCAGCGCCAGCGCCGTCAGCAGTCCAGGCGGGCGGACATGCGCAAGAGCAAATCTCATATCAATGTTTCTCCGAACCATACCTGGCAACCGCGGGCATGCGCGGCGGGCGGCCGGCGCGGCGCAGGGCAAGCCGGCGCACCAGCACATAGAACACCGGCGTCAGCAGCAGGCCGAAGAAGGTCACGCCCAGCATGCCGGCGAATACCGCGCCCCCCATGGCGCGGCGCATTTCCGCGCCGGCCCCGGTGGCCAGCACCAGCGGCACCACGCCGGCGATGAAGGCCAGCGAGGTCATCAGGATGGGGCGCAGGCGCAGCCGCGCCGCTTCCAGCACGGCGCTCAGCGGGTCGGCCCCCGCGTCTTCCCTGGCCCGCGCGAACTCGACGATCAGGATGGCGTTCTTGGCCGCCAGCCCCACCAGCACGACGAAGCCGATCTGGGTGAAGATATTGTTGTCCCCCCCGGCCAGCCATACGCCGGCGATCGCCGACAGCAAGGCCATGGGAGCGATCAGCAGCACCGCCAGCGGCAGCGACCAGCTGTTGTACTGGGCGGCCAGGATCAGGAAGGCCAGCACCACCGCCAACGGGAAGATGTACAGCGCCGAATTGCCGGCCTGCTTTTCCTGGTAGACCAGGTCCGTCCATTCAAACACCATGCCCTCGGGCAGCGTCTCGCCCACGATCTTCTCGATGGCCTCGATGGCCTGGCCCGACGAATAGCCCGCGGCGGGGCCGCCGCTGATATCGGCAGATGGAAAGCCGTTGTAATGGATGATGCGGTCCGGCGCCGACCCGCGTGTCAGGGTGACGAACGCGCTGAGCGGAATCATCTCTCCGCGCGCATTGCGCACCTTGAGCGCGCCGATATCCTCGGCCTGCATGCGAAATGGCGCATCGGCCTGCGCCATGACGCGATAGCTGCGGCCGAAGCGGTTGAAGTCATTGACATACAGCGAACCCAGGTTGATCTGCAGCGTCTCGAACACATCGGTCAGCGACAAGCCCATGCGCTTGGCCTTGACCCGGTCAATGTCCACCTGCAGTTGCGGGGCATTGGTCTGGAAACTGGCCAGCATATTGGCCAGCTCCGGAGCCTGCGAGGCTTTCGCCATGATCCGCGCCTGCGCCTGGGCCAAGGCCTCGTACCCCAGGCCGGCGCGGTCTTCGATCTGCAGCTTGAAACCTCCCATGGCGCCCAGGCCCGGCACCGGGGGCGGCGGGAAGATGCCCACGAAGCCATCCTGGATTACGCCGAACTTGCCCATCAGCTTGCCGGCGATGGCGTCGGCCGACAGCGAAGCATGCTGGCGCTCGTCGAAAGGCCGCAGCATGGCGAACATCAGCGCCGAGTTGGGCACGTTCACCGGGCCGTTGACCGACAGGCCCGGAAAGGCCACCACGCTCTCCACGCCGGGTTCGGCCAGCGCGATCGCCGACATCTGCTTGACCACGGCCTCGGTGCGGTCCAGCGACGCGCCGCTGGGCAATTGCGCGATACCCACCAGGAAATACTTGTCCTGCGCCGGCACGAAGCCATTGGGCACCTGGTGGAAACCGAGCCAGGTCAGGCCGACGAAACCGGCGTACAGCAGCAGCACGATGGCGCTGCCGCGCACGGCCCGGCGCACCGCTCCTTCGTAGGACGCCGCCGCCCTGTCGAAGCCGCGGTTGAAACGCCGGAAGAAGCCGCCGAAGACACCTGTGATCACCCGTGTCAGCCAATCGGCCTGCCCCGCCCCGTGGTGCGGCTTGAGCAGCATGGCCGCCAGCGCGGGCGAAAGCGTCAGCGAGTTGATGGCCGACAGAATGGTCGAAATCGCGATGGTCAGGGCAAACTGGCGATAGAACTCGCCCTGCAGGCCGGAGAGAAAGGCGGAAGGAATGAAGACCGCGGCCAGCACCGAGGTGATGGCCAGGATCGGCCCCGTCACTTCGTCCATGGCCTTGCGCGCGGCCTGCCCCGGCGGCTCGCCCAGCGCCAGATGCCGCTCCACGTTCTCGACCACCACGATGGCGTCATCCACCACGATGCCGATGGACAGCACCAGGCCGAACAGCGACAGCGTGTTCAGCGAGAAGCCGAACATATGCATCACCGCGAACGTCCCGACCAATGAGACCGGCACGGCCACCAGCGGAA
Source organism: Bordetella hinzii LMG 13501 (assembly GCF_001548475.1). GTDB lineage: Bacteria > Pseudomonadota > Gammaproteobacteria > Burkholderiales > Burkholderiaceae_B > Bordetella > Bordetella hinzii. Next base: position 45,073 of record NZ_LRUJ01000016.1, read on the forward strand.
TGATGGACGCCCGCCAGGTCTGCAGGAACAGCACGACCACGATGACGACCAGGGCGATGGCTTCCAGCAGCGTGATCGCCACGGATTGCAGCGACGCCCGGACAAAGACCGTGGGGTCATAGGCGATCCGGTATGAGACATCCTGCGGGAAGCCCTGGGCAAGCGCCTGCATCCTGGCGCGCACGGCATTGGAGACGTCGATGGCATTGGCCCCGGGGCTCTGGATGATCTGCAGCGCGGGCGCCGCCTCGCCGTCAATCAGGCTGCGCAGGGTGTAGCCGTCGGCGCCCAGGTCCACGCGCGCGACATCGCGCAGGCGCGTCACCTGGCCGTCGGCGCCGGTTTTCAGGACGATGGCGCTGAACTGCTCCGTGCTGGCCAGGCGGCCCAGGGTATTGACCGTCACCTGGAATGCCGCGGATGCGTCGGGCTGCTGCCCGACCGAGCCCGCCGCGACCTGCACATTCTGCTCCCTCAAGGCGGCCACGACATCGCTGGCGGTCAGGCCGCGCGCGGCGACCTTGGCCGGATCGATCCACACGCGCATGGCGTACTCCCCCGCGCCCCAGACCAGCACATCCCCAACGCCGGGCAGGCGCGCCAGCTCATCACGCACCTGGCGGATCGCGAAATTGGACAAATACAGCGGGTCATAGCGCTTCTGGGGAGACACGATGTGCACGACCATCAACACATCCGGCGATGTTTTCTGCGTGACCACGCCGATACGCTGAACCTCCTGCGGCAGACGCGGCAAGGCGCGCGACACCCGGTTCTGCACCTGGATCTGCGCCATATCGGGATCGGTTCCGTGCTTGAAGGCGATGGTGAGCACCATGCGGCCGTCGGTCGCCATCTGGGCGTTCATATACAGCATGCCCTCGACGCCATTGACCGCCTGCTCCAGCGGCGCGGCCACGGTGTCGGCGATCACTTCCGGGCTGGCTCCCGGGTAGCTGGCGGTGACTTGCACCGTGGGCGGCGTGACGGCGGGATATTCGCTCAGGGGCAATTGCCAGAACGCCATGGCGCCCGCCAGGAGGATCAACAGGGACAAGACAATGGCGAAGACCGGGCGGCCGATGAAGAAATGCGGGAACTTCATCGGACTTCCCCCGCGGCCGGCTCGGCCTGTCCCATCGCCACCATGCGCGGCGTGATGGCCATGCCGGGCCGCACCAGGCCCTTGAGTATGATTTTCTCGCCCGCCTGGAGCCCCTCCGAGATCACGCGCAGCCCCTGCGCCATCGGCCCCAACTGCACGGGGCGATACTGGGCCCGCTGATCCTGGTCCACCACCAGCACATAGTTCTTGCCCTGGTCCGTGCCCACGGCCTGGTCATCGACCAACACGGTCGGGCGCGGATCACCGGTCACCAGCCGGGCGCGCGCGAACAGGCCGGGCGTCAGTTGGCCATCGGCATTGGGCAGCACCGCCCGCGCGCGGATAGTGCCCGTGCCGCGATCGACTTGGTTGCCCACGAAGTCCAGCACCCCTCCATAGGGCAGATCCGGATCGGTGGCCAGGCCGACGTCGACCTTCAGGGCGGCCTGCCCCCCGGCGGGATCGGGCCGGCCATGCCTGATGGCCTTCAGGTAGGTCGCCTCATCGATATCGAAATAGACGTGCATGGGATCGACCGACACAATCGTGGTCAGCAGCGTGGCGGCGCCCGACACCCCGCCATGGACCAGATTGCCTTCGGTGACTCTCACCCGGTCCACACGCCCCGAAATCGGCGCCACGACGCGCGTATACGCCAAGTCAAGGCGCGCGCCCGCCACGGCGGCCCTGGCCGCCTGCACCTGGGCCAGCCTGGCGCTGCGCGCCGATAGCGCATCCTCATGGAGTTTGCGCGAAACCGCGCCGGTATCCACCAGCCGCTCCGTGCGCGCGGCGTCGGCCTGGGCCTGCCGCGCCAGGACTTCGGCCTGGCGCAATTGCGCCAGGGCGTTATCCAGCGCGACCTGGAAAGGGCGCGGGTCTATCTGGAACAGCACCTGGCCCTGGCGCACCATCCCGCCCTCGGGAACCTGCACCGTCTCAAGCGCGCCGCCGACGCGCGACCGCAGCTCGACCGTCCCGGGCGCCGCCAGGAACCCCGTGAACTCGGCCGATGGCGCAAGGACGCGCGTAATCACCTCGGCCACCGGCACCTGCGGCGCGCCGCCTGCCGGCGCCTGCTGCGCCGCCGTTTCGCCCCCCGAGACCTCGCGCCCGGCAAGCGCCAAGCCCCCGGCCACCGCGATGACGCCCGCCATCAAGGCGATCTTCAATTTTCCACGCATGGATATGCCCCTATCTGTGCCGCTCCGGAAGGACGGAAGCGGCGCTGCATCAATTCCATGCAAGGCTAGGCATTACAACGACGGCAAGGTCAATACCCGGCGCGGAGTCTCTCCACGCCGGGGCACGGTGTGTCGGGGATCATTGCCGGGCTGGCCCGGTGTCCGTCCCGGATGCGCGGCCGGGCCGGACGGTCCGGCACAGGGGCCGCGGCGCAGGCCTCAGAACTTCGGCGCCCGCTTCTCGATGAAGGCTGTCACCGCCTCGCGGTGCTCGGCCGTCTTGTGCGCCAGCGCCTGGTAGCTGGCCGACAGCTCCAGCAAGGACGCCAGGCTGGCCTGCTGGCCTTCGCGCAGGAGACGCTTGGTCATGCGCATGACCGGCCCGGGATTGGCGGCGATCTTCGCGGCCAGCGTCCTGGCGGTCGGCATGAGCGCCTCGGCCGGCACGGCGCGGCTGATCAGCCCGCAGGCCAGCGCATCGGCCGCGTCGATGGCTTCGCCGGTGAAGGCCATCTCGCAGGCGCGCGCCATGCCCACCGCGCGCGGCAACAGCCAGGCGCCGCCGTCGCCGGGCACGATGCCCACGCGCACGAAGCTCTCGGCGAATGTCGCGGTATCGGCGGCGATCCGGATATCGCACATGCACGCCAAGTCCAGGCCGGCGCCGATGGCCGGCCCGTTGATGGCGGCGATGACCGGCACATCCAGCGCGTGCAGCGCCAGCGGGATGCGCTGGATACCCTGGCGGTACTCTTCGCAAATGCTTTCCGGCGTCACCGCCTCATCGAAAAAGCGCCGCATGTCCTTCACGTTGCCGCCGGAGCTGAAGATCGGGCCCGCCGCGGTGATGATGAGCACCTTGACCCCGGCATCGCGGCGGATGTCGGCGCACAGCGCCACGAACTCGTCGACGGCGGTGTTTCCCGTCAGCGCATTGCGCGTTTCCGGCTGGTTCATCGTCGCGGTAACGATGCCGCCTTCGCGTTCGATTTGCAGAAATGCCATGATTGGGTTCTCCTTGCCGTCCCGCTCAGGCCGGGACATCGGTGATACGGCGCACCAGATCGAGCGTCAGCCCCTCATGCGCGAGCAGGGCCTGGCCGGCGGCCTCCTGCCAATAGGCTTCGCTGCCGGCCGTCTGGCGCCAGGCGTGCAGGCGGCGCGTGTAGAGCTGCAGGTCGTACTCCTCGGTAAAGCCGATGGCGCCGTGGATCGCATGCGCCAGCTCGGCCACCGCCAGGGCCGCCTCGCTGCAGCGCGCCTTGGCCGTGGCCACCCGCAAGCGGTCCGGCAGCGCGCCGTCGCCGCTGCAGCCCAGCTGCGCCGCCATCCGGGCCGCGCAGACATGCTCGCTCATGACCGCCAATTGATGCTGGATGGCCTGGAACTTGCCGATAGGCCGGCCGAACTGCTGGCGCTCGTTGGCGTACTGCAAGGTGCGCTCCAGCACCCAGCCCAGGGCGCCGGCCATCTGCGCCGCGGCCACGGCCGCCTGCAGGGTCCAGACGTCAAGACTGCCGTCGGCGGCGCCTGCGATGGCGACCGCCGGCCCGGCCTGTGCCGCCGCCCAGCTCATCGCCGCATCCAGCGGCAGGGCCTGGGCCTGGCAATCCGCGTCGGCCACCGCGAGCAGGCGCCACTCGCCCTCGGCCTGGCTCAGGACATGCGACGCCGTCCGGCCGCCGCGCACCAGGGCGCAATGCCAGGCGCCATCGGGCCCGCGCCGCCCCCGGGCCAGGGCGATGGCGCCGGCCGGCCGCTGCGGCAGCAAGGCCCGCGCCACCATGGTCTCGCCCAGCAGCAGGGGCAAGGCGTGCGCCCCGCACTGCTCCAGCACCCCGTACACCTGCCCCAGCCCCAGGCCCGAGCCGCCCGCGTCCTCGCTGACCAGGGCATCGGCCAGCCCGGCGGCCTCCAGCTGGGCCCACAGCCGGCCGGCGGCCGGGCCGCCCGCTTCGATGTCGCGCACCGCCTGCGGCGTGCAATGGTCCGCCAGCACGCCGCGCGCGGCCTCGGCATACAGATCGTTGTCATTCATGCTCTTACCTCACCGCAGGCCAAGGCCGCGCGCGATCATGCCGCGCAGGATGTCGCGGGTGCCGCCGCGCAGGGAAAACGAAGGCGATGCCTCGGTCACGTACTTCAGCGTCATCAACAGCTCCACCGGGATATCCTCGGCCGGGCGCGAAAACAGATCCTGCGCGATCTCGGCGGGGATGGCCTGCTCCAGCGTGGTGCCCAGTTCCTTGACCAGCGCCGCCTCGATGATAGGGCTTGCCCCGCGCGTGAGCTTCTCCTGCACGGACACCGACATGGCGCGCAACGGCGCGAGCTGGGTCAGCACCTTGCCGGCCAACCGCGCGGCCGAGGGCGTGCGATGGGCCGGCAGCCGCGCATACCGCAGCCACTGGTCGAACAGCACGATGCTGGAGAACAGGCGCTCGGGCCCGCTGCGCTCGAAGGCCAGCTCCGCCGTGACCTGCTCCCATCCCTGGCCCTCGCGGCCTATCAGGGCATCTTCGGCCAATTGCACATTGTCGAAAAACACCTCGCAAAAATGGCTGTCGCCCGACAGATCCTCGATCGGCCGCACCGTCACGCCGGGCAAGGACAGGTCGACGATGACCTGGGACAGGCCTTGGTGCCTGTCCTTCGGCTCGCCCGAGGTGCGCACCAGCGCGATCATGTACTGGCAGTGATGGGCGTTGGTGGTCCAGATCTTCTGCCCATTGAGCAGCCAGCCCCCCTCATTGGGCACGGCGCGGGTGCGCACGCTGGCGAGATCGGAACCGGCGTTCGGCTCGCTCATGCCGATGCAGAAGAAGGATTCGCCGCGGCAGATGCGCGGAATGTGAAAGCGTTTTTGCGCCTCCGTGCCGTACTTCAGGATGAGCGGCGCGCTCTGGCGGTCGGCGATCCAGTGCGATCCCACCGGCGCGCCGGCGTTCAGGTATTCCTCGACCAGCACATAGCGCGCGAAGGCGCTGCGCCCGCCCCCGCCGTATTCGGGCGGCAAGGTCAGCCCTATCCAGCCCTTGGCGCCGATGCGGCGGCTGAAGTCCGTGTCGTAGCCGCCCCACGAGCGGGCCCGCACATGGGCCGGCATCTCGCGCGTGGCCTGCTGCAGAAAGGCCCGCACTTCGGCGCGCAGGGCCTCGTCCTCGGGCGGGATGCGCGTGGGCGCGAGCGAAAGCGTGCTAAGGGCCGTCATCCCAGGACTCCATGGCTTCGATAATTGCGCAGGGCCTCGGCGCTCAGGCCCAGATAGGCGGCCAGCACGGCATCGGTGTGCTGGCCGAGCTGCGGCGGGGCGTGGCGATAGCTCACCGGGGTATCCGACAGCCGGATGGGGCTGGCGACCAGGGGGACTTCCCCGGCCCGTGGATGCGTCATGGCGATGCGCATCCCGCGTGCCTGGACCTGCGGATCCTCGAACACCTCGGCCACATTGTTGATGGGACCGCAGGGTACGCCGTGCTGCTCCAGCAGGCCTATCCATTCGCGCGTGCTGCGCGTCACGGTGATGGCCAGCAGCCCGTCGATCAATTCCTTGCGGTTGGCCAGGCGCGCGGCGTTGGCGGCAAAGCGGGGATCGGTGGCCCATTCCGGACGGCCGATGGCCACGCACAGGCGGGCGAATTGCCCATCATTGCCCACGGCCAGAATCATATGGCCATCCGCGGTCGGGAAATCCTGATAGGGCGCCGTGTTCGGATGCCCATTGCCCATGCGGCGCGGCGCCGTCCCGCTGTAGAGATAGTTCATGGCCTGGTTGCCCAGGCAGGCCACCCCCACGTCCAGCAGGGCCAGGTCGATGTGCTGGCCGCGGCCGGTGTGCTCGCGCGCCTGCAAGGCGGCCAGGATGGCCGTGCTGGCGTACAGGCCCGTGAGGATGTCGGTCAGCGCCACGCCCACCTTCATCGGCCCGGCGCCAGGTGCGCCGTCGGGCTGGCCGGTGATGCTCATCAGCCCGCCCATGCCCTGGATCAGGAAGTCGTAGCCCGCGCGATGCGCATATGGGCCATCCTGGCCGAAGCCGGTCACCGAACAGTACACCAGGCGCGGATTCAGCGCGCTCAAGCTGGCATAGTCCAGCCCGTACTGCGCCAGGCCGCCCGTCTTGAAATTCTCGATCAGCACATCGCATTGCGCGGCCAGTTGCCGCAACAGCGCCTGCCCTTCGGGTTGCGTGAAATCAATGGTGACCGACAGCTTGTTGCGGTTGGCGCACATGTAATACGCCGACTCGCCCGTGGCCTGGCCGGCCGGGTCCGTCACATAGGGCGGCCCCCAGGCCCGGGTATCGTCCCCCGTGCCCGGACGCTCCACCTTGATCACCTCGGCGCCCAGATCGCCCAGCGTCTGCGCGGCCCAGGGGCCGGCAAGCACACGCGACAGATCCAGCACCTTCACATGCTGCAGGGCACACGCCGTCATGGCCGCCTCGTCCTTCATTGCTGGGGTACGCCCGCTTTCTTGACGATGCGTTGCCAGAGCGCGATCTCGTTCTTCTGGAACTCATGCATCTGCGTCGGGCCGCCCGTCATGGGCGTGGCCCCGAGCCGCTCATAGAAGGCGCGCGTGTCGGGCATCTTCGAGATCTGGGTAAACAGCTCGGCCAGCCGGGCGGTCTCGGCCGGCGGCGTCTTGGCGCTCACCATGGCGCCCACCCAGGTGTAAGCCTCGAAACCCGGCAGGCCCGCCTCGGCCGCCGTGGGCACATCGGGCGAGGTGCCCACGCGCTGGTCCGACGCCACCGCCACCACCTTCACGCGCCCGTCCTTGGCCAGCTCCTGCACCGCCGTCACCTCGGCGAAGGTGTAGTCGACCGTGCTCGCCGCCACCGCGGTGATCGCCTCGCTGGCACCCTTGAATGGCACATGCACGGCCTTCAGGCCGGCCGCGTCGTTGAGCAATTCGCCCATCAGCTGGTAGCCCGCCGATCCGGCGCCGAAATTCACCTTGCCCGGGTGGGCGCGCCCATAGGCGATGAGATCCTTGAGCGTGCTGTACGGCGCCTTGGGGCTGACGGCCAGCATCGCCGGCGACCGCATCATCATCGTCAAGGGCGCGAAATCCTTCACCGGGTCATAGGGCAGCTCCTTGAACAGCGCCGCATTGACCGCCAGCGTCGAATTGCTGCCGATGAACACGGTGTAGCCATCGGCCGGCGCCGACAGCACGCTCTTGACCGCGATGAACCCGTTGGCCCCCGGCTTGTTTTCCACCACCACCGGCTGGCCGGTGAGCGTCTGCAACTGGCGGGCGAAATAGCGCGCCGAGGTATCGGTGCCGCTGCCCGGCCCGAAAGGCACCACGAACTTGATCGGATGCGAGGGAAAAGCCTCGGCGCGCGCCTCGGCCTGGTGGCCGATCGCGCCGACGCATGCGGTGGCCAGGAAGGCCGCCAGCAACTGTCTGCGGTGCAACATAGTGTCTCCTTGGTGGACGGGCCTGGACGCTCTGGCGGCGCCGCTTGCCCCTGTCGGGTGTCCCAGACTCTATGCGCATGGCATTATGCTGTCTAATATTAAGAATTTAGATTTTGATATTCGTCCAATATCAAATGAACCTGCGACAACTCAGCCAATTCATCGCGCTGGCCGAAACCGGCAACTTCCACCGGGCGGCGGCCCAGCTGCACATGGCGCAGCCGCCCCTGTCGATCTCCATTCGCAAACTGGAGGCCGAAGTCGGCAGCGCGCTGTTCGAACGCACCAGCACCGGCGTCTTCCTCACGCCGGCCGGCCAGGCCATGCTGGCCGACGCCCGCGCCGCCCTGCTGCATGCGGACAAATGCCGACAGGCCGTGCGCGACGTGCGCGACGGCGAAGGCGGACGGCTGCGGCTGGGCTTCATCGGCTCGGCCACCTATGACCTCATGCCGCGGCTCATCCCCTCGCTGCGCGAGCGCTATCCCAAGGTCGCCCTCGAATTCAACGAAGCCACCTCCTCGGAAATCCTCGCCGGCCTGCGCAGCCGCGAACTCGACATGGGCCTGTTGCGCTACCCCGTGCTGGAAGACAGCGGCTGCGTCCTCGTGCCCATGGACCGCGATGATTTCATGCTCGCCGTCAACGCCGCCAGCCCGCTGGCCGCGCGCGACGAGATCGCGCTGGGCGAAGCCGCGCACGAACCGTTCATCATGTATCCGCGCGACAAAGTGCCCAGCCTATCGGCCCTGGCGCGCATGCGCTGCGAATTCTCCGGCTTCACGCCCCAGGTCGCGCAGGAAGCCATGCAGGTCCAGACCATCATGAGCCTCGTGGCCTCCGGCCTGGGCGTGGGCCTGGTGGCCGGCGTCTCCCGGCTGGTGCAGCCCCGGGGCGTCAAGTGCCTGCGCCTGACGGACAACCCGCCCGGCTTCCAGGTCGGCATCGCGCTGGCCCGCGCCGCCGGCCCCGCCAGCCGCCTCATCGAGCACGTCATCCAGCATGCGCTCAGCTTCCGGCAGGACAGGATGGGCGAGGCGGCATATACGCCGCGATAAGCCCCGCCCGCCGCGGCGCTTGGCAGGGCGGCGGATCATCGCTGGCGGCAAGCGCCGGCAAGTCTTGGCCGGCATACGAAAAGCCGTATATCCGATCAGCTTTTTTCATTAGCAAACCCGCGGCAGGCTTCCGATAATGGGGTTTATCCGGCCTCTGGACGCCGCCATGAGGGCTGCCGGACCGCGACCCAGCGTGCTGATACCCGAACCGGAACCTCCCGCCCGCGGCGCGCAGCCCCCGGCTTCGCAAAGCGACTATATCGACGCCGCCACGGCCATGCAGTTGCTCAAGGTGCGGGCGCAGACGCTCTATGCCTACGTCAGCCGGGGCTGGATCCGCAGCGTCGCCCAGCCGGGCAAGAAGGCCAAGCGCTATCACAGCGGCGATGTAGAGCGCCTCAGAAAGCGCTCCGAGGCCCGCGCGGGGCATGGCGCCGTGGCGGCCGCCGCCATGGACTGGGGCCAGCCCATCCTGCCCACCTCCATTACCGAGATCACCCCGCAAGGCCCCGCCTACCGCGGCCATCCGGCCGCCGGACTGGTCAGGGCCGGGACCTCGGTGGAGGCGGTGTCGGAATTGCTCTGGACCGGCAAGCTGCCGGACAAGGCGCCGCGCTGGCGCGTGCGCGCGCCGGCGCCAGCGCTCCTCGCCCTGGCGCGCTCGCTGTCGGCGTCCGACCCGGCCGGCAACGTGCTGGAAGTCTTCGCCATGGCCACCCTGCTGCTGGGCATCGATCATGGTTCGACGGAACAGCGGCTGGCGCGCGGCGGCACCCTGGCCGCGGGGCGGGAGATCATGCAGGCCATGGTGGGCTTCTGTGGCTTTATCGGCCCCGGGCGCGCCTACCGCCCCATGCAGGCGCGCGAAACCCTGCTGCAGGCGCTGACCGCTTCCCTGGGCATGAGCGCCACGGCCGAAAACACCGAGGTCTTGCGGGCGCTGCTGATCCTCCTGGCCGACCATGAATTGCCGCCGGGGACACTGAGCGCCCGCGTGGTGGCCTCGGCGGGCGGCTCGCTGCAGAGCTGCCTGGCCGCGGCGCTGTGCGCCACCTCGGGGGTCGAACTCGGAAGAATGTATGCCCGGGTCGAGACACTCATCGGCAAGGGCGCCCGGCGCGCGACCCTGGTGCGGCGCGCATGCCAGCGGCTCGAGCAGGGCCAGGCCATCCCCGGTTTTCATCACCCGCTCTATCCGGCCGGCGACCCTCGCGCGGCGCTGCTGCTGGACATGATACGCAAGCGCGCAACGCTCACGCGCGAACTGCGGGCGGTCTTTTCCTTTCTGGATGAAGTGCAGCGGATCACCGGCCTGCGGCCGCGGCAGGAACTCGCCGTCGTCGTGGTGACGCGCGCGCTGCAGCTTGCGCCGCAGGCCGCGCCGGCGCTATTCGCGCTGGCGCGGATCGCGGGCTGGATCGCCCATGTGCAAGAGCAGCGCGCCACCAGCATGCTGTTGCGGCCGCGGGCAAAGTTCGTCGCCGGCGGATCGGCACGCTGACGGCCGTCGCGGGCGCGGGCCCGCCGGGATCCGCCGCCGGTTCAGGTTGATTCAATGTTCAAGATTGAAGCCCCCGCCATATCTCCCTAGGATGCGCTGACAACGACAATCCAAGGGAGACAAGCATGCAAGACGGCCGCCGCACGTTCATCACGACCCTGCTTTCCACCGCGCTGGCCTCGGCGCTGCCCATGCCGGCGCGCGCCCAGGCTTATCCGGCCAAGCCGATACGCATCATCGTCCCGCTGCCGCCGGGTGGCTCGAACGATGTGCTGGCGCGCATCCTTGCCCAGAAGATGTCGGAGACTTTCGGACAGCCCGTGATCGTCGAGAACAAGCCGGGCGCGGCGGGCAACATCGCCACCGACTATCTGGCGAGATCCGAGCCCGACGGCTACACCATCGCGATCGCGCCCAACCAGACGGTGGCGGTCAACCCCGTGCTCTACCCCAAGCTGCCCTTCGACGTCATCAAGGATGTGCAAGGCGTGACGCTGTTGGGGCGGGTGCCCATGGTGCTGGTGGTCTCGCCGAAAATGACGGTCTCTTCCGTCGCCGGGCTCATCGCCCTGGCAAAGGCCAATCCCGATGCGCTCACCTATGCGTCGGCGGGCGCCGGAAGCCCCCAGCACATGGCCGCCGAAGTCTTCAAGTCGATGACCGGCATCAAGCTGGTCCACGTGCCCTACAAGGGCAGCTCGCCGGCCCTGGTCGACGTGCTCTCGGGCAATGTCGACCTGTTCTTCTGCCCCTTGAACTCCGCCCTGCCCCATATCCGCAACGGCAAGCTGCGGGCGCTGGGATCGACCGGCAGGTCGCGCCTGGCGCTGCTGCCCGAGCTGCCGGCCATCGCCGAAACCGTGCCCGGCTTCGAGAGCGATATCTGGATAGGCATGATCGCGCCCGCCAAGACGCCCGCGCCGGTCATCGCGGCGCTGAACGCCGAACTGCGGCGGGCCCTGGATCTGCCCGATGTCAGGGAAAAACTGGCCGAGCAAGGCATCCTTCCCGAGAGCAGCACGGCCGCCGCCTTCAACACCCTGATCGCCGACGATCAAAAGCGCTGGGCCGAGGTGATCAAGGCCGCGCACATCCAACCTGATTGATTGCCGCCGGCCGGCGCCGCCGCGCCGGCCGGGCACCGTCTTCCCATACTCCCTCTGCCGGAGCTTTCATGACTGCACTTTCCAACGGCGCCGTGCGCCGCGACATCCCGCAACCCAGCTCGCCCGACACGACCGTCTGGTGCAGCGACGCGATCGCTGACATCCTGCGCGGGCTGGATATCCCCTACGTCCTGCTCAACCCCGGCGCCAGCTTCCGCGGGCTGCATGACAGCATCGTCAATCACCTGGGCAATGAGCGGCCGCAGATGATCGTGGTGCTGCACGAAGAACACGCCGTGGCCATCGCCCACGGTTATGCCAAAGTCCATGGCAAGCCGCTGGCGGCCATCCTGCACAGCAACGTCGGGCTCATGCACGGCTCGATGGCGATCTTCGACGCCTGGGTGGATCGCGTTCCCGTGCTGGTCTTCGGCGCCACCGGCCCGGTGGACGCCGCCAAGCGCCGTCCCTGGATAGACTGGATTCATACCGCGCAGGACCAGGCGGCCCTGGTGCGTCACTTCATCAAATGGGATGCCCAGCCGGCGTCCATCGGCGCGGCGCAGGAAGCCATCCTGCGCGCGCGGCAGATCGCGTCCACCGCGCCGCAAGGCCCGGTCTATGTCTGCTTCGATGCCGCGCTGCAAGAGTCGCGCCTCGACCAGCCAGCCTTGCGGCTCGACCCCTCGCGCTACCTGCCGCCGCCGCCGGCGCGGCCGGCGGATGACGTGATCGCGCAGGCGGCTGCGTTGCTGTGCGGCGCGCGGCGGCCCGTCATCCTCGCGGGGCGGGTCAGCCGGGATGAGGCGGGCTGGCAGCAGCGCATCCAACTCGCGGAAACCCTGAATGCCGAGGTATTGACCGACCTGAAAGTCGGCTGCGCCTTTCCCACCGACCATCGCCTGCATGCCGCGCCGGCCGGCCACTTCCTGAGCGCCCGCGCCAAGGAAGTGCTGCGCGATGCGGACGTCGTGCTGAGCCTCGATTGGCTGGACCTCGCCGGCACTCTCAAGCAGGCCTGGGAAGACGGGACGATAGCCAGCAAGATCATCCAGGTCTCCGTTGACCACTACAGCCACAATGGCTGGAGCATGGATCACCAGGGCCTGCCCCCGGTGGATGTTTTCCTGCTGAGCGAGCCCGAAGCCGCCGTCGAACTGCTCAACGCGCGCGTGCGCTCCCGCGCCTGCACGCCCCCGCCCCGCCCGCCCCAGGCCAGCGGCGGCCTTGCCGCCGACACGCTGACCGTCGCCACCCTGGCCGCCACGCTGCGCCAGGCCATCGGCGATCAGAAAACCTGCCTCATGCGCCTGCCCTTGAGCTGGAGCGGCGAGATGTGGGATTTCCGGCATCCGCTGGACTTCCTCGGCTACGACGGCGGCGGCGGCATAGGATCGGGGCCCGGCATGGCGATAGGCTCGGCGCTGGCGCTCAAGGGCTCCGACCGGCTGCCGGTGGCCATCATTGGCGACGGCGACTACCTGATGGGCGTGAACGCCCTGTGGACCGCGGCCAATGCCGGCATCCCCCTGCTGATGATCGTCTGCAACAACCGCTCTTTCTTCAATGACGAACTGCACCAGGAGCGCATGGCGCGGCAACGCAAGCGCCCGGTCGAAAACCGCTGGATCGGCCAGCGCATCGCCAACCCCGAGCCTGACCTGGCCGCCATGGCGCGCGCCCAGGGACTGGCCGGCATCGGCCCGATCGAGGACATCGAGGAACTGGCCCGCGCGCTGCCGGCGGCCATCGACGCCGTCAGGAACGGCCAGGCGATCGTGCTGGACGTCATCGTGCAGACCGGCTACAGCCCCGCGATGACCGCCGGCCTGACCCGGTCGGACAACTGATAGCCAGCCCCTCTTTCCGCCACAGGACACACCATGCGCACTCAGGACATCCCCGCCGGCATCCTGCCCGGCCACGCCCAACTCTATTACGGCGGCCAATGGCACGCGCCGCTGGCCGGCACCTACGCCGACACGATCAACCCCTGCTACAACGAAGTCATCATGGCCGCGCCGGTGGCCGGGGCGGCCGACGTCCACGCCGCCGTCCTGGCCGCGGATGCGGCCTTCCCGGCCTGGTCCGCCCTCCCGCCGAGGGAGCGCGCCGGTTATCTGCGCAAAGCCGCGTCCATCCTGCGTGAGCACGCCATGCCGCTGGCCCGCCTGGACTCGCTCAACAACGGCAACCCGGTCTCCGCGCTGGCGCACGATGCGGCCTTCGCCGCCGACTGCCTCGATTACTTTGCCGGCCTGGCCACCGAGATCAAGGGCGAGACCATCCCCCTGGGTCCCGGCAATCTTAACTACACGAGCGCGCAGCCCCTGGGCGTGATCGCGCGCATCGTCGCCTACAACCATCCCCTGATGTTCGCGGCGGCCCGCCTGGCCGCCCCGCTGGCCGCGGGCAATACCGTCGTCATCAAGGCGCCGGACCAGGCGCCGCTGTCCATCCTGAGGCTGGCGGAATTGGTCGGCCCGCTGTTCCCGGCGGGCGTGGTCAACTTCCTTTGCGGCACGGCGGAATGCGGCGACGCCATGGCCAGACATCCGCTGGTGCGCAAAGTCACCTTGATAGGCGGCGTTCCCACCGGCCGCGCGGTGATGAAAACCGCGGCCGACAGCCTCAAGCCCGTGCTGCTCGAACTCGGCGGCAAGAACGCCCTCATCGCCTATCCCGACGCCGACCGCGAACGCCTGATCGACGGCATCATCGGCGGCATGAACTTCACCTGGTCGGGCCAGAGCTGCGGCTCCACCAGCCGGGTCTTCCTGCACGAATCCCTCCACGACGAGGTCCTGACGCGCATCGCGCAAGCGCTGCCGCAACGGCATAAACCCGGCATCCCGACCGACCCGGCCACCACCATGGGCTCGCTCGTCAGCCGGGCCCAGCTGGAAAAAGTCGAGCGCTATGTGGCGATGGGCCTGCAAGACGGCGCGCGACTCGTGTGCGGCGGCAAGCGCCCCGACGCCCCCGCCCTGCGGGAGGGCTTCTTCTATGAACCCACGGTCTTTGCCGATATGCAGCCCTCGATGCGGCTGGCGCGCGAAGAAGTCTTCGGCCCCATCATGTCGGTGTTCAAGTGGTCGGATGAAGACCGCCTCTTCGAGGCCGTCAACGGCGTGGACTTCGGCCTCACGGGCTCCATCTGGACCCGGGATCTCGACACCGCGCACCGGGCCGCCCAGCGCATGCAGACGGGCTACGTCTGGATCAACAACTCCAGCCAGCACTTCCTGGGCGCGCCCTTCGGCGGCGTCAAGCAATCCGGCATCGGGCGCGAAGAATGCTTCGCCGAACTGCTGGAGTTCACCTACACCAAGAACGTCAACCTGAAGTTCGGCTAGCCCGGCCGGACCCGGCCCGGCCTATTGGCGCGGGATACCCGCCTCTCGGATGGCCGCGGCCCATTGCGCATGGCTGTCGGCCACGAAGCGCCCGAATTGCGCGGGCGGGCTGGCCGCGCTGACCTTCACCCCCAGGGTGGTGAAGCGCTCCCGCACATCGGGCTGGGCCATCACGCGGGCAAAAGCCTGGTTCAGCGTCTCGACGACGGGTTCTGGCGTGCCCTTGGGCGCGAAGATCCCGGTCCAGAAGTAGTAATCCATGCCCTTGAGTTCAGGGGTGTCGCCGGCCGAGGGCATGTCGGGATTGCCAATATCGCGCTCATGGCTCATGACGCCGATAGGCGTCACCCTGCCGCTCTTGATGATTTCCAGCAGGGCCGGCAGGCCCGAAATCGCCAGGTCGATATTGCCGCCGATCACGTCGGTGGCGATCTTCGAGGCGCTGGCGTACGGAATGAAGGTGATGTCCGTGCCCGTCACTTTCTTGAAGCTCTCCATGGCGATGGCCGGCAGCGACCCCACGCCCGTGGCGCCATAGGTCAATCTGCCCGGCTGCGCCTTGGCCCGCTGTATCAGGTCGCCGAAAGAACGTATGCCCAATTGCGGATTGGCCACCAGGCCCACGCCGCTGGTGCCCAGCGGCGCGACCGCCGTCAAGTCCTGGTAGGTGTAGCGGGCGGCGCTCTGCACCAAGGGAGCCAGCACCACATCCGACACAATGCCCATCAACACCGTGTAGCCATCGGGCTTGGACGTCGTGGCGCGCGTGACGGCGATCACCCCGCCGGCGCCCGGCGTGTTCTCGATAATCACCGTCTGGCCCAGTTCCGCGCCCAGCCGGGGCGCGACGATGCGCGCAAAGGTGTCCACCGAACCGCCCGGCGCATAGCCCACGATCATCTTGATGGGCTGCGAAGGATAGTCGCCGGCCGCGCCGGCGGCCGGGGCCGCCAGCGCCATGCCGAAGGCGAGCGAAGCGAAGGTAAAACGGGTCATAAGCGTCTCCATATTGTCGGTGTTGATGTGGCTTACTGCTCGATCCAGGCCCGGACACGCTCGAAAACCGTGTCGCTGTTGCGGTCCATCATCGGCAGATGGGAATTGCCCCGGATACCGTGCTCGGGCAGATCGAGGACGGCGACCTCGGCGGCCGGCGCGATGCTGGCCAGATAGGCATCGGCCTGCCTGCGATAGGTCTGCCAATGCGGGCCGGAGCACGCGATGTAGTCGCCCCACACAACGAGGTGGCGAGGCAGGCGCGGCGCCGGGCCCGGCTCGGGCATGCCGCCGGGCTCGACCGCGGCCACGGAGGCGACACACCCGGGCCGGCGGCGGGCGATCTCGGCCGCGAAGCCCGCGCCCTGGCTATGGGCCACGATGTGGCAAGGCCCCACGCGCTGGACCAGCGCCTCATAGGCGGCCAGGATCATGGGCTCGTGCTGGGGCCAGCGCGGCACCCATTGCTGCGCGAACGTATCGAAGGCCTCGACGGGAAACAGTTGGCCGGGATGGGCCACCCGTCCGGCCGCGCCATATTCCGGCCCGATCCGGAAATTGATCCAGCCCTCCTTCTTGGGCCGGAAAACGGGCGAGGTCCGGTATATCTCCGGAAAACGCGCCCATGACGAACGGCCGCGCTCGACGGCATCGCTCACCATCACGTCATAGCCGGCCTGCAGAAAACGCATCAACCAGCCTGGCCGGCCGTCCGGCGTGGTTTCCCAGGTGCAGCCCGTCATGCCCCCGCCGTGCCAGAGCAGCACGGGATGGCGATGGCGCGGACGCGCCAGACGATAGGCCTGCACATACATCTGGCCATAGACGTGCTCGCCATTGGGATCGACTTCGCGCGGATAGCCATTGAGGACCATGCTGCGGTGCTCGATGGGCAGCCCTTCGAGCACCGCCGTCCTGCCCTCCACGAAAAACGAGCTGACCGACTTCAAGCAAATTTCTTCTGACTGCATGCTTTTCTTCCGCTTTTTTGTGGAGCGAAGCATGCGTTCCGCGCTATATTTTCGTCAATCGAATAAATATCAACGATTGTTGATTCATGAGAATAAATTACGACATCGAAGACCTGCGGGCCTTCTGCTGCCTGGTGCGCTGCGGCCAGTACACCGCCGCGGCCGAAGTGCTTTGCATCACCCCCTCGGCGCTCAGCCGGCGTATCGCCAAATTGGAATCCGAGATCGGGGGCAAGCTCTTCGAACGCACCACCCGCCGTCTGCAAGTCGCGCCCTTGGGCGTGATGCTGTATGAGCGGGTGCTGCCCGCCATCAGCCAGCTTGATGCCTCGGTCGCCGAGGCCGCGCGCGCCGCGCAAGGCGACGGGCGCACCCTGAAACTGGGCGCCGTCGCGTCGGTGGGCTACTCGGTCCTGCCCAAGGTGCTGCCGGCGCTCTACGCCGAATACCCCGGCGTGTTCGTGAGCATCCGCGACTCCCATGCCACCGTCGTCACCCAACTGGTGGAACAAGGCGAAGTGGAGTTCGCGGTCACGACCTCGGTGAGCTTTCCCCAGTCCCTGAACGTGCAGAAACTCGGCACCTACGACTACAACCTGGTCTACCGCGATACCGGCGCGCTGGCCTCGCTACCGGCCGAACTGAGCTGGCAAGACCTCTGCGGCCTGCCCGTCGTGGGCCTGCACCCCTTGAGCTCGACCCGCTTGCAGATAGACAGCGTGCTGCACGCCAACGCCATCCCCCGCCCCTGGAAACTCGAAGTCGACCAACTCGCGACCATGCTCAGCCTGGTGCGCAACGGCGCCTTTGTCGCCGTGATGCCGACCCTGTTCGACGTGCGCGACCAGGGCCTGAGCGTGGCGCGCATCAAGCAGCCGGACATCACCCGGGATTTCTACATCGTGCACCGCACCGACATCAGCCTGTCGTCACCGGCCCGCTGCCTGGTCGGCCTGATCCGCGATCATTGCGATCTCATCAGCCGGGGCGCGCCGACGATCGACAGGCCCTGAATGCCGTATTTGGCGCGGCAGGCTCGCCGCCGCCCGAAGATCAGGCGCCCGCGAGCAGATCGCGCTCGTTGAGCAAGGCATAGACGATCTCGGGGTTGCGCTCAAAGCCTCGCCGCAGGGCGGCGGGGATGGCCGCGCGCGTCTTGCGGCACAGGCCGGGCTGCTCGTCCACCTCGATGGCGATCCCGCGCAGGGTGCGCACGCCCCGGGCGCTGGGCACGATGCGCACCACCAGGCCCAATTGGGCATACATGCGTCCCTGCATGGCCCGCAGGTCGTCCAGCCCGGTCAGGTTCTCCAGACGCTCAGTGAGCCGGCGCTCCTCCTCGCGCGTGAGCTTGAGAATGCGCAGGTCGCCCTGCGGATCAGCCTGCAGGCGATCGCGATCGCACACACAGGCGCCAGGCGGACAGGATTGACGGAGGATGGGCGAAGTCATGGCGCCTCAGGACCAGGGCGCAAGCCGCCCCAACGCGCAAGATTCTACTGGCGATCGCCGCGAGTGGAGATATTTCCTCATTTCGCTGCCGTGCCTGCCAAGGACGCGGCGGCCGTCGCCTCAGTCGCGACGCGCCGGCTTGTCGGCGCCCTCGGCGCGCGTCACATTATTCGCCACCCATAGACCGAATCCGATCACGGCCGCGAGAACCGAGAGCATCACCGTGGTGCCCATGTCCATACCGTCTCCTCCCCGGAAGCATCGAACGCATGCCCGATGATAGCAATCGCGCGTCTATTCGGGCAGGGCGCCGGCCGGCAACATCGTTCGTAACACCCCTGTGGGAAGCCGCTGCGCGCTGCCGCGGCCTGCGGCGGGATACTCACATGCTGGCACGACGCATTGATACGTCTACGTATAAATTTTCTGACATCTCACAGATCCCTTTATGGGCCGGACAAGAGGGCGACCGACACTTCATGGATGGATATACCAAGGATATTTCTCTATGCGTCAGCGCGCTGCTTCCGTTGACATCGCATCACGCCAAATCTATGCTCACGGTTCAAAATAAAGACGTATGCGTATCAATACGTCAGGCACCCGCAACGCCAGTGCATGAAGCGCCCGCCCATACGTTGAACGGGAGCCGCGCCACGAGCCAAGATCCCTCGCCCCGCACAGGGCGACGATGATGGGATATGGCTGGCAAGCGGTCTGGCCCGGGCGACATGTTTACAATGCCAGCGGACATCCGGCCGGTCCATGCTTCGGACGGATGAGCCCCTCTACTGGCCCCGGTTTCCCACCATGACCCCTACCTCCGACCAACGCCGCGCCTTCCGTCCCGGACTGGGTATTGCCGTCTTCGTCCTGCTGGCCGTCGCGGGCCTGTTCTATGTGAAATGGTCGCCCTATTACCACCGCGCCTTCGTGGCGGCCGAGAACCACTCCATCGGCGCGTCCATCCTGATGGGCGCCGACGCCGCGCCGCCGGCGCCTTCGCTGGCGGCCGCCCTGGACTATGCCCTAGCCTACGGCAAGGCCATCTGGCAAGCCATGGTGCTGGGCCTCTTGCTGGGTTCGGCCGTGCAGGCGCTGCTGCCGCGCCGCTGGATCGTACGGGCCCTGGGCGGCACGGGGCTGGGCAGCGTCGTCGCCGGCGGCCTGCTGTCCGTGCCCGGCATGATGTGCACCTGCTGCGCCGCGCCAGTGGTGGCCGGCTTGCGGCGCTGCCAGGCCGCGCCCGGCAGCGCGATCGCCTTCTGGCTGGGCAATACCATGCTCAATCCCGCCACGCTGGTCTTCATGGGCTTCGTCCTGGGCTGGCAATGGACCGGACTGCGCCTGGCGCTGGGCATCGTCATGGTGTTCGGCCTGGGCTGGCTGATTAACCGCATGAGCCGCGGCGAGACCCGCGGCTTCGATGAGGCCCAAGCCCGGGCCATGCGGGTGGG
Source organism: Bordetella hinzii LMG 13501 (assembly GCF_001548475.1). Lineage (GTDB taxonomy): Bacteria > Pseudomonadota > Gammaproteobacteria > Burkholderiales > Burkholderiaceae_B > Bordetella > Bordetella hinzii. The sequence goes on from NZ_LRUJ01000016.1 coordinate 64,691, forward strand.
CGCCGTGGACAGCGGCGAAGACGAGGCGCATCCCTTCGCGCGCTGGCTGCGCCTGTTCGCGCGCATGGCGCTGCGCCTGATCCCGGAATACATCGTCCTGGTCCTGCTGCTGGGCGCGGCCCGCGCCTGGCTCTTCCCCCACGTCGACGCCGGCATCGGCAACGAACTGGCATGGATCGTCGGCCTGGCGGTGGCGGGGCTGCTATTTGTCATTCCCACCGCCGGCGAGGTGCCCATCGTGCAGGCCATGCTCTCGCTGGGCATCGCCGCCGGGCCGGCGGCCGCCCTGCTGATGACGCTGCCGCCGGTCAGCCTGCCCTCCCTGGCCATGGTCGCCCGCTCCTTCCGCCCCGCCGAACTCGCCACCCTGGTCGCGGGCGTGCTGGTCATGGCCCTGGCCGCCGCGGGATTGGCCATCGCCCTGGGATTCTGACAATGACGGCCACCGCCCAGCGCCGCAGCGGCACGAGCGTCGACCTGTTGTTCGACCGGTCGCGCCAGGCAGTCCACGAAGGCCGTTACGCGCCGGGCCCGCGCCTCATCGAGGCCGATCTCACGCGGGAATATGGCGTCTCCCGTCCGCGAGGCCCTGCGGCGCTTGGCCACCGAAGGCATGGTCGACTTCGTGCCGAATCGGGGCGCGCTGGCCAAGCGCTTCACCCCGCGTGAGATGGCGTCCCGGGACGCCGAGCTGGAGGCGATCCGGCCTCGAACCGAGCCGGCCGACGGGGTAAAACCCCCTCAAAGACAAAGGCCTTACAGATCGATCTCTGTAAGGCCTTGTTTTATATGGTCGGGGCGGCGGGATTCGAACTCGCGACCCTCTGCTCCCAAAGCAGATGCGCTACCAGGCTGCGCTACGCCCCGAAGGATCAGGACTATAACAGAAGCCGGCGTCCCGCCGGCCGGAATCGGCCCGCTTTCTGCCGGATCGGGCCGAAAGCAGCGCCGCGGACGGCGGCGGGATCAGCCGAAACGGCCGGTGATGTAATCCTCGGTTTCCTTGCGGGCCGGCTTGACGAAGATCTGGTCGGTGGCGCCGAATTCCATCAGCTCGCCCAGGTACATATACGCCGTGTAGTCGGAGCAGCGGGCCGCCTGCTGCATGTTGTGGGTGACGATGACGACGGTGTATTCGTGCTTGAGTTCGGCGATGAGCTCTTCGATCTTGGCCGTGGAGATGGGGTCCAGGGCCGAGCAGGGTTCGTCCAGCAGCAGCACTTCGGGTTTGATGGCCACGCCGCGCGCGATGCACAGGCGCTGCTGCTGGCCGCCCGACAGGCTGTTGCCGCTCTGGTGCAGTTTGTCCTTGACCTCGTTCCAGAGCGCCGCCTTGGACAGGGCCCATTCGACGCGCTCGTCCATTTCACCCTTGGAGAGCCGCTCGAACAGGCGCACGCCGAAGGCGATGTTGTCGTAGATGCTCATGGGGAAAGGCGTGGGCTTCTGGAAGACCATGCCGACCTTGGCGCGGATCAGCGAGATGTCGGTCTTGGAGGTCAGCAGGTTTTCGCCGTCCAGCATGATCTCGCCCTCGGCGCGCTGGCCGGGGTAGAGCTCGAACATGCGGTTGAAGGTGCGCAGCAGCGTGGATTTGCCGCAGCCCGAGGGGCCGATGAAGGCGGTGACCTTGTTCTCGCGTATCGACATATTGACGTTGCGGATCGCGTGGAACTTGCCGTAGTAGAAGTTGAGGTTCTTGACCTCGATCTTGGCTTTCGCGGCTTGTGCGGTGTTTTCCATGTTTTTTCCTTGTGCCGATGCGCGGTTTTACGACTTGCGGAACATATTGCGGGCGAGAATGTTAATCCCCAGCACCAGCAGGGTGATCAGCGTCGCACCGGCCCAGGCAAGGTTGTTCCAGTCCTGGAAGGGGCTGGCGGCATATTGGTAGATGACCACGGGCAGGTTGGCCATCGGCGCGTTCATGTTCCAGGACATGAACTGGTTGGACAGCGCGGTGAAGAGCAGCGGCGCGGTTTCGCCGGAGATACGGGCAACGGCCAGCAGCACGCCGGTGATGATGCCGGTGCGGGCCGCGCGATAGCAGACCATGGTGATCATGCGCCACTTGGGACAACCCAGGGCGGCGGTGGCTTCGCGCAGGCTGTTGGGCACCAGCAGCAACATGTTGTCGGTGGTGCGCACCACCACGGGGATCACCAGGATGGACAGCGCCAGGGCGCCGGCCCAGCCGGAGTAGTGGCCGACCTGCGCCACATAGACGGCGTAGATGAACAGGCCGATGATGATGGACGGCGCCGACAACAGCACGTCGTTGAGGAAGCGGGTGGCCGGCGCGAGCCAGCCGCGCTGGCCGTATTCGGCCAGGTAGGTGCCGGCCAGGATGCCCACGGGAGTACCGATCAGGGTGCCCACGCCGGCCATCAGCAGGCTGCCGACGATGGCATTGACCAGACCGCCGCCCTGGCCGGGAGGCGGGGTGATTTCCGTGAACAGCGTATAGGACAGCGCGGGCGCGCCCTTGGCCAGCAGGGTGAGGATGATCCAGAACAGCCAGAACAGGCCGAACAGCAGCGCCCCCAGCGACACGGTCAGCATGCAGCGGTTGATCACGCGGCGGCGCCGGTAGACGCCGTTGTTCATGTTGAGCAAGGATTGAGCCATGTGTATTCCCGCGATCAGGTCTTGGTGCCTTCGGCGGCCGACAGGCGGACCAGCAGCATCTTGGACAGGGCCAGCACGACGGTGGTGATGAGAAAGAGGATCAGGCCCAGCTCCAGCAGCGCCGATTTCTGGATGCCGCCCGCTTCGTTGAATTCATTGGCCAGGGCCGAGGCGATGGAGTTGCCCGGCGAGAACAGCGAGCCCGACCAGCGGAAGGCGTTGCCGATGACGAAGGTCACGGCCATGGTTTCGCCCAGGGCGCGGCCCAGGCCCAGCATGATGCCGCCGATGACGCCCGACTTGGTGAAGGGCAGCACCACTTTCCACATGACCTCCCAGGTCGTGCTGCCCAGGCCGTAGGCGGACTCCTTGAGCATGGCGGGCACCAGCTCGAAGACATCGCGCATGACCGCCGCGATGAAGGGGATGATCATGATGGACAGGATCAGGCCGGCGGTGAAGATGCCGATGCCGAAGGGCGGGCCGGCGAACAGCCCGCCGATCAAGGGCACGTTGCCCAGCGTGGCGATGAGCAGCGGCTGCACATACTGCTGGAAGACCGGCACGAAGACGAACAGGCCCCACATGCCGTAGATGATGGACGGAATCGCGGCCAGCATTTCGACGGCGGTGCCCAGCGGGCGGCGCAGCCAGGTCGGCGACAGTTCGGTCAGGAAGATGGCGATGCCGAAGGACACGGGGATGGCGATGGCCAGCGCGATGAATGAGGTCAGCAGCGTGCCGATGATGGGGACGACGGCGCCGTAGTTCTGCTGCACCGGATCCCAGTCATTGAGCCACAGGAAGGACAGGCCGTATTTGGCGAGCGACTCGCGGCTGCCGTAGATAAGCGACACCATGATCGCCGCCAGCAGGATGAACACCAGGAAGGCGAACAGGCGGGTCAGGTTCTTGAAAAGCGCATCCATCAGCGCGTTGTTGTTTTGCTTCATAGGCGAAGGCGTGCCGGTGGTGGGTTCCGCCTTGCCGGTCGGCAGCGGCACACTATTATCCATTACCGCGCTCATGGAGAGGCTTTCCTTTTGACGCCACAACGGGACAGGGGGAGCGAAAACGACAAGGCCGGGCGCGGCGCCGGGAAGACCCGGCGGGGCCCGCCCGGTGGGCGGGCACCCGCGCCCGGGTGCTTGCTGGATCAGTAGACAGCCTTGCCGTCGGCGCCCTTGACCGTCTTCCAGGCGCTGCGGATTTCATTGGTCACGGCGTCGGGCAGGGGCACGTAGTCCAGGGCCTCGGCCGACTTGGCGCCGTTCTTGAAGGCCCAGTCGAAGAATTCGAGGACGGCCTTGCCCTGGGCGGGCTTGTCCTGGGTCTTGTGGACCAGGATGAAGGTGGCGGCGGTCACGGGCCAGGAATCGGCGCCCGGCTCGTCGGTCAGCACCACGCCCATGCCGGGCGCGCTCTTCCAGTCGGCGTTGGCGGCCGCGGCGGCGAAGGCCTTCTGCTCGGGCTGGACGAACTTGCCGTCCTTGTTCTGCAGCTGGGTCCAGGCCAGCTTATTCTGCTTGGCGTAGGCGTATTCGACGTAGCCGATGGAGTTCTTCAGCTGGCCGACGTAGGCGGCGACGCCTTCGTTGCCCTTGCCGCCCTGGCCGGTGGGCCACTTGACGGCCTTGCCTTCGCCGACGCTGTTCTTCCAGTCAGCCGAGACCTTGGACAGATAGTTGGTCCAGCCGAAGGTGGTGCCCGAGCCGTCCGAGCGGTGCACGACGACGATGTCGGCCGAGGGCAGCTTGACGTCGGGGTTCAGGGCCTTGATGGCGGCGTCGTCCCACTTCTTGATCTTGCCTTGGTAGATGTCGGCCAGGACCTTGCCCGACAACTTCAGCTGGCCCGGGGCCACGCCGTCGATGTTCACCACGGCCACGGTGCCGCCGATCACGGCCGGGAACTGCAGCAGACCGTTCTGCTCCAGGTCTTCAGCCTTCAGGGGATCGTCCGAAGCGCCGAAATCGACGGTCTTGGCCTTGATCTGCTGCTGGCCGCCGCCCGAACCGATGGATTGGTAGTTGACGGTGTTGCCCGTGGCGGCCTTGTAGTCGGAGGCCCACTTGGCGTAGATCGGATAGGGGAAGGAGGCGCCGGCGCCGGTGATGTCGGCGGCATGCGCGGCAAAGACAGCGGCGCTCAGGGCCACGCCGATGGAAACTTGCTTGAAGACACGTTTGAACATTGCTGGTTCCTTCTGTGCTCTTGGGAAAAGACCTGCGGGCTGGCTGCCCGTTCTTGGCTGACAGGGCGAATCTTAAGCACCCAAAATGACAAGATAGTGACAGTCATAATCCTTGTTCTGTCACATGCAGGGTCGTTCCCCATATATGCCGCCAGCCATGACAAAGGGGCGCTTGCGCGCCCCCTTCCCCTGCCGTCCCACAACGCCCGCCCGCCGCCGGGGCGGACCCGCGGCTCAGGGATGGCCCAGTTTTTCCATCAGGTACTGGTGCACATTGAATGCCGGCCGCCGGTTCTGCACGCGCGTGTAATCGCCGTCGGGCCGCTGCTGCCAGGCGAGCTGGTTGTCGCGCAGGGCATAGGTGAAGGCTTCATCGATGACGCGCTTTTTCAGGGCCTTGTCGTAGACCGGGAAGGCCACCTCGACGCGGCGGAAGAAGTTGCGGTCCATCCAGTCGGCCGAGGACAGATAGGTGGTCTCCTCGCCGTCGGCATAGAAATAAAACACCCGTGAATGCTCCAGGAAGCGCCCCACCACCGAGCGCAAGCGGATGTTCTCGGACAGGCCGGGCACGCCGGCGCGCAGCGCGCAGACCCCGCGCACGATGAGGTCGATCTTCACGCCGGCCTGGCTGGCCTTGTAAAGCTCCTCGATCACCTGCTCCTCGAGCAGCGAGTTCATCTTGGCCATGATGCGGGCGCGGCGCCCGGCCCTGGCGGCACGGGCTTCGGCGCGGATCAGGTCCACCATGCCCTGGTGCAGCGTGAAGGGCGACTGCAGGAGCGCCTTGAGTTCGCGCCGCGCGCCCAGGCCAGTCAGCTGGCCGAAGACCTTGTCCATGTCTTCGCACAGCCGCGGGTCGGCGGTCAGCAGGCCAAAGTCGGTATAGAGGCGGGCCGTGCGCGGATGATAGTTGCCGGTCCCCAGGTGGGCGTAGCGGCGCAGGCGGCCGCTTTCCCGGCGCAGCACCAGCGCCATCTTGGCGTGGGTCTTGTGCGCCACCACGCCATAGACGACATGCGCGCCCACCTCTTCCAGGCGCGCGGCCCAGTTGATGTTGGTCTGCTCGTCGAAGCGGGCCATCAGCTCCACCACCACCGTGACCTCCTTGCCGGCGCGGGCGGCCGCCAGCAGGATTTTCATCAGCTCGGAGTCCTCGCCGGTCCGGTAGATGGTCTGCTTGATGGCCATGACGTCCGGGTCCAGCGCGGCGGCGGTCAGGAAGTCGATCACCGGCTGGAAGGACTGATAGGGATGATGCAGCAGACAGTCGCGCTCGGCCACGGCGGCAAAGAGTTCCGCCGGCTTGTCGCCCAGCCGGTCAAAGGGAGCGGGCACCGGCGCCTGGTAGGCCGGAAACAGCAGCTCGGGGCGCGTGGCCACGTTGCACAGCTGCATCAGGCGCGAGAGGTTGACCGGGCCGCTGACCCGGTAGGTGTCGGCGGCCGTGAGCGAAAATTCGCGCTGCAGGAAGGTCTCCAGCTCGGGCGGCGTCAGCTTGTCGATTTCCAGGCGCACGGCGGCGCCGAAATTGCGTTGCGACAGTTCGCCCTGCAAGGCGTGGCGCAGATTGGTGACTTCTTCCTCGTCCACGAACAGGTCGCTGTTGCGTGTGACGCGCCACTGATAGCAGCCCAGCATTTCCAGGCCCGGAAAGAGCTCCCCCACGAAGGCGCGCAGCAGCGAGGTCAGCAGCACATAGCCTTCGGGCTGGCCGGACAGCTCGGACGGCATCTTGATCAGGCGCGGCAGCGCGCGCGGCGCCTGCACGACGGCGATCGACGCCTGGCGCCCGAAGGCATCGGCGCCCGAGAGGGCGACGATGAAGTTCAGGCTCTTGTTGTAGACGCGCGGAAAGGGGTGCGCCGGATCCAGCCCGATGGGCGTGAGCAGCGGCATCACGTCGCGGGTGAACACGTCGTGGGCCCAGGCCTGCTGCGCTTCGTTCCATTCCGAGGCATGGTGCAGGGCGATGCCCTCCTGGTGCAGGCGCGGCAGGATCTGGTCATTGAGCAGATCGTACTGGCGCGCCACCAGGGCGTGCACGGCCTGCTGCACTTCTTCGAAGGCCTGGTCCGGCGTGCGGCCGTCCGGTCCCACGACGCCGGGGCTCTGGCGCTGCTGTTCTTTCAGGCTGGAGATGCGGATTTCAAAGAATTCATCCAGGTTGGAGCTCACGATGCACACATAGCGCAGGCGCTCCAGCAGGGGCGTATTGGGGCTCTCGGCCATCGCCAGCACGCGCTCATTGAACTTGAGCAGCGACAGCTCGCGGTTAAGCAGCAGGGGTTCGTCAACCGAACGGATGGACATACCGGTTTCCATGCAAATCAACAGCCTCTGGTTTTACTGCAAAATCGTGACGGTTCCGTGACGCCGGGTGATGTCATAGCGTACGTCAAAAGCGGGACACATGACAGCCGGCGTTGCGCCCAAGAAAACGCCCGGTCTGCCAGCATTGTCATATCGGGTCTCTATAATCGGGGCGATTACCGTCACACCTGCGAGCACATGGATCATCTTCTGGCCGCCGTGGACCTGGGGTCCAATAGTTTCCGCCTATCCATCGGCCGCGTTGTCCAGCAGGATGGCGTGGCGCAGATCTACCAGATCGACCGCCTCAAAGAGACCGTGCGGCTGGCCGCGGGCCTGGGCCAGGACAAGATCCTGGGCCACGAGGCCATCGACCGCGCTGTCGGCGTGCTCGAGCGCTTTGGCGAACGCCTGCGCAGCTTCCACCCCAACCGGGTGCGGGCCGTGGCCACCAACACCTTCCGGGTCGCGCGCAACACCCCCGATTTCCTGCCGCGCGCCGAGGCGGCGCTGGGCTTTCCCATCGAGGTCATCGCCGGGCGCGAAGAAGCCCGCCTGATCTTCACCGGCGTGGCCCACAGCCTGCCGCCTTCGCCCAACAAGCGTCTGGTCATCGACATCGGCGGCGGCTCCACCGAGGTCATCATCGGCAAGGGCCTGGATCCCAACCTGATGTCTTCGCTGTACATGGGCTGCGTCAGCTACAGCCGCCAGTTCTTTCCCGATGGCCGGGTCGACGGCACTGCCATGAAACAGGCCGAGATCGCCGCGCGCCGCGAGATCGAAGTCATCGCCAAGCAATACCGCAAGATGGGCTGGAAGGAGGCCTACGGCTCCTCGGGCACGGCCAAGGCCTTGTTCGCCATCCTGACCGAATGCGGCTTTGCCAGGGCCATCACCGCGGCCGGCATGGCCAAGCTGAAAGACCGCATCATCCGCTCAGGCAAGGTCATCCCTTCGGAACTGCCCGGCATCAAGCTGGAGCGCGCCGACGTGCTGCCGGGCGGCCTGGCCATCATGAGCGCCCTGTTCGACGAGCTGGGCATCGAGGTCATGCACACCGGCGATGGCGCGCTGCGGCTGGGCGTGCTGTATGACCTGATCGGCCGCGACGACCGGCACGACAAGCGCGACGAGTCCGTGCGCCAGTTCATGAAGCGCTATCACGTCGACGTCAACCAGGCGCGCCGCGTGCGCCAGACGGCGCTGGCCTTGTTCGATGAGCTCATGCCCGAGGGCGCCGAGCGCGCCGAACTGCGCAACGCCATCGGCTGGACGGCCGACCTGCACGAGGTCGGCCTGTCCATTGCGCACAATGCGTATCACAAGCACAGCGCCTATGTGCTGGAAAACGCCGACATGCCGGGGTTTTCGCGCGCCGACCAGCAGCTCATGGCCATGCTGGCCTTGGCCAGCCAGGGCAAGCTGACCAAGGCCGAGGCCCTGGTGCGCAGCCGCGGCCAGTGGATCGCCATCCTGTGCCTGCGCATGGCGGTGCTGTTGCTGCGCCGGCGCGAAGACACGCCCCTGCCCTTCAAGCTGAAGATCGAAGGCACCCATATCCAGGTGGAAATCCCACGCGAATGGCTCGACAGCCACCCCCTGACGGACTTCACGCTTCAGGGTGAAGTCTCAGAATGGCGCAAGGTTGGTTTCGCGTTCGAGCTGCTTGAGCGCTAGCCTCACGGGCCGGGTAGCGCGCCGCACGAAGCGGATTTTCCAGCGGCGCAATACCCGGCGCATGATCAGCGCGTCCCCGTGGGGCGCAGTTCGGCCGGAGGTTCGGCCAGCCCGAAATGGCGCTTGTAGCGCTCGTCCATCATTTCGAGGTCCATGAGGACGGGGAAATCGGCGGCATTGAAATCCGGATCCCAGGCCGGTTCGCCGCAGACCCGGGCGCCCAGCTTCAGATAGCCCTTGATGAGCGGCGGCACGCGCGCCGGCAGCGTGCTGTCCAGGCGCTCCACCGGGTAGCGGTGCAGCGGCGTGACGCGCGGCTCGCCCTCGCGCGGCAGGCTCTTGGACACCGTGCGCCACACTTCGGCGGCGGTCACGCCGTCATCGCGCAGGCTGACGCTGGCGCAGCCCAGCGCGTAGCGGTAACCGCCGCGGCGCAGATATTCGGCCAGGCCCGACCACAGCAGCATGATGACCGCGCCGCTGCGGTACTCGGCGTCGGTGCAGGAGCGGCCCAGCTCCACCACTTCGTTGCGCAAGGCGCCCAGTCCGGCCAGGTCGAATTCCGACTCGGAGTAATAGCCCCCGGCCTCGCGGGCTTTCTCGGGGGTGAGGATGCGGTAGGTGCCGACCACGCGGCCGGTGTCCAGCTCCGTCACCATGAGGTGCTCGCACCAGGGATCGAACCTGTCCTGCTCTATGCCGTCGTGGGCATCGGGAAACACCGCCCCCATGTCATGCGTAAAGACTTGGTAGCGCAGACGCTGGATCTGCTCGACCTCCTCGGGCGTGCGAGCCAGGCCCACGGCCAAGGTGCGCTGGCCCGTGCCGGCCCAATTGCCGCTGCCATCGGTCACTTTATCCAAGCGGGCTAGTTCAAGCATTGCGCGGGGCTCCTAAATTTGCAGCAAGTGTGGACGCGCGTCATGTCAGTAGTCTGACCAAAATGTTACTTGACTGTGAAGTTTACGCCGCCCGCGGAAACTGCGCAGAAAACGGCTTGTTCTCATATGGTTACAACAACGGCCCGCTCATGGCGGGCCGTTTGTCGGGGTGCTCCAGAGAGGTCAGTTCAGGCTGGCAGCCAGCTTCTCGGCGCTGGCCCGGGCCAGCGCTTCGTCTTCGGCTTCGACCATCAGGCGCAGTTTCGGTTCCGTGCCCGAGGCCCGGATCAGCACCCGGCCCCGGCCTGCCAGCTCGGCCTCGACCGCCTCGCGCGCCGACGCCAGCCCGGCGTGGGTTTTCCAGTCCATGCCCGGCTTGAGCGGCACATTGATCATGACCTGCGGGTACATGCGCAGGTCCGACACCCATTCGGCCAGCTGCGTCTTGTTGCCCTGCAGCGCGGCCAGCACCTGCAAGGCCGCGATGGTGCCGTCGCCGGTAGTGTGGCAGTCCAGGCACAACAGGTGGCCGGAGCTCTCGCCACCGTACTGCCAGCCCCGGGCCAGCAGCTGTTCGAGCACATAGCGGTCGCCTACATTGGCGCGCTCGAAGGCCACGCCCAGGCGCTGCATGGCGAGCTCGAAGCCGTAGTTGGTCATGAGCGTGCCCACCACCCCTTCGACCCGGCCATGCCGCATGCGGTCGCGCACGATGGCATAGAGCAGTTCGTCGCCGTTGTAGATACGGCCGCTGGCATCGACCATCTGCAGGCGGTCGGCATCGCCATCGAGGGCGATACCGTAATGCGCGCCGCGCGCCTTGACCTCGGCGGCCAGCGACTCGGGATGCAAGGCGCCCACGCCCTTGTTGATATTGAAGCCGTCCGGCGACACGCCGATGGCATGCACCTCGGCGCCCACCTCGCGAAAGACGTGCGGCGCGATGTTGTAGGCCGCGCCGTGGGCGGCATCGACCACCAGCTTCATGCCATGCAGGTCCAGCGTGTGCGGGACCGTGCTCTTGCAGAATTCGATATAGCGGCCCTGCGAATCCGACATGCGCCGGGCGCGGCCCAGCTCTTCGGACTTGACGCAGCCCAACTCCTCGTCCAGGGCGGCCTCGATCTCGGCCTCGACCTCGTCGGGCAGCTTGGTGCCCTCGGCCGAGAAGAACTTGATGCCGTTGTCCTGGTAGGGATTGTGCGAGGCGCTGATGACGATGCCTGCCACCAGGCGCAGGGTGCGCGTGAGATAGGCCACGCCCGGCGTCGGGATGGGACCGGCCAGCAGCACATCGATGCCCGCGGCCGACAGGCCGGCCTCGAGCGCCGACTCGAGCATATAACCCGAGATCCGGGTGTCCTTGCCGATCAGCACCTGGGGACGTCCCCCCAGGCGGCCGGCATTGCGGCGCACCAGCACCCGGCCGGCGGCATAGCCCAGGCGCAGCGCGAACGCCGCGTTGATCACCGGACCGCCGACTTCACCACGCACCCCATCGGTGCCGAAATACTTGCGTTGACTCATGTGAGGATGGCTCCTTGTTCGGCCGCCTGCCAGACCTTCAGGGCGTCGACCGTGGCCGCCACATCGTGCACGCGCACGATGGACGCGCCACGGGCCACGCAGGCCAGGGCGGCGGCAATGCTGCCGGGCAGGCGCTCGCCCACGGGGCGTCCGGTGGCGGCCCCTATCATGGATTTGCGAGACACGCCGATCAGCAGCGGATAACTGGAGGCGCGCAGGCTGGCCAGCCTGCGCAGCAACTGGAAATTCTGGTCCATGGTCTTGCCGAAGCCGAAGCCCGGGTCCAGCACGATGCGGCGCGGATCGACCCAGGCCGCGCGCAGGCGTTGGGCGCGCGCGCCCAGGAATACGCCGATCTCGCCCAGCAGATCGGTGTACTCCGGCGCGTCCTGCATCGTGCCCGGCTCGCCCTTCATGTGCATGACGCACAGCCCGCAGCGCGACGGCGCCACCGCTTCGATGGCGCCGGGCTGGCGAAAGCCATAGATGTCGTTGATCATGTCGGCGCCAGCGTCGAGCACGGCGCGCATGACCTCGGGTTTGAAGGTGTCGATGGACAGCGGCACGCCGCAATCGCGCAAGGCCTCGATGACGGGCAACAGCCGTTTCATCTCTTCCTCGGCCGGCACGGGAGGCGCTCCAGGGCGCGTGGACTCGCCGCCCAGGTCGAGAATCTGGGCGCCTTCGGCGATCAGCTTGCGCGCATGCGCGACGGCGGCATCGGGATCATCGTGCTCGCCGCCGTCGGAAAACGAATCCGGGGTGACATTGACGATGCCCATGACAAGCGGGCGCTCGAGATCCAGCTCGAAGCGCCCGCACAAAAAAGAATTGGCCATGTAAAAACTTCGGGGAACGACGGCCGTGGTTTACACCGCGGCGGCCGTATTGCCCCCGGCGGCCATGCCGCTGGCCGGCGTGTCCTGCGAGTCCGACGGACCCTGGGGGGTCTTGGGCGGACGCGGCGGACGGCCTTCGATGATGTCGTTGATCTGGTCGGCGTCGATGGTTTCCCATTCGAGCAGCGCGCGGGTCATGGCCTCGACCTTGTCGCGGTTGTCTTCCAGGATCTTGCGGGCCACGCCGTACTGCTCGTCGATGATGCGGCGGATCTCGTTGTCGACCTTTTGCATGGTCGCCTCGGAGACGTGGGTGGTCTTGGTCACGCTGCGGCCCAGGAAGACCTCGCCTTCGTTTTCGGCATAGACCATGGGACCCAGCTCGTCGGTCATGCCGTAGCGGGTGACGATGTCGCGGGCGATGGCGGTGGCGCGCTCGAAGTCGTTGGAAGCGCCGGTGGTCATCTGGTTCATGAAGACCTCTTCGGCGATACGGCCGCCGAACAGCACCGCGATGGTGTTCAGCAGGCGATCCTTGTCCATGCTGTAGCGGTCGCTTTCCGGCAGCTGCATGGTCACGCCCAGCGCGCGGCCGCGCGGGATGATGGTGACCTTGTGGACCGGGTCGGTCTTGGGCAGCATGCGCGCCACGATGGCATGGCCGGACTCGTGGTAGGCGGTATTGCGGCGCTCCTCCTCGGGCATGACGATGGAGCGGCGCTCGGCGCCCATGATGATCTTGTCCTTGGCTTTTTCAAAGTCGGACATATCCACCGTGCGGCCATTGCGGCGGGCGGCGAACAGCGCGGCTTCGTTGACCAGGTTGGCCAGGTCGGCGCCCGAGAAACCGGGGGTGCCGCGGGCCAGGATGGTGGCGTCGACATTGGGCGACAGCGGCACCTTGCGCATGTGCACCTTCAGGATCTGCTCGCGGCCGCGGATATCGGGCAGGGGCACCACGACCTGGCGGTCGAAGCGGCCCGGACGCAGGAGCGCGGGATCCAGCACGTCGGGACGGTTGGTCGCGGCGATGACGATGACGCCCTGGCCCGACTCGAAGCCGTCCATTTCGACCAGCATCTGGTTCAAGGTCTGTTCGCGTTCGTCGTTGCCGCCGCCCAGGCCGGCGCCACGCTGGCGGCCGACCGCGTCGATTTCGTCGATGAAGATGATGCAGGGCGCGTGCTTCTTGGCATTCTCGAACATGTCGCGGACACGGGCCGCGCCCACGCCGACGAACATTTCAACGAAGTCCGAGCCGGAGATGCTGAAAAAAGGCACCTTGGCTTCGCCGGCGATGGCCTTGGCCAGCAGCGTCTTGCCGGTACCCGGCGAGCCGACCATCAGCACGCCGCGCGGAATGCGGCCGCCCAGCTTCTGGAACTTGCTGGGATCGCGCAGGAAGTCGACCAGCTCCTGGACGTCCTCCTTGGCTTCGTCGCAGCCGGCGACGTCGGCGAAGGTGATCTGGTTGGTGTTTTCGTCCAGCATGCGGGCGCGCGACTTGCCGAAGCTGAACGCGCCGCCTCGTCCGCCGCCCTGCATCTGGCGCATGAAAAACACCCAGACGCCGATCAGCAGCAGCATCGGGAACCAGGACACGAAAATACTCATCAGCAGCGACGGCTCTTCGCGCGCCTTGCCGGAAACCTGCACGCCATACTTCAGCAGATCCGAGACCATCCAGAGGTCGCCCGGCGAAGTGAGCGTGTACGAACGCCCGGTGTCCGGCGTGACGTAGAGCACATCGCCCTGGACGTCGACCTTGCGGATGCGGCCTGCCTTGGCATCATCCATGAACTGGGTGTAGGTGACGCCATCCTGGCTCTGTGCACGTCCGTCGAACTGCTTGAATACCGTGAACAGCACCAGCGCGATCACCATCCAGACCGCAACTTTAGAAAACGAATTGTTCAAGGTCGATCTCCTGCTCTCGATTCCGACCGGCAGACCCGGCGCTCCCGCGCGCAACAGCGCCCGGCCTGCAATGTAAAGTCAATGGCCCATTCTACCCTGACAAGGCAGATTGCGCCGGTTGGCGCCCCGCGGCCTGTTACGCCCGGGCTGTTCAGGGGTGTTACCCCTTTTGTGTTATTCCGTTGGATTGTTTTTCGAATCCCTCACCACGGGGTCCTTGAGATCACGCGCCACCAGGAAAGTTTCAGAGGATTTATCGCGCGAAGCCTTGGGCTTGCGCTCGACCACCCGCTTGAAACGCTGCTTGAAGGACTGGACGATCTGCGAAAACCCGCTGCCGTGGAACGCCTTGACGATCAGGGCGCCGTTGGGCTTCAGATGCGCGCAGGCGAATTCCAGGGCCAGGTCGCAGACATGCTGGATCCGGGCCGAGTCGGCCGCCCCCACCCCGGACAGGTTGGGGGCCATATCCGAAATTACAAGGTCCACCGCGTGATTTCCCACCCTTTCTTCGAGTTCGCGCAGCACCTCGTCGTCCCGGAAGTCGCCCTGGAAGAACTCCACCCCGGCGATGGGCTCCATGGGCAGCAGGTCCAGGGCGATGATGCGCCCGTCGATCACCCCGCCGGCGCCGGCCAGGCGTTCACGCGCGACCTGCGACCAGCTGCCGGGCGCCGAGCCGAGGTCGACCACCACATCGCCCTTTTTGAGCAGTTTTTCGGTTTCGAGGATTTCGATCAGCTTGAAGGCGGCGCGCGCCCGGTAGCCCTTCTGTTGCGCCAGCTTCACATAAGGGTCGTTGATGTGCTGATGAATCCAATCTTTGGAGAATTTCTTTTTGGCCATTACCGTACAATTCCACGCATGCCTATATTAGAACTCACCTCACGCGAGCGTAGCGATCTTCGTTCCGCCGCCCACCCCCTGAAGCCTGTCGTCCTTATCGGCGACGCGGGCCTGACCGACGCCGTCCTGAAGGAAATCGACCGCGCCCTCACCTCGCACGAGCTGATCAAGGTGCGTGCCGGCGGCGAGGACCGCGGCACGCGCGAGGCCATGCTGGCCAGCATCTGCGATACGCTTTCCTGCGCCCCGGTGCACCACCTGGGCAAGATCCTGATCCTGTTCCGCCCCTCGGCCACGACGCCGGCGCAAGCCGCCGAGGCTTCGGGCAAGCGCCGCGCCAGCGAGCCGCACACGCCCAAGAAGCTGGCCGCCGAAGGCAAGACCTTGGCCAAGGGCCGCCCACGCAAGCCCGCCGAGGGAGAGACGCCGAAGACGGCGGCGCCGCGCTCGGTGCCCCTGAACGAAAAGGGCCGCCCGATGCGTCCCTCGACGCGCAAGCCCAAGGAGGCCGCCGGCCACGGGATCCCGCGCCGCGCCGGCAGCGCCCTGTCGCTGCGCGCTGGCGCCCGCAGCGGCAGCGCCCGGGGCGGCCTGCAGCGCGCGCGCGTGATCAAGAGCAAATAAATCGTCTTGCCGGGAGCCTTCGGGCTCCCGATTCCGAAGGAGCCGCCCGGCTCCTTTTTTGTTTGCCCTGGGCGGACAACAATCGCCCTTTCTGGGCGTTTTGCGCCTCGCCGCCCTGTCCGGCCGCGTGGCGCGCAAATTCCGGATAAAACCGCGCCCCCCTGGACTCGGGACGATGAGCCGGCCGCCCTGGCGGGCAATGCATTGACCGGTGAAGTCCACGAAGGGGGGCGGTTTGGCGCTTAGAGGTAGCGCACGCCGATGACTTCGTACTCGCGCACACCCGAGGGTGCTTTCACTTCCACTACGTCACCCTCGGACCGGCCGATCAAGGCACGGGCCACCGGGCTGGACACCGAAATCAGGTTGGACTTGATATCGGCCTCCACGTCGCCGACGATCTGATAGGTCAGGCGGTCGCCCGAATTCAGGTCTTCGATTTCGACGGTTGCGCCAAATACGGCGCGGCCTTCCGCGTCAAGCGCGGTCGGATCGATCAAATGCGCGTTGGACAGCGTCGCTTCGAGTTCGGCGATGCGTCCCTCGATAAAACCCTGGCGCTCGCGGGCGGCATCATACTCGGCATTTTCCGACAGATCACCCTGGGCCCGGGCCTCGGCGATCGCATTGATCACCGCCGGACGTTCGATGGTTTTCAGCCGGTGCAGCTCTTGTTGCAAGCGCTCGGCCCCGCGCACTGTCAAAGGAATGGCAGACATGTCGTTATCCCAGCAAAAGTAGAAAACGCCCCGTAGAGGCGTTTCGGTGAAGGCCCAAGCCACGCTGCCAAAAGACAGTACGCCGTCGCTGCCCTGGCGGGGTCGCCCCGGGGCAGTTTGGCGTGTGATCTTCCAGAATGTTGGCGGCCAGCCAAACACAGCAAGGCCGGACCGCGGCACGCCCCAGACGGAAAGCGTGGCTCAAAGCCAAAACAAAACCCCGGCTCGGGTCGGAACCGGGGCAGTCAAGGTGTCATTGTGGTCAAACTCCCGGGGAAAAGCAAGCCCCCTGGGAGCGGCCCAGATTTATCGGCTGTTGGGCGCCATTTGGGCGCCAGTTTCGGCAAAAAAACCGACGTTATCGACACGGACCACGCCATGAGGCGGCGCACAGGATGATGCCGCGGCCGCGGACGGCTGGCCCTCCGGCGCGGGCAGGCCAGCCCGGTGCCGGGCCAGGCGCTGGCAGAGGTCCACCACCCAGCGCCGCACCCACTCGCGGTCCTCCTCGCACAACTGCGACAGGCGGGCGGCGATGTCGCTGGCCTGGTCGGTCTGGCGCGCCGGCCCGCCGGCCAGCACCGCATCCAGCGATACGCCCAGCACTTCGGTCAGGTCCAGCAGGCGGTTCAAGGGCGGCAGGGTCGCGCCGCGCTCAAAGCGCGAGATGGTTTCCTGCTCCACGCCGAGGCGCTCGGCCACCTGCTCCTGGGTCAGGCCTCGAAGACGCCGATGATCGGCGATCGAGCGGCCCAATCTCTTGCTGAATTCTTCGTGGCTGTTCATGTCGGCACCACACCTCGTTTGGTGATCCCACAATTTGGATGGCGCGTGGGCGCCAGAGGCCTCGATGGCCGGGGCCTTCCCCTTAAGTAACAAAAAGTCGCGGGAAATTCCAGTCGCGCCAAGGCAAGCGCGCAAAAAAAAACGCGGCCCCGACGGGACCGCGGCGCGCCGGCCGGGCGACGCTCAGCCGCGCCGCTTGCGGCCCAGGATGGCGTAGAGAATGATGGCGCCGAAGGTGGCCGTGCCTATCCCGCCCAGCGTGAAGTCGCCCAGCTTGACGGTGAAGTCGCCCGCGCCCAGCACCAGGGTGACCGCGGCCACGATGAGGTTGCGGTTCTCGCTGAAATCGACCTGGTTGACGACCCAGATGCGCGCGCCGGCGATGGCGATCAGGCCGAACACCACCACCGACATGCCGCCCAGGACCGGACCGGGGATGGTCTGGATCAAGGCGCCGAACTTGGGCGAAAAACCCAGCACGATGGCGATCAGCGCGGCCAGCACGAAGACCAGGGTGGAATAGATGCGGGTGACGGCCATGACGCCGATATTCTCGGCATAGGTGGTCACGCCGGTGCCGCCCACCGCGCCCGACACCATGGTCGCCACGCCGTCGCCCACGAAGGCCCGGCCCAGGTAGCGGTCCATGTCGCGGCCGGTCATGGCGCTGACGGCCTTGAGGTGGCCCAGGTTCTCGGCCACCAGGATGATGGCCACCGGCACGATCAGCCCCATGGCCTGGGCCTTGAAGACCGGCGCGGCGAATTGCGGCAGGCCGAACCAGGGAGCCGCGGCCACGCCGGCAAAGTCCATGGGCTTGCCCAGGCCCAGGCCATTGGCCAGCAGGGCGTAGATGACGCAGGACAGGATAAGCCCCACCAGGATCAAGAGGCGCTGCACCATGCCGCGCGTGAATACGGCGATGCCGCCCACGCAGAGAATGGTGACGATGGCCATGGACGCATCGAAGCCGGAGGCCCCCATGGCCCCCTTGGCCGCGATGGGCGCCAGGTTCAGGCCGATGACCGCCACCACCGCGCCGGTCACCACCGGCGGCATCAGGGCCTCGACCCAGTTGGCGCCAGCTCCGCCCCGGGCATTGGCCGCCCAGACGAGCAGGCCGATCAGGGTATAGGCCAGGCCGCAGGCGATGATGGCGCCCAGCGCCACGCCGATATTGGGATTGGGCCCCGATCCGGCATAACCGGTCACGGCGATCACCCCGCCGATGAAGGCAAAGCTGGACCCCAGGTAGCTGGGCACCCTGCCGCCGACGAAAAGGAAGAAGATCAGCGTGCCGATGCCCGACATCAGGATGGCGACATTGGGATCGAAGCCCATGAGCAGCGGCGCCAGCACGGTCGAGCCGAACATGGCCACCACGTGCTGCGCGCCCATGGCGATGTTCTTGGGCCAGGACAGCCGTTCATCGGGCGCGATCAGGGCGCCCGGCACGGCATCATCGGCCAGCCGCCAGCGCGGGAAATAGGAGTTGGACATGGGAATCGGGAGAGGGTGAAGGGATCCGGGGCGAAGTGTAAGGGCACGGTCAGGCCAGGGGCAACCGGGTTTAAGTTTTCTTCGCCGGCTGCCGTACTAGGAGTAACCCTCACCCCTTCCAAAGGACAACCCGTGGCGATTTCTTCAGTCGGTTCCAGCGCCTATGCCTCCATCCTGTCGCGCAGCGCGCCCGCGGCGTCCAGCGGCAAGAGCGAAAGCGCCGTGCAGCAGACGCTGCGCGAACTGCAGAAGCAGCTGCGCCTGGTGCTGCAACAGATGGAGCGCGTGCGCAACAGCAATGCCACGGCCGAGCAGAAGGCCCAGCAGCTGCAGGCCCTGAACAGCCAGGCGGCCGCCTTGCAGGGCCAGATCCAGAAGGTCCTGCAAGAGCAGCTCAAGCAACTGCAGGGCTAGCCGCGGCGCCCGCGCTGATCGGGCATATCAAAATTTCTGATTGGACGCGCCCTCCGGGCGCGTCTATGGTCTGTGGCACATAAAAAACACCGAGGAGACAGACCATGAACGCCGTGCGCACCGCACTGGCGGCCGCCCTCCTGGCCGCCACCGCCCCTGCCCTTGCCGGCACCGTGACCGTGATCACGTCCTTTCCCAAGGACCTGACCCAGGTCTACAAGACCGCCTTCGAGAAAGCCCATCCCGGCATCACGCTCGAGATCCTCAACAAGAACACTGTCTCGGGCATCGCCTTCGTGCGCGAAACGCCGGCGGGCCAGCGTCCCGAAGTGTTCTGGGCCAGCGCGCCGGACGCTTTCGAGGTCCTGGCGCGCGACAAGCTGCTGGCGCAGGCGCCCGATGTGTTGAACAAGGCCGTGCCGGACAAGATCGGCAGCTACCCGATCAACGACCCTTCCGGGCGTTATATGGGCCAGGCCCTGGCCGGCTACGGCATCATGTACAACACCCGCTACATCAAGGCCAACAAACTGCCGGCCCCGGCGGAATGGAAAGACCTGCTGGCCCCGCAATGGTTCGGCCATGTCGGCATCACCGCCCCGTCGCGCTCGGGCACCATGCACCTGACCGTCGAGACGATTCTGCAGGGCGAAGGCTGGGACCAGGGCTGGCAGACCATCCTGCGCATGTCGGGCAACAGCAGCGCGGTCACCGAGCGCTCCTTCGGCGTGCCCGACGGCGTGAACAACGGCCAGTTCGGCGCCGGCCCGGTCATCGACTTCTTCGGCCTGTCGAGCAAGTATTCCAAGTTCCCGGTGGAATTCGTCTACCCGACCGAGACGGCCATCGTGCCGGCCAACATCGCGCTGATCGAGGGGGCCAAGAACACCGAGGAAGGCAAGAAATTCATCGCCTTCACCCTCAGCCAGGCCGGCCAGGAGCTGTTGCTCGAACCCAAGATCTCGCGCCTGCCGGTGCTGCCCTATGCCGATATGAAGGGCAAGATCCCCGAGGGCTATCCCGATCCGGCCGACATCGCCCGGCGCAGCAAGGTGCACTTCGACGCCGACCTCTCGCAGACGCGCTACTACGTGGTGCAAAGCGTGTATGACCAGACCATCACCTTCCGCCTGAAGGAGCTGCAGGCCGCGACCAAGGCCATCTACGACGCCGAAGCCAAGCTGGGCAAGCGCGCCGGCGAAGGCAAGGCCGCCGAGCTGCTGGCCCAGGCGCGCAAGCTGACCTGGTCGCCCGTGGTCGATGGCAAGGCCGCGTCCGACCCCGAGTTCCTCAAGCTTTTTGCCGGCAACAAGAAGGATGCGGCCGTCAACCAGAAGATCACCCAGCTCGAAGGTGAATGGAACGGCAAGGCGCGCGCCAACTATGAGCAGGCCGTGAAGCTGGCCCGCGAAGCCGCCGCGCTGTAACCGCCCCGCAGGGGCATGCGCCGGCTCGGGCGAGCCGGCGCCCTTTTCTTCATTGCGCAGGAACCCTCATGATGCTCACGGGTCGATCCCGCCTGCCCGCGGGGCCGCTGCTGGCCGCGTTGCTGGTGCTGGCCTTTCTGGTGCTCTTCCTGATCTTTCCGGTCGGCACGGTTTTCTATACCGCCTTCGTGAATGCGGACGGCAGCTTCACGCTCGGCCATTTCGGCGCTTTCTTCGCGCAGCCACTGATGAAAGAGGCTTTCTTCAACAGCCTCTACGTCGCGGGCTGGTCGGCGCTGCTGGCCTCCCTGATCGCCGTGCCGCTGGCCTACTTCACCGTGCGCTTCGATTTCCGCGGCGCGCTGCTCATCCAGACGCTGGGCGTGCTGCCCCTGATCATGCCGCCTTTTGTGGGCGCGGTCGCCATGCAGCTGCTGTTCGGCCGCTCGGGTTCGGTGAACCTGCTGCTGGACGATTGGTTCGGCTTCACCATCCCCTTCATGGAAGGGCTCAACGGCGTCATCTTCGTCGAGTCGCTGCACTACTTCCCCTTCATCCTGATGAACCTGGTGGTGGCGCTGCGCAATATCGACGGCTCGATGGAAGAAGCGGCCTTTAACCTGGGCTCGCGCGGCTTCCGGCTGTTTCGCCGCGTGATCTTCCCCCTCGCCCTGCCCGGCTATGTGGCGGGCACCTCGCTGGTGTTCGTCAAGGTGTTCGACGACCTGGGCACGCCGCTGGTGCTGGGCACGACCAATATGCTGGCGCCGCAGGCCTATCTGCGCATCACCCAGGTCGGCCTGGAGGATCCGCTGGGCTATGTGATCAGCGTCATCATGATCGGCTTTTCCATCCTCGCGCTCTGGCTGTCGGCCCGCATGCTGGGCGGCAAGGACTACTCCACGCTGCAAAAAGGCGGCAGCTCGATACAGAAGCGCAAGCTGCGCCCGGCCGAGTCGGTGCTGGCCTATGGCTGGATCATCCTGGTGCTGGCCTTGGTGCTCTCGCCGCATCTGGGCGTGTTGCTGCTGTCGCTGGCCAGCGTCTGGAGCTATGCCCCCTTGCCCGACGGCTATACGCTGGCGCACTATAGCGCCGTGTTTTCCGAATCGCAGGGCATGATCGCCAACACCTTGCTGTATTGCGGCCTGGCCGCCGGCGTGGACGTCATCCTGGGCACGGCCATCGCCTACCTCATGCTGCGCACCCGGCTGCCGGCGCGCCAATGGCTGGACTTCCTGGCCTCGGCCGCGCTGGCCATCCCGGGCATCGTCCTGGCCATTGGCTATCTGCGCACCTTCCGGGGCGTGGAAATCGGCGGCGTGCTGCTCACCTCGTCCTGGGTGCTCATCATGATCGCCTACTCGGTGCGGCGCCTGCCTTATGCGCTGCGCGCCTGCGTGGCCTCGTTGCAGCAGATCAATATCTCGCTCGAAGAGGCCGCCGAGTCGCTGGGCGCCAACCGGCTGCGCACGCTGCGCCGCGTCGTCGTGCCGCTGATGGCCGGCGGCATGCTGGCCGGATTCGTCACCAGCTTCGTGACGGCCGCCGTCGAGCTGTCGGCCACCATCATGCTGGTCACGCGCGACAGCCAGGCGCCCATGAGCTACGGCATCTATCTCTATATGCAAAGCGCGGCCGGCCGCGGCCCGGGCGCCGCGCTGGGCGTGCTGGCCGTGGTGGCCGTGGGCATAGGCACTTATGTTTCTCATCTGCTGGTCGAGCGGGCGTCGGCCCGCCAGCGTCCGGCGCAGGAATGAACCATGAAGAAAATCAGCGTCGAGTGCCGCAATATCCGGCTCTCCTATGGCAAGAACGAAGTCCTGAAGGACATCAACATCCACATCGAGCCCGGTGAATTCTTCGCCCTGCTGGGGCCCTCGGGCTCGGGCAAGTCCACCCTGCTGCGCCTGATCGCCGGCTTCAACCAGCACAGCCACGGCCAGCTGCTCATCGACGGCAAGGACATCAGCGGCACCCCGCCCTGGAAGCGCAATATCGGCATGGTGTTCCAGAACTATGCGCTTTGGCCGCACATGAGCGTCTGGGACAACGTGGCCTTCGGCCTGGTCGAGCGCAAGCTGCCGCGCGCGCAGATCCAGGAGCGCGTGCAGGACGCGCTGGAGTTGGTGGGGCTGGCGCAGTTTGCCAAGCGCCGTCCCAACCAGCTCTCGGGCGGCCAACAGCAGCGCGTGGCCCTGGCCCGCACCATCGTCATCGAGCCGCAGGTGCTGCTGCTGGACGAGCCGCTGTCCAACCTGGACAAGAAGCTGCGCGTGCAGATGCGCCAGGACCTGCTGGCCTTGCAGCGCCGGCTGGGCATCACCACCATCTTCGTCACCCATGACCAGGAGGAGGCCATGACCACGGCCGACCGCATGGCCGTGCTGGACCGGGGCGTGGTGCAGCAGATCGGCACGCCGACCACCTTGTTCGACTATCCCGTCAACCGTTTCGTGGCCGACTTCGTGGGAACCATGAACGTGCTGGAAGGCGAGGTGCGCGAGCGCAGAAGCGACAGCGTGCTGCTGGCGGTCGACGGCGTGGGCGAACTGCAGCTGCCGGTCACCGGCGACGTGCCGGAGTCGGCGCGGCTGGCGGCCAGCTTCCGGCCGCATACCGTGCAGATCGAAATGGCCGACGGCATGGGCGATGCGCGCTATGTCTGGCTGCCCGCCGTCGTGGAGGCCAGCGAATTCCTGGGAGAGTTCACGCGCTATCAGCTGTCGGTGGGCGAGCAGCGCCTGACCGCGGACCAGACGCATATGGCAGGCCTGTCTGCCTTCCCCATCGGCGCGCCGGTCTCGGTCGGCCTGGAACCCAGCCAGATCCGCCTGCTGGCCGCCTGAGCGCCCGGCGGACATGGAAATCTATCAGATCCGCGCTTTCGTCACGGTGGCCCGGCTGGGCCACCTGACGCGCGCGGCCGAAGCCTTGTCGCTCACCCAGCCGGCGGTCAGCGCCCAGATCAAGGCGCTGGAGCAGAGCCTGGGCGTGGCGCTGTTCGAGCGCAGCGCCGGCCGCATGGTGCTGGCCCGTTCGGGCGAGGCGCTGCTGCCCACGGCCGAGGCGCTGCTGGTCCTGGGCGCCCAGCTCAAGTCCGAGGCGCAACAGCTGCAAGGCGCCTTGCAAGGCGCGCTCGACCTGGGCGTGCCCAGCGAACGCCCGGAATTCCTGCGCCTGGGCGACCTGGCCTCGACCTTGATGCAAAGCCTGCCCCTGGTCGAACTCAAGACCCATGTGCTGGCCGCCGACGCCCTGCTGGAGCAGGTGCAGGGCGGACGGCTGGCCGCCGCCCTGCTCATCGTGGCCAATCCGCCCCGGGCGGTGCAGTGGCGGCCGCTGCGCAGCGTGCGCTACCGCATTGCCGTGCCCAAGCCCATGCGCGACGCCCTGACCCGGGCCGGCTGGCGCGACATCGCGCAGCTGCCCTGGCTGGACGGGCCGGCCGGCAGCCACACCCATCTGCTGCTGCGCGATATGTTCGAGCGCCACGGCCTGGCCCCGCGCGTGGTCATGCAGAACGATGACCAGGCCAACCTGGACGCCATGGTGCGCGCCGGCGCCGGCTGCGCCCTGCTGCGCGAGGAGACCGCGCTGGCCAGCGCGGCGGCGGGCGACTTCATCGTGTGGGGACAAGCCCGCGCCGACGCCACGCTGGGCTTTATTCAATCGCCCGAGCGCGCTGGCGAAGCCTTGCTGGTCGCGCTAAGCTCGCTGGTGCAGAAAATCTGGAAACCCGGCGCTCCCGCCACCGCAACACATGACTGAAATCTGGTTCATCCGACACGGCGAAACCGACTGGAACCGCCAACGCCGCCTGCAGGGCTGGCAAGATATCCCGCTCAATGCCGCCGGCCTGACGCAGGCCCAGGCCCTGGCCGAAAGGCTGCGCGGCGAGAGCCTGCCCTTTGACGCGCTCTACAGCAGCGACCTGCGGCGCGCGCTGGCCACGGCCGAGCCGGTCGGCCAGGCCCTGGGCTTGCGCGTGCGGCCCGAGCCCGGCATCCGCGAACGCGGCTTCGGCGTGCTCGAAGGCCTGGACCTGGACCGCATCGACGAACTGGCCCCGGCGGCCGCGGCCGCCTGGAAAAGCCGCGAACCCGGGCGCGCGCTCGATGGCGGCGAAACCCTGGGGCAGTTCCATGCCCGCGTGGTGGCGGCCGTCGAAGACATCGCGCAGCGCCATGCAGGCCAGCGCCTGCTGGCTTTCACCCATGGCGGCGCGCTGGACATCATCTGGCGCCAGGCCAGCGGCGTGCCCTTGGACGCCCCGCGCTATGCCAGCCTGCTCAATGTGAGCATCAATCGCGTCGCCGTCGAAGGCCGCGCCTGGCGCATCCTGGACTGGGGCGATGTCAGCCATGTGGCCGACGAGGTCGGCAACGACATCCAGCCCTGAGCGTTTCAGGCGCCGGCGCGCGGCTTGCGCGGCGCATTGCGCGCCAGGCGGTCATAGAGCCCATTCGGAATGAGCCGCATCAAGCGGCTCACCACCCCCATCTGCCACGGGATGACCCGATAGGAAACGCCGCGAGCGATCGCCCGCCTGGCCTGGCGGGCAAACTCTCCCGCCGGCATCAGGAAGGGCATGCCATAGGGGTTGTGCCGCGTCATCGGCGTATCGATATAGCCCGGCGCGATCGTCACCACCTTGATGCCGCTGGCGGCCAGCTCCAGGCGCAGGCTCTCGCAATACGTGATGACAGCCGACTTGGAGGCGCTATAGGCGCCCGCCCCGGGCAGCCCGCGGATGCCGGCCACGCTGGCGATACCGACCAGGCGCCCGCCGCCCTGCTGCTTCATGTTCTCGATGAAGGGCTCGAAGGTGGCCACGGTCGCCATCACATTGGTGTCGAAAATGGCCTTGAAGACCGCGAAATCCTCGTCCGCCTCGGTCAGGGTCCCGGCGCTGATGCCGGCGCTGGCGATGACGACATCCACGCCGCCGCAATGGCCCAGGAAATCCCGCGCGGCGGCATGCAGCGCGGCGCGGTCGCGGACATCGAGCGCGTAGACGTGATGCTCGCCGGGCAGGCGGGCGGCCAGCGCCTCCAGGGCCGCCTTGCGGCGCCCCACCAGCCCCAGGCGCGCGCCATGCCGGGCATACTGCTCGGCCAGCGCCAGGCCCAGGCCGGAACTCGCGCCGGTGATAAAGACATGCATCGCTGACTCCAGATAAGGCAACGCCCGCGGCAAGGCGGGCGCTGGGTGTGGTCGCCGGTGGGGCCGATCAAAGGAAGATCAGCGCGAAGATACCGAGAACGAGCAGCCACTTCAAGACATAGTAAAGCGTCTTGTTCTTTTTCTTGATGCTCTTGCCGAAACGGCGGACAGCGTACACCCCGCCGAAAATCCGGTTGATGCCGCCGGTGCGGTCGCCTTCCTGGTTGGGAGACGTGGCCGCGCGCAGCAGGATGGTGCCGAAGAAATTATTGACCGCCTGCGCCCAGCGGTATTTCATGGGACGCTCGAGGTCGCAGAACAGGATGATGCGGTTCTGCTCGGTCTTGTTTTCGGCGTAATGGATAAAGGTCTCGTCGAACACCACGGCTTCGCCGTCGCGCCAGTAGTAGTCCTGGCCGTCGACGTTGATATAGCAATCCGGGCTGTTGGGCGTGATCAAGCCCATGTGAAAGCGCAGTGAGCCGGCATAGGGATCGCGATGGCGCGGCAGGCGGCTGCCCGGGGGCAGCGCCGTGAACATGGCGGCCTTCATGCCGGGGATATTGCTGACCAGCTCCGTCGTCACCGGGCACAGGGCCCGGGCCGAGGGATGGTCGGTGTCATACCACTTGAGATAGAAGCGCTTCCAGCCGCTCTTGAAGAAAGAGTTGAAGCCGGCATCGTTGTATTTGTCGGAGGCCTTGATATGGCCCTCGCCGAACAGCTGCTCGGCCTCGGCCCGGATGTCCTCCCAGCGGTCCATCAGCACCTTGACCTGCGGAAAATTCTTCAGGTCGAGGTAGGGCTGGTTGGGCACGCCGGAAAAGGCGTACATGAAGACATTGATCGGCGCCGTGAAGGTGGAATGATCCAGGACCTGGCGCGAGAACCGGTGCCGCACGCGGCCGCGGTAGTGCACCACCATGGCGGTGACGATGAACAAGGCGAGTATGAACCACTTCATGCCGGATCCCCCCGGGTCCGGAGGATGGCTCCGGACCCCGTCTGGACACTGTCCCGATAGGGACTTATTGATGCAAGGAGGCGTGCAGCTCCTGCAGCGGGTAGACCTGGAAGCCCAGGCCCTGGCGCAGGAATTGCATGCCTTCGACCGCCGCGCGGGCGCCCGCGATGGTCGTGTAGAAGGTGATGCGGTTGGCCAGCGCCTGCGTGCGGATGGTGCGCGAGTCGGCGATGGCGTTGCGGCGCTCTTCGACGGTGTTGATCACCAGCGAGACTTCGCCGTTCTTGACCATGTCGACGATGTGCGGACGGCCTTCGGTGACCTTGTTGACCACCTGGACCGGAATGCCCGCCGCCTCGATCTCGGCGGCCGTGCCGCGCGTGGCGACCAGCTTGAAGCCCAGGTTGTGCAGGCCGCGGGCCACTTCGACGGCGCGCGGCTTGTCCTGGTTCTTCACGCTGATGAACACCGTGCCCGATTCCGGCATGCGCACGCCCGCAGCCAGCTGCGACTTGACGAAGGCTTCGCCGAAGCTGCGGCCCACACCCATGACTTCGCCGGTGGACTTCATCTCGGGGCCCAGGATGGTGTCCACGCCCGGGAACTTCACGAAGGGGAAGACGGCTTCCTTGACGGAGAAATACGGCGGCACGACTTCCGCGGTGACGCCCTGCTGGGCCAGGGTGCGGCCGGCCATGGCGCGCGCGGCGATCTTGGCCAGCTGCAGGCCGGTGGCCTTGGACACATAGGGCACCGTGCGCGAGGCGCGCGGGTTGACTTCGAGCACGTAGACGTCGCCGCCCTGGACGGCGAACTGCACGTTCATCAGGCCGCTGACGTTCAGGGCGCGGGCCATGGTGGTGGTCTGGCGCTTGATCTCGGCCACGATATCGGCCGACAGCGAATAAGGCGGCAGGCTGCAGGCCGAGTCGCCCGAATGCACGCCGGCCTGCTCGATGTGTTCCATCACCCCGCCGATGAAGACCGTCTCGCCATCGGCCAGGCAGTCCACGTCGACTTCGGTCGCGTTGTTCAGGAAGCGGTCCAGCAGCACGGGCGAGTCATTGCTCACCTTGACCGCCTCGCGCATATAGCGCTCGAGGTCCTGCTGCTCATGGACGATTTCCATGGCGCGGCCGCCCAGCACGTAGCTGGGACGCACCACCAGCGGATAGCCGATCTCGGCGGCATGCGCCAGGGCTTCGGCCTCGGTGCGGGCGGTGCGGTTGGGCGGCTGGCGCAGGCCCAGCTTGTTCAGCAGCTTCTGGAAGCGCTCGCGGTCTTCGGCCACGTCGATGGACTCGGGGCTGGTGCCGATGATGGGCACGCCGTTGGCCTCCAGGGCGCGCGCCAGCTTCAGCGGCGTCTGGCCGCCGTACTGCACGATCATGCCGACCGGGTTTTCCTTGTGCACGATCTCCAGCACGTCCTCGAGCGTCAGCGGCTCGAAATACAGGCGGTCGGAGGTGTCGTAGTCAGTGGAGACGGTTTCCGGATTGCAATTGACCATGATGGTCTCGAAACCGTCTTCGCGCAGGGCCAGCGAGGCATGCACGCAGCAGTAGTCGAACTCGATACCCTGGCCGATGCGGTTCGGGCCTCCGCCCAGCACGATGATCTTCTTGCGGTCGGTGGGCTGCGCCTCGCACTCTTCCTCGTAGGTGGAGTACATATAGGCGGTACGGGTGGCGAACTCGGCCGCGCAGGTGTCCACGCGCTTGTAGACCGGGCGCACGTTGAGCTGGTGGCGCAGCTTGCGGACCTCGGATTCGGAAGAGTCCAGCAGGAAGGCCAGGCGGCGGTCGGAAAAACCGCGGCGCTTCAGTTCGAACAGCGTGGCGTAGTCCAGGTCGGACAGCGTCTTCTGCTCGAGCGCCAGCTCGATGTCGACGATTTCCTTGATCTGGGCCAGGAACCAGGGATCGATGTGGGTGAGGTTGTGCACCTCGTCGAGCGTGAAGCCCTGCGCGAAGGCATCGCCCACATACCAGATACGCTCGGGACCGGGCTCGCCCAGTTCGACCTGCAGCTTCTCGCGGTCGGTGGTTTTCTGGTTCAGGCCGTCCACGCCGACTTCCAGGCCGCGCAGGGCTTTCTGGAACGACTCCTGGAAGGTCCGGCCCATGGCCATGACTTCGCCGACCGACTTCATCTGCGTGGTCAGGCGGGCATCGGCCTGCGGGAATTTCTCGAAGGCAAAGCGCGGCACCTTGGTGACGACGTAGTCGATGGTCGGCTCGAAGGAGGCCGGAGTCGCGCCGCCGGTGATCTCGTTGCGCAGCTCGTCCAGCGTGTAGCCCACGGCCAGGCGGGCCGCGACCTTGGCGATGGGGAAACCCGTGGCCTTGGAGGCCAGCGCCGAGGAACGCGAGACGCGCGGGTTCATTTCGATGACGATCATGCGGCCGTTCTTGGGGTTGACCGCGAACTGCACGTTCGAGCCGCCCGTGTCCACGCCGATCTCGCGCAGCACCGCGATGGAGGCGTCGCGCATGATCTGGTATTCCTTGTCCGTCAGCGTCTGCGCCGGCGCGACCGTGATCGAGTCGCCGGTGTGCACGCCCATGGGATCGAGGTTCTCGATCGAGCAGACGATGATGCAGTTGTCCGCCTTGTCGCGGACCACTTCCATCTCGAATTCCTTCCAGCCCAGCAGCGACTCTTCGATCAGCAGCTCATTGGTGGGCGAGGCTTCCAGGCCGCGGCGGCAGATGGTCTCGAACTCTTCGGCGTTGTAGGCGATGCCGCCGCCGGTGCCGCCCAGCGTGAAGCTGGGGCGGATGACGACCGGGAAACCCGAAGTGCCGATTTCGGCGGCGATGCGGCGCTGGACTTCCCAGGCCTCGTCCATGCTGTGCGCCACGCCCGACTTGGCCGAGGCCAGGCCGATGTCCGTCATGGCCTGCTTGAACTTCTGGCGGTCTTCCGCCTTTTCGATCGCGTGCTCGTTGGCGCCGATCAGCTCGACGCCGTATTTGGCCAGCACGCCGTTGTGCGCCAGGTCCAGCGCGCAATTCAGGGCGGTCTGGCCGCCCATGGTGGGCAGCAGGGCGTCGGGACGCTCGCGCTCGATGATCTTCTCGACCGCCTGCCAGGTGATGGGCTCGATGTAGGTCACATCGGCCGTCTCCGGGTCGGTCATGATGGTCGCGGGGTTGCTGTTGACCAGGATGGTGCGGTAGCCCTCGGCCTTGAGCGCCTTGCAAGCCTGCGCGCCCGAATAGTCGAACTCGCAAGCCTGTCCGATGATGATCGGGCCGGCGCCAATGATGAGGATGCTTTTTATGTCTGTACGCTTGGGCATGGTGGAATCTTTATTTCTGGCCGGCCATCAGGCTGATGAACTTGTCGAACAGCACGATGATGTCGTGCGGGCCCGGGCTGGCTTCGGGGTGGCCCTGGAAGCAGAAAGCCGGGCGGTCGGTCAGCTCGAAGCCCTGCAGCGTGCCATCGAACAGCGAAATGTGCGTGGCGCGGGCATTGGCCGGCAGGCTGGCGGCATCGACCGCGAAGCCGTGGTTCTGGCTGGTGATGAAGACGCGCTTGGATTGCAGGTCCTGCACCGGATGGTTGGCGCCATGGTGGCCGGTCTTCATCTTGACGGTCTTGCCGCCGACGGCCAGGCCCATGATCTGGTGGCCCAGGCAGATGCCGAATACCGGCAGCTTGCGCTCCAGGAAGGTGCGCGTGGCCGCGATGGCGTAGTCGCAGGGCTCGGGATCCCCGGGGCCGTTGGCCAGGAAGACGCCGTCCGGATTGAGCTTGAGGACGTCTTCGGCGGACGTTTGCGCCGGCACCAGCGTGATGCGGCAGCCACGGTCGGCGATCAGGCGCAGGATGTTGTGCTTGACGCCGAAGTCATAGGCCACGACGTGGAAGCGATCTTGCGCAGGCTGGGTGTAGCCTTCGCCCAGTTGCCAGGTGCCCTGGGTCCAGGAGGTGGTTTCCTTCTGGGAGACGACCTTGGCCAGGTCCTGCCCGGACATGCCGGGAAAGGAACGCGCCAGCTCGACGGCGCGGTCGGCATCCTCGCCCACGAGGATGCAGCCGCCTTGCGCGCCCTTTTCGCGCAGGATGCGGGTCAGCTTGCGGGTATCGATACCCGCGATGGCGACCACGCCTTGCGCCGTCAGGTAGTCGGGCAGGGATTGGGTGGCACGGAAATTGGATACTCGCGCGGGACAGTCGCGCACCACAAGACCAGAGGCGTAGACACGATTGGCCTCGACGTCTTCAGCATTGACGCCGGTATTGCCAATATGAGGATAGGTCAGGGTCACGATCTGACCACTGTAGCTCGGGTCGGTGAGGATTTCCTGGTAGCCCGTCATGGCGGTGTTGAACACCAGCTCGGCTACCGTATGACCCGGCGCGCCTATCGATACGCCCCGAAAAATGGTACCGTCCGCCAAAGCCAGAATTGCAGGAGGGAAGCGGTTGATCCCCTCGGGAAAAAGTTGCGGCAGCACAGTAAACCCCGGTTTCAGAATCGATAATCAAACTTTCAGATTATACCCTGAACGGCCAATTTCCGGCTCTTTTCGGTGAAAAACCGCGCCAATCATGGCCGAAATCATCGAACCGTCTTTTTTGTCCGCTGGCGCCCGGCCCGCGGAAAAGCGCCCTCCGCGGCGACGCGGCGCCCGGTAAGCGGCGGATGCTACCCTAGGGGTCAAGATCAACCCCTGACTTGCAATGCCCATGCCCTCTCAGCTTGAAGCCCTGCGCCGCCACACCATTGTTGTCGCCGACACCGGCGATTTCGAGACCATGCGCGCGCTGCGTCCCACCGACGCCACCACAAATCCGTCCCTTATTTTGAAGGCGGTGCAGAAAGACGCCTACCGTCCCTTGCTCGAACGGACGGCCCGCGAGCACCGCGGCGCCGCGCCCAGCGACATCACCGACCGGCTGCTGGTGGCCTTCGGCCGCCAGATCCTGGACATCGTCCCCGGCCGCGTCTCCACCGAGGTCGATGCCCGGCTGTCCTTCGACACCCGCGCCACCGTGGAGCGCGCCCGCGGCATCATTGCCCTGTATGAGGCGGCCGGCGTGCCGCGCGAGCGCGTGCTGATCAAGATCGCCTCGACCTGGGAAGGCATACAGGCGGCCCGGCTGCTGCAAGAAGAAGGCATCCAGTGCAACCTGACCCTGCTTTTTTCGCTGGTGCAGGCCGCCGCCTGCGCCGAAGCCGGCGTGCAGCTGATCTCGCCCTTCGTCGGCCGCATCTACGACTGGCACAAGAAAGCGGCCGGCGCTCAGTGGGACGAGGCCGCGCAATCCGGCGCCAACGATCCGGGCGTGCAGTCCGTGGCCCGCATTTTCGATTACTACAAGGCCTACGGCATCACCACGGAAGTCATGGGCGCAAGCTTTCGCAACGTGGGGCAGATCCTGGCGCTGGCCGGCTGCGACCTGCTGACCATCAGCCCGGAGCTGCTGGCCCAGCTCGATGCCACCGAGGGCGATGTGCCGGCGCGGCTGGCCCTGCCCGCCGAAGGCAGCGCTGCGCCGCCGCGGGTGCCGGACGGCGAGATCGCCTTCCGCACCCTGCTCAACGAGGACGCCATGGCGAGCGAGAAGCTGTCGGAAGGGATACGGCTGTTCGTGGCCGATGCGCGCAAGCTGGATCAGTTGATCAGCCAGGCCGCCGCCTGAGAGGCGGCGCGGCCCAGCCGCCTGCCGGCGGCCGCGGGGCCTTTCTGTTGACGCGGGCGTCCTGCACGGGCAGGACGGCTTCTTAGAGCTTTTCCGTCTCGCCCGAACGCGGCTGCCATTTCATGAGGCGTTTTTCGCCCAGGCCCACCAGGTAGTCGAGCACCAGGGCGAAGGCGGTCAGCACCACGATGCCGGCGAACACCGTATTGACGTCGAAAGTGCCCTCGGCCTGCAGGATGAGATAGCCCACGCCGCTGGCCGAGCCCAGGTACTCGCCCACCACCGCGCCCACGAAGGCCAGGCCCACCGAGGTGTGCAGGCTGGAGAAGACCCAGCTGGTGGCCGAGGGCAGATAGACGTGGCGCAGCAGCTGGCGGCGGCGCGCGCCCAGCATGCGGGCGTTGTCCAGCAAGGTCGGGCTGACCTCGCGCACGCCCTGGTAGACGTTGAAGAACACGATGAAGAACACCAGCGTCACCGCCAGCGCCACCTTGGACCAGATGCCCAGGCCGAACCACATGCCGAAGATGGGCGCCAGGATGACGCGCGGCATAGAGTTGGCCGCCTTGATATAGGGGTCGAGGATGGCGCTGGCCGTGGGCGACAGGCCCAGCCACAGGCCGCAGCCCAGGCCGGCGACGGTGCCGATCACGAAGGCCAGCACGGTTTCGGACAGCGTGACCCAGAGATGCTTGTAGATGTCGCCGGCCGTCACGAACCAGGACCAGATGCGGTCGGCGACCTTCAGGGGCTCGCCGAAAAAGAAGGCCACTTTGCTGTCGCGCGAGGCCAGATGCCAGGCGAGCAGGATGACGACCAGCAGCAGCAACTGCCAGAAACGCAGGCTGGCCGAACCGGGTTTGATCAACTTAGACATGGTTTTCAGGCTCGCTTCTGCTGGGCATAGCCTTTCAAGACTTCTTCGCGCAGCACGCCCCAGATAGCCGCGTGCAATTCCACGAAGCGGGGGTGCATGCGCACTTCGGCCACATCCCGCGGACGGGGCAGGTCGATGATGAACTCGCCGATGGGATGCGTGCCCGGCCCGGCCGACAGCACCACCACGCGGTCGCTCATGGCGATGGCCTCGTCCAGGTCGTGCGTGATGAACAGCACCGCCTTGCGCCGCGCCATCCAAAGATCGAGCACCTCGTTTTCCATGAGCTGCCGGGTCTGGATGTCCAGCGCGGAAAACGGCTCGTCCATCAGGATGATGTCGGGGTCGCGGATCAGGGTCTGCGCCAGCATGACGCGCTTGCGCATGCCGCCGGACATCTGGTGCGGATAGCGGTGTTCGAATCCCCCCAGGCCGACACGGCGCAGCCATTCGCGCGCCTGGGTCTCGGCCTGGCCGCGCGGCATGCCGGCGAACTCCAGGCCGGCCATGACGTTGTCCAGCGCATTGCGCCAGGGCAGCAGCGCCTCGCCCTGGAACATGTAGCCGGCTCGGGCATTGATGCCAGACAAGGTCTGGCCGAATACCCTCACCTGCCCCGACGAAGGCGCAAGCAAGCCCGCGCCGACGTTCAGCAGGGTGGACTTGCCGCAGCCCGTGGGGCCGACCACGGAGACGAATTCGCCGGGGGCGACCGCCAGCGTGGTATCGGCCACCGCGGTATAGCGCTGCTTGCGGTCATCGCGCGACACAAAGGTGCAGGTGATGCCTTCCAGCGAGAGTGCAGCTTCAGCCATTGGGATACTTCTCGTTGGCCCGGCGGGTGAAATCGTTGGTCCAGACCTTGGCGGTGTCGATCTTGGCCAGGTCGATCTCGCCGGCGTAGGCGGCCAGGGCCTTGGCCGCGGTGGCCGCGCCGTCCTCGGGAATGACGCCGTCGGGCGACAGGCCTTCCAGGCTGGCCGCGATAGCCGCCTTGTAGATGGCCGGATCGCCCAGCAGATAGCTGGCCGGCACGGTCTTGGCGATTTCTTCGGCGCCGGCCTTCTGTATCCACTTGTCGGCGCGCACGATGGCGTTGGTCAGCGCCTGTACCGTGTTCGGGTTGGCGTCGATGAAGGCCTGGGGCGCATAGAGGCTGCCGGCCGGCATGTTGCCGCCGAAGATTTCCCGGGTGTCCTTCAGGGTGCGGGTGTCGACGATGATCTGCATGTCGCCGCCCGAGGTCAGCATGGACACCACCGGATCGGTGTTGGACATGGCGTCGACCTGGCCGCTGCGCAGGGCCGTCACGGCGCCGGCGCCGGCGCCCACGCCGATGAAGGACACATCGCTGGCCTTCAGGCCATGCTTGGCCAGGAAGAAGCTCACGACCATGTTGGTCGAGGAGCCCGGCGCGGTCACGCCGATCTTCTTGCCCTTGAGGTCGGCCGCGCCCTTGTAGTTGGGCAGCGCCTTTTTGGAAACACCCACGCCTATCATGGGCGCGCGGCCCTGCAGCACGAAGGCGCGATAGGCCTGGCCCTTGGATTGCATGGCGATGGTGTGCTCGAAGGCGCCGGACACCACGTCGGCGCTGCCGCCCACCACGGCCTGCAGGGCCTTGGAGCCGCCCGCGAAGTCGGCGATGCTGACGTCCAGGCCTTCATCCTTGAAGTAGCCTTTGATTTCGGCGATGGTCAGCGGGAGATAGTAGATCAGGGGCTTGCCGCCCACGGCGATCTGGACTTTGGCTTTTTCGAGTTTCTGCGCACGCACGATGGCCGGCGCCATGCTCATGGCACCGGCCGCGCCGGCGAGCTTGAGCAGATCACGACGAGTGACTGACATCGGTTGTCTCCTGTATGCCGCCCGCGGGCGGCGAAAGGACGGGCAGCCGGCATGGCCGCCTGTCTCCGGGGCCGGTCCGCTTCCCAGCGCCTCAGGTACTGATTGCGCCGGTCTGCGCCAGCTGTTCAATCGCCGCTGCATCATACCCTAGCGACTTCAGGACAGCCTCGGTATGTTCCCCTAAACGCGGGCCCAGCCAGCGCGTGCCGCCCGGCGTGGCCGACAGCCTGGGCACCACGGCCGGCAGCTTGACGGGGCTGCCATCCGGAAAATAATGCTGCTCTATCATGCCGCGCGCCAGGAACTGCGGGTCGGCGAACATGTCGGCCACGCTGTAGATCTTGCCTACCGGCACATCGGCCTGGCGCAGCGCGCGCAAGGCGCTGTCTATGGTCTGCCCGTCGCACCAGGCCTGGATGGCGCCGTCGATCTCGGCCACGCGGCGCGCCCGGCCATCATTGCGCGCCAGGTCCGGATCGTGCGCCAGGTCTTCACGGCCCAGGGCCAGCATCAGGCGATGGAAGATGGCGTCGCCATTGCCGGCGATGACGATGTTCTGCCCATCGGAGGTGGTGTAGGTATTGGACGGCACGATGCCCGGCAGGGCCCCGCCGGTGCGCTCGCGCACCACGCCGGCCACGTCGAACTCCGGCACCAGGCTTTCCATCACGTTGAACACCGATTCGTACAAGGCCACATCCACCATCTGGCCTTGTCCGGCCTGGCAAGCCTCGCCCGTCTTGCCGTTCCAACGTCCGCCGGTGGCGTCGCGATGCCGCAGCGCCATCAGCGCGCCGATCACGGCATGCAGCGCCGCCAGCGAATCGCCGATGGAAATCCCCACGCGCACGGGGGGGCGGTCCGGATGGCCGGACACATAGCGCAGGCCTCCCATGGATTCGCCGATCGCGCCGAAGCCGGGCTGGTCGCGCATGGGGCCGGTCTGCCCGTAACCCGAGAGGCGGACCATGATGGTGGCCGGATTGACGGCACGCAGATCCTCATAGCCCAAGCCCCATTTTTCGAGCACGCCAGGCCGGTAGTTCTCGATGATGATGTCGGCCTGCAGCGCCAGCTGGCGCGCGATCTCGCGGCCGCGCGCATCCTTGAGATTCAAGGCGATGGACTGCTTGTTGCGCGCCTGCACCGTCCACCAGAGGGAGTTGCCCTCGTGCAGATGGCGCCAACTGCGGATGGGGCCGCCGCCGCCTTGCCCCTGAGGACCGGGCGGCGTCTCGACCTTGATGACGTCGGCGCCGAACTCGCCGAACATGCGCGCGGCGAAAGGGCCGGCGATGAGCGTGCCCAGTTCGAGCACCTTCAGGCCTTGCAAGGCTGACATTTGTCTCTTCCCCCCGGCTGTTTATGACTGTGGCCATGACCGCCCAGCGGGCCGACGGTCATGGTCAGGCAAAGGCAGACCCCGGGGCCCGGGCCCTAGGTCGAGCGGCGTTCCATCAGTGCCCAGGCGATGGTGCCGGCATCCACGTATTCAAGCTCGCTGCCGGCGGGAACCCCGCGCGCCAGCCGCGTGACCCGCAGGCCGCGCTCGGCCAGGGCCTCGCCCAGGAAATGGGCGGTGGTCTCGCCTTCGGCCGTGAAGTTGGTCGCCAGGATGACCTCCTGGACCACGCCGTCACAGGCGCGGTCCAGCACGCGCTGGAAGTCCAGCTCGCGCGGGCCCACCCCCTCCAGCGGCGCCAGCCGCCCCATCAGCACATAGTAAAGGCCGCGATAGCCATGGCTGGATTCGATGACATTCTGGTCGGCCGGCGTCTCGACGATGCACAACTGCGTGGCATCCCGCTTGGGGTTGGCGCAGATGACGCAGATGTCGTCCTCGGTGAAGCTGTTGCAGCGCGCGCAGTGGCGCAGGTTCTGCACCGCGCCGGCCAGCGCGCGGCCGAGCAGGTCCGCCCCCTGCAGATCGTGCTGCAGGAGATGGTAGGCCATGCGCCGGGCCGAGCGCACGCCCACGCCGGGCAGGCGGCGCAGGGCCTCGATCAGGGCGACCAGCGGTTCGGGTTCGGGAAGCGAGTTGTCCATCAGGACAGGCGGTCTCAGAACGGCAGTTTCATGCCCGGGGGCAGCGGCAGGCCGGCGGTCAGGGCGGACATTTTTTCCTGGGAGGTCGCCTCGGCCTTGCGCAGCGCGTCGTTGAACGCGGCGGCCACCAGGTCTTCGAGCATGTCCTTGTCGTCGGCCAGCAGGCTGGGGTCGATGGCCACGCGCTTGACGTCGTTGCGGCAGGACATGGTCACCTTGACCAGGCCGCCGCCGGCGGCGCCCTCGACCAGGATGTCGGCCAAGGCTTCCTGGGCCTTTTTCATGTTTTCCTGCATTTGCTGGGCTTGGCGCATCAGGCCGGCCAGTTGTCCTTTCATCATGATGTGTCTTCCTTGGGGAATAAGGGAAACGCCGGCCTCAGGCGGCCGGCGGCTCGACGGCGCGCACCGAATTCGGCACGACATGCCCGCCAAAATCATTGACCAGCGCCTGCACGAAAGGATCGGCGGCGACGGCCTCCTCGGCGGCCTGCTGGCGCGCGGCGCGCTCGATGCGCGCCACCGCATGGGCGGTGGCGTCGCCCGTCACGCCCACTTCGATCTCCAGGCGCAGGCTCTGGCCGAAATGCTCGCATAGCACCGTCTGCAGGCGCACCCGGCTTTCGCTCTCGGCCAGCGTGCGCACGGCCACGCGCAGCACCACCGCATCGCCCTGGACGCCGGCCCATTCGCTCTGGCGGGCCAGTTCGGCGGCCAGCCCGGTGACAGGCAGGCGCGCAGCCAGCTCCGGCCAGTTCTGGGCCGACATATCGGCAAGGCGGGCGCGCGGCTGGCGCGGCGCGCGTGGCTCGGCCATGGCGCGCACCGTGGGCGCGGGCGCGGCTTCGGTCGCCAGGGTCTCGAAATCGTCGTCCGGGTCTTGCATATAGGCCTGGGAGCCCGCCCCTTCGGCATCGTCGGGAATGGCTTCATCGACCCAGGAGGGCGGCCCGTCGTCGGGCGGGGCGGCCTCGGCCGCCGGCTCATCCGTGGGCGCGGGCGGCGGAGCGGCCTGCCGCGGCGGCTCGGCGGACGCGCTGGCCTTGGCGATGGCGGCCTGGGCCGCCTGTTCGGGGCTGTCTTCCCAGGGCGGCACGGGTGTCGCGGTCGCCGGGACACTGCGCGCCAGGGCGGCGGCCGGCGGACGGGGTTCGGCGGGAGGCT
>NZ_LRUJ01000017.1 GCF_001548475.1 Bordetella hinzii LMG 13501
CGGTCAGGGGCGCATGGGTTTGCGCATGCGCCAGGACGCAGCTCAGCAGGGCCGGCAGGAGGCAGTATTTCAGGGATCGGGACACGTCAGGATCTCCGTCGGCGTTATTGCACCAGGGGGGGATTGGCCAGGCGGTCCAGCAAAGGACGCTGCACCATGGGAACCGCGCTGGCGGGTTCGGCGGCCGGCAGGGCGACCGGGCCGGCGGGAACGGCGCGCACCACCGGCCCGCCCGCGGCGGGCGCGCCCACGGCATGGCCGCCGCTGGCCGAGACCGCCGCCGGGCGGCGGATCTCCGCGGCCAGCTGATAGACGCGATTGCGGGCCTGGGGACTCAGTTGGCCTCGCGCCATGACCTGCTGGGCGCCGCCCTCTTCGCCCTGCAGCACCAGCAGCAAGGCCAGGTTGCCCAGGATGCGCGCATTGCCCGGGTCCAGCTCGGCGGCCTGGCCCAGCGGCAGGCGGGCGCCCTGCAGGTCGCCGGCGCGCAGCCGCGCATAGCCCAGGTCGCCCAGATACTGGGCATCGGTCGGCCGCAAGGCGGCCGCGCGCGCCAGCGCGTCGGCCGCGCCGGCGAAATCCGAACGGCCGGCGGCCAGCAAGCCCAGGCCGTGCCAGGCCGCCGGCGCCTGCTCGCCGGACAGCAGATTGCGGTAGAGCTTCTCGGCGGCTTCGCCCTGTCCGGTCATGCGCAGGGCATCGGCGCGCATGACCTGCACTTCCGGCGTCTCGCCGTAGGTCTGCCGATAGGCGTCCAGATAGGCCAGCGATGCAAAATAGCGCCCGCTTTGCTGCGCCTCGCGGATCACCGACAGGGCCAT
This sequence comes from Bordetella hinzii LMG 13501, assembly GCF_001548475.1. Taxonomy (GTDB): domain Bacteria; phylum Pseudomonadota; class Gammaproteobacteria; order Burkholderiales; family Burkholderiaceae_B; genus Bordetella; species Bordetella hinzii. The sequence goes on from NZ_LRUJ01000017.1 coordinate 822, forward strand.
GGCCGGACGCGAAGCCATGGCGCGCTGGCGTTCAGCCTCGTCGCTTTTTTGCTGCATCAGGGCCTGCTCCTGCTGCTGTTGCTGCATCAGCTGCCAGGCAGTGTCCACATTGTTGCTGGCGCAGGCGCCCAGAAGCGTGAGCCCCAAGCCTGCCGCCGAGAGTCTGCCTATCCTCATGTCTAGCCTCCATTGATGCGCGACAGGCCGCGTATCACCGCCAGGAAGCCGGCGCCCCCGGTCACGATCAGCAGGGCCGGCAGCAGCGTCAGCACCATGACGCCGGTCATCTTGACCGTCAGGCGCGCCACATGGGCCTTGAGATCGAGCTTGCGGCGTTCGCGCACGCGCTCGCTGAAGCGGGCCAGCGGCTCCTGCACCGCGCCGCCATGCTTGTCCACCTGCACGATGAGCCGGCAGATGGCGGTGAGATCATCGTTCTCATAATCGACGGCCAGCCGGCCCAGGGACTGTTCGCGGCTGCGCCCGCGCGTATACAGCTCGGCCGAGTACCGCAGTTCCGAGGCCAGCACCGGCATCACCGTGCGGAAATCGCTCACCAGCACATGGATGCTCTGGTCCACCGACAGGCCCACCCCCTGCAGCAGCCGCATCAGGTCGATGAGCAGCGGCAGCTCGTCCTCGGCGGCCTTGCGCCGCCGCCGCCAGCGCCGCATCAGCCACCACTTGGGCAGCATCCAGCCCACGGCAAACCCCAGGAAAATCGCAAACACCCAGGCCAGAAAGCCGCGGCTCTCCAGGAAGTCGTCCAGCGCCAGCCAGGCCAGCACGGGCAGCAGCACCGCCAGCACCGCGCGGCCGATGATGAACAGCCCCTTGACGCGGCTGGCCTGTTCCAGAAAGCAGAGCTCCGCCAGGCGGCGGTCTTCGGCGGCCAGCAGCGACTCTCCCAGCCTGCCCTGCCCCAGTTTCAGGCCGGCCGAACTGGCGGCCTCGGTCACGGCGGCGGCGCGCTGGCGGGCGCCCTTGGGGACTTGCGGCGCCGGCAGCTCGGCGCCATCGCGCGCGGCCAGCGCGCGGTCGATCACGGCGCGATTGCGGTCGGCCCGGCCGATGCGCGTAAATACCGCCACGCTCACGATGAGGCAGCCGATCATCATCGCGATGACGGCGCCGACCAGGAACCAGCGGGCGCTTGGATCGTTGAGCATGGTTTCCATCGCCCCTCCTCACACGCCCCGCGCCATGCGGAACAGGAAATAGCTGCCGGCGATCTGCAGGCCCAGGCCGCCCATCAGCATCCTGAAGCCCACGGGATCGCGCCACATATTCATGAACAGGTCGTTGTTGAAAATGATGATGAACAGCGCCAGGCCGATGGGCAGCAAGGACAGTATCCAGGCCGACAGACGCACCTCGGCCGACAAGGCTACCAGTTCGTCGCGGGCCTGCTCCAGGTCGCGCATGAAGGCCGCCATGCGCTCGAGCACCTGCTCGCTGCGTCCGCCGAAGCGCAAGGCCAGCGAAATCACCGACGACACCAGGAAGAGCTCCTGCAGGCCGTATTGCCGCGAGACGATGAGCAGCGCGCTGTCCAGGTCCTTGCCCGAGCGCGTCAGCGCGTCGGCGCGTTCCAGCACTTCGAGCAAGGGATCGTCGGCCGCTGTAGCGCGCCAACTGCTTTGCGACGCCGCGCCATCTAGTTTGCGACGGATGCCCGCCGCATCAAAATAGCCCCTGCTGGCCAATTTCCCGCCGCCCCTGCTCGCAGGCGTCGTTCCAGATCAGCAGCTCCCTGGCCGCGCTGCCGGCACCGCCCCCGACCGTGTACTTGATGCCCAGCACGTCCATGTGCAGGCCGGCGAACACCCGGCGGATGTCGGGGTGGTCGTTGATGCTGATAACCATCGACCCACTGATAGACCTGGCCAGCTCGGCCATGCGTTCGTAGTGCTCGAAGCCGAACTCGACCCCGTAGCCCTCGGTCATCCAGTACGGCGGGTCCATGTAGAACAGGCTGTGCGGGCGGTCGTACTTGGCCACCACCTGCTCCCAGGACAGATGCTCGATGTAGGCGCTTTGCAGGCGCAGGTGCGCCTGGCTCATATCCTCCTCGATGCGCAGCAGGTTCAGACGCGGGCCGGTGGTGGTAGCGCTGCCGAAGACCCGGCCCTCGACCTTGCCGCCGAACGACAGCTTTTGCAGGTAGTAGAAGCGCGCCGCCCGCTGGATGTCCGTCAGCGTCTCGGGCCTGGTCAGCTTCTCCCACTCGTATATCTGGCGGCTGCTCAAGGCCCATTTGAATTGCCGGATGAACTCCTCTAAATGGTGCTTAACCACCCGGTAAAGGTTGACCAAATCCCCGTTGACATCGTTCAGCACTTCGACCTCGGACGGCTCCTTGGCGAAGTAGATGGCGGCCGCACCGGCGAACGCCTCCACATAGCACGTATGGGCGGGGAACTTGTCCAGGACGGCGGACGCCAGGCGGCGCTTGCCGCCTATCCAGGGGATGATTGGTCGGTGCTGAATCAACGGACTGCCTCCTTGCCTCCTCGGCTGAATACCACGGACCCCAGGATCTGGCGCCGCAGGCTCTCACTGTTGGCATGGGACGCATGGGCGACCCATGAATTGATGCGTTCCTGGACCTGCGCCAGGCTGATCTTGCCCTCGGCGTAGTCGCGCTGCATCGCGCGCATGGCGCGCTTCATCCGGCGCACCGAGTCTTTGCGCAGCAGGCGCTTGTGGGGCCATATCCGGTAGCCCAGGAAGTTGACGCCCCGCGATGCCGGCAGGACGCTGGCCTTGCTGAAGCGCAAGCCCATGCTGGCCAGCTTGTCGTCGAAGGCGTCGCGCAGCTCCAGCGCCTCCTGCTTGCTGCGCACCAGCACCACCATGTCATCCATGTAGCGGGCGTACCGCCGCAGGCCCATCGTGCGCTTGGCCCACTGGTCGATGCGGTTGCCCACCAGGTTGGCGATCCACTGGCTGGTCAGGTTGCCCACCGGGATGCCCACCGGGTCAGTCTCGCCCGATCCGCCCGTGCTGGCGATGATGGTATCCAGCAGCTTGAGCGTGGCCGGGCAACTGATCTTGTCGCGCACCACGGACCTGGCCAGCTCGTGCCGGATCGAAAAGAAATACTTGCTCACGTCCATCTTCAGCACCCAGGTGTCGCCGGTGGCGGCCATGCCGCGCAGCCAGCGCTCGACCCTGGCCGCGCCCAGGTGTGTGCCCTTGCCGGGCCGGCAGGCGTAGCTGTCGAAGATCATGCCCCGGTCCCAGATCGGGGCGCAGATGTTGCAGATGGCGTGCTGGGCGACGCGGTCCCGGTAGGGTGCGGCCAGGATCACGCGCTGCTTCGGCTCGTAGACCAGGAAAGACCGATACCGGCCGGGGCTGTACGTGCCCCACAGCATCTCCATTTGCAGCGCGCCCAGCTCCTCCCACATGCGGCCCTCGAAGTCGGCCACGTCGAACCTGTCGCGCTTGCCGCGCCTGGCCAGGCGGTGCGCCTCGACCAGGTTGTCCCAGTCGATGATCTCCTCAATCAGATTCTTGCCTCGTCTTCCCATCTCACCTTCTCTTGTTCTGCAATAAGCGCCCGGGCGGGGCTTTCGCTTGCGCTACTCGCGCCGCCCGAACCGTCGTATTCGGCCTGCTCGCGCAGGGCCAGGACGGACCGGCTGACCCCCTGTAGGGATCTTGGGTGACGGCGACACCGTCGCCGCCCTCTCTAGAATGGTGGCCACAGACGCAGCGCAGGCCCACATTGCCATTCGCATTCCACGGATTCGCATTCGAGTTCAGGGAGCGCGCGCCCGCGTTCACGCCGTCGTCGAAGTTGCCACCGCCAATGAAGCACCGCCAGCTGTCGCCGAAACCCGGCCCACCCTTTACTGCTCTATCCCTCCAATCGCTGACGCCAGGCCCCGAGCATGGCGCCGACCTCGGCCAGCTTGCCGGCCGCGTCACCCACACGCTTGGGGCCGAGCAGATCCCGCTCGGCGCCGTGCCGCAGCAGCGCGTGGATGTAGCGCACCTGCTCGTCGGCCCGGTAGACCTTGCTTTTCTGGTTGGACATGGCCGCCTCGATAAGCCGCCGCACCAGCTCCCACAGCGCCTCCTCAAGGCGCGCGCCGTAGCGGAATCGCTGGTGACGCGGGATCTTGTCGATGTGCGGCCCTAGATCCACCATCAGCCGCTCCACCTTGTTCACGATTACCAGGCCCCGCTGTCGCGGGGCCGATTCAGGGTTCACGCTCACAGGGCGTCACAGACGCAGCGCAGGCCCACAGCGCCAGACGCATTCCACGGATACGCAAACGAGTGCAGGGAGCGCGCGCCCGCGTACACGCCGTCGACGAAGTAGCCACCGCCAATGAAGCACCGCCAGCTGCTATTGGCGTTGTTGGTCCCGTAGACATACGAATACACCTGGCCGCGCGCCAGGGCCGCATCCTTGCCCACGTTGACAATGTCGGCCTTCCAGGCTGCCGTCGTCCCAAAGCCGACATCCAGGTGGTTATCCAGCCAGTCGTACAGGTTGCCGGCCGCGTCCACCACGTTGAACATGGACACCGCCTTGGCCACGCCGCCGGCGGTGGTGGGGCCGGTGTTGGTGGTTGCAGCCCACGCGGTATCGTTGTTGCCATTGGCCCCTTGCGGCGCGCCCTCGGCGTAGGTCAGGAACTCCTCGACGGTCGGCAGGCGCTTGCCGGCGTTGCGGGCCAGCAGGTGGAAGTCGGTACGCGCATACACGTCGTCGCGCAGCGGCATGGCACCGTAGCGGCTGACCGGGATGTTTTCCGGCCACACGCCGCTGCCTTCGCTGTTCAGGTAGATGTCCACCCACAGCCGGCCGGGCACCACTTCGACCATGCCGGTCGGGTCGCACGTCGGGCGGTGGCCCAAGTCCCACACGCTGTTCGGCACGATCTGCACCGCCGGCGCGATGGCGGTGTTGTAGCGCTGGGCCACGGTGCGTACGCGGCCGTAGTGGAAGCCGCCGATCTTGCGGCTGGTCGCGGCCGTGTATCCGCCGGGCACCGTGATGTTGGTGCTGGCCACCAGGCCGGCGCGGCCATCGTCGCCCTGGACAGCGTACAGGTACACGTCATCGCCCAGCGCCAGGCCGTCCAGCGAGCCGTCCTGGTTGCCCTCCTCGGTGGGGTCCCAGTCCGTCCTGGGCGGCAGCACATAGCCCTTGCCGTTGCCGCCGATGTTCACGATGCCCTCGGGCACGTCCAGGCGCATCGCGCCGGACGCGCTGATTGCGCCCATCATGCTGAAATGCCCGGCGCCCATAGCCGGGATCGCGTAGGTCTTCTCCGCCATTACGCCGCCTCCAGGTCAGAAATTGCTTGTTCCACGTCCTGCACCGTGAAGCCCAGACGGAAGATTTCCGCCGTGGGGCTTTCGATGCGCTTGATCTGCACGCGGCGCACGTCGCCGTCCTCGTCCTGGCTTTCCAGGACGCGGTATTCCGGCTCGGCGCCGTCGGGCGCCTCACCCTCGGCCAGGTCGCGGTCATGCACATACGTCCAGCGCCCGGCCAGCAGGCCCTCCCAGTGCCGCTTGAGCGTGGCCACGCCCTGCGGGCGGATTTCGCCCTGGACGGCCAGCCCTTGCAACAGGTCATAGTCGGCGCGCGTGCGCAGACCGTAGCGGGGTACTCCCTGCATGTCTTACTCCTCCTCGACAGTTAAAGCCGCCACGCCATCGACGCGGCTTACCGAGCGTCGATCCGCGATGGCATTGATGGCCGCCGCCAGCTGGGCCTCGTCGGCGATGTCGGGGTCAATGCCGGCATCGGCCAGAATGGCCAGCAGCTCGCGCTGCAGCATGTTGAACCAGGCCGCCAGCATCGGCGTGGCGCGCACGTTGCTGGCGGGGTCTCCGTTTCTCCATTCACCCTCGGATGTCACCCGGTCGGTGAAGGCACCTACTTTTTCCATGATTAAGCCTCCCGATAACCTACGTTCAAAATCAGCCACGACGGCGCGGCCTCATGCAGCGCGCACTCGATCAGTTCGTCGCCCCAGCTGCGCAGCGGGTCGCCGATCTCGGACCCGCCGATCACCGCCTCACGAATCACCCCGGACGGCACCAACACGTCCCAGGCCCATAGCCAGTCCTCGCCGTTCAGCGGGTCGCCGATCTCGGCGCCGCGCGGGCCGACACCGTTGGCCAGCTCCATCGTCGCTTCGTGCTGCTCGATGATTTCCGTGCCCGGGTAGCCCAGGCCCTCGGCCATGTCGATGTAGTCCGCAGCGCGCATCCCGCCGCGCCCGACAATGCGCCCAATCAGCGCGACCTGGCGGTCGGCCAGGCTCTGCACCGCCGGCGCACACTGGCTGGGCAGGCTGTAGCTGGCCTCCCACTCGGGGAACAGCTCGCGCGCCTGGCGCGGGTCGGCCTCGGCCAACAACTGCCGGGCACGCGCATCGACGCGCACGAACTCCTGGGCCATGCCCAGCAGCACGCGCTGTAGTCGGCTGTCTGGATCGGTTGGCCACACCACGCCGGGCGGCAGCATCGCAAACAGCAGCGCCCGGTAGTCGGCGTCGGTCAGTCCTCGATCCACTGCGCCCCTCCCCATACCGGCAGCACGCCGGTGCCATGCTCGACGTTGGCCGTCGGCCATTGCAGGTCGTAGTCCTCGACCCCCGGCGCCAGGCTGATTGCGCTGCGGATGCGGCTTATCAGCAGCGTGCCGCCTGGCTCGCCCTCGCGGTCCACCAGATCCCGCAGGGCTTGTGCGGCCGCCGCACGCACCGCCTCGGTGTTGGGCAGCACCCACAGCTGCGGCGTGAACGGTTCGGTTTCAGGGGCTACCACGTACACCTGCGCCTGGACGTTCTTCTGCGCCTCGATGTGGTCGGCCACGGCCTGTAGCAGCTGCTGCGACGGCAGCGGGCCGTCGCTGGCATCGTCGGCCATGATGCGCACCACCACCGACCCCGGACCCATGCCCAGCGGGTCTTCCCAGGCGCGCGTGACGCCCGGCACCTGTAGCGCCCACTCCTCCCAGTCGCCGGCGGCGCCGCCACGCGGCACGCGCGCGCGGCGCAGCATGATACGGTCGCGCCAGCTGCCGAACGTCTCCAGGTCGGCACCGCCACGGATGCCGTCCTCATCGACCACGGCCTGGCCGACCACGCCAGGCAGCGGCGACACCAGGCGCAGCTGCACACCGGCGTCCTGGTCGCCCGCCGCGCCCGTCTCCACCGCTTCGACGCCGGCCACGGCCTGGCCATCGGCGATCCTGACCTCCCCGGTGGTCCGGTACTCCCGGCCATCCACCTGTAGCGTGGTGCCGGCCACGATCACCGCGTCGTCGCTGCCCTGGAAGCGCGCCCGGCCCACGGCGCGCGACGCCGGGCGGCGCGGCACGCCCGCGCTATGCAGATGCAGGTTCTCGTCGTCGCAGGTGTCCGGGAACAGCTGCAGCTCCAGCCATTGCAGGTAGCCATACAGGCCATGCACCGCGCCGGCATCGGCGGCGGCCAGCGCCTTGGTCATCCGCACCGCCAGCTCGGCCTGGGCGCCAGGCAGGCGCGACAGCAGATCCTGGTCGATCCGCGCCAGCAGTTCCGGCAATGTGGGTCGTTTAAACGCCATGTAATCCTCCTTTATGCGGCGCTTTGCCACACGTACTCGTACTGCCGCTGCAGCACGGTGCCGTCGCCGCGCACGATGCCGATCAGCAGTTGCAGCACGCCGCGCCGCAGGTGTATGGCCTCGACCTCGACCGCGCGCGCGATCTCATCCTCGACCAGCCAGGCCAGCGCCTCCTCGGCGTACTGCTGCGCGCGGCGCAGCACCGAGTCCAGCTCCTTCTCGCGGCACAGCAGCCACAGGCGCGAGCCGTGCGGGCGCGGGTTATAGACATCGGCCCACCAGCCGCGCCGGTCGGTGGCGCCATCGGGCAGCCGATCCTCGGGCAGCGCCCGGCGGTCCGTGAACAGCGACAGCACCACGGCGGTCACCAGCCCCTCGTCCGTGGCCAGGTCGCCGCCGTCCAGCAGCAGGTCGAACACCTTGGCGGCAGGGTCGTAATGCAGCGCCAGATCCATCAGCCCATCCCCTGGTTCGGTTTGCCGGTCGTGCCGCCCGAGTCGCCCGGATGGTCGTGGCCGTCGTAGGTCTCGCGCATTTCGGACATGGCACGCCCGCCCGAGTCGCAGCGGTCCCGGATCTCGCCGGTGCATTCCAGCAGCTCGGTCTCGGCGCGCACCTTCGGCGCGTTCGTGATGGTCACCGGCTTGCCGGCGCCGTCGATCACGATGCCGCCGCGCGTGAGATGCACGCTTTGCCCCTGGTCGTCGTACAGCGCCACTTCACCCTCGGCCAGGCCGACCAGGCGATAGCGCCGGTCATCGACCGACAGGGCCACCAGGTGCGCGCGCGCGCCGCTAATCGACGCCACGATGGCCTCGGCGCCGGGCAACGGGTGGCTGGTGTAGCCGTACTGCTGGAACCGCTCGGCCCAGGCCGGCGCATCGCCCAGCAGCGTCACCTGCACGCGCTGTAGCTTCAGGGCGTCATCGACCAGCACCAGCACGCCCCGGCTCAACAGCAGGCGCAGGCGGCGCCATACCGGGCCGACCACGCGCTGCAATACGCGACGTTGATCCGTCATTCCCACCCCCAGCCTGGCGACGGCTTCGTGGCAGTCTTGCCGCTGGCCTTCTTCTCGGACTCGGCCACCGGCACCGGCTCGAAGGCCGCCGGCGGTGCCACGCGCAGCTCGGCCGTGCGGCCGCCTTCGCCCTCGATCAGTTGCACGTCGGACACCAGCAGGCGCTCGTCCAGGCCCAGGTAGGCGTCCTGCACCAGCACCAGGTCGCCGGGACGCCATACGCCTTGCTCGTGGCGCCAGCCGCCCACCGTGTAGGTGACGCCCCGGCTCTTGGCCCAGCGCATACGCGCCTCCAGCTCGGCGCGGGCCTTGCAGTCGGCCGCATCGGCTGGCGTGTCGCACACGATCAGCGTTTTGCGCGGGGCGCGCACGCGCGGGTCGGATGCCTTGCTCTTGGGGCCGGCGGCCTGGCTGCCGCTCCAGGTGTCGCTGCCGGGAGTCTGCCCGACCACGATGTACTCGTTGAAGCGGTCGCGCTCGCTGAACACGCCGCTGCCCTTGCGAATGTTCCCGCCCAGCACCAGGGGCGTGGCGATCTCGCGCTGCACGGCGTGAACGATCACCAGGCGGCCCTGGGCATCGCTCACGATGCGCGCGCCACGGATCTGCGCCGCCCGCTCCAGCGCCTCGGCGATGGGCTGGCCATCCTCCAGCGCGAAGTCGGCGAACGGCTTGGTGGCCTTCACGGTGTCGATCACCTCGATGCCGTAGGGCTTGGCCAGCTTCTCGGCGATCTGCATCAGCGTCAGGCCATCCAGGCGCACGTCCTCGCCGCTACAGTCGATCAGGTCGGCCGGCTTGCTGCGGCCGCTGGCGGCGATGGTGTGGCTTTCGGCGTCGTAGTCGGGCAGCACTTCGTCCAGATAGCCGGTCACCACCAGCTCGTCGCCGACATGCACGGTGCAGGCCAGGCCAGGCGTCACCGGGCGGACCTGGCCGGCGTCGGACCAGCGCTCGGTCAGCGTCAGCTCGAACGAGTCAGCGATCTGCTCCAGGCTCATGCGGATGCGGACCTCCTGCCAGCCTTGATGCTGCTCGCTGCCCAGCTGTAGGACCACGGGTTCTCGGTTACTCACTCAATACCTCCAGTTCGATGCCGCCGCGCAGGGCGCCCGGATGCGGTACGCCGTTGCGGATGACGATCTCGTCGGCCCGGCGCGCGTCGCCATACAGGCGGTGCGCCACCACCAGGGCCGGCAGCGTCACCTGGGGCGTGTACGTGGTCAGGCCAGGCAGCGCCACGGCGCGGGCGCGCAGGTCGGCCGTGACGGCCGCACGCAGGGCCACCAGGGCGCCGTAGACCACGTCGCTAATCGGCTCCTCGGTGGCCATCTGCGCGTCGATCAGGGCCAGCGTGTCCTGGCCAGCGGCCTGCGCTTCCTGCCGGCTCGGCCAGTCGGTCTCGGCGACCAGGCGGGCCGCCGTCAGCGCGGCCGCGCGGCCATTCAGTTGCCGAGCAGCGACCGCGTTCTGCGCGCGCTGGCGCCGCTCCGGCGTGTCGGCCACCGGCGGCGGCACCGCTGCGGCGCTTTCGGCCGTCTCGCGCAGCAGCCGCGCCGCGCGTACAGGCGTGCCAGGCGACAGCAGCACGCGGGCGCCCATGCTGGCGGCCGCCGCGTCGCCGGCCAGGCCCGTCGTGACGTTGGCGCCGCCGTCGTCATCATCGGACCGGCCCACCAGGCTGCGGCCGCTGTACAGGTCCAGGGCGTTGATGGGGCGCATGACCGCGCCTTTCAGGCGGTTGTATCCGCCGATCACGATGCCGGCCACGTTCATGGGGAAGCGGATGAACTCTGCGACCTGGTCGGCGATGCCGCCCACCACGTCCTCGATGCCGCGCACCACGGCGGTCAGATCCCGCTCGACGGCCACCAGCGACCAGCCGAGCAGCCCATCGACGCTCCACTTGTCGGCGAAGTCGTCCAGGATCGACCCCTCGAAGATGTCGGCGGCCAGGCCGACCTCGCGCTGGGTGTCCATGGCCGTGGCCGGGTAGGACTCCTCGCCCGCCTCGGAAAAGGTCACCTGGAACGTGCAGACGCCGCCCTCGGCGGTTGATTCGCTCCAGCCCACATCGCTGGCCACGGCCATGACGCTGCCCAGGTACGGGTGCTCCAGCGTGGCCGCGCCGGGCGCGTCGAAGGCTTCGATCAGGGCGTCGCGGTCGCGGTCGTAGTCGTCGCCGGCGACGAACAGCTGTAGGCGCCACTCCTTCGCGCGGCGGCCCATGTCCTCGGAGTAGGGATTGTCGCGGCGCGGGTATTCGTGGATCAGCCAGCGCCGGCCGCCCTTGGTGTCGGCGCGCTCCACATAGAACGGCACGCCGCGATATGCCCCGCGCATTTCGGGGTCGATGCGCTCACGCCACGTCATGGACTAAAATCCTGTTACCAGCAACCAAACGGGGAACACCATGAAGAAAACCGAAAAGCCCGCCCTGAAGAAAACCGAAAAGCTCGCCTTGCTTGCTCTGGCCGTAGGCGCGGCCGCAGCCGGCGGCCTCTACTACCTTGACCCGGATCTGCATTGGGGCTGGTACGTTGGCGTGCCGCTTCTCATTGCCGCCACCATGTACAGCCAATGCGTCAAAGACGCGGCGGCCGAGCGCATCGCCAACGGCGATTAAGCCGACGGTGGCCTTCATGGCGCCACCCCCAGCACTCCCGAATCCACTTCAAAGTCCAGCCCGCCATTCCGGCGGGCTTCTGTTACGCGCGGCCGGCCCTGGCTGTCGATCACGATGCGCAGCTCGCCGCCCACGTCGGCCCTGGCCACCGGCGCGGCCATCGCACTAGACCCTCGGCCCACCGGCGCACCCAGCGCCACCGGCGGCGCACTCGGGGCCGGCGGCGGCAAGCCGGGCGCAGCGGTCGCACCAGGCGCACCCCCGCCAATACCCAGCCGGTCGCGCGCCCAGGCCGGAATCCAGCTGGTCAGCTCGGCCACCTTGCCGCGCAGCCACCCGGTCAACTGATCCCAGCGCGCGCTGATCCCGTCCCACAGGCCGCCCACCCACTGCGCGCCGATCTCGGTCAGCGGCCGCGCGCCGAACAGCTCGAACACCGCGTCGATGCCCTTGGCCAGCAGCACGGCCGGATGGAAGGCCAGCAGATCCTGGGCGATCTCGCCGATGCTGCGGCCGAAGAAGGCGCGCACGCCTTGCCACAGATTGCCGAACCAGGCGGTAATGGCGCTCCAGTTGTTGTAGATCAGCCCGACCGGCGAGAACGCCAGCAGGTCGCCGGCGATGTCGCCGATGCCACGGCTGAAAAACGCCTTGATGCCCTGCCATAGCTGCCCGAACCACGCGGCGATGCTGTCCCAGTTGCGATAGATCAGGTACACCGCGCCGGCCACGGCCGCAATGCCCGTCACGATCCAGCCCACCGGCGTGGTCAGGAAGGCCAGCGATAGCGCGCGGATGCCCGCGATGGCGGCCGGTATCGCGCGGGCGGCCAGGCCGACCAGACCGCGCGCAATGCCGGCCATCGACGTGACTGCCAGGGCGATGCCGCGCGCAGCGAAGCTCACCAGGGCGCGCGTCACCGTCCATAGGGCGCTCGCCAGCATGGGCAATATCTTGACGGCCGTAATGATGGCCACCCGCATGAAGTTCGCCACCGACAGCGCCGCCAGCACCAGCGAGACCACAAACCGCGCGCCTATGATGCCGGCGACGATAGCCAGCAGATTGCCGAAACCACCCACGCGGTCCGCCGCCCAAGACACCACGCTGCCAATCATCCGCATGCCGCGCCAGAACTCGCGCAGACCCTCCAGGATGCGCTGCGATATGGCCTCTCGGTTGGCGCGGCCCAGCTCGCCCATGCGCTTGGCCCACTCGGTGACGGCCGGCAGCAGCGCGCCCACCACCGACGTGCGGATGCCGGTCAGCATTTGCTGCAAGTCGCCCATCTGGCGGGTGTACTCGCGTGCGGCCGCGATTTCCTCGGGCGGGATGATGGCGCCGACCTGCTTGGCCGAGCGCATCATGGCCTCGATTTCCTCCTTGGTGGCGCTGACCATCTGCGCCATCTGCTCGCCGCCGGTGCCCCCGAAAATCTCATCGACCAGGCGCTGGCGCGCCGCGAAGTTGTCCACCTCGCGCAGCCGGCCCAGGACCAGGTCGAACAGGGCATCGGTGTTGCCCTTGGTCTTCTTCAGCTGGGCCGTGGTGATGCCCAGCCGGCCGAACGCATCGGCGGCCGGGCCGCCGGCGGTCAGCACGAACTCGTCGGCGCGCAGGCTCAATTCCTTCAAGCCATCGACCATCGCGTCGTTCTGCACGCCGAACTGGCGACCGACGTACTGCCATTGCTGCAGCCAGTCGGTGCCCACGCCCAGGCGCTCGGATGCCGTCTGCACCTCGTTGCCCAGCTCGGCCACGCCGGACACCAGGCGATTGACGCCCCACACGGCGCCGGCGGCCAGGCCGCCCAGGACCAGCGCCTGCTTGCCCAGGGCCTTGGCCTGGTTGATGGCGTGCCCCATCTGCGTGCCGACCTGGCGGGCAGCTCGTCCGAGCCGGTCCAGGCCGGCGCGCTGCGCCAGGCCGGACAGGCTGCGCTGGATGCCGCGCACAGGGCGCGTCACCTGGTCCACCAGGCGCATGACGATGCTGGTCACCATGTTAGCCACGGGCTTTTAGCTCCTCTGCAAGTGCTTCGGCCTGGCGATACCACCAGACCAGGTCATCCAGATCCATCTGCAATAAATCGGCGGGACTGAATCCGCCGAACGCCACGGCCACCGACCGGATCAGTACCGGCCAGTCGCCTGGAGTTTGGGCAAAAAAGGCGTTACCGCCTTCATGGCCACGTCGATGTCGCGCGAGTCCAGCTCGCCGGCGGCGGCCACCGGGATGCGGGCCAGGGTGGCCAGCAGCGCCAGCGTCTTGCCCATTTCGCCGCTGGCCTTGTCCATCGCCTGGAGATGCTTGCCCTTGATCTTGTTGGGCATGGCCAGCTCGGTGATGGTGCGTTCGTCGTCCAGCTTGCTGGGCTTGAAGGTCAGCGGCTCCAGCAGCGTGACGATGACGCCGTCGTCGGTGTAGCGCACGCGGGCGGCTTCTTCCGGGGTCAGCTCCACGCCGCCGGGCAGCTCGGTGGTTTGGTCCATGTCTTAGATCCTTTCGCAGGTGCGGGCGGCCATGTTGAAGCGGATCTGGCCCTCGCCGCTGTTCAGTTCGGTGGTCTCGGTCACGAAGGCGCCGGTCAGCATGTAGTCCTGGCCGTTGTCGCACTCGAACAGGACCGTGGCGTTGTTGATCTTGCCCAGCTCGATGATGTCCAGATCCTCGGTGTGCAAGACCGTGGCCGTCAGGGTCGGGGCCACCGGCTCCTCGTTGTAGAAGACCCGGCGCCCGGCCATCTTGGTGGCACGATTCACGCCACCAGGATTCAGCGTCGCGCCGCGTTCGGTGGGGAACTCCTGGCCATCGACGCGAATGGTGGCCACCCCGGTGATTTTTGCTCCGCTCATGGTTGTTTATCCTCCGTTTAAGGCCCCGTTAGCGACGGAACTGCGTTTGCTGCGCATGGACGCGGTACTGGCCGATCAGCATGGGCGAGTCCATGACGTTCAGCCGGTTGGGATCGTCCGGGTCGATGTTGGCCCGGATGCTCTCGGCGTAGCCCGCGTAGTCGCGCGTCCAGCCACGCTCGCCCATGAAGGTCAGGCGATACAGGCTCAACAGCTCGCTGATTGCGACCTTGGGCGTCATGATGGGTTGGCTCGGGTCGTAGAAGTCGCGGTCCTCGTCGGCGGCCAGCTTGTGGCGCGGGTACTTCTGCGCGAACAGGCTGATCTGCTCGAAGCGGATGCGCTCCAGCGTTTCGGGCGTGTTGATGTCCAGGTAGCTGTCGTCGGCGATACCGGCGCTGTTCTCCTGGTAGGTCGTGATCTGACGCTCGATCTGCACCGTGCCGTCGGTGGCCACCGTGTAGGTGGCGATGCCGTCGTACAGCAGCAGGTTGCGCTCGTCGTCACGCCAGCGCACATGCTCGGCCGGGCCGATCAGGCCGGGCAGCGCCAGGCGCTGTAGCGGCCGCGCCGGGTCGATGGCCAGCGATCCGGCCGCGACGATGGCATCGGTGGCCGCCCACAGCCAGGTCGGCGACACGGCCAGGTTGGTGCCCATGATGGTGACGTGCGGGCTGTTGCGGCTGTTGCCCTTGGTGGCCGTGTCCGAATGATTGCCCCGGAAGGCGGCGAACGCCCGCCCGCCGATCTGGCGCATGGGGCCGTAGCGGTCGGACAGCTCGGCCTCCATCGTCTCCAGGCTGGTCTGGTCGGTGTAGGGCAGGCAGATCCAGTTCCACCATTCGGCGCCCATGGCCGCGATGGCGTCGTCCAGCTCGGGATTGACCGCCCCGCCCGAAAACGCGGTGTAGGTCAGCTCCAGGCCGGCCGGCTTGCCTTCGCCCTTGACGCTGTCGCGCAGGTCGATGTCGTTGCCGGTCTCGCCCTTCCAGCGGCAGGTCAGTACCACCTTGCTGGGCGTGTCCTCGTCGATGGCGGCCGCCACCGGCACGCGGTCATCGCCACCGACCGCCGCCACGATGGCCTGGGCCACTTCCTGCGGCGTGTCGCCGCCGGTGATGGGCACCCATACGCGGTAGCCGGCGATGTACAGCGCCAGCGGCCGGGTCTCGGTCGGCCCGTCGGTCACTTCGATTTCGCCGGCAGCGGCCACGGACACCGGGGCATCTTCCAGGGCGATGGCCCAGGTCTCGGTGTACAGGTCCACCTTCTTGATGGCGCGGAACATCTCGGCCAGCATCGACCCGCGGCCAAACAGATCGTCGCCTTGCTGTTCGCTGGTGACGCGCACCAGGGTGCCCGGCGCCTGGCTGCCCGATGCCAGCTTCTGGCCGATGACCAGCAGCTTGCCCTGGAACACG
The DNA here is from genome assembly GCF_001548475.1 of Bordetella hinzii LMG 13501. Classification (GTDB taxonomy): domain Bacteria; phylum Pseudomonadota; class Gammaproteobacteria; order Burkholderiales; family Burkholderiaceae_B; genus Bordetella; species Bordetella hinzii. Next base: position 16,329 of record NZ_LRUJ01000017.1, read on the forward strand.
GCGTTGCCGGCCAGGCGGTTGTCGAACTCGATGTACCAGCCCGGCACGCGCAGCGCGGCCGGGATCTCGTTGAACACGGTGGAACTGATAGCCATCAGTCAGCCTCCTTTGCTGCGGCACCGGCCTGGCTGGCAGGCTTGGCCTTCGGTTTCTTGGGCGGCTCGATCTCGACAATCGAACCGTCGGCTTTGCGGCGCGCCCAGTAGCCGCTCCAGTCCACCCAGGCGCCCTCGGCGGGCAACGGCTGGCCATCGAGCGGCCGGCGCACCACCAGCCCGTCCTGGGCCGGCTTGACGTACTTCTTGGTCACGGTGATACCTCCTCGTTGCCCGTCGGCAGTTGTAGATAACTCTCGGTGTTGGGGCCGTCGCCCACCTGGTGCGTACCGCTGTAGATGGCGAAGTCGGCCAGCTCGCCCGCATCGCGCGCGGCCGGGAAACCCATCTCCAGCGAGAACGCCATTTCGTAGACGGCCACCCCTTTGCGCTGGGCCGTGGCCGGCGACAGCACCCGCAGGCCCTCGAAGTGCAGCGTGCCCAGGTCGGCCGCCTTGTGCTGGTCCAGCGTGGGCACCACGCGCTCGACGATCTCGTAGGCGCCGATCTGGCGGCTGTTGCCGCGCTGGCGCTCGCGTCCGCCGCTGGCGTGGCTGGTGACCGCGTAGACCAGGTAGCGCCCGACGATGCGCCCGCGCGTGCGGCCAGGCGTGCCGCCGTCGAAGTACACCCACACGCCCGGCATGCTGCGAAACGCCAGCGCCAGGGCGTCCTGGTCCCACGGTCCGGGCAGCGTCTCGACCGTGCGCACGGCTTTGCCCAGGGCAAGCTGCACGGATTCGACGATGGAATCTTCGGCTTCGACCAGCATTCACCACCCCTTGAGCGCGTCGTCATCGAACACGCGGCCGCCCGAGCGCACCACCATCGGCTCGGCCACCGCCGGCGGCCGGGTGGCCAGCGGCATGTTCATCTGGCCGGACTGGATACGCTTGAGCATGGCCACCGCGTCCTCGTACCGCTGGCGCGCCTGGTCGGTGGCCACGCCACGCTGTAGCCGATAGCGCGCGATGTCGGCGGCCAGCAACGTCAGCAGGCGCAGCGGCTCGCTGATTGGCAGGCGATAGCGCGCGGCCAGGTAGCCGTCGATCTCGGCGCTGGCATCCTCCAGCGCACGCTCGGCCACGGCCGTGTCGATCTCGCCGGCCTGGTCGCGGTCGGTCAGCTCCACGATCTCGGTCTCGCCGAATTGCTCGACCAGGTCGGCCACGCTCGCGTACATGCTCACCCCCGGCCGCCGGCCTTGGCCGTCTTGGCGGCAGGCTTGCCACGGCCGCCGGCCTGGCCAGCGCCTTGACCCGCGCCCTGGGTGCCGCCCGCATCACCCGCTTGGCCGCCCGCCTGTCCGCCGGCATCGCCGCCGCCTTCCGGCGTCTTGGGCGGCCCGGCCGGCACGGTCGGGCGCACGTCGCGGATCGCGCCCAGCAGAGACAGGCGCATGATCTCGGCCTGGTCGGCCTTCTCGTCCAGCTCGATCTCGCCGCCCGCTTTCAGGCGCTTGCCGTTGCGGCGCACCGGCTCCAGTAGTGGAAACTTCATGGGTCACATCCTCCTAGTAGTGCGGCCCGCCCGCAGGCGGGCCGTGTGGCCAGGGCGGCCGGTTACGCGCTGGTGACGCCCTGGATCAGGAAGCCGGACTCGATGCCGGACAGCACCGGGGCGCGCTCGTAGGTGACCGGGTAGATCCAGCTCTTGCTGTTGCGCTCGTTGTACGGCTCCTCGACCAGCGGGTGGCCTTCGAGCGTGTACGTGTAGCCGAACGACGGCGTGCGGGCCGAACTGACCTGGGCGGGCACGAAGGCCAGCACCGCGACGTTGCCCCACACGTCCACCATCTGGTCGCTGCCCTCGTTCATGTAGACGGCCTCGCCCACTTCCAGCGTGCGCAGGTTGAACAGCTTGGCCAGCATTTCCTTGGTCACCGAGTCGCTGGACGTGTACTTGAAGCGCTCCAGGATCTTCGGGTGCTCAGCCAGGGCGTTGAAGCCCGCCGCCGACACCACCATGGTGTTGGGGCGCAGGCCCACGATGGAGCGCACCGCCTCGCGGTACTCGCGGATCTGCTTGGCCGGGTCGGAATCCGGGTCGTTCCACACGTCCGAGCCGGCCAGCGTGTCCTTGTTGTTGGCGCCGTAGTTGGCCGCCTTCGTGGCGATCTCGGCCTGCTCGATCTCCAGGGCCAGCGACAGGATCTCCATGACCTCGTTGGTGGCCTCGGTGCCCAGGTCGATGCCCGGCACCTGGGCGGCGTCCTGCATGTGCTCCCAGGGCACCTTGCCTTCCAGGGCGTCCTGCACCAGGGCGAACGGCTTGCCCTCGTAGCCGAACTGCACGCGCTTGGTATTGGCGCCGGGCGCGCGGCGGGTGGTGTAGCGCTTGAAGCTGTCGCGGCCGAATTCGATGATCTGGCCGCCGCGCTGCTTGACCGGCACGCGGGGGAACAGCGTGAAGCCCACACGCTCGGGATGGGTGTAGCCCTGGGCCACGTTCGACAGAATCGGGTCGATCACGCGGACCTGGCGGGTATTCATGTTCATGTTTGACGGCTCCTTAAATGATGGTTAGCGGCGGGTCAGCAGCACTTCGACGAACTCGCCGGCGCCGCTGGCCCCGTCCAGCGCCTGGGCCAGCACCACCTCGGTGCTGACCTCGTCCTCCCCGGGCACGGTGGCCACGATGGCGCGGCCCTGGGCGTCGCTGACGATGTCATCGCCCAGGCCGATGGCGCCGCCGGACTCGATCACGGTGGTGCCGATCACATCGACGGCCAGGTCGTCGCCGTCCAGGGCGGACGTGGTGGACACGCCCAGGGCCTTGGCGCCGGCGGCGGTCACCTGGGCGCCACCGAACCCGACGAAGCGGCAGGCGGCGACGGCGCCGGCAGCGGTCACCGTCAGGGTCAGTACAGGGGTTTTCTGGCTCATGGCGTTACGCTCCTTTCCGCTGGACGGCGCGCACGGCCGTCACGTAGTCGCACTTGTGGGACTCCTGATAGGCCAGGGCCTGCTGGTGCAGACGGGCCTTGTCGGGGTCCACCTGGTAGCCCTGGGGGGCTTGGAAGGTGCCCGCCTCGGGCAGCTCCTCGGCGCGGCCGCGCTCGGCGTAATCCACCGATTGCGGCAGCTCCTTCAGGAAGCCTTCCAGGAAGGCGCGGGCGCTGGTCTTGGTGCGGGTCGCCCCTTCGCCGAACTCCAGCGGCTGCTCGGCCTCGTCGCTGGCCATGAAGGCCACCAGGCCGTCGCGGTGCCGGGGCAGCACGCGCCCCTCGGCCACCAGCTTGTCCACCAGCTGCACGCTGGTGGCCGCGCGCTCCTGGCGCTCGCGCTCGGCGAACGCCGTTTCCTTCTTGGCGATCTCGGCCTCGCGGTCCTCGATCTCCTTCTGTTTGCGTTCCAGTTCCTGCTTGTCCACGTCGGATACCTCCTGGGTAATGGTTGATTTGGTGGGGGATTCACGAAAAGCCGGGCCGGGCTTCGCCGCCTCGATGTCCTCGACGGCCCAGTCGGGCAGCACCCGGTCGGCAACCTCCAGCCCCTCTTTGCCGATCAGGAAGTCGCGCAGCGCCCGGAACAGGCGCTGCACGGTGCCGGCGCGCACTTCGCCGAACTCCAGTTCCACCACGTCGCCGGCGTCGGCGTCGGCGAACTCGACCTGGCGCAGCCCCTTGACCGCCGGCGGCTGGGCGCCCAGGAAACCGACGTGCCGCAGATAGAACACGCCGGGCACGGGGTTGTTGGGGGAGCCGGGCCGGTAGAAGGCGGCGGACACCTTCTTGAAGCGTCCGGCCTCGACCAGCTCGGCGAATGCCGGCTCGACCTGGTCGGGTTCGGCCTCCAGGGATTCGCCATAGCGCAGGGACTTGACCCAGCCGTAGGCCGGGCCGTCGTGGCGCGGGTGGCCCACGACGATGGGCGCTTCGTGCTTGGCCGGGTCGTAGGCGGCAGCGCTGGCACGCAGCTGCGCCTCGGTGAACCCGATGGTTTCGCCCGACATCGCGGTATGCGTGCCAGGCCGGAAGATTTCGATTCGCTGCATGTGGCCTCCGTACTCGTGGAAGCCAGTATCTCGGGACGCGCGCCGGCGCATCAGGTGAAGCACTTCACCGGATGGCGGATTGGGGGGATGGGGGAGCGGCGCAGGCGAATGCCGGCCACCCGCATATCTAACCACCGGACAGGTCGGTCGGCAACCTGTTTAAAACCCGTTTAACGGCCCGCAGGCGCGTTTAAGGGGTCCAGGGTGGTGCAACGGGGCATGTCAGGCCCCAGAACGGCCGTTTTGGGCCTCCTAGGCGGGCCGCTATCTGGCCTCGGGCGGCAGGGCGTGGCGCACCAGGATCTCCTCGATGACCTGGCGGTCTTCCTTGGACAGGCCCAGGTACGGCCGCGCGGGGATTTCCACCTGCTGGACCAGGGCAAACGCCTTCTTGGGATTGCCAATGGCCAGACGCCCGCCGTTCTTGGCCCGAATGATACCGCCCAGCTGGTGGATGGCGCCGTATATCTTGTTGGTGCCTTGCTCCAGGACGCCGTCGCCGACCTGGTAGTGGATGGAGCCGCGCAGGCCGGCGCCGCCCGTCTCGGTCAGGATCTGGTCATTTCGCTTGTTGGCCAGCGTGAAGGCCGTCAGCGGCTCCCAGGGGTTGCCCGCCGGGTCGGTCTCCGACCGGAAGCGCTCCTCGACCGATCCCTGTAGATGCTCGCCGATGTCGAACAGGGCCGGGCGGGTACTGCCCATGTTGCGCACGATGCGCTCCAGCACGTCGCCGACCACCTGGTCGCGGATGTCCACCTCCAGCTGGATGCCTGCCATCGTCTAGTCCTCCAGGTCGCCCGGGCGCCGGCGCAGGGCGGCCAGGATCTCGGTCATCATGGCATCGGCCAGGATCTCGGGCAGGCCGGCGCGCTTGCGCTCGACCGTCTCGCGGGTGCGCTGCGCCACGGTGCGGCCAGGCGCATAGTTCCAGCCCGGATCAATGCCCTCGGGCACCTGCTCCTGGCGCGCGCCAGTCGGGTCTTGCCAGGGCGTGCGCCGCACCGGCGGGGCCGTATCCGGCCCGGCCTTGCCCAGGCGCCGCAGATCCGCATCGCCCACCGCCACCACCTTGCAGCTGCACCCCCAGCCGTTGGGCGGGTAGTGCTCGTTCCACCAGGGGTCATCGGCGCGCAGCACCATGCCATCCCAGGCCAGATGCTCGGGCCGGGGATCTTTGCTGCCGCCGTGCAGGTAGCGCCAGTACGGCCGCACCCGCAACAGGTCCGGGTCGGTCAGCTGGGCGTGGCGCCCGGCCGCGTAGGCGCTGCGCAGGTTGGTTTCGTAGATGACGCGCGTGCGCCAGCCACGCCCGCCGCGATAGTCCCAGCCGGTCTTGGCCACCGTCTCGTCGAACCGCTCCCGGAACCTGGCCAGCGTCGTGCCCTGGCTGATTGCCTCGTCCACGGCCGCGCGCAGATCCTTGAGCAGGTCCGCCTTGGCCGCGCCCGCCACCATGAACGCGGTGTCGTGAGCGTCCTTCCACACGTCCGTCCAGCGCCCGCTGGGCAGGTTGATCTTGTTGCGAAAGAAGGCGATGGCCTCCTGAAACGGCAGGTCGCGGTACTGGACGGCCATTTACTCCCCCTCGGCCACATCGGCCCGGCCGGCCAGGGCGGCCGCCGCAATGGCCCGGCGCATGACCACGGCCAGCTGCTCGCTGGGCATGTCGGCGTACAGGCTGTACAGGCCGTCGCGGATCTCTTGCAAGCTGCCGGCGTTGGCCACCAGGCGGCGCACCGGCTCCATCAGCGCGGCCATCGCCGGCTCGGCCTCGCGCTCCAGGCGGTCGGTCATGGTGTCGGCGCGCAGCCGCACGCTGTCGTCGCCCTCGGCAAAGCCGAAGGGCGATGTGGCCGCCGGCGGCGGGCGGTTGTCCACCTCCCAGCCCTCGCCGTAGTGGTCCTGGACGTAGCGCAGGGTCGGGCGGTAGCCCAGGCGGGACACGCGCTCGTCGCGCTCGGACAGGCGGTTCAGATCCTCGGGCTGCTCCATCTTGCGCCACACGCGCGGCGCGGCCGCGCCGGGATAGTTCCACTCGGTCAGCCAGCGCGCGACGCCCGCGTTGAATGATTCGCACAGCACGTCGGCGTCGGCCTTGGTGATGTCGTCGCGCACGTCGCCGGCCATGTCCTCGCCGCCCAGCCGGCCCGGCGCGCTCTCGCTGGAGCCGGTATGGCCCAGGGTCACCTTGGCGATGGCACGGTCCATGCGGTCGTACAGCTCGGTGTAGTCCGCCGTGCCCGACCTGGCCGCCTCGATCAGCTCGATGTCCATGCCATCGGGCAGCGCCACGCCCGAGTCGCTATGCACGGCCTGTAGGGCCTGTAGCAGCCGGTCCTTTTGCTGCTGGGTGGCCGAGCCGGGGTAGCGCCCCTTGGCGGTCGGCTGGCCGAACTTGTCCAGGAACACCAGCCACAGCCGCAACCCGTTGCGCTTGAAAAAGACCGGCCAGTACAGCCAGTGCCCCAGGCCCTGGCCATAGGGTTCGTCGTCGTGGTCGGCCCCGGTGGCAAACGTCCAGAACTTGCGCCCCGGCAGCAGCTCGCCGTCGGGCTGGTTGGCCGTGAGCATGCGCAGCCGGCCGGCGCCGTCGAAGCGAAAGCGCCGGCGGTTGCGCACCTTGATGGCCTCCAGCGTCACATGCCGGCCGTCGCGGCCGTACATGCACTCGCCCACGGCGTAGCCGTAGAAGACGCCGTAGTGCATGCCCATCGTGGTCTGGTCGAACTTGATGTTGTTCAGCTGCTCGCGCAGGAAGTCGGCGGCGGCCTGGTCCTGCGCGCTGGTGCCGCCCGGCTGCACATCCCAATCGGCCGATATGACCGCCAGCTGGCGCTGCTGCCAGGTGGCCTTGACCTGGTCGTCGCGCAGCAGCTCCTCGTACAGGCGCAGATCGCTATTGCCCCGGCTGCGCAGCACGGTGTCGGACGGCTGCAGCAGTTGCAGGGGCGAGACAAACCCGCGCGTGATGTCGCGGCCGTCCATCGTGGTGGCCACTTCCTGCATGATTGGTTTTTCGTTGTCCGGCTTCTCGTTCTCGGTCGCCATCTAGAACCCTCCCATATCCAGCGAGCCGCTGACGGTGCCCCAGCCGGTATCCGTGATGCGCCCCACGTCGGCCTCCACGGCGTAGCTGTTGCGCTTGACGCCAGTGCTCATAAAGTCGATTTCCCGGTCGGCGGGATTGGTGGCGGCGAAGTTCATCAGCGCGCCCGCGATGGCCCCGTCGCCGTGGCGCACCAGATCGGCGTCCTTCAGATCCTTGCGCTCGATCTTGGGCACCATCGGGATGCCGTCGATGTACTCGACGGCGCGATGGTCATCCTCCAGCGATGCGTCGCGCGGCAGGGCGATGAAGCCGTCCTCGAACAGGCCGATGTACTTGCTCATCCACTGGCCGTACCAGGCGCGCGACAGCACTACCTCATGCACCGGCCCGCCGTAGTAGGCGCCCGTGTCCTCGTTCAGTTCGGCCCGCCCGTAGCGGTCGCCGGTGTACTCCATCAGCGTCTGGCCAGGGCCGGACGCATCGCCCGCGAAGGTCCAGCGTTCCAGTCGGTCCAGCAAGCGCCACAGGATTTGCTCCTGCTGCCGGGTCGGCGCGTTGGCCATTTCGATCAGGAACGGCACGTCGCGCGCCAGCTCGGTGGTGATGCGCGCCGGCTTGATGATGGAAAAATGCCGATGCCGCGCAAAGTCCATGCCGACCGCCCAGCGCCCAGTGAAGCCTTCCATCGCGGCATCCAGCACCGGCGCCAGGTGGGCCGCCATCCACTTCTCGCACCACGCCTCGCGCTCGGCCTCCGAGCGCCGGGGGAAGTCATCATCGAACACCAGGCGCAGCACCGGCCGGACCTCGGGCATGGCCCGCTCCAGCCACACGGTCGGGATGGCCGTGCCCTGGCCGTCGCGCGGGATCACGTCCAGTTCCTCGCGCATGGCCGCCTTACGTGGGCCGTAAGCCGCGCGGATGCTCTCGTACCAGTCGCGCTTGCCCTCGGGCGTGGCCGGCCGGCCAGCCATGAAGCACACGCGCTCGTACAGCCCGTTGCCGACCGCATCGTCAAAGCCGATGCGGATCACGCCGGCCTTCTTGCCGTAGCGGCCGGCGCGAACGTCGCTTACCAGCTCGTTGAAGGCGTTTTTCTTGCCCCGGTGCGTGGACCACACGCGGATGCGCCCGCCCCAGATCAGCAGGGCCGTGGCCGACTCCAGGACGTGCGCCACGTTCTTGTGCAGGGCGGCCTCGTCGATGTTGACGAAGCCTTGTAGGCCGTGGATGTTCTCGGGCCGCGACGACAGGGCCGTGACGCGAAAGCCGCTGGCAAAGCGCACGCGGAACGCCTGGATCTGGCGGCTGCCGCCGTCCGGCAGCTGGTCCTCGAAGATGTGCATCTCGATGCGGCTGGCCTGGCCGCGCGCCACGATCTGCGCGAACTTGCCCACGTAGCCGATGTACTCCAGGCCCTTCTCGCGGGTGTCGGCCATGTACCAGATGTTCGCCCCGCCGGCCTCCTTGGCCGTGGCCGCCGTGATGGTGTCGGTCAGGGCCTGGGCGAAGGTGATGCCGGTGCGCCGGCCCTTCTCGCACACGGCGATGTCCAGATCCTGCTGCATCCGAATCCAGGCCGATTGATGCGCCATGAGCACGCCCTCGGCCATCGGATTGAAGTCGGCCGGGATGCTGCGCACGTTCTCGGGCAGCTCGTCCCACTCGACGATGCGTTGGGTATCGGGCAGCGGGGCCAGGGTGTTTTCTGCCATCGCTACATACCCATCAAGACTTGTTCGCGCCAGAACTTGGCGTCCTCGGCATTCAGGCCCTTGGCCACGGCCGCGTCCTCGACGCGCTGCGCGGCCGCCTCCAGGGCCTCGCGGCGGACCTCGCGCGCCCATTTCTTCTGTCCGAGGCTCATGCGGCCGATGTCGGCCAGGGCGTGCGTGACGGTGGCCATGTACTTGGCCGCCTTGTCCGGTTCGTGCTCGGCGTTGCGCAGGGCGATGGTGATGCGCAGCAGCTGCTCCTGGACGATGCGCGCGGTGGCATCGACCAGCGACCCCCGGCTGTCGTCGTCGTCCTCGGTGAACGCGCGCGCCATTTCGGTGGTGCGGCGCACGTCGCCCATAGCCAGCTCGAACTCCTGTTGCAGATCCTGCCCGTACCGCTGCATGGCCGAGCGCGACACCTGAAAGCCCCGCTCGGCCAGCCAGGCGGCCAGGCCCTCATAGCCCTGGAATCCGTTGCCGACCAGGCGCTGGTTCAGCTCGTCGCGGACCTCGGGCGGTAGGTCATAGACCTTGCTGCGCTTGGGCATGTCACACCCCCGGGCGCGGCCGCGCCACGCCGGGGACGGTGGCCCGGCCGGCGGCCGCATCGCCGCCGCGCACGGTCAGCGTGACGATCCAGCCCGCGCGCGGCTGCTGCACGATGACCAGGCCCTGCTCTTGCAGCCAGGCCAGATCGCCGTGCAAGCGGTCGCGGCTGACGTTGTGCGCGTAGGCGCCCACCAGCTCGTCGTTCAGGCTGTACTCGTTGGTCGTGTACTCGTTGCGCCGCGACAGAATGCGCAAGATCGCCAGCCGGCGACCCTCGGTTTCAAAGTCCTGATAGCTCATCGTCTTACTTCTCCCTTCGCTCCTGCAGCAGGTAGTCGTGCAGGCGATTCAGCAGGTTGGTCGTGCCCACCAGCTGCGCCGACACTTCGGCCAGCTTGCGGTTGGTCTGCGCCACCTCGGCGCGCAGCGCGTCCAGGTCGGCATAGCCGGGCCTGCTCTCCAGCGTGTGCTCGACGCGGTCCAGGCGCTGCTGCACCTGCGTGACCCGGTCATCGACCCGGTCGATAGCGTCCGTGGTGGCGCGGCTGCGCCCGGTCCACCAGACGTACACCGCGATGGCCGCCGTAATGCCCGTCTGCAATACGTCCCAGAACAGGCGCGCCGCGCCCCAATCAACCCCTTCCATCAATACCTCGCATGTTGTGCCTGCCGTTTCTCATGGGCGACCTGGCAACCTACACACCGCACCGCGCCAGGCAGCACCGCCAGGCGTGCCGGTTCGATGACATCGCCACAGTCCAGGCAGTTGCCATCCACCGAGCCGGGCGCGTCCTGGCGCATCCGGGTGCGTAGCGCTTCCAGCGACGCCGCGCGTTCTTCTTCAGCGAGCCGGGCCGCCAGCTCGTACTGCTGCTCTGTCCACACAGTCCATACTCCAGGCCCGCACGGCCGCGACCTTTTCCCAGCCACGGGTGCCCCAGCGGTGCAGTTGCTCGATGTACGCCGCCACGGCGCGCTGGCTGTACGTGCCGGCCGGCCTGTCCGGCTCGGTCTCCGGCTCGGTCTGCCCGGCCGGGGTCGCGCACAGCACCGGCGCCGGACCGGCCGGCGGCATCGTCGGCGCCGGTGCGACCGCACAGCCCGCCAGCCCGGCCGCCACACACGCCAGGACCACCAGGCGCGCGATCACGGCAGCGCCTCGATGGTCCGGCGCAGCACCGGCGCCACGGCGCCGTCGTCGGCGTCAGGCGCGGCCCGGATGGATTCGCGCAAGGCGCGGTAGGCGTCCTCGCGCCTGGCCAGCTTGTCTTGCAGCGCGACGGTGGCGGCCTCGGCCTGGCGGCGCTCGTCGGCCAGGGCGGCCAGATCGCGGCCGCGCTGCTCGGCCGTGCCGCGCCATTGGTCGCGCTCGCCGCGCACCCGGTCGGCCTCGGCCTGCGCGGCCGTCGCGTGCGACTCGGCGCGCTGCACCGCATCCTCCAGGCCGCCGATCTGCCACTGGTGCCACGCCCACAGGGCGGCCAGCGCCAGCAGGGCCAGAACCGTCGTATTGCCCAGCAGCCAGCGCAGGCCGGCGGTGATGGCCTTCAGCATGGGCGCGCCCCTTGCCATCCGGCGGTGCGGTAGATCGGCTCCAGCTGCAACAGGATGCGGCGCACGTATTGCCGGTTCTCGCGCTCGGCCCAGGCCGCGCGCGCGGTGTGCAGCTCGACCTGGCCGAACCAGACGCGGGCGTCACCGCCAGCCTGGCGCGTCAGGCGCTGGTCGCGCTGTAGCCAGCCCAGCCCGCCGTTGTAGGCCGACAGCGTCATGGCCCAGTGCTGGCACACGTCGGCCGCGTCGATGCGCTGCCAGTGCCAGCGGTTGTAGCGGGCCTGCGCACGCATGGCCCAGCCGGGCGAATACGGCGCGGCCTCGCCCAGGTCGGGATAGATGGATGCGATCCAGGCGGACGTGTCGGGCATGAACTGCGCCAGCCCTTGCGCGCCGGCGCCGCTGGATACGCCAGGGCGCCAGGCGCTTTCCTGGTGGATCTGTGCGGCATGGACAGACACCGGCGCGTCCAGCCCCCACTCCTGTTGCACGATGCGGGTCAGCTCGCGCTTGTAGCCGTCGGCGGCGGCCGGGATGGCCTGCGCGTACACCGGCCCGCCGCAGGAAAACAGCAGCAGGGGCAGCACCAGGGCCGCCAGGCGGGCGAACAGGTGCGGGCGCGCCACGCTAGACCCCCAGGCCCAGCGCCAGCACGGCGGCCGCGATGATGACAGCCCGGCGCATCATGCACCAGCAGGCCACGTTCCAGGCGACGCCGTCGCCGCCTTGCTTGGCGGCCTCGACCACCGCGCCGGGGCGGGCATAACAGAAGATGCCCCGGTCGATCCAGTAGCCCAGGTACGCGCCCAGGCACAGCTTGGACAGACTCCAGATCAGCACGCCCAGCTGGTGCGGCGCGATGACGCCCACCACGGTGGTGGTCAGCAGGGCGCCCAGCAGCCAGGGCCACAGGCGCAATCGGTCGAAGAAGGTATGTTTTTTCATGCCCCGCAGTGTGCGGGGATGGGCGGCTGCGGATTAGGTGAAGCGGTTCACCCATGCAGCACTAAGGCAGGCAGGCGACAGGGTAGCGCGTACCGACGAAAACGTCTAGAACAGCCAGAATTGCGACACGTCGGCCGAGTCCTGCGCGGCGCCGGCATCGTCCTGGTCGCCGTTGGCCAGGATGGTGTAGACCTGGCGCATGGTTAGTCGGTAGCGCAGCGCCAGCTCGCGGATGGATGCGCCGGCCCGGCGCTCGGCGCGGATGCGGCGGTCGCGCACCACGCGCATGCCGGCCAGGCAGCGGGGCACGTCCAGCGTATCGGTGCCGAAGCGCTCGACCAAAGCCCGCGCCGCGTCCAGGCCCATCCATTGCGCCAGCGGGTGTTCGCCGTCGATGCGCTCGGGCACGTACACGCGCGTGCCGCCGGCGCGCTCGACCAGCGCCATGGCCGGCGCCATGCCGACCGCGTCGATGACCTCGGCCAGCGATTGCGGCAGCAGCTCGGCCTCGATGTAGTAGCGGTCAGCCATGCCGCACCGCCTTCTTGCTGGCCAGGCGCTCGACCAGCTCGCGCAGCCGGCGGCTGTTCTGCTCGCGCTCGGCGCGCGACACCTGGGGCGCGGCCAGCTTCATGGGTTCCGGGCGCGCCGGCAGCAGTTCCAGCAGCGCGCGCGGCGCAGGCCAGCGGTCCACCTGGCGCGTCAGGCGCAGGAATGCCTCGGCCAGGCGCGGCGCGTCCAGATCCTCCTGCCAGGCCACATTGGCCGACCACAGCGCGCGCACCCACACGTCCTCGGTGTAGGAAATGACCTCATGGCTGGGCGCGCCGGGCAGGTGCAGGACCACCAGCGCGGCCAGGCCGGTGCTGATTGACCGATAGAACCACTCCGGCACGTTCGCCTGGTCAGCCATGCCCCCTCCTGCCCAGCGCCGCCAGGGCGGCCGCCGTCTTGCTGGCCGGGCGCGCCGGGGCGGTCGCCTCGCGCAGCGGCTGCACGACGCCGGCGCCGCGCGCCTGCTGCGACTCGACCACGCGCTTGAGATAGTTGTGGTTCTTCAGCGGCCGGGTGTCCTCGCCCGTGTCGCGCTTGGCCCGGATGGCCTCGACCGTCTCGGACAGCGCCACGCCGACCAGCAGCGTGTCCTGGTGCATGGCCAGCACTTCACGCGCCAGGCGCAGCTGGCGCTCGTAGGCCGTCGCCCTGGACGGGCCACGGAACAGCCCCACGTAGGCCACCAGCGGCCGGGATACCTCGCGCGGCAGGTCGGCCAGCAGCGCCATCAGTTCGCGCAGCGCCTCGTCCTCGGCGATGTGCTCCAGGCTGAAGCTGGCGTGGCAGCAGGGGCAGCGGATGTCAGTGTTGGCCATCGTTTAAATCCTGTTTATCGGCCCTTGAACGGCACGACGTTTTCCAGCTCGCGCTGCTCGCGGCCGCTGGCGCGAAACGCCTGCCACAGCACCAGGTGGCCGGGGCAGTAGTGGACGTTCGGGGCGACTTCGTAGGCGTGGCTGTCGCACAGCGGCAGGTCGCAGGTGCGGCCCTCGCCGACCGGGTAGTCGCACAGGTTCGTGCCGACATCGCCGCATTTCTCGGCCGCACAGTGCGGCCCCAGCTTGCCGCACAGGAAAAACTTGTCGCCGTTGGAAGTCAGGCCGGTATAGCAAGGCATCAGCGCACCTTCCTGTCCAGATCCGCCACCAGGCGGCGCAGCGTAGGCCGGTGGCGCATCCACCCGGCGCGCAGCGCGCGCTGCTCGGCCAGCCCCTCGCGGGTCATGCCCAGGGCCGCCAGGCGCTCGTCCAGCGCCTCCAGCAGGCCGCGCTTCTCCTGCTCGACATGCAGCGCCGCGATGACGCCGCGCAGATCCTCCTGCTTGCGCAGCCAGGCCACGCGCTCGATGCCGGTCTGCTGGCGGGCGATGGTGTCGGCGTAGGACCAGGGCAGCTTCATGTCGGCCAGGTACGCCTCGATCTTCTGCAGCATGGCCTCACGGTCCAGGTTGTGCGGCGTGCCGGGATGCTGCGCCACGCGCTTGCGCGGCGTGGCCTGGGCGCCGGCCCGGCGCAGATGGTCCAGCACGCGGGCGCGGCCGGCCGCGTCCAGCTCGCCCGCCGAAGTCTTGCCGCCGTGCTGCCGCAGCATGGCCCGGTAGTCGCTGTTCGGGTTCGGGTCGGTCGTGTCCATGCCCAGCGCCTTGGCGGCCATGTGGATCTTGGCCAGCTCGGCGCGGCAGCGGGCGCAGCCGGGTTTCGTCGTCTTGCGCGCAGCCATCATCGGGCGCCCTCGCTGGATGGCACGACGGGCCGCAGCACGCAGCCGAAGGAACGGCCGTCGGGCATGACGCGCACACGCGGCGCGCCGTAGAACGCCGTCAGATTGCACCGCTGCGGCAGATTGGCGGGCGGGTTGCTGCCGTAGCAGTAGCCGGAATAGTCCAGCGCCTGCCAGCGGTAGATGACCTCGCCCGGCTCCAGACTGGCGCGCAAGCCGGCGCCCAGGATGGCGCGCGCGTTGTCCCAGGCATGTGGCCGCCGCCTGAAGTAGGCCGCGGCCATCTGGTCGTAGTGGGCAAGCCTTTCCGGGCTATCCAGGAAGTCCGGCTCGGCCGCGATCTTGGCCATGTGGCGCTTCATATCCTCAAGCGCCACCAGGTCGGCCAGCGCTTCGCGCACCAGGTCGCGCTCGGCCCGCTCGCACACCTTCGCCAACACTGCCTGCTCGACGGCGCGGGCGTAGTCGAACGGATCGCTATGCTCGACGGAAAGATCGGTGATTACTTCGTCGGTCAGGACGGATTGATGGGCGTTCGTCACGGTCATGCCTCCCTGGCCACCAGGGCGGTGGTCTTGAGTGCGCGGATGTCCTCGGCGATTTCGCGGGCCGCGTCGGCCTTGTAGGTGGCCTCCAGGCTGCGCATGATGCCGATGCGGGCCTTCTTGTCGGCCACCAGCGCCGCATCCTCCAGCGCCGCGTCGCGCACGTCGTGGTCGTGATGGGTGGCCAGGCCCTCGGCGTAGCCGTTCTCATGGGCGCGCTGGACGGCATCGGCGACGCCTACAGCCTGGCGCATCTCGGCCTGGCTGCGGTCAAGCCAGTTCCCGCTGCTCGCGGGGGAAATGCTCGCCCCCAGCACCCACAGGAAGCAGCAGAAATTGGCCACGTCGCGCGGGTCGCCCTTCTCGACGTGCGCGCGCAGCATCTGCGACAGGACGGCCGGGTCGCATTGCTCCCAGCCGCCGCGCCCCTGGGCGCGCGCCGCCGCCAGTTTCTGCTTCATGGCGGACGCGAAGACATCGACCGCCACGTCGTCCGTGTGCAGGTCCACGTTGTGCTCGTCGGCGATGCGCTGGATCTCGGCCAGGCAGTCGGCCTTGCTGACCGGGCTACCCGGCACCGAGTAGGCGCGCAGGGCGTCGCGGATACGTTGGATTTGACCGTTCATGTGTTCAGCCCTCCAGCATGAGGGGCGCGGCAGCAGCGCCGACACCCTGGTGAAGTTGCACGCCCTGGCCAGCAAGATGGCCGGCCGCACGGTCGGCCCAAGTGTCGCCACGCGCTGCGCGTGGCTCGCGCGGCTTGAGGCTGCCCAGGTCGGGATGGTTCAGGGACATGAACGCTTCGATGGCCTTGTCCTGCTCATCGGTGCGCTCCATGTTCGACACGGCGCGGGAAGCCGCATGTGCCCAGCCCATGCAGAACGCATCGGCGCGCGCCCGCTTGTTCTTAGGGCCGCAGCGCTTGAGTTTGGCTGCGATGTAGTCCTTTCGCGCCTTGAACAGCAGGCGCAGCAGCACTTGCAGGGCATAGGCCGCCACGTCCACGTTCGGCGAGCAGCCGACCAGAAGCCAGCGCGGGCCATGAACAAAGCCGTTGCTGAATATCAGGCGGCAGCCGAAGGCATCGGCGACCATGCTGGCCGTCAGCGATTCGTGCATGGTGGGGTTGTCGGCGCGTGCCCGCACGGGCATTTCCTGGACGCTGGCGGCGGTGACCTCCAGGTCGGATATGCCGTGTTCACGCATGAGCGCCTGGGCCTGGCGCAGCGCGGCGGCGGCCTCGGCCGGTTCGGCCGAGCCTGCCAGCGCCATGCACTTCTGGATCTTGCGCAGGATGCTGTCTTTGTCCATAGTCACACCGCCGCCAGATCCAGGGCGACAGCCTGGTACTGCTCGCTGTCGCCGATGCGCTTGTAGACGCGGATGTACACGGCCGTGCCGGCTGTCTGGATCGAGTCCTTCAGCGCCTCCATCGCGCGCTGCCAGTCCTCATCCTTGATTTCCAGGCGCAGCAGCTCCAGCACGGCGGCCGTCTTGATCTGGCCCTTGCTGTCGGTGCGGAACGCCCGGTCCACCAGCACGCGGATGTTGGCGTTGGCGCCCTCGCTCCAGCGCGTGATGCATTGGTTGATAAGCGCCTTTGCCGCTTCCAGCTCCTCGGTGAAGCACACGCGCTCGGCGTAGCTGCGCTGCACCTTGTAGGCGCCGTCGTAGGTCGCGGCCGTCACATTGCCCTTCTCGCCGCCCAGCTTTACGCCGTAGCGGTCGCCCGCGATGCTGACCAGGTCGGCGATGTCTCCCAGGGCCTTCTTCTTGAAGGCGCGCAGCCTGGCGTTCAGTTCCTCGGCCTCGGCGGCCAGCTCGCGCGCGACCTGGTCGCGCATCTTGTCGTGCTCGCGCACCTGGTCCTCGGGGACCAGGTGGCCGGCCGCGTTGCGCATGTAGCCGGGGGGGATGGTGGTGTCGGTAGTGCTCATGGTTACTCCTTGGATGTGGTTGTGGTTGTCAGCAGATGCGCCGGGCGTGCGCGGGGCGGGCCGCATCCTGCACGCCGGGGCGGCAGCTGGGGCACTCGCCCGCGACCAGGTGGTGGTCCAGCTGCCCGCACCATTCGCAGATGCCGATCTCGACGGGGCGCCAGGCGCGGCCCTCGGGCACGGTGTAGGCCACCACCGCCACCCGGCCGGCCTGCTCCAACTGCAGCAGGGTGGCGCGGATCAGGTGCAGCGGCGCCCCCAGGTCGCGCGCCAAGCGCACGGCAGTGACCGGCTCCCGGTGGCGCTCCAGATAGGCGGTGACCTCCCGGACTATCGCCGGACGGCCCCACGCCTCGACGTACATGGCCATCGTCTTCAGGAAAGCCTTGCGGGTGCGGATCGCCGGGCCTTTCATGCCTTCACCTTGCGCGTGAAGAAGCTCAGGAAGGTGCGGCGATGGTGCCGCCGGTGGTGCAGCACTTCGATGGCCGCGCCGTTGCGCCGGGGCAGGTGCTCGATCTCCTGCTCGGCCCGGGTGGCCTCGGCGTCCAGCTGCTGCTGCACGCGCCGCTGTTCGGGCAGCAGCGGGAACGGCTCGAACTCCAGATGGTCGTACCGGGCCGGGTCGGCCAGGTACTGCTCCAGCGTCACGCCGTGGCGCTTCAGGTGCATGGCCACGTAGCGGTCGGCGTAGTGATTCAGGTAGGCGTCGCTGTACATCATTTCAGGGTCTCCTCGCGCCGTTCGCGCTTGCGTGCATCATGCTGCCCCCCCCCCCCGCACTTTCCGGGGTTCGGTGGCGGGCTGCTCGGCGGCGCCGGACACCCACACGATGGGCGTCTCGCCGTCGAACAGATCCGGGTGCATCGGGCCGTACTCGACCTGCTCGGGCTGGTGGCGGGGCTTCACGATTCGCCCCCCAGGTCTTGCCAGGCGTCGCGCACATGCTCGGCGGTCGGCCGGGCCGCGCCGGACGTGGCCGCGAACATGCTGGCCAGGCGCAGCGTCTGCGACAGGCCGCGCAGCGCGCCGGGACGCCGGCCAATGCCCAGGCACAGCTGGCGCGCCTCGGCGTCGTCGATGCGCCAGGCGTCCAGCAGCGCCAGCACGTCGGCATCCTTGGCGCGCGACAGGCGCACGCGCTTGGCCACGCGGGAAAACAGCTGCGCGAAGCCGACCTGGCGCTGGCCGCCGGTCAGCTGGCTGTACACGATCTCGTTGCCGACCAGGGCCAGGCCGATGCCGGCCGCGTCGTGGATGGACCGCACCGCATCCAGCGCGCGGTGCGTCAGGTGCTGCGCTTCGTCGATGACCAGCAGGCCGCGCGTCTCGCGCACGCGCTCCACGATGTTGGCCTCGATCACATGCACCGCGCCGGTGGTGCGGATGCCCAGCGTCTGCGCGATGCGGGTCAGGATGGGGCCGGGCGCCGACACGGCCGGGGTGGCGGTGACCACCCACACGTTGGGCGCGCGGCGCTGGTATTGCTTCAGCGCGGTGGACTTGCCCACGCCGGCGCCGCCGTAGATGACGGACACGGCCTCGGCCATCTGCGAGAACGACAGCGCCGACAGCACCGCGCGCGCCGTGGGCGTTTCCACCCAGCCCGGCGCGGCCGGCAGCGTGGCGGACACGGCAGCGGCGGCGCGCCGGCTTTCCAGCCAGCGGCGGATGTCCGCCTCGATGGCGGCCACGTTGCCCGTATAAACGCCGTTCAGCCATTGGCTAAGGCGCGCTTTACCGATGCCGGTCAGGCCGCTGATCTGCGCTTGGGTCAGATCCTCGGCCTGCATGATGGCCTTGACCTCGCCGATCAGCACGTCGTCGTGCGGGGCGCGGCGGGCGGTTTCCAGTTGCGTCACGTTTTGGTCCATCTGGTATGCTCCTGTTTGCTGGTTGATGGGCCACATGGCCCGTTTGCTACATGCCCCGCGCAGCGCCTACTGCGCGGGGTTTTTCATACCTGGCCGCGCTTCCATTGCTCCATCTGGCCCAGGATGAAGTCGTCGAAGCGGTGCCGCTCGGCGGGCATTTCTCCCTCTGCCTCGGGCACCACATCGCTGTTCGCTACCTTCTTGGCCGGCGCTTTCCAGGCGCCGCGCACCACATTGGTTTGCAGGGGCGTCTCGGGGTCCGGCTGGGGATCGGGCATGTAGTCGGCCGCTTCGATGGCCGACATGCGGATCTCGGCCTCGGCCATCTGCTTGGCGGCCTTCAGGCGCTGCTTGTGCTGTCGCCGCCATTCGCGGCCCGCGCTGGTGTCGCCGAAGCCGGCGGCCATCATGCAATCGGCCTGGCCGATGTAGCGGCCGTCCAACTGGTACAGATGCACGCATTCGTGCAGGCTGTCCGGGTCGAAGCGGACCACCACCTTGCGGCCGACGTGCTCGATCAGCGCGTCGCAGGCATAGCGGTTGCGCCCGCTCGGTCCCTTGCCGATGGCCAGCGCCACGCTGGCGTCGCGCTGCACCGTCACCGCCTCGGCGGCCAGCATCCACATGCGGCGCTGCGCCTCGGTGGCGCGGCGGATCAGGTGTGCGCTGCGCTCGTAGCTGTCGCGGAATGCCTGGTCGAACGACAGCTCGCCCGCGCATATCTCGGTGCGCCGGCCGGTGCGCGCATTCCAGGCGTCAATCTCGGCGCGCAGCACCTGCACGAACACGTCCCACTCGACCGCCGTGGACTGATAGTTTTCGGGCTTGGCCATGACGTTGGGGCCGGTGTAGGCGCCGGCGAACTTCGGGTGCTTGTCCACGTATTCGCCGATGCCGCCTACACCGAAGGCGCGCTCGACCGGCTTGGCCTGGCCGTGGCCCTTGCCGTTATGCACGCTGGTCCAGTGCAGCTTGATGCCCAGCTGCGGCATCAGGCCCACCGGGTCTTCCTCGCGGACCTTGAAGCGGTAGCGCGTTTGCACGCCGGCGGTCAGCCACTTGTTGGCCGCCGCGCGCGTGTTGTCGATAGTGGCGTGCTCGGGGATGCCGTAGCGCTCGATCACGTCGCCCAGGGCCAGGCGGATCATGTCGCTGTGCTCGGTGCGGTCCGTGCGGTAGCCGACGATGCGGCGGCTGTAGATGTCCTGCCAGAACCACGTCTTGGGGCGCCCGATGGTGCCGTCCGGGAAGCGGACGAACACGTTGTGCTGGTAGCCGTCGCCGTTGATCCAGGCCATCGCGTAAAGGTCGCGCACGGTGCGATGTTGCGACGGGTATAGCCGCATCATGGCGTGCTCGCCCTCGCGCTTGAGCACGCGCAGCGTGCGCGGTATCTCGTTCGCCCACCGGGTGACCGTGCGCTGGCTGGGAACCTTCCAGCCATGCTCGCGCGCGGCACGCACCATGCGGTCGTAGGCGGTGGCGATGGATGGCGCCTCGTCGCGCAACCATTCCGCCTTGAAGAAGTCCCAGGCGCGCTCGTCGCACTCCGCCTTGGCCGTGCATCCGCTGTAGGCCGGCACCAGCGCGGCCAGCCAGTCGGCCGGGTCCAGCCCGGCCACCAGCTTGGCCCAGCGGTACAGGGTCGCGCGATTCTCGCCGAACGCCTTGGCCGTCTCCTCGACGGCGCGCGACCGGCCGGTGCCGGCGGCCACCAGGCGCTCGACGGCCTGTAACGCGGACAGGCGCCGCGCGGCTTCATCCTTCAGGCTTTGCGGGCGGCGGTCGTAGGCGTCCCACAGGCCGGCGCGATCAGGCGCAGGCGCCGCCGGGCGGGCCGGGGCGACCGCCGGTGGCGCATCGCGCTTGAGCAGCGCGGCCTGGGTTTCGATGGGGAGTGATGGGAAGGCGTACTCGCGCCCACCGCCGCGCCCTGCGCGCGGCCGATTCTTCCAGCCGCCCACCTTGGCGCGATGATTGACGCCCTGCACCGTGGCAGGCATTCCGGGCAGGCCGGCAAGCTCCTGGGCTGCGAACCATTCGCGGGTCATGCGTCATCCTCCCCGCCGAACAGGTCCAGTTCGGGCGCAGCGCTTTTCCGCACGTTCTCGCGGTGACCGGCCAGCTGCATCATGGCCAGCGTCACGCCCTGTAGTACGTCCTCGGGCTTGGCCTCGTCGCGGTAGAAGCTGGTCAGCAGAGATACGGCGCTGTTCAGCGCGTTTTGCAGATCCAGCAGGTCGCGCTCGCCAGCGGCCCGGCCTGCTGGAATGTCAATCACCAGCTTTTGCGCGCTGACGGCGATGTACTGGGTGACGAACGTGGAGTCGCACGCGAACTCGAACGGGCGGATGCGCTTGCTGGGGATTGATCCCTCGCTCATCCACTTGTAGATCACCCATTCAGATACGCCGATCAGCTCGGCCACACGGGCGACCGAGCGATTGTGCTTATGCAGGGCGTAGTCCAGGCACAGGCGGATGGCCTCTTGCATGGTCGCTGCCTGGCGCGGCTTCCAGCGGCGGCGGCTCATTTGGACCCCCTCGCGGCGGACACATTCCAAACGCCGCCGGCGGCTGCATCTAGGCCGGAGTAGGCCCAGCATTTAATCTGTCCCCTTCCGAAGAACAGGAGCGCGATCATGTGCATAAGACCTCCTCCCTTATAGCTTTTGCGTTACTTGCTGGTGCAAGAACGCTATACTTTTCCGCGTAGCGGCTTGGCCAAATCTCGGCCGGGCTGCAGCCTATTGCTTCAGCGATGATGCGTTCGCCTTTCGGCCAATGACGGGACATGGCAGTGCCCAGCGTCGTGGGATTGGCGTAACCGTGGTGCTGGGCAAGCCTGCGCAGGCTCCATCCAGCCTTGCGTAGGGCGGCGACAATATCGGCGCGGTGCCAGTCTTTGCGTGCCGTTTTTTTTGGGCGCGTTTGTTCTCTCATGTGTGAAATTCTAGTCGTATAAGACTAGGAAATCAAGCGCAAAACGACTTTCAAGTTGTCGTTTTCAACTAAGAGGGCCGCAAAGTGTAAAAACTAAAGGGAATTCAATGGGTTATGTCTAAGATGAAAGCGCAAGATACGCGCAATTCCGATCTTTCAAGTACGAGATCGGAAGATGAAAATCAATTTGTTAGTCGTATGCGACTATGCGCCGAAAAGGCGGGGAGTGTTAATGCACTAGCCAGGAAGGCCGGGCTGTCGCAAAGCACCGTCCGGCGCTACTTTGAAAGCGGCGAACCATCGCGCCCGCATCTGGTGAAGCTGGCTGCTGCGGCCAACGTCAGCGTCGCGTGGCTGGCCAGCGGGGAAGGCGAGCCGGACAAGGCCCGGCCGAGCGGGAAGGCCGTCGGCGGCACCGGGGAAGAAGTAGCCGACCTGGATCTGCTGGAGCGCGTGTCGCGCTCGGCGTTTGAGGAACTACAGCGCCGAAACATCCAGCTGGAGCCGGCCGCGCTGGCGCGACTCGTCCGGGTGCTGTACCGCCACTTCGCAAGCCGACAAGAAATGCCGGATCACGCTACAGTAAGTAACATCATAGATTTAGCCGCGTACCGATAGCAGCGGCAGGGGCGGAAGGAGCGTATGAGCGACGAAATCGACTTAGACAAGGAGATACGGGAGATTCTGGAGCGTGGGCAGGCCGGCCGGGGCGCGCCTCTCATTCAGAGCAACATCATCATCGGCAATCGCGGGGTCGTCATCATCGGCGGCGACGGCAGCGTCCAGCAGCACACGCCCGCGCAGGACCAGCAGGACACGGCCGATAAGCGCCGCGCCTCATGACGGGTGTTTAAACGCCCCGTAACCTACATTTCCAGGGTGCAGGCGGCCGCCCGTTTAAACACCGCCGCCTGGGTTTTCGGTCTTGTCGCAATTCTCATGTCTTATTTCGCGCGCCCGTGCCATTTGTCGCAAACCACCACCCCTTGGCGCGCCCGTGTTGCCCGCGACCCGTAAGCCCTCTAAGTCGTTGTTTTTCTGGGCCTCATCCCGCAGCAACCCGCCTCAACCCACATAGACCCGGTTGTCGCAATCCTCTTGTCCCCTCACAGCCGCCGTGAGCGCGCCCTGGAAGGCCGCGTTGACGCTGTTGCCTATGGTGATGAGCCGCACCACGCCATCCAGAAAGCCGGGCAGCTGGTTGACCATGCGGCGCCGCCGCTTGTCGGCCTTGCGCCAGAGACGGAAGAAACCCAGCAGCAAAAGCAGGGCAAAGGCCGCCACGGCCGACGCCGGGCCGCCGAACATCCCGCCCAGCCCGCCGGCCACAAGCGGCGGCAGCAGCAAAACGGCGTACAGCCTGCCGTCCGAACGTTCGCCGGCCAGCAGGAGCATGCGTGCCCAGGCGTTGCCGCCCATGCGGATGGGGCGCAGCAGCCGGTCGGCCGCGCCCTGCCCGGCCGCAGGATCCAGCCGCGAGGCCAGGAAAGCCGAGCTGGCCGTGCGCCGCGCCCCCACGCTGGCGCGGCGCAGCAGCACAAAGGCCACGGCCGCCATCAGCAGGGCCGCGCCCAACAGGGCCAGGGCCGCCGTCATCGCCGTCTGCCCCAGAAGCCGCCGCCGCCCGCGGGTTCGGGGTCGTCCGGCGCCAGCGAGGCGCGCATCTCGGTCCAGGCGCGCGCCAGCTTGGGTGTATGGGGATTGATACCCAGGCTCACCCAGTTGTCCTTGTCTTCGCCGTCCGGCGTCACATAAGACTCGTAACGATAGAGCTCCTGCGTGGCGATGACGTTGTCGCCCATGCCGGTGACCTCGGTCACCGAGATGACGCGCCGCTTGCCATTGGGCAGGCGGCCGATCTGGACGATGAAATCCAGCGCGCTGGCGATCTGGCGCCGCAGGCTGTCTTCGCTGCCCTGGAAGCCGGCGAAGCCCGCCAGCATTTCGATCCGGTACAGACATTCGCGCGGGGAATTGGCATGGATGGTGGCCATGGAGCCTTCGTGCCCGGTGTTCATGGCCTGCAGCATGTCCATGACCTCGGCGCCGCGCACTTCGCCCACCACCACCCGGTCGGGCCGCATCCGCAGGCTGTTGCGGATCAGGTCGCGGATGGTGATCGCTCCCCCGCCGTCAAAACCGCCTTGGCGCGACTCCAGCCGCACCACGTGCGGGTGGTTGAGCGACAGCTCGGCGGTGTCTTCGACCGTCACGACGCGCTCGCTCTCCGGAATGAAGAAGGCCAGCGCGTTGAGCAGCGAGGTCTTGCCCGAGCTCGTCCCGCCCGAAACCAGCACGTTGCAGCGATGCTTGACCGCCAGGTTCAGAAGGCGATGGATTTCCTCGTTGAACGTCCCCAGCACCAGGAGATCGGTCGGCTTGAGCGGATCCTGGCGGAACTTGCGGATGGACACCATGGGCCCGTCGACGGCCAACGGCTCGATCACAACGTTCAGGCGGCCGCCGTCGGGCAGCCGCGCGTCCACCATGGGGCTGGACTCGTCCAGCCGCCGGCCCAGCGGCGCCAGGATGCGCCGCACGATGCGCAGCACATGCTGGTTGTCCGTGAAGCGCAGGTTCTCGCGCGCCAGCACCCCGCGGCGCGACACGAAAACGTTGTTGTAGCCATTGATCAGCACGTCCTCGACCGCGGGATCGGCCAGCAGGTCTTCCAGCGGCCCCAGGCCGGCCAGCTCCTTGGTCAGCGAGCTGCTGATGTGAGCCAGCTCGGCCTCGTTGACCGCCAGCCGCCGCATGCGCGCGAAGCTGGCGACCTCGATCTCCACGAACTCCTGGATCGCCGCGCGCGTCCAGCGGCCGAACTCGGCCCCCAGCTCCTCGATGCGCGAGAGCAGGTGCTCGTAAGCCTGGCTCTTGACGTCCTGGAAACGCTGCGAGCTGGCGAACTCGTCCGGCTCCTGGCCGCTGCCGAACTCCATCGATGCCGACATGATCATGGTGGGCGATTCCTTCAGTACAGCATCATGCGCTTGTGAACCCCGGGCAGCCAGGCCGCCAGCCAGCCTTGGCGCGTGCCGGGCGCCATGCGTTCGGCCAGCATGCGGTCGACCAGGCCCTGCACCGCCTTCACATAGATATCGCGCCCGGCCTGTTGATAGAGCAGGCGACCCTGGTTGGTGCACAGCATCAGCGGCAGCGTGCGGTCCGGCAGGGTGCCGGCCAGCGCCAGCCCGAAGCGCTCGGCGATCTGCAGCGCGGTCATGCCGTAGCGCTCGTCGTAGCGGTTGACCACCAGCTTGATGGCATCGCGCTGCACATGCTGCTGTTCTAGCTCCCGCAGCACGCCGGCCAGCGACACCAGCGAACTCACGCTCTGGTCGGTCACCAGCCAGATATCCTGGGAGCTGCGCGCCAGCTTGGCGACGAACTCGGGATGGGAGAAGCCGCCCGCGTCGGTGACCAGGAAGCCATAGTGCTGGCGCAGGCGTTCGAACAGCGACAGCGAATCGGACGGCGAAAGGGCGCGCACCTGGGCCACGTCGCGCGGCAGCGCCATGGCGCTGACGCCCGCCGGCGTGTGGGCCATGGCCGAGCTGAGCAAGGTGCCGTCCAGGCGGCGCAGATTGCGCACCGCCTCGGCGAAATCGAAGTCGCTGTTGATGTTGAGATAAAGCAGGCAATCGCCGATGGGCCAGCCCAGGTCCAGCACGCAGACCCGCTCATTGAGCGGCAGTTGCGCGGCCATCAGCTCGCTTTTGGCCTGCGAGCGCGCGCCCTGGGCGTTCTGGCGCGCCAGCGCGACCTGCGCCAGATGCTGCTGCGCCAGGCCGGCGACATGCACGGCCAGGGTGCTGGCGCCCACGCCCGGGCGCGCGCCCAGCACCAGCACGCTGCGATGCGAGCCACCATTGCCATCGGCCTGGCGGCGGTCGGCGATCAGCCGCTGCACCACCGCCCTGACCTCGTCGGGCGAGACGGAAGGATCGACGAAATCGCTCACGCCGGCGCGCAGTGCCGCGATGGCGCCGTCGGGCTGCGAGAGATAGCCCACCGCCACCCGCGGCAACGAGGGCGCCACGCGCATGAGCACCCGGGCCAGGTCGGCGGCGATCAGCAGTTTTCCCGGATCGGCCTGGCCGCCCGTGAAGTCGAGAAACACGACCTGCGGATTGATTTCCGCCAGGCGCTGGGCGAGCACGTCCAACGCGGGCGATTCCTGGGTCAGCAGGCCGAGGTCGCCCACGGCCTGTCCCAGTTGCTGCGCCACGCCGTTGTCGCTTGAGCAGAACAGGAAGCAATTGGCCTTGTCCAGGCCAACCCATTCTCGGGCGTGAGTCTTCATATCGTTCACTGTGAGAAACCCGGCATTTGCTGGCCTCCCATGGGGCCCAGCAGGTAATACCCCCAGGCATTGAAGCCGGAGTCGGTCACTTCCTGGCGCGCGCCGGGTAGCGGCAGAGTGACGCCGCGCGCGATGGGCCGGACCAGACGAGGGGTGACGACGATGACCAGTTCGTTGTCCTCTTGCGAGTACTGCACATTGCGGAAGAATGAGCCGATGATGGGCAAGTCGCCCAGCAGCGGGATCTTGCTGACGTTGGCCTTGGTCTGGCGCGACACCAGACCGCTGATCAGGAAGCTCTCGCCGTCGCCCAGCTCGACCATGGTGTCGGCCCGCCGCGTGCGCAGGGCCGGGATGATGGTGGTCGAGTTGTTCGAGTTCACGATGGTCGTGCCGTTGGCGTAGTCCAGCTCGCTGGCCTCGGGCGCGACCTTCAGCGCGATACGCTCGCGCGAGATGACGGTGGGCGAGACGGTCAGGCCGATACCGAAGGGCTTGTAGACCACGTTCTGCGTGCCCAGCCCGCCCGACTCCGGCACGGGGATTTCACCGCCGGCCAGGAAGCTGGCGCTCTGTCCGGACAGGGCCAGCAGCGTGGGTTCGGCCAGCACGCGCGCCAGGCCATTGCTTTGCAGCAGTTGCAGCGTGGCGTTGAAATCGCGGCTGCTGTAGCTGATGGACCCCATGAAACCGCCCGCCAGGCTGGGCAGCAGGTTCACCCCGCCGCTGAAGCGCGAACCGCCGGCATTGAAGCTCACGCCGATATCCTTCATGACCGTGCGCGACACCTCGACCACCTTGACCTCGACCTGGACCACCCCGCTGGTATTGATCTGCGAGACATCCACCACATTCTTGTCGCCGCCGGCGGCCTCGACGGCGCCGCGATGCGCTTCGGCCGAGGGCGCCACGCCGCTGACCAGGCCGGTGCCGCCGGCCATGTCCACGAAGGCGCCTGGCTGCACGCCGCGCGTGGCCAGGGCCGCCTGCACATCGGTGGCCACGCGCACCACCCAGAGCTGGGGATCGCGCTGCCCGCGCGCCCAGATGCGCAGCTCGGTGGTGCCGGCCTTGCGGCCGATGATGATGACTTCGCCGGCCCGGTTCGGCCCGGCGGGGAGCACCTTGACGTCGGCGACCTCGGGGTCGGCCACGGCGATGCGCGAAGGCGGCGACGCCAGCCGCAGGGGCTCCTGGCCCTTGACCGCCACCACGATCTCGCCCGGGGCGGCAGGACTGGCGGCGGCCGAAGCCGGCGCCTGCTGGGCTTGGACGGACAGCGCCGGCGACAGGGCCAGCACGGCCATGAGCAGCGTCCATTTTCCTGCGGTGCGTACGGTAGTCATGCGCGTTTTCACGTGAAGGTCTGGAAAAACGGTCGTCAATAGGCCACGTTCTGCAGCGTCGAGCCGCGCAGCACCTCGACGCTGCGCCCCCCGCCCGAAGCCTGCGGCCGCGCGGGCGGCGACGGCGTCGGTCCGGCCAATTGGGTCAGGCCGTCGCCGGCGAAAGCCAGGTTCACCCCCTCCTGCGCGGCCGCTTTCTGCTCCGGCGTCAGGTTGGCGCGCGTGGCCAGCACCGGCGCGCGGGCCGGGAACAGGCTGGGATCGGGGACGGCATCATCGGCGGGCGACCGCAACACCAGCTGCAGCTTGCCGGCACGCGCGGCCAGCAAGAGCTCGTTGACCTTGGCCACGGGCACGGCCAGCATGGCGTTGCGCGCCACCGGCGCCGGGTTGCCAGTGCCCGCGCCCGCCGCGCGTTCGGACTCGGCGGGACCGTCGACCGAATCCCGGCCATAGGCCAGCACCTTGACGCGCGATTGCAGCAGCCGCATCTGCGAGCCCTGCACCTCGGCGCCGCGCTCCATCAGCATGAAGACATCGATCAGGTCGCCCGGCCGGATGCGGTTCTGCGCGCCGGCGATCTCGTCGACGGCGATCGTGACGGCGCGCTCGCCCGGCTCCAGGTGCGAGGCCAGGCCGATGGCCAATACATAGGGCCCGACGGGCTGGCCGGCCACCACTTTCTCGCGCAGGACACGGCCCGCCACGAGGCCGGGGTCCGCCACGGCCACCTCCGGCGCGACTTTCCACTGCTCGACCGCGAGCATGGTCTCGCTCAAGCGGGTGCCGGCGTCAATGTTTTCTTTCGCCACCACCACGGGGACCCTGACTTCGGCCTCCTGCGGCGCGCTCTGCGCCAGCGGCTGCGACGGCGGCGGCGGCGCATCGCGCATCGCCAGGCGGACCGCGAGATACCCCAGCACCAGGGCCACCAGGAGGAAGAACACGGCGGCGACTTTGGTCAGACTGTTCATGGCGTCACATCCTGCGGAATCTGCACAACGGCCCAGGCATTGAGCGTGCTGGGGAACCAGGGGCGGGAAGAAAAGGCGCTGACCAGGGAATTCATGGTGGCCAGCAGCGGCCAGGTGTCCGCGCGATAGGAAACCGACACGCGCGCGCAAGGCGGCGCGGCGCCCGCGGCGTTGGTCCAGGCGCAGGGCTGGACCTGGGTGGCGCAGCTGATGGCCATCCAGGAGGCTTCCTGGCGCGCCGCCGCGCAGGCCGCCCCGGGGTCGGCCACGCCCGTCCGAAAGCCTGTCTGCAGCATGGCCTGGGCGCCCTCGCCCGCCGCCTTGGTGACTTTCTGTTGGGCCCAGAACCAGGCGCCATAGCCGACAATGGCCACCACCAGCATGAGCATGAGCAACAGGGTGATGGCGAACTCGATGGCCGCCGCGCCGCGCTGATGGCAGGTGGGCCGCATGTCAGCCTCCCGCCACGGGGCCGCCGAGCCGCACCGAGGCGCGCGCGGTCAGCTGCGTCGGCAGCCAGGGCAGCACCCCCGGCAGCACGGGCACCAGCGGCCCGGCGAGATAGGGGTAGCGCACCAGGACTTCGATCTGATCGGGAGCCAGGGCGGCGCCGCTGCAGGCGCCCTCGCCCTGCAATAGCCCATTCGCCCCGCAGACCGCGATCGCGGCATTGGCATTGCCCATGCTCTGCACCCAGGAGACCTGGCGCAGCGCCTCGGCGCGGGCATGCAGCGCGCGCGGGGCCATGGCGTTGGCGCCCTGCCATTGCAAGGCCATGCGCGCGCCCTCCTGGGCCGCATGATTGACGGATTGCTGCGCTACGAAGATCAGGCCCCAGGTCAGAATGCCGTAGACAACCAGGAAGAACACCAGGAACACCAGGGCGAATTCGACGGCATAAGCGCCAGACTGAGCGCGAACAAGGCGAGGTAACCCGCGTAGGGCACGCCGCGCCGGACCCGCCGGGGATGGCGCATGACGGCCAGCGCCTGGCCAAGCGCATGGATGCCCGCCGGGACACTCGCCAGCAGCAGCACCATTAGCCAGGGCATGAGCCCCAGCCACAGGCCGAGCACGGCGAGATATTTGACGTCGCCCGCGCCCATGAGACGCAAGCGCCAGAACACGATGAAGAGCAAACCGATGGCAAAAGGCAATCCCGCGTCCAACCAGCCGCGCGGGCCGCTGGCCGGCCAGGCACCGGCGAGGCTGTGCGAAATCAGCCAGCCAAGCTGGGCCAAGGCGGCGATAGACACCAGCCAGTTGGGCACGCGCCGCCAGCCCAGGTCGTACACGGCGACCGCAGCGTTGAAGGCGAGCCAAGCCATCCACCACGCATTCTCCTTCAACAAGGTAAGACTCCCGTCGTTGATCAACGGCAT
Organism: Bordetella hinzii LMG 13501; assembly: GCF_001548475.1. Taxonomy (GTDB): domain Bacteria; phylum Pseudomonadota; class Gammaproteobacteria; order Burkholderiales; family Burkholderiaceae_B; genus Bordetella; species Bordetella hinzii. The sequence continues at coordinate 45,812 of NZ_LRUJ01000017.1, forward strand.
CAAGGCGAGACGTGCCCGGAAGACGCGAAGACTCCGGACGAAACCGCAGCGATGAAGGCCCGCAGGCCTTCGTCGCTTGAAGCAGAATTACTGCGGATTGGTGTTCCCGCCGCCACCGGCCGGCGCGACGCTGGTCAACTCGGTATTGATCCGCCCGAACAGACTGTTCAGGCCGTCTGCCAATATGGTCAGGCCACCGATGATCGCCACTGCGACCAGTCCCGCGATCAGGCCATATTCAATGGCGGTCGCGCCGTCTTCGTCGCGCCAGAAAGAGGAAAGTTGCGCAAACATAGACACCTCCGAAAGCAAAAAAACAGGTACTACAGGTTGAAAAAACGCCGCGGCACCCGGGCGCTGCCATTGCCCGCCCGGGTGCGCCCGGAGAGGGTCAATCCTTACGACTTCTCAACATTTGTCTACCCGGCCGGCTTTCAGGCCGTCGGTCCCGCGGGGCGCGAGTTGCCGCCCAGAAGATCATCGACTCGCGCCGCCATGCGCAACTGATAGTCCTTGTAGCTGCGGTGCATCTGCCAACGCATGGCAATCAGGATCGCCACGGCCCCGGCGAAGGCCACATAGGGCAAGGAGGCGCCGCCCACCAGCCCGGCCTCGGCCGGGTCCAGCGCCGCGCGGCATACCACCACGCCGGCGGCGGCTCCCGTGTAATGCATGCCGCAGATCGCCACCGCCATCACGCCGGCGGCGGCCACCCGCTGCCACTCGCGCTGCACATTGAAGGCCAGCCAGATCGCCACCGTGGCGGCGAGAATGGCGATCAGCACCGACAGCGCGACCAGCGAACGATTCCAGCGAAAGACGGCGGGCATGTGTATGGCGCTCATGCCGATGTAGTGCATCGCCGCGACCGCCAGCCCCACCGTCACGCCCGCCACCAGGCAGCGCATCAGCGAAAACGGTTTGCCCCCCACATAGAGAAAGGCCGCGGCGGAAAAACCGATCGCCACCAGCGCGCTCAATATGGTCAGCCCCAGGCTGTAGGTCACGTCGAAAGGGAGGTATTGCGCCTGCATGCCGATGAAATGCATGCCCCAGATGCCGATGCCGCCCATCGCCACCGCGCCCACCACCACAAATCCCCGCCAACTATCTCCAAACTGTACGCTCAACCGGATCCGGGCCGCCGCACTTAATGCAACATATGCTCCCAGAAAGGCGATGACAAACGACAAGGTCACCAAAGCCATCTGGAACGAAAGCGGAACCACGTCTCCGGGATTCATTTCAACTCCGCGGTCAATTCGCAACGAGCACTAGCAAGAACCTAATCATTGCCACGCATCCTGTTAACCAGAACTGCGGTGTTGATTCACCCGAGAAATACTGAAATTTTTGTTTTGAAATGTTTATCTAGTCTTATCTATTAACATTCGCTTTACATCCGGGTTTTCCCGAACATTCGTAATATTGCGACATCAGAAGTGCAACCGATATTCATAATTCTGGCAATAAATGGAATTTTTTCGCAAAAGAACGGCAAAATATGTCAGGGCGGACTCCGCACTTGCCCGGGCGGTGCAATAAACGCAATCTAAATTCCTGGGGTTTGCGCAGGATTGCTGCCCCGAGGCCTTGCTGGCAAGATGCAACCAAAATCGACCCCGTAACGAACTGACAATAATCCAGCGCCCGAGCGCCCACCCGACAAGCCGCATCGATGAAGCATCCCGTCCTTCGCAGTTTGCTGGTCTCCCTGAGTCTCGCGCTGGGTATCCCCCCGGTCTGGGCCGACGGCCCCCTGCGGGGCAACCCCGTGGACGCGCTGCCGCAGATCGAGCGCCCCCCGGCCGCGGCGCCTCCCACACCGGTCGCGCCCACGCCGGAACAACAGGCAGTGGCCGCCCGGCTTGCGCAACATATTGTTCCGCGGCATTTCGATGTGTCGGGCGTCAAGACTATCCCCTTTGAGGAAGTTTCAGCTTTTCTTACGCCCCTGGCCGGCAAGGACATAACCGTCGCGCAACTGGTGGCCGAGGTCGACAAAATCACGGTGCTCTACAGGGAGCGTGGTTATCCGCTTTCTTTTGCCCTGGTGCAAAACCAGGATTTTGCCAACGGCCTGGTCGTGGTGACCGTGGTCGAGGGTTATATCGAGAATGTGCGCATCGACGGCGATATCGGCAATGCCCGGCAAAGGCTGGAAAGCCTGGCCCAGCCTTTATTGCAGGAAAAGCCGCTCAAGCAGGCCACGCTGGAGCGCGTGCTCAACCTGATGCGCACCGTGCCTGGCGTGTCGTTCACGCCGGCGCTGGAGTTGCCCAAGCGCGCCAGCGGCGCCACCGAACTGAGCTTGGAGGCCACGCGCAAGAAGTTCACCGGCAATGGCGGCATCGCCGATATGGGCACGGGCATGCAGCCCATCGTCAACGTGGGGGCCAACAGCCTCACGCCGCTGGGCGAGCAGGTCCGCCTGACGGCGAGCATCCCGCTCAATACCGATGATGTGAAGTACTTCGCCGGCGAGGTCCGGGTTCCGGTAGGCAACGACGGCTGGTCGGTCAAGGTCGACGGCTATCACTATCAAGCGCGGCCCCAGGATGACGCCGTCCAATACCTCGGTTTCGACCGCAAGGTGACGACCGACAGGATAGGCGTCGGGGTGAGCTACCCCATCCTGCTGAACAACCGGCGTTCGCTTACGGGCACGCTGGGCATGTACGCCACCAACTCCCAGGACCGCTACGACCAGCGCCACACCGACAACTGGCTGCGCGAGGACTCGCGCGTGCGGGCCGCCACGGCGGAGCTGCGCTACCTGGACGTCCTGCCGGAGCGCTCCACCGACGCCACCTTGAGCGTGTCCAAGGGCTTTGACAGCATGGGCGCGCGGGCCAAGGTCACCAGCAACTATGGCTACGAGGCGACGCCCCCCACCGACCTGGACTTCACACGCTGGAACCTGAGCGTGCGCCAGGCCTTCACCCTGCCAGCCCAGTTCGGCCTGGTGCTCAGCGGCGCCGGACAGTACAGCAGCGACATCCTGCCCACGTCAGAGCAGGTGTCGTTCGGCAGCTGGCGCTACGGCATGGGTTATCCGCAAGGCGAGATCAGCGGCGACAAAGGCCTGGGCCTGTCAGCCGAAATCAACCGGCGCTTCAATATCGGCTACCAATACCTGCGGGCCCTGCAGCCCTATGTCATGGTCGATTACGCCCGCAGCTGGTATAACAATCCGGCGCTCAAGCCTGTCAACCCCAAGCACCTCTCCTCGGTCGCGCTGGGTTTCCGTATAACGGACGACAAGTATTATCTGTTCGATTTCAATATCGCCAAGCCGGTCGGCGCAGCCACCGTGAACGACCGCGACCGCGATGTTCGCTTCAACGCCAATTATTCTTTGTTCTACGACGCCTTTTGAAAAACGCCGGGCGTTACGTAACGTCCGGCGTAACGTTCCCCGTAACACCCGGCGAATTTCGTGGAAAAACAACATTCACAACAGGCCTGCTTTCGCAAAAAGCAGGCCTTTCCATTTTGCGTGAAATCTCCTGTTTCATTGGCAAGTTGTTGATATATATGTATTTTTAAAAACCAGTCCTGAAGGAAAACCCGCCATCAGGGATAATCCGTAAAAACTTGGCATGAATCCTGCGTATGGAAAGGCATCGGGCGGCAAACGGCCTGACTTCCCATCCAAAGGAGCACATCATGCAAGTGAAGACTCAAAATCGCCGCGAGACCTCCCGGTTTGCGCTTTCCGTGATGAGTGTCGTGATGTTGGCGGCCCTGACCGCATGCGGCGGCGGCGGCGGCAGCCACCGTTCCGCCAGCGCCGGCCCGGGTCTGGGCGGCGACGGCGGCGGCGGTGGCGGCGGCGGTGGAGACACGCCCACCAACCCGCCGTCCAATACGACCACGGCGGGTCTGCTGCAGACCACGCTGGGCGGCACGGGCACTGCCGTGGATAATGCCCTGCCCTTGAATACCTCGGCCGCGCTGGGCGGGGTCGGCAAGGCCCTCGATCCGACGGTCAAACCGATCGTCGACACCGTGGAAAACCTGACCCAGACCGTCGGCCGGACCACGGGGCTGGGCCAACCGGTCGCCGGCACGTTGAACTCGGTGGGCGGCACGGTCAGCAATCTCGGCGATACGCTATCCGGCACCGGCCTGCCCGGCGGCCTGAGCACCGGCGTCGGCGGCCTGGTGAGCGGGCTGGGCGACACCGTGGGCAGCGTCGGCGGCCTGCTGGTTGCCGACCCCAAGAACCCCGATCCCCTGACCACCGTGGCCAAGAACGCCACTGGCGCGGTGGGCGCGCTGACCGCCGGGCTGACCGGCAATGGCGGACTGCTGCAGCCCGTGACGCAAACGGTGGCGGGATTGACCGGCGGCGTGCTGGGCCAATCCAAGGGCCCCCTCCTGGAACCCGCCCTGAACAATACCGGCAAGGCCGTGGACAATGTGCTGCCGCTGGGCTTGCAGCCGGCCTTGAGCGCGGTGGGCGCCGGGCTGGATCCGACCGTGGCGCCCATCGCCGCGACGGTGACCAACCTGACCCAGACCGTGGGCGCCACGACCACTTTGGGCACGCCGGTCTCGGGCCTGCTCACCAGCGTGGGAGGCACCATCGCCGGCGCCGGCGGAAACCTCGGCGGCGGCCTGCCGATAGGTGGCCTGAACGGCGTGCTGCAAGGCGTGGGCAATGCGGTGGCGCACGCCGGCGGCCTGGTCAAGGCCGACGCCGGCAACCCCAACCCCCTGGGCGCGGTGCTGAAGGACGCCACCGGCGCGGTCGCCTCGCTGACCGGCGGCCTGGGCCTGTCCGGCAATGGCGGCCTGCTCTCGCCGATCACCGGCGGCCTGCTGGGCGGTGTGACCGGCGGTAATGCCAACGGTGGCCTGCTCTCGCCGGTGACCGGATTGCTGGGCGGCCTGACGGGCGGCGCGGTGGGCGGCACGGGCGGCAACGCCGGCCTGCTGGGCGGTTTGCTGGGCGGCCTGACCGGCGGCGCTTCGGGCGGCGGCTCGACGGGCGGCACGGCCAATGGCGGACTGCTGGGCGGCTTGCTGGGCGGCGTGACGGGCACGGCCAACGGCGCGACCAACGGCGCGGCCAACGGCGGCTTGCTGGGCGGCGTGCTCGGCGGCGGCGCCGGCGGCGGCCTGGTGGGCGGTGTCGTCACCACGGTGACCACGACCGTCGCCACGGTAACGGGCGGCGCGGCCGGCATAGGCGCGGCCGGCTCCGGATCCGCGGGCGGCAGCGCCGGCAACGGCGGCCTGCTCGGCGGACTGCTTGGCGGGGTCGCCGGCGGCACGGCCGCAGGCACGACGGGCGCCGGGGCCAATGGCGGTCTGCTCGGCGGACTGCTGGGCGGACTGGGCGGTAAGAAGTAATCCCCCGGAACGAGCAACCCTCCCGGAGCAACGCCATGTTCGAAGCAGCCCGTATCGTCACAGAAGAACGCCACGGCGGCGCCGAGTTCGGCGCCGGCGCAGAGCCGGCGGTTCCCCAGACAGGGGCCGTCGCCGACATCGCGGCGATTCTGAGCCAGCAATTGGCGGTGTACGCCACGGCCAACCAGGCCGCGGTCGCCGAAAAACTCGGCCTGTCCATCACGGAACTCAAGGCCCTGGAACTGGTGCAGGAGCTGGATGCCTTGCCGACCGGCCAGCTCGGCCAACTGCTGGGAATCAGCTGGGGCGGAGCCACGGCCTTGATCAACCGCCTGGAGGCCGCGGGCTTCGTCCAGCGGGGGCGGCACCCGCTGGACCGGCGCATCATCGTGATCCGTCCCATCGCCGAGCGCTGCAAGGCGCTGGTCCAGGCCCGCCAGGCCGTCTTGGAGGAGGTGCACTTCCTGAGCCGGCAGTTCGACGCGCAGCAGATGCGCGCGGTACAGGCCTTCCTGTTGCAATATGTCCGCAGCCTGCGTCACGACACGCAGCTGTGGCTGCAGGCCCGCAGCGGCCGCGACGTGATGGAAAACTGAGACTGGGCCGCCCCGCGAGAGGATCCGACAGCCGCCGCGGGGCGGCTTTTTTTATGGCGGCGGGCAGCTACGCCGTCTTGCGCGCGCGCCTGGGCCGGGGCGGCACGCCGATGCGCTCGTCGCGCCCGCGCACGCCCCTGACGATGGCCGCGGCCAGCGACTCGAAGTCCTCGTGGCCTTGCGGCAGATACAGCCATTTGCCCAGTTCGGGATGCGGCCGCAGGGCCGGCATCTGCGCCATGAGGCTGGCATGATGGGCTTGCGAGGTGCAGACCAGCAGGCCATTCCAGGGCTCCGCCCGGTCCGCGACAACCAGGCAGAGCAGGCCGTCCAGATAGGCGGCGTCGCAGCCGAACATCTTGCGCCGCGCATAGCCGGGCTCGTCTTCCAGCGGCTCGAACACCCAGGCCAGGGAATTCAGGCGCGCGGGCGTCTTTTTCCGGGGCGGTTCGAACAGCGGCTGACGGCCGGCCATGGCGGCTAGCGGCCGATGGCGTAGGCCTGCATCAGCCGCGGCGTGGCTGCCGCGTGCAGGAGGCCGTCCGCGTCGCGCGCGGCCGCCGTCAGGCGGCCCACGCTCCAGGCCGGGACCGCCTCGATCTGGTGGCCGCGCGCGCGCAGGTCATCGATCACCTCCGCGCCGAAGCTGGCTTCGAGCGCCAGATGGCCCGGCTTGCGGTCGCGCGGATAGAAGGAGGTCGGGAAATGCTGGGTATGCGACATGGGCAGGTCGATGGCCTCCTGCAGATTCAGGCCATGGTGAACGTGGCGCAGGAAGAGCAGCAGCTGCCATTGCTCCTGCTGGTCGCCGCCCGGCGTGCCGAACACCATATAAGGCCGGCCGCCGCGCAACGCCAGCGAGGGAGTGAGCGTGGTGCGCGGCCGTTTGCCCGGCGCCAGCGAGCAGGGCAGGTCCGGCTCCAGCCAGAACATCTGGGCCCGCGTGTTCAGGCCGAAACCGAGCTCCGGGATGACGGGCGAAGACTGGAACCAGCCGCCCGAGGGCGTGGCCGACACCATATTGCCCCAGCGGTCGATGACGTCCACATGGGTGGTATCGCCGCGCTTGACCGAGGCGCGCATGTCGGCCAGGGTGGGCTCGCTGCCCGCCGCGCCCACCGGCGTGACCTTGGACAGCCGCGACAGCGTGTCCATCACGCGCGCCAGCTGGGCTTCGAAGCCCAGCACCTGGCCCGGCCGCAGCGCATGCGAGGCGGTCTCACCGATCAGGGCGCGGCGCGCGTCGTTGTAGGCGTCGGAGAGCAGGATGTCCAGGGGCACGTCGGTAAAGCGCGGGTCGCCGTAATAGACCTCGCGGTCGGCGAAAGCCAGCTTCATGGCTTCGGTCACGCGATGGATGAAGGCGGCGCTGTTGGCGCCCATCGCGCCCAGGTCCGTGCCCTTGAGCAGGGCCAGCGTCTGCAGGAAGACCGGCCCCTGGCTCCAGGCGCCGGCCTTGGCGACGGTATAGTCGCCGTACTCGTAGGTCAGCGGCGCCTCGTAGCTGGCCGACCAGCCGGCCAGGTCGCTGGCCCGCAGCACGCCGCGATGCGCGCGGCCGCTCTCGTCCATGACTTCCTTGCGGGCGAAACGGTCGATGGCCTCGGCGATGAAGCCCCGGTAGAAAGCATCGCGCGCCGCGTCGATCTGCCGCTCGCGGTCACCGCCCGCGGCCTCGGCCGCCTCCAGCACCCGGCGCCAGGTGCGCGCCAGGGCGGGGTTGCGGAACAGCTTGCCGGCGCCGGGCACCTGTCCGCCGGGCAGGTAGACCTCGGCCGTGGTCGGCCAATGCTGTTGGAAGAAATCCTTCAGGCCGGCGATGGTGTTGCTGATGCGCGGCATCAGCGCGTGGCCGGACTCGGCGTAGAAGATCGCCGGCTCAAGGACATCGCGCACGCGCATGGACCCGTGGTCGCGCAGCAGCAGCATCCAGGCGTCGAAGGCGCCCGGGATCACGGCCGGCAACAGGCCGTTGCCGGGGATGAGGTCCAGCCCCAGTCCGCGATAGTGCTCCAGCGTCGCGCCGGCCGGCGTGGGCCCCTGGCCGCAGAGCACCTCGGTCTTGCCCGTGCGCGCGGCGTGGAACAGCACCGGCACTTCGCCGGCCGGGCCCACCAGGTGGGGTTCGACCACTTGCAGCACAAAGCCGGCGGCCACGGCGGCATCGAAGGCGTTGCCGCCGCGCTCCAGCAGGCTCATGCCGCTGGCGCTGGCCAGCCAGTGCGTGGAAGTCACCACGCCGAAGCTGCCCAGGATTTCCGGACGGGTGGTGAACATGCGCGTGTCCATTGTCATTTCTTGGCTACCTTGACGTCCTTCAGGCGGATCAGGCCATCGGGATAGGCGACAAAGCCGTCGATCGTCTTCTGCACGCCGAAGATCCAGGGCAGGTAGAAGAGATAGATCTGCGGACGCTCGGCCGTCATCTTCTGCAGCACCTGGCTGTAGAGCGCGCGGCGCTTGCCTTCGTCGGCGATCGAACGGGCCTCATTGAGCCACTTGTCGATCTCGGCATCGCAAAAGCGGCCGTCGTTCAGGTTGCCCTTGCAGCTGACGTATTGATGGATGTTGCCGCTCGGATCGACCCGGCCGGACCAGCCGGTCTGCCCGACCTGGAAGTCGCCGCGCGCCAGCGCGGCCTGGACGGCGGCGAACTCCAGCGGACGCAGGGTGATGTCGAAGCCGGCTTCGGCGCCCATGGCCTGGATCAGCTCCATCACCTGCTGCATGGTGGTGTTGTTGCCATAGGTGAGCTCGAACTTCACGCGGTCCAGGCCGGCGGCCTTGAGCAGGGCCTGGGCCTTCTTGGGATCGCGCCCCTGGTGCTCGACGCTCTTGTCGTAGGCAAAGCTGGCCGGCGGGAAGGGCTGGTGGGCCGGCTGGAACATGCCCTGGCCCACGACCTGGTTGATGACATCGCGGTCGATGGCCAGATCCAGCGCCTGGCGCACGCGCGCGTCCTTGGCCAGGGGCGTGTCGGCGCGCGCGCCGTTGGCGATATTCACGGCGATGGACTGGAAGCCCAGCCCGGTGACCGGCGCCAGGGTCAGCTTGGCATCGTTCTTGACCGCGTCGGCGTCGGTGGGCGCGATGCGCTCGACGATGTCCAGGCCGCCGGCGCGCAGGTTGTTCAGGCGCACGGTGGAGTCCGGAATGGGCGTGAAGACCACCTGCTCGAAGTGGTAGCTGGCCGCATCCCAGTATTGCGGGAATTTCTCGAGCACGATGCGATCGTTCTGCACGCGCTCCTTGAAGCGGTAGGGGCCGGAGCAGACCGGCTTGCTGCCGGGATCCTTGTCGAAGGTGGCCGGCGAAATCATCATGCCGGCACGGTCGGAAAGTTGCGACAGCAGCGAGGCGTCGGCCTCTTTCAGGCGCAGCACGACAGTCTGGGCATCGGGCGCTTCCACGCTGCCCACCGAAGACAGCTCGCTCTTGCGGTTGCTGTCGGGCAGGGTCATGGCGCGCTCGAGATTGGCCTTGACCGAGGCCGCATCGATGGGCGTGCCGTCGTGGTAGACGGCGCCCTTGCGCAGCTTGAAGGTCAGCGATTTGCCGTCTTCGGAGGTGGACCAGGATTCGGCCAGCTGGGGCACGAATTTCAGGTCGGGCGTGATGTCCACCAGGCGGTCGCACAGCGAGGCGAATACGATGCGGCCCACGAAGGTGCGCGCGCGGGCGGGATCCAGCACGTCGGGATCATCCTGCAGCCCGACTCGCAGGGTCTGCGCCGAGACGGCGGTGGTGGCGGCCAGGCCGGCGACGGCCAAGGCGAAACGGAGTTTGGACATGAAGGCTCCCCAAAGAAGAATGCCGGCCATTCTACTCTTGGGGCCAGAAAAAACGCCGGGGCGGCCCCCGGCGTTTTGCAGCGCGAGAACAGCTTTAATCGCCGCGCATATGGCCTTGTTTGACCACCTCGGCCAGGCGCGCGCGCTCGTTGGTCGCAAAGGTGGTGAACTCGGCGCGGCTGCCGCCGCCCGGCTCGATGCTGCTCTGCTTGAGCGCGTCCTGCACCTCCTTGGTCTGCAGCGCCCGGTTGACGGCGGCGTTCATCTTGTCCATCACGTCGGCCGGCGTGCCGGTCGGCGCGTACAGGCCGGCCCAGTGGCCGATCAGGATGCTGGGAAAGCCGGCTTCCTTGGTCGTCGGGATGTCCGGCGCGCTGGCCATGCGCTTGTCCAGCGTGGTCGCCAGGGCCTTGAGCTTGCCCGACTTCACCAGGGGCAGCGTGACGATGCTGGCCTCGGAGGTGGCGTCGACCTGCTTGCCGACCACGGCGGTCACACCTTCCGAACCGCTCTTGTACGAGATCGGCTCGACCGGCAGGCCGGTGGCCTCTTTCATCATCACGGCCACGAAATGCGGCGTGCTGCCATTGCCGGCGGTCGAGAAGGTAATACGGTCGGTCTTCTTGGCGCGCGCGTTCTCGACGAATTCCTTCAGGTCCTTGGCGGGATTGTCGGGACTGGTGACGATGACCGAGGGCGTGACCGACAACAGGGCCACCGGCGTGAGCTCCTCGTCCTTGTAGGGCTGGTCGGAGCGGATCAGGCTGTTGGTGACGGTGCCGTTGCTGCCGACCAGATAGGTATAGCCGTCGGCGGCGCTGCGGGCGACGTGGGCCGAGCCGACCACGCCGCCGGCGCCGGGCCGGTTCTCGACGATGATGTTCTGCTTGAGTTCGGCGCCCACCGCCTTGGCGATGATGCGGGCCACCAGGTCATTGGCGCCGCCAGCCGAGAACGGGGCGACGAAGGTGATCGGATGGGCGGGCCAGTCCGCGGCCTGCGCGCCGAAGGCCAGGCTGGCCAGGGCCAGCGCGGCGGCGGCCTTGAACGAAGGTTTCATAGGAGTGTCTCCTCTAAAAAACAAGGACGCGCGGGCTATAGCGCGTCCAGCGCCAGATAGCGGCGCGTTTGCACGATTTCCTCGCGTTCCTTGAAGCTGGTGAGCTCCTCGGCCAACGCGCTGGAATCGCCGGTTGCACGGATCTGGGCGAGCGTCTTCTGCATGGCATGAATGGCGGCGCGCTGCAGATCCGAAGGAATGATGGCGAGCTGATATCCCAGGGCCGAGAGTTCGTCGATCGGCACCAGCGGGGTCTTGCCGCCGTAGAACATATTGATGAGCTTGGGGCCGGGCAGGCGGCGAGCGATCTCGCGGATCTGTTCGAGGGTTTCGGGCGCCTCGACGAAGATCATGTCGGCGCCGGCCTGGACATAACGCTCGGCGCGGGCGATGGCGGCCTCGAAGCCTTCCACGGCAATCGCGTCGGTGCGCGCGATCACCAGGCAGTCCGGATCGCTCAGGGCCTGGCGCGCGATGCGGATCTTCAGGCACATCTCGTCGGCATCCACCAGGCTCTTGTCATCGAGGTGGCCGCAACGCTTGGGGAAAGACTGGTCTTCGATGTGGAAACCCGCCACGCCCGCCCGCTCGAAGGCGCGCACGGTGCGCTCCACATTGGCCGAGCCGCCGAAACCGGTATCGGCGTCGGCCACCACGGGCAGGCCGCTGGCCTCGACGATTTTCTCGATGCGGTCCAGCACTTCGGTAAAGCTCAGGATGCCCAGGTCAGGATAGCCGGCGGCGCGCGCGATGGCGCCGCCGCTGGCGTAGACGGCCTCGAAGCCGGCCATCGCGACCAGCCGGGCCGACATGCCGTCATAGGCGCCAGGCGCCACCAGGGTCTTGCCGGCCGACAGGGCCTGGCGCAGTTTTTGGGTGGGTTTCATCAGCAAACTCCTTGCAAGCGGGCCGCGGCCCCAGGGGTCGCCATGATGGTCAGATTCGATCCAAATGTCTAATATATGAAAAATGACTTACCAGTACCTTTAAAGTATGGATTCAGGCGATGGAGTTGAGGCATTTGCGGTACTTCGTGGTAACGGCGCAGACGCAGCATTTCACCCGGGCGGCCGAATTGCTGGGCATGGCGCAACCGCCCCTGAGCCAGCAGATCCGCGAACTGGAACGCGAAATCGGCACGCCGCTGTTTGACCGCGTGGGCCGGGGCGTGGCCTTGAGCGACGCGGGCCGCGCCTTCCTGCCTTGCGCCGAGGACATCCTGGCGCGCGTGGCCGAGGCCGGCGATATCGCCCGGCGCGCCGCCCGCGGCGAGGTCGGCGTGCTGCGGCTGGGGTTTACCGAATCGGCCTCTTTCAATGACACGGTCACCCATGCCATCAGCGGCTACCAGCAGCGCCATCCCGACGTGGAGCTGCGCCTGGATGAAAGCCAGAGCGAAACCCTCGTCAAGCGCGTGACCGCCGGCGACCTGGACGCCGCTTTCGTGCGCCCGCCCTTTGCCCTGTCCGGCTCGATCCGCTACCTGCCGCTGGCCGAGGAGACCCTGATCGCCGCCCTGCCCGCCGGGCACGCCCTTGCCGGGCACAAGCGCATCACGCTGGCCGACCTGCGCCATGAGCGCTTCATCGACTACTCGCGCAAATCGGGCTATGGCCTGTCGGCCGACATCATCGCCGCCTGCCGCCGCCACGGCTTCAATCCCGTCATCCGGCAGCGCGCGCCGCAGCTGTCATCGGCCGTCAACCTGGTGGCCGCCGGCATCGGCGTGGCCGTCGTGCCGGCCTCCATGCGGCATATGCGCGCCCGGGGCATCCGCTACCTGCCGCTGGAACTGGACTGGCCGCGCGCGGTGCTGGGCCTGGCCATCCGCAATGGCCGGCGCTCGGCGGTCGTGGACAATCTCTTGCGCCTGCTCGATATCGAGGCAGAATAAGGTCTGGCGGATACCGTCCCATGAACGCTGAAGACATCGTGCGCCGCCTGGCGCTCATCCCCCACCCCGAAGGCGGCTATTACCGCGAGACCTACCGTGCCGCCGAAACCGTGCGGCGTGGCGACGGCGCCCGCCGCGCGGCCGGCACGGCGATCTACTACCTGCTGTGCAATGGCGCGTATTCCGCCTGGCACCGCATCCAATCGGATGAGATCTGGCATTTCTATGCCGGCGGCGAATTGCGGGTGCACGAGCTGCAAGCCCAGGGCGGCCTCGTGACGCACCGCCTGGGCCCCACGTCGGGCGCGTTCCAGGCCGTGGTGCGCGCGGGCAATTGGTTCGGCGCCGAACTGGCCGATCCCGACGGCTATGCGCTGGTGGGCTGCACGGTCGCGCCGGGCTTTGAATTCAGCGAATTCGAACTGGCCGACACCGCGGCGCTGCTGCGGGCATACGCCGCGCACGAGGCGCTGGTCCGCCGGCTGGGGCCGGGCCGCTGAGCAGGCGCCAGGCGCCGGCCGGCCGCATGGCCCCGCCGCCCGGCGCCGCCAGCCTCATGGCTTGATGCGCGTGATCTTCGAGCCTTCCAGGCCCAGGCCGGCCATCAGGCCTTCGCCCCCGAAGGGCACGGCGTAGACGTCCTGCGACAAGGTGGTGGTCGACACGCTGGCTGCCTGGGATTGATCCCAGACGACCAGGCTGGGGCCGCTGCCCAGGGCCCAGCCATCGCTTTCGTTCAGGTAGTTGAGCGCTTTCTGGTTCATGAAGAAAAGCGCATAGCCGAAGGCCTGGGCGCCGGCCTGCAGGCCGACGGAGACGGCCGCGATATCGTAATAACCGGCGGCCTCCTTGCCCTTGAACAGCGTGCCCTGCCCGTGCTCGCCGCCGACAATGAAGCCGGCCTTGTAGATCTTGGGGAAGACCAGCACGGCGACCGCCTTTTCGCCCAGCGTGCGCGTGCTGGGCACCGTGGCATACAGATGCTGCAAGGCCCTGGACGACTCGGCGCGGATCTGCGCGGCGTCATCGGCGCGCGCCGGCCCCGGGCCGGCCAGCATGCCGGCCAGCGCCAGCGCGGCGGCCCCGAGCGAACGGCCAAGCCAGCCGCGGGCACCACCCAGATTGTTGCGACTTACCATGACAGACATGAACGACCTCTGGCGTTGAAGGAGGCGCCCCTGTGTTTCGGCGCGCATCGAGTATTCAGACCCGGCCGGTTCTTGTCAATCGCGCGGCGCCAGGGCCGCGGCCAGGCTGTTGTCGGCCAGCTTGCGGGCCTGTTCGGGCGTCAGCGCCAGGTGCTCGTGCAGGGCCATGAAGTTCTCCAGCACATAGCCGCCGAAATACGCCGGGTCATCGGAATGGATGCTGACGTTCAGGCCCCGGTCCAGCATGTCGAGCACGGTGTGCTCGCCCATGTGAGAAAAGACCTTGAGCCGCACGTTGGACAAGGGGCAGACGGTCAGCGGGATCTGCCGGTCGGCCAGATGCTCGATCAGGCGCGGGTCTTCCCAGGCGCGCACGCCATGGTCGATGCGCTCGACCTTGAGCAGATCCAGCGCCTCCCAGATGTATTGCGGGGGCCCTTCTTCGCCGGCATGCGCCACGCCGGGCAGGCCTTCGGCACGGGCGCGGGCGAACACCCGTTCGAACAAGCGCGGCGGAAACCCCGCCTCGCTGCTGTCCAGGCCGACCGCGACGAAGGCCTCGCGATGCGGCAGGGCTTGCTCCAGCGTGCGCATGGCCGCAGCCTCCGGCAGGTGGCGCAGAAAACTGAGGATGAGGCCGCTGCTGATGCCCAGCTGCCGGCGCCCATCGGCAAGAGCGGCTTGTATGCCGGCCAGCACCGCCTCGAAAGGCACGCCGCGGTCGGTATGGGTCTGCGGATCGAAAAAGGGCTCGGTGTGGGTCACGCCCTGCTGGGCGCACTTGCGCAGATAGGCCCAGGTCAGGTCGTAGAAATCCTGCTCGGTCCGCAGGACCTGGGCGCCCAGGTAATAGAGATCGAGGAATTCCTGCAGGTTCTGGTAGCGGTAGGCCTGGCGCAGCGCATCGATATCAGGCCAGGGCAGGCGCACGCCGTTGCGCTGCGCCAGCGCGAACAGCAGCTCGGGCTCGAGCGAACCCTCCAGATGGATGTGCAACTCGGCTTTGGGAAGCGCGGTCAGCCAGTCTTGCATGATGTGTCCTCGGGTTGATCGCGATGATACCGCCTTCCGGTCAAATTTCTCAATAAATGAATTAATTTCATTTTTTATTCTCTAAAAAAGAATATTGCGCTATGCTGGCCGGCAGCACGAGGAAACCCGCATGGAACTCTCCGATTTACGCATCTTCCTGGCGGTGGCGCGCGAGCAAAGCGTGACGCGGGCGGCCCAGGCCCTGGATCGTGTCCCGTCCAATGTCACGACGCGCATCCAGCAGTTGGAAGACCGCCTGGGCCACGCGCTTTTCACGCGCGAAAACAAACGCATGCTGCTGTCGGACGCCGGCCAGACCCTGGCCGCCTACGCCGTCCGCCTGCTGGACCTGGCCCAGGAAGCCGAACAGGCCCTGCGGGCGGCCGAGCCGGGCGGCCGCCTGCGCCTGGGTTCGATGGAAAGCGCCGCCGCCAGCCGCCTGCCGGCGCCGCTGGCCCGCCTGCATGCCCGCTGGCCGGACCTGGACATCCAGCTGCGCACCGGCACGACGCGCTTTCTGGCCGACGCGGTCGCCAGCCATGCGCTGGATTGCGCCATCGTCGCCCATCCCGGCGCCGAACGCCCCGCCGACGTCGATGCGCTGGGCACGGGGCTGCACGGCGAGTATCTCTTTACCGAAGAGCTGCTGCTCGTCATGCCGCCCGGCGGCGCCAGCCCGCGCGCCCTGGCCACCTTCGCGCGAGGTTGCGCCTATCGCGAACGCGCCGAACAATGGCTGCGCGAGACGGGCACGGACCCGGGCCGGCTGCAGATGCTGGAACTGGCCTCCTATCACGCCATCCTGGCCTGCGTGATGGCGGGCTCCGCCATGGCCGTGCTGCCGCGCTCGGTGCTGGCCTTGCAGCCGGCGTCCCCGCCGGCGCGCGCCATCGGCCCGGCCCATTGCTTTCTTATCCGCCGCAAAGGCCACGACAGCGCCAACTACCAGGCGCTGCTCGGCGCGCTGCGCGACTGACTCTATGGAGCTTCCCATGAACGACTTCACCTCCCGCCTGGGCCTGGCGTTGCCCCTCGTGCAGGCGCCCATGGCTGGCGTCAGCACCCCTGCCCTGGCCGCCGCCGTCTCCAATGCCGGCGGCCTGGGCGCGCTCGGGCTGGGCGCGGGCGATGCGCAAGCCGCGCGCAAGGCCATCGCCGACACGCGCGCCCTGACCTCGCGCCCGTTTGCCGTGAATGTCTTCTGTCATCGGCCGGGCGTGGCCGATCCGGCGCGCGAGGCCGCCTGGCTGCGGGCGCTGGCCCCGCGCTTTGCCGAATTCGGCGCCACCCCGCCGGCCGCGCTCAAGGAGATCTACACCAGCTTCCAGGCCGATGAGGACATGCTGCAGATGCTGCTGGAGACGCGACCGGCCGTGGTGAGCCTGCATTTCGGCCTGCCGGAACGCAAGAAACTGGACGCGCTGCGCGCCGCCGGCATCTACCTGATGGCCACGGCCACCCAGCCCGACGAAGCGCGCCGCATCGCCGAGGCCGGCGTGGACGCCATCGTGGCGCAAGGCATAGAGGCGGGCGGGCATCGCGGCACCTTCGATGACACGCCGCGCGACGAGCGCCTGGGCACCATGGCCCTGACCCGCCTGCTGGCCGCCCGCCTGCAGCGGCCCGTGATCGCGGCCGGCGGCATCATGGACGGCGGCGGCATCGCAGCCGCCCTCGCCCTGGGCGCCCAGGCCGCGCAACTGGGCACCGCCTTCATCACCTGCCCGGAGTCCTCGGCCGACGCCGCCTACCGGCAGGCCTTGCTGGGCCATGCCCATGTGGCCACCACCTTCACCCGCGCCATCTCCGGCCGGCTGGCGCGCAGCGTCGTCAACCGCTTCACCGAGTTCGGCGATGCCGCCGACACCCCGCCCGTGCCGGGCTATCCCATGACCTACGATGCCGGCAAGGCGCTGAACGCGGCGGCCAAGGCCAAGGGCGAGCACGGTTATGCGGCGCAATGGGCCGGGCAGGCCGCCGCCCTGTCCCGCGGCCTGCCCGCCGCCCAGCTGGTGGCCGCGCTGGCCGAAGAGTGGCGCCAGGCTCAGGCTTCGGCGTAGGTGGTAAAGCCGGGCCGTTCGGCCAGCCTGGCGCAATAGGCATCGACGGCCGGCAGCGCCGGCCGGTCGAAGCCGGTCGCGCGCCAGCGCTGCACCGACAGGCCGATCACGATATCGGCCAGGCTGAAAGCCTGCCCCGCCACGTAGGCGCCGGTGTCGGCCAGGCGCGCCTCCAGCACGCCCATGGCGCGAGACCACGCCAGGCAGGAGGCCTCTATCTGCGCCGTATCCTGGAAGGCCGGCGCGCGCCGCACCAGGCCCATGAAGGCATAGCGCCAGGCCGAGTTCAGGTCGGTCGCCTGCCAATCCATCCATTGATCCACCCGCGCCCGCTCGCGCGGCGCGGCCGGATAGAGCCAGGCGCCCTCATATTGATTGGCCAGGTAGCGCAGGATGCTGTTGGACTCCCAGAGCACGAAGTCGCCGTCGACGAGAACCGGAACCTGGGCATTGGGGTTGAGCGCCAGGAATCCCGGCTCG
The DNA here is from genome assembly GCF_001548475.1 of Bordetella hinzii LMG 13501. GTDB lineage: Bacteria > Pseudomonadota > Gammaproteobacteria > Burkholderiales > Burkholderiaceae_B > Bordetella > Bordetella hinzii. Next base: position 63,234 of record NZ_LRUJ01000017.1, read on the forward strand.
TCCAGGGCCCGGAACCCCGCGCCCCAGTCTTCGCGCGTATGGCGCAGCCGTAGTTCGTCGCAAGCCCACAGGACTTTGCGCACATTGATGGAAGAAGCCTTGCCCAGAATACGCATGCCGGTCCGCCGCCAGGTTGAAAGCGCCAGTCTACGGCGGCAACCCGGATGGCGACAGATACAGTTGCGGCCCGGCGCGGGCGCAACAGCCCGGCAGCGCCGGCTGCTACCATGAGGCTGTCGCAGACACGATGCGCCCGGGCACCATGGCCAGGGGCCGACAGAATCGGTCCGGATCACCTCGACGCGCATACGCAAGCTCCCTACCCTGCACGGTCAACACAGGCGCCGGCTCTGGATCGCTTGCGACGGCGGGCGATGCCATCGTGTCCGGCCACGCCAGGCGCCAGGACGGCAGGCTCGCGCCGGCCAGCGCCTCTCTCACCACTCTCGAAGGGAAATCCATAGATGGGAACGCTGGCCATTGTCATTTCACTGCTGTTGTTGATGTTCTTCGCCTATCGGGGCGTGACGGTATTGATCCTCGCGCCCATCATGGCCGCGCTGGCGGTCATCCTGTCCGGCGACATGGCCGTGCTGTTGCCGGCCTATACACAGACCTTCATGTCCGCCCTGGGCAGCTACGTGGTCCAGTTCCTGCCCATCTTCCTGCTGGGCGCGCTGTTCGGCCAGCTGATGGCCGACTCCGGCGCCGCCCACGCCATCGCGCAGTGGATCAAAGACAAGCTTGGCACCCGCCACGCCATCCTGACCGTGGTGCTGGCCTGCGCGGTGCTGACTTATGGCGGCGTGTCGCTGTTCGTGGTGGCTTTCGCCGTGTACCCCATCGCCGTGGCCCTGTTTCGCGACGCCGACATCCCCAAGCGCCTCATTCCCGCTTCGATCGCGCTGGGCTCGTTCACCCTGACCATGACGGCGCTGCCCGGCACGCCGTCCATCCAGAACGCCATTCCCATCCCCTACTTCGGCACCAATGTGTTCGCCGCGCCGGGGCTGGGCCTGATCGCCTCGGCCATCATGCTGCTGGCCGGCATGGCCTGGCTGCGCCGCCGCGCGGCGCGCGCCCTGCGGGCGGGAGAAGGCTATGGCGAGCACGATGAACCGTCCGCCCCGCAAGACGAAGGCGACCATCCCGGCATGCCGCTGGCCCTGGCCGTGCTGCCGCTGCTGCTGGTGGTCGGCGTCAACGCTCTCTTCACCTACGGCATCTTTCCGCACATGGACTTCAGCACCATGAGCGAACGCTACGCCGGCCTGGATCCCAAGCGGGTCACCGGCCTGTGGTCGCTGATCATCGCGCTGGCCACGGCCAGCCTCGTGCTGATCGTGCTGCGCCTGAAACACTGGATTTCGCTGCGCGAGTCGGTCAACAAGGGCGTGTTCGGCTTCATGCTGCCGCTGTTCAATACCGCCTCCGAAGTCGGCTACGGCGCGGTCATCGCCAGCCTGGCCGGTTTCATCGCCATCCGCGACGCCGTGCTGCATGTCGCGCCGCACAATCCGCTGATTTCCGAGGCCATCGCCATGGGCACGCTGGCCGGCATCACCGGTTCGTCCTCGGGCGGCATGAGCATCGCGCTGGCCACGCTGGGCAGCGACTACCTGGCCATGGCGCAGCAGGCCGGCATCAGTCCGGAACTGCTGCACCGGGTGGCGGTGCTGGCTTCCGGCAGCATGGACACCCTGCCGCATTCCGGAGCCATCATCACGCTGCTGTCCATCTGCCGCCTGACCCACCGCAAGTCATATGGCGATATCGCCGCCGTCACCATCATGATGCCGGTCATCGCGCTGGTCACGGTGATCGTGCTGGGAACGCTGTTCGGCTCGTTCTGACTCCCCGGGGGAACCAGGGACCGGGCATCCAGGGCGGCGTCAGCGGGTTGTCCGTACAATCGTCGCCTCCGGTGGCCCGGCCACCCCTTCCTCGATCCGTTCCATGTCCACGGCCCGCTCCGCCGACGCCTCCTGCCCTGACGCACCGCTTTCCCGTCCCGCCTTCCGGCGCTTTCTCGCCGCCCGCTTCTGCACCTCGCTGGCCTACCAGATCGTCTCGGTGGCCGTGGGCTGGCAGATCTATGCCCTGACCGGCAGCGCCCTGGACCTCGGCCTGATCGGGCTGGCGCAGTTCCTTCCCATGATGTGCCTGACGCTGCTGGTGGGCCATGTGGCCGACCGCTACGACCGCCGGCGCATCGTGGCCATCTGCATGGCGCTGGAAGCGGGGGCCACGCTTTTGCTGGCGGCGGCCGCCTTGCAGGGTTTCGGCGGCAAGGCCCTGGTCTATCTCACCGTGGTGGTGATCAGTTCGGCGCGCGCCTTCGAGGCGCCGACCTTGCCGACGCTGATTCCGGCCATCGTGCCGCGCGAGTGGATCCCGCGCGCCACCGCCCTGTCGGCCTCCTCCAACCAGATCGCGCAGATCGCGGGCCCCGCCCTGGGCGGCATCGGCTACGGCATCGGCGCGGGCTGGGTATATTGCGCGGCGTCGGTGATGTATCTCTTTGGCCTCGTTTCCATTCTGCGCGTGCGCACCGAGCGGGCGCCGGCGCGCAAGGCGCCGACCACCTGGCGCACGCTGTTCGCCGGCATCGGATTCATCGCGCGCCGGCGCATCCTGCTGGGCACGCTGTCCTTGGACCTGTTCGCCGTCCTGCTGGGCGGGGTGACCGCGCTGTTGCCCGTGTTCGCCAAGGATGTGCTGGACGCCGGCCCCTGGGCCCTGGGCGCGCTGCGCGCCGCGCCCGCCGTGGGCGCGGCCCTGATGTCGCTGGCGCTGGCCCGCCTGTCCCTGGGCAACCATGTGGGCCGGCTGCTGTTCGGCGCCCTCTTTCTGTTCGGCCTGGCCACCGTGGTGTTCGGCCTGTCCACCTCCATCCCGCTGTCACTGTGCGCCCTGGCCGTGCTGGGCGCGGCCGATTCGGTCAGCGTGGTGGTGCGCTCTTCGCTGGTGCAGCTGAACACGCCCGATGAGATGCTGGGCCGGGTGAGCGCGGTCAACACGCTGTTCATCGGCACCTCCAACCAGCTGGGCGAATTCGAGTCGGGCCTGACGGCCGCGCTCTTCGGCACCGTGCCGGCCGTGGTCCTGGGCGGCCTGGGCACCATGGCCGTGGCCGGCCTGTGGATGTGGTGGTTTCCGGAGCTGCGCAAGCTGAAGTCGCTCAGCGCGCCAGCCTGACATGACAGACACGAGGCTGTCATGCCGGCGGGCTATACCGGAGGCTTTTGCAAGGAGCGAGACATGCGCCTGCGCGCCGCCAACCGGGCCGACGCCGCCCGGATCGCCGAGCTGCTGGACCAACTGGGCTATCCGGGCACCGATGGCTTTCTGGACCAGCGCCTGGCGCAGCTGCTGGATCACCCGGACGCGGGCATCGTGGTCGCCGAGCGCGGCCAGAACGTGCTGGGCTTCATTTCCTATCATTTCATCGCGCAGCTGGCCCTGCCCGGGGACTTCTGCCGCATCACCTATTTCTGCGTGGCCGACAATGCGCGCGGCCAGGGCGTGGGCGCCTTGCTGGAGGCCGCTGTCCACGCCGCGGCCCGGGCCCGGGGCTGCGACCGCATCGAATTGCATTGCCACGAACGCCGCGGCGCGGCGCATGCTTTCTATGAGCGGCTGGGCTATGAAGAATCGCCCAAATATCTCATGAAGGCCGCGGCGCGCGCGCGGCCGGAGCGCTAGCGCCTCAAGGACGGTCCGCGCCGCAATGCCAGCAGGCGCTGAACTGCGGCTCGAGCAGCTCGCCGCAGCCCGGGCAGGCCCAGGCCAGGGCGGGCGCCTCGCCCGCCGGCGACAAGCCGATCAGGCGCAGCGCCAGTTCGCGGTCGGCCTCGCGCTCGATCCAGATTTCCGGGCCGCACTGGTCGACGGGGATTTCGCCCAGGGCGCCCTGCAGGTGCCGGTTGTGCAGCTCGGCGGCGACGCGGGCCTGCCTGAGCAGGTTCAGCCAATGCTGGGCCAACAACAGACTCGGAGCGCGGGCAAGCCGGTGCATGGAAGGGCCTTTGCAGGATGGAAAAAGCCGATTTTAGGCCGGCCGGACAGGATGGGTTAGCCTATCCCGTCCGCGCATTCCCCGGGAGCCAACGTGGCGCTACGCAAGTCCTCCTTTTTCATCCGCTTCCTCATCCTGGGCGCGCTGGCCCATGTCTATGTCGGTATCCGGCTGATCCCGGACGCCCCGCTGGGCCCGGCCTGGCAGGCGGGCGCGGCCCTGGTGCTCATCGCCTCCTGCATTCTCATCCCCCTGGGCATGCTCAGCCGCTCCTCGGGACGTCCGCCCTGGGCTGACCGCATGGCCTGGGCGGGCTTCCTGGCCATGGGATTCTTCTCTTCGCTCTTCGTGCTGACCGTGCTGCGCGACGTGATGCTGGCCGCGGGCGGCCTGCTGCGGCTGGCCGCCGGTTTTCCGGAGCTGGCGCGGTGGCGGCAGGGCACGGCCCTGGCCGTGCCCCTCCTGGCGCTGGCCGGCAGCGCGCTGGGTTTCTTCAATGCCCGGCGCCTGGCGCGCGTGACGCGGGTCGATGTGCCCATCGCAGGCCTGCCGCCCGAGCTCGACGGCCTGCGCATCGCGCAGATCAGCGACATCCACGTGGGTCCGACCATCAAGGCGCCCTATGTGCGGGCCATCGTGGAGGCGGTCAACGCCCTGCAACCGGACATCGTCGCCATCACCGGCGATGTGGTCGACGGCAGCGTGGCGCAGCTGGCGCCGCACACCCGGCCGCTGGCGGGGTTGCGCGCCCCCGGCGGCGTCTATCTGGTGACCGGCAACCATGAGTACTACTCGGGGGCGGCGTCCTGGATCGCCGAGTTCCGCCGGCTGGGCCTGAAAGTCCTGCTCAACGAGCATGTGGTGCTGGAGGTCAAGGGCCGGCAGGTGGTGGTGGCCGGCGTCACGGACTTCGGCGCCGGCGCCTTCGATCCCGGCCAACGCAGCAACCCCGGCAAGGCCCTGCGCGGCGCGCCGGCCGACGCGCCGGTCAAACTCTTGCTGGCCCACCAGCCGCGCAGCGCCCTGGCGGCCGCGCCGCTGGGCTATACCTTGCAGCTCTCGGGCCACACCCATGGCGGCCAGTTCTTTCCCTGGGGGTTTTTCGTGCGCCTGCAGCAGCCCTTCACGGCTGGCCTGCACCGGCAGGACGGGCTTTGGGTCTACACCAGCCGGGGCACCGGCTACTGGGGGCCGCCCATGCGGCTGGCCGCCCCGTCCGAGATCAGCCTGGTCCGCCTGGTCCGCGCCATTTGAAATCGGACTGATTTACCGCGAGAATGGAGCGTCCCAAGCATGACCGCAGGGCCGCCGGGCGGCCCCTTACTGTTCTTGCCTGACGGCGGAGGCTGCGATGCGTGCACGTTCTGGTTTGCTGGCGGGTCTGTGGGTGCTTTGTCTCATCGCGGCGCCGCCGCCGGCGGCCTGGGCCCAGGCCGCGCCCGCCTCCCAGGCGTCCTCGGCCAAGTTGGATCGCGCCCAGCTGGACCAATTGCTGGCGCCGATCGCGCTCTATCCCGATGCCCTGCTGTCCCAGATCCTGATGGCGGCCACCTATCCGGCCGATGTGGCCGCCGCGGCCGCCTGGTCCGCGCAGCATACCTCGCTGTCCGGCGACGCCGCCGTCAAGGCCGTGCAGGACCAGGGCTGGGACCCCAGCGTCAAATCGCTGGCGGCCTTCCCTTCCGTGCTGGACATGATGGGCCGCCAGCCGCAATGGGTCGCCTCGGTGGGCGACGCCTTCCTGGCCCAGCCCGACGACGTCATGAACTCCGCCCAGCGCCTGCGCGCGCAGGCCAAGCAGGCCGGCACGCTCAAGAGCACGCCGCAGCAGACGGTCAGCACCCAGCCCGGGCCCAACAACACCACGGTCATCAGCATCGCGCCGGCCAATCCGCAGGTGGTCTACGTGCCCACCTACAACCCTACCGTGGTCTACGGCACCTGGCCGTATCCGGCCTATCCGCCGGCTTATTACCCGCCGCCGCCCGGCTCGGTCTTCGCCACCGCCCTGGTGAGCGGCATCGGTTTCGGCCTGGGCGTGGCGGCAGTGGACGCGCTGTGGGGCGGCATGAACTGGGGGCACTACGACGTCGACATCAATGTGAACCGCTACAACAACATCAATCCCGGCCATCGCATGCCCCCGCCGCCGCCCAATGCCAACGGCCGCGCCAATTGGCAGCACAATCCGGCCAACCGGGGCAATGTGCCCTATCACAACCCCGATGTGGCGCAGCGCTTCGATGCCGCGCGCCAGGCGGGCCGCCCCGGCGGCGCCGCGCCCGCGGGCCGTCCGGCCATGCAGGGGCGCGATGCCGAGCGCGAGCGCGCCGCGCAGGCCTTCCAGAACCGCACCGGCCAGTCCATCCCCGGACATGCGGTGCCCGGGCAGCGCCCGGGCCAGGGCGGCGCGGGCCCGCAACACATCGGCCAGGGCGGCCAGGCGCGCGCGCATGACGGCGGCTTCAGCCCGCGCGCCGGGCAACCGCAGCTGAGTCCCGATCAGCGCCAGCGCCTGGACCAGCGCAACGCCCAGCACCATGCCGAAGCCATGAACCGTTCCTCGGCCTTCCGTGGCGCGGGCAACGGCGAAGCCATGCGCGGCCAGCTCGAACGCGGCGGCGCGGCGCAATCCTCCTTCCATACGCAGCGCGGCGGCGCCCATTTCGGCCGGGGCCGGAGATAACCATGAGCAAACCCATACGGAAAGTCCTGGCCCTGCTGGCGCTGTCCCTGGCCTTGCCGGCCGCCCAGGCCCAGACGGGCTACCCCTCGCCGGAGGCCGCCGGCAATGCCCTGGTGCAAGCCTTGTCGACCGGCGACCGCGCCGCGCTGGGCGGCATCCTGGGCGCCAACTACAAGCAGGTCCTGCCCAACGATATCGACGATGACGATATCTATGATTTCCTGGCCGCCTGGTCGCAAAGCCATGAGATCGCGCGCGATGCCGATGGCCGGGCCTGGATGGACGTGGGCCCCTCGCGCTGGCGCCTGCCTATTCCGCTGGCCGAGCACAAAGGGCAATGGCGCTTTGACCTGAAGGCGGCCGCGCCCGAGATCCGCCGCCGCGAGATCGGCCGCAATGAGCTCGGCGCCATCCAGACCCTGCGCGACATCCAGGCCGCCCAGCAAAGCTATGCCAGCCAGCACGCAGGCCAGTATGCCCAGCGCCTGGTGAGCCGGCGCGGCCGGCAAGACGGCCTGTATTGGCCCGAGACCGACAACACCCCGCCCAGTCCGCTGGGCATCGAGGCCCTGGTCATGGGGCCGGACACGCCGGCCCCGGCCGCCTACTACGGCTACCGCTATGTCATCCTGCCCGGCGAAGATGGCCAGGGCTATCGGGTGGCCGCCTGGCCGGCGCGCTTCGGCATCACGGGGGTGCATCGCTTCATCGCCGGCCCCGACGGCATACGCCAGAGTCCGCAGCCCGGCCGGCCCGGCACGGCCAAGGGCGCGGATTGGACGCCCCTGCCCTGAAGCCGCCGCGTGCGACAATGCCGGCCTGAACAGCCGGCATTTCTTTTTTCATGTCCCACTCTCCCTTGCGTATTGCCGTGATCGGCGGCGGCCCCGCCGGCCTGATGGCGGCCGAGACGCTGGCGCTGGGCGGCGCCCAGGTCGATCTCTACGACGCCATGCCCTCGGTGGGGCGCAAGTTCCTGCTGGCCGGCCGGGGCGGCCTGAACCTGACGCACAGCGAAGCCCTGCCGGCCTTCATCGGCCGCTACGGTGCGCGCGCCGCGCACATTGCCCCCTGGCTGGAGCAGCTCGGTCCCCAGGCGCTGCGCGACTGGACCCACGGCCTGGGCGTGGAGACCTTCGTGGGGACGTCGGGCCGCGTCTTTCCCAAGGAGATGAAGGCCGCCCCCATGCTGCGCGCCTGGCTGGCCCGGCTGCGCGCCCAGGGCGTGCGCTTCCATATGCGCCACCGCTGGCTGGGCTGGCCCGAGGGCGCGCCGGCCGGCCCGGCACGGCTGTGTTTCGATACCCCGCAAGGCCTGGCCGAGACATCGGCCGACGCTGTGCTGCTGGCCCTGGGCGGGGCCAGCTGGGCACGGCTGGGGTCGGACGGCGCCTGGCTGGCGCCGCTGGCCGGCCGCGGCGTGGCGACCGCGCCGCTGCAGCCGGCCAACTGCGGCTTCGATGTCGCGTGGAGCGACCACTTCATCGCCCGTCATGCCGGCCAGCCCCTGAAATCCGTGGCGCTATCGCTGGACGAAGCGGCGCCCGGCCGGCTGGGCGAGTGCGTGGTCAGCGCCCAGGGCATCGAAGGCAGCCTGGTCTATGCCTTGTCGGCCCCCTTGCGCGACCGCATCGCCGCCGATGGCCAGGCCACGGCCTGGCTGGACCTGCTGCCGGGCTGGAGCGCCGAACGGGTGGCGCAGGCCGTGCATCATCCGCGCGGCGCGCGCTCCTGGTCCAGCCACCTGCAAAGCCGGCTGGGCCTCAAGGGCGTCAAGGCCGCGCTCCTGCGCGAATGCCTGCCGGACTTCGATGACCCCGATCTGCTGGCCCGCCGCATCAAGGCCCTGCCCATCCGGCTCACGCGGCCCCGCCCCATCGACGAAGCCATCAGCAGCGCCGGCGGCGTGCGCTTCGAGGCGCTCACGGCCAGCCTCATGCTGCGGGCGCTGCCGGGCGTCTATTGCGCGGGCGAAATGCTGGACTGGGAAGCCCCCACCGGCGGCTATCTGCTGACCGCGTGCATGGCCAGCGGCAAGGCCGCCGCCCTGGGCCTGCTGGCCGACCTGGCTACAGCTCGGCCCAGCGGCGGATGAGGTTGTGATAGATGCCGGTGAGCTGCACCACCACCGCATCGTTCTGGCCGCGCTCGGCCGCCAGCTGCTGCACCGACTGATCCAGCTGGTAGAGGGTGGCGCGGTCGGCATCGGCGCGCACCATGCTCTGTATCCAGAAAAACGCGCTCACGCGCGCCCCCCGGGTGACCGGCGTGACGTGGTGCAGGCTGCTGGCCGGATAAAGCACCATGTCGCCGGCGGCCAGTTTCACGCGCTGCACGCCGAAGGTGTCCTCGATGGAGAGCTCGCCGCCGTCATAGTCCTGCGGCTCGGCCAGGAAGAGCGTGGCCGACAGATCGGTGCGGAGGCGGAAGTCCGTGCCGCGCAGCTGGCGCACGGCATTGTCGATATGGTTGGCGAACTGCTGGCCGCCCTGGTAGCGGTTAAAGAGCGGCGGAAAGACTTTCAACGGCAGCGCCGCCGACATGAATTGCGGATGGCGGCCCAGCGCGTCCAGGATCATCTGGCCGGTTTCGCGCGCTTCGGGCGCGTTCTCGGGCAATTGTTCGTTGCGCTTGGACAGCGCCGATTGCGCGCCCGAGGTCACGTTGCCATCGACCCATTGCGCGGCATCGATGCGCGCGCGGGCCTGCGCGACCTGCGCCTTGGTCAATACCGAGGCAAGATGCAGCAGCATGAGGTTTCTCCTTATCCAGTGCGCAGCATAGCCCTGAATGCCTGGCCCTTGGCGCGCAGCCGCGCATCGCCGCTGGCCAGCAGGAAGTCCGCCGCCTTGGCCAGGAAGGCCGGCGTGGCGCGCTCGGGCACGCGGTCCAGGCTTTGCAGGGCCTGCTCGATTTGCCCGCGCCGGGCCAGCAAACGCGCCAGGTTGAAATGGCCGCGGAAATCTCCACCTTCGGCCGCGCGCCGGTACAGGGCCAGGGCCGCGTCCTCGTCGGCCGGCACCTCCCAGCCATCCTCGTGGAATCCGCCCAGGATGTTGAGGGACTTGGCATGGCCCAGCTCGGCCGCCCGGTTCAGCCAGGCCAAGGCGGCCTTGCGGTCGGGCGCCACGCCCTGGCCCAGGACCAGCGCGGTGGCGTAGTTGTACATGCCCCAGTCCAGTCCGGCCTGCGCGGCCAGGCGGAACCAATAGGCGGCCATGACGGCATTGGGCGGCAGGCCCCAGCCATGCTGGTGGCACTGGCCGAGCATATTCATCGCCATGGGGTGGTTCTTGCGCGCGGCGCGCTGGAACCATTGCAGGGCTTCTTCGGGGTCGCGCGCCTGGCCGCGGCCATCGAGCAGCATCTGGCCCAGCACCGCCTGGGCCTCGGTCACGCCCGCCCTCGCGGCCGCGCGCATCCAGGCCAGCGCCGCGTCGGGCGGACCGGCCAGGATGGCGGCGAACTGCTCGGGCGTGACGGCGTTGAGGTCCTGCGTGGTGATCATGTCGAGAGCGCCGGCCCGGCCTGGCGGCCCGGCCGGCGCATGTCCGCTCAGTACTTGACGTTGAAGGTCAGGATGGCCGAGCGCCCGGGGGCGATGCTGGCGTAGTGCGCCGCATAGGCCTTGTCGTAGTACTGCTTGTCGAACAGGTTGTAGATGTTGAGCTGCACGTTCAGGTTCTTGCTGAACTCGTAGCCGGCCATGGCGTCGAAGCGCCAGTACGAGGGAATGTAGGCCGTGTTGGCCGCATTGCCGTACTGTTTATCCACGTAATAGGCGCCGCCGCCGACGGTCAGCTGCGGCAGCAGCGCGTACGTCGTCCACAGGCTGAAGGCGTTTTGCGGCGTATTGGGGAAGGCATTGCCCTTGTCCGTCGCCACGCCGTCGTCCTTGATCTTGGACTTCATGTAGGTATAGCCGCCATAGACCTGCCACTTGGGCGTGATCGCGCCCGAGAAGCCCAGCTCCACGCCCTGCACATTCTTCTTGCCGGCCATGGCGTAATCGCCGTCCGGTTCGGTGATGCGCGCATTGGTGGTCTCGATGCGGAACAAGGCGCCGGTCAGCGTCAGGCGGCGGTCCAGCACATCCCATTTGGTGCCGATTTCGTAGGTCTTGTTCTTTTCCGGTGCGAGATCGGCCGCGTTCAGGCCTACGCCGCCGCGGCCCGGGGTCAGGCTCTGGCTTTCGCTGCCCTCGCCCATGGAAGCATTGGCGGGCGTGGAAGAAGTGCCATACGACACATAGAAGCTGCCATTTTCGACCGGCTTGTAGATCAGGCCCAGCTGGTAGTTGAACAGCGTGTCGTCGCGGCGCACGACGGCATTGTTGGCCGCCTTGTTCTGCGTGAACTTGGTGTCGTAGTCATCGACGCGCAGGCCCACATTGGCCAGCCAGTTCTTGTTGAACTCCACGGTGTCGAAGGCATAAAGCGCCTTGGTCACCGTCTTGGAGCGGGTCGGATCGCCCACCGCGCCGCCATTCAGGGTATTGACCCAGGGATCATGGGGATTGGGCGACCACAGGCTGGTGCAGTTGTAGCCCGAAGGCGCGCCCGCGCCCTTGGCGCAGATGGCGCCGGTGCCGCGGTTGACGGCCAGGGCGTCTTTCTTGCCCTCTTCCGAGGACAGCTCCAGGCCCATGGAAAAGCTGTGCTTGAGCGAACCGGTATCGAACTTGCCGGTCAGCTCGGTATTGTTGGCGATGGTCTCGACATCGCTGACCCGGGTGTTGGCGCGGCGCCAGACCAGGCCGTTGAGCACATTGCCCTGGCTGTCATCGGGCTGCGTGACCACATAGCGCTGCTTGCTATAGGTGTAGCGCGTGGTGTTGCGCACCATCAGGCGATCGGTGATGTCGTGCTCGATGCCGACCGTGGCCATATCGGTCTGGGTCTTGCGGTAGTCGCTGGTCAGGCCATAGAAGTTGTCGCGGTCGACATTGGCCGGGCCGGTGCTCGTCACGCCCATATAGCTGCCGTCGGCCTTGACCTTGGTGCTGGGGTACTTGTAGGGAATGCCGCTGTCCGGCGTGTCGTCGGATTGCAGGTGGTAGTAGCTCAGCGTCACGCGGGTGGGCGTGCCCAAGCCGAAGGAGAAGGTCGGCGCCACGCCCCAGCGGCTGTAATCGACCACATCGCGGCCGGCCACGTTCTGGTCGTGGTACATCAGGTTCAGGCGGAAGGCGCTGGTCTCGCCCAGCTTCCAGTTCGAATCGATGGTGCCGCGATAGTAATCGTCGGTGCCGATCGCCAGCGAGGCATTGGTGAAGTCACGCGCCTGGGCGGTCTTGCTGATCAGGTTGATGGTGCCGCCCGCGCCGCCGCGGCCGCCGAAGGCGCCGTCGGCGCCCTTGATGACTTCGACCTGCTGCAGGTTGAAGACTTCGCGCGACGTCGAGCCGATGTCGCGCATGCCGTCGACGAAGGTGCTCGATTGGGCGTCATAACCGCGGATGAAAGGACGGTCGCCCAAAGGATTGCCGCCCTCGCCCGCGCCGAAGGTGATGCCCGGAGAATTGCGCAGCACATCGGTCAGCGACGCGGCGGCCTGGCTTTCGATCACTTCCTGCGGAATGACCTGCACCGTCTTGGCGGTGTCCAGCAAGGGCGCGGTGAATTTCGACGAGGCGGATTCCTTCACATCGAAGGACTCCGCCTCGCCCTGCACCTGCACCGGCGCCAATTGAGGCACGTTGGATTGCTGGGCCAGGGCGGCCTGCGGCAGCATCAGGAAGGCCGGCGAGACGATGGCCGTGGCCAGGCTGCCTGCCCAGACCGTGGAAGAGGAAGATTGGCTCTGCGCGTCTGACACGCTACTTCTCCGGAAATGTTATGTGAATCATTCTTATTCGCAGGCCGGGATTCTAATGAGAATGCCTGCCAATCCGGGCATCGCAGCGGCGGTTGTCGTGCAATAGCAACAGGAAAATCGCGTCCGCACCCGTGTTTCTGACGATTGCCTGAAAATTTGCGCGTGCAACCGTTTTTTTTGGCGGGAAACCGCCCCGGGGGACCGTCTTCATGGACGGGCGGGACTGCATTCCGGGCGGGCAGGCGGCGCGGCGGGCGCGCCGGCGGCAAGAGAGCCGGCCTTAGATCCGGAAGTCCGCTTCCATGTCGGCGTCGGTGCGCGCGGCCAGCGCGCCCTTGCGGCAGGCCTTGGCGAAGACCTCGTAGTCGCGTTCGACCTGGTCGGCATAGGCGAGCGAATAGCGCGTCAAGGCATCGGCCATGCGCTCGCCGCTGCCCAGATAGCCGGCCAGCTCCGGCGCCTGGCCGCCGGCCTTGGCATGGCCGTGCGCCAGCACCCGGCCGCAGAGGCCGCCATAGGCTTGCAGGATGTCTTCGGGCATCAGTTCGACCTGGGCCGACCACTTCATGTCGCGCAATTGGCGGACATAGAAATGCCGCCCGTTGGGCCCCTTGGCCCAGCCCAGGAAAGGATCGCTGGCCGCCTGCATGAGGCGCTGGCCGTGGACCACCCGCTGGCCTTCATGGCGCATCCGCGCGGCCTTGAAGTAGCGCGACACCACGGAACGCCCGGCCTCCTTGCTTTGCAGGAACATGGGCTTGCCCATGGGATCCATCATCAGGTGCACCAGGCAGCGCGTGCCCACGCTGCCCACGCCGACCACCTTGAAGGCCACGTCATGATGGGAAAAATGGCTCAGCAGCTCGCGCCTGTCCGTGGCCAGCGATTGCAGGTAATCCTTGAAATACTGGCCGAGGGCCGCGGCCTGGTCCTTGAACTGGAGCCAGTCGTCCTGGGCCGTGAACAGGGTGTTCTTGCCCGTGACGTGAAACAGCGCTGGCGGTTCATCGCGCAGGATGCGCTGCCCGTTCACGTCCATGGAAAGCCTGGGCAGCAAGGCGTCGCCCGTGCGCCCGGCGGCCTTGTCCATGGCGCGCTGCAGCCGCCGCCTGACCTCGTCGTCGACGGCCTCCGCCATCAGGCCTTCGAAACTGATACGGTCGTACCAGATCTCCAGCGTGCCCATCTCGGCATAGCGTTTCATGTGGGCGCTATAGCCGAGCACGGCCTGCCGCAATACCGCCTCCGCGGCCGGCCGCTTGTAATTCAGGTGCCGGGCCGCCACGACCAGGCTGACGCACAACCGCTTGAGGTCCCACTCCCAGGGCCCGATCGCGGTTTCGTCGAAATCGTTCAGGTCGAAGAGCAGCGTGCGCTCGGGCGAGGCGAAGCCGCCGAAGTTGGACAGATGCGCATCGCCGCAGATCTGCATGGTCAGCCCGCTGTGGGGCGTATGCGCCAGATCATGGGCCTGGATAATGGCGCTGCCGCGGAAAAAGGCCAGCGGCGAGGCCAGCATGCGTCCGAAGCGCAGCGGCACCAGACGGGGCACGCGGCCCTCGCTGCTCAGTTTGAGCAGGGCAACCGGATCGCGATCCAGCTTGCCCACCATCGCGTGATCGGCGCGGCCGACCTTGGCCCGCAATGCCTTGCCTTGCTCCTGCCTGCTGGACGTCGACATCGTCTCTCCGCGTGTGCGCTGGCCTGCCCGGACTTGCGAGCCAAAGCCTAGAGCGCGCCCGGACGGAAGTCAACGGCGCGGGCGGCCGCCTTGCAACATCAGGTCCAGGTTCTGCACCGCGGCGCCCGAGGCGCCCTTGCCCAGGTTGTCGTACACCGCCGCCAGCAGGATCTGGCCATGCCCGGCGTTCTCGTAGACATGCAGATAAAGATGGTTGCTGTCATTGGCCACGCGCGGATCCAGCCGTTCGGGCGCCGCCTCGGCCGGCACCACATGGACGTAGCGGCTGCCCGCATAGTGGCGCTCCAGACTGGCGCGCAGGGCCGCGCCATCCACGCCGGGCGGCAGCAGCCGGCGCTGCAGGGCGATGGTCAGCACGATGCCCTGGCGATACGCGCCATAGGCCGGCGTGAACACGGGCCGCGCCGCCAGCCCGGCATAGCGCTCGATCTCGGGCGTGTGCTTGTGCGCCAGTCCCAGGCCATAGGCGGCATAGGGCAGCGCCTTGTCCGCGTCCGCGCCTTCGTATTCGTCCACGCCCGCGCGCCCCATGCCCGAATAGCCCGAGACGGCGTGCACGGTGACCGGATAGTCGGCCTGCACCCAGCCGCCCGCCACCAGGGGCGCGAGCAGCCCGACCGCGCCGGTGGGATAGCAGCCCGGATTGCTGACCCGGCTGGCCGTGGCGATGCGCCCATCCTGGCCCGGACGCCATTCCGCGAAACCGTACTCCCAGCCCTCGCTCAGCCGATGCGCCGAACTGGCGTCCAGCACCCGCACGGCGGGATTGCGGATGGCGGCCACCGCCTCCCGCGCGGCCGCATCGGGCAGGCAGAGGATAGCGATATCACAGCTGTTGATGGCCTCGGCGCGGCGGGCGCTGTCCTTGCGCTCGGCCGCCGGCAGGGTCAGGATGCGCAGGTCTTCCCGCCCGCGCAGGCGGTCGTGGATCTGCAGGCCGGTCGTGCCTTGATCGCCGTCGATGAAAACAAGAGCTTGGGTCATGGTGCATGCCTCGGTGTCGGATGCGCTTATCTTCGGGCATGGCGTAAACTAGGAAAAGTTGAATTTCATGATCATGAGATTCAGTTTCTCTGAAGATAGAGCCCATGCGTGAAATCAGCCTGGAC
The DNA here is from genome assembly GCF_001548475.1 of Bordetella hinzii LMG 13501. Classification (GTDB taxonomy): domain Bacteria; phylum Pseudomonadota; class Gammaproteobacteria; order Burkholderiales; family Burkholderiaceae_B; genus Bordetella; species Bordetella hinzii. The sequence continues at coordinate 78,566 of NZ_LRUJ01000017.1, forward strand.
CGCTTGCGCACCCTGGTGGCGATTGCCGATCTCGGCAGTTTCGCGGAGGCGGCCCGCGCGCTGCATTTGGCTCCGCCCACCGTCAGCCTGCATATCGCCGAGCTGGAGGCCCGCATCGGTGCGCCGCTGCTCACGCGCCAGCGCGGCCAGGTCCGGCCCACCGCCATCGGCGACACCCTGCTGGAACGCGCGCGGCGGCTGCTGGCCGAGGCCAGTCAGGCCCTGGAGGACGTGCAACGCCAGGTGCTGGGCCTGGCGGGCCGGGTGCGGCTGGGCGCCTCCACTGGCGCCATCGCCCACCTGTTGCCCCAGGCGCTGGAGGCGCTGGGGCGCGACCACCCCGGCATCGACGTCCAGGTCGCCGTCCTGACCTCCCAGGAAAGCCTGGCCCGCCTGGCCCTGGGCACGCTGGACATCGCCCTGGTCGCCCTGCCGCAGGCGCCGGTGCCTGGCCTGGCCGTGCTGCCCTGGCGGCGCGATCCCGTCATGGCCTTCGTGCCCTCGGCCTGGCAGCCGCCGGCGCGCATCACACCGCAATGGCTGGCCGAGCGCCCCCTTATCCTCAACGACGCCACCACCCGGCTGTCGCGCATTACCAGCGAATGGTTCGGCGCCGCCGGCCTGCAGCCGCGGGCGCGCATCCACCTGAACTTCAACGACGCCATCAAGAGCCTGGTGGCGGCCGGCTATGGCGCCACCCTGCTGCCGCAAGAGGCCACCGCGCCGCCGCCCGATGCGCGGGTGGCCATGCGGCCCCTGCGCCCGGCCCTGTGGCGCCCGCTGGGCATCGCCCACCGCGCCGGCACGATGGAGGCCGCCACGCGCCATGTCCTGGACGCGCTCACGTCCTTGCGGCAACGATGAGCGCGCGGCCGCGCCACAGCAGCAGCGCGGCGGCCAGCTGCAGCGCCAGGGCCAGCAGGGGCAGCCAGGCCGGCCCGCCCGGCAGCAGCTGCACCGCGCCGAACACCAGCGGCGCGAAGGCATAGGCGGCCTGCGACAGGGCGACGATGGCGGCCACCACGCGCGCCACATCGCCCGCGGCGAAATCCTGCTGGGCGATAAGGGGCGGCAAAGAAGTGGCGTTGCCTATCCCGGCGCCGAAGCACCATACGCCCAGGCAGAGCAGCACCACCGACTCGAAACCGGAGGCGGCCAGCAAGGCCGCGCCACAAGCCTGCGCCAGATAGCTGCCGGCCGCCACCAGGCGGCGGTCGGGCAGGCGCGCCAGCGCGGCCGTGCCCAGATAGCGCCCGGCCACGGCGCAAGCGGTGGCCGACCCCATCAACCAGCCGGCCGCCTGCGCGCCCAGGGGCTGCTGCGCCAGCTTGAACAAATGCGCCAGCAGGCCGATCTGGGCAAACAGGCCCAGGGCCATGCTCAGCGCCAACGTGATGAAGCGGCGGTCATGGCGCAACGCCATGGCGGCGGCGGCCTGCGGCGGCGCGGCCGCCGCCTGGGCGGGCTGCGCGCCATCGAGCGCCTGGCCCAGCTGTTGCGGCGTGAGCGCAAACACCCGCCACGCCAGCAGCCCCACCACCAGCACCATCGCCGCGCCCACGGCCAGCGCGGCCGCGCGGAACCCCCATTGGCCGATCAAGGCCACCCATAACGGCGAAAACACCACGCCGCCCAGGCTGGCGCCGTTATAGGCCTTGGACAGGGCGGCCGGACGGCCGCGCGCATACCAGCGCGCAATGATGGCGTTGACCGCGACGGCCGCCAGCGCGACCCAGCCCGCCCCGCTCAGCAGCGCCGCGCCAAACAGCTGCCAGGGCGCGGTCACCAGGCTCCAGGCCACCACGCCCAGCGCGGTCAGCAAGGCGCCCATGGCCGTGACCCGGGCCAGGCCAAAGCGGGCATACAGCCGCGGCAGGCGCGCGACCACCAGCACCCCGGCCAGGAAATGCACCGTCACCGCCGCCGACACCAGCGCCAGCGGCCAGCCGTGCGTGGCCACGATCTCGGCCAGATAGATGGGTGGCCCATAAAAACCCACCCCCCAGCCGAACATCGCCAGCACGAACGTGGCGCGCACCACGGTGCCGCCAAAAAACGCCGAATCCCGCATATCCCCTCTCCCCGCGAAGGCATGAACAGGCGCGCATTGTGGGCCGCGCCTGGCGCGGATGCTTCGATGCCGGTGGAAGCATGCGGCGGGCGGCCCGTGGCGGCCTTTCCCGCTCATCCGCAGGGCGCTGGCGGCCCGATACGCCCGGCGCGCGGGAACTGTGGCAAGCTAGCCGCCATGACTTCTCTGCGCGAGCGCGGGCGGCGCTGGCTGCCTGGACTGACCCTGCTGTCGGCCTACCGGCTGCAATGGCTGCGGCATGACATCCCGGCCGGGCTGGTGCTGGCGGCCATGCTGGTGCCGGTGGGTGTCGCCTATGCGGTGGCGGCCGGCCTGCCCGGCATCCATGGCCTGTACGCCACCATCGTGCCCCTGCTGGTCTACGCCTTGCTCGGGCCCAGCCGCATCCTGGTGATAGGCCCGGATTCTTCCCTGGCCGGCGTCATCCTGTCGGTCGTGGTGCCGCTGGCGGCCGGGGACCCGCAGCGCGCCGTGGCGCTGGCCGGCGCCATGGCCCTGGTCGCCGGCATCGCGGGCATCGCCGCCGGGCTGGCGCGGCTGGGATTTCTCACCGACCTGCTGTCCACGCCCATCCGCCACGGCTACCTGAATGGCATCGCCCTCACCGTGTTGATCAGCCAGATGCCGGCCTTGGCCGGTATCTCCCTGGGCCAGATCGACAATACGCCCGAGCGCCTGGCGGCCCTGCTGCGCGCCGCCGGCAGCGCCCACGCGCCCACCCTGCTGCTGGGCGTGGGCACGCTGGCCATCATCGCGCTGCTGTCGCGCTGGCCGCGCGTTCCCGCCATCCTGGCCGCCGTCATCGCCGCCCTCGCCGCCACCGCCTGCTTCAAGCCGGAGGGCGTGGCCGTGCTGGGCGTGTTGCCGCAAGGGCTGCCGGCCTTTGCGTGGCCCCTCATCGGCTGGAGCGACCTGGGCCCCATCCTGGCCGGCGGACTGGCCGTGGCCTTCCTGGCCTCGGCCGAAACCGCCGTGCTGTCGCGCAGCTATGCCGCGCGCCTGGACATGCGGGTGGACCAGAACCAGGAAATGGCCGCCCTGGGCGCGGCCAACATCATGGCCGGCCTGTTCCAGGGCTTTCCCGTCAGCAGCAGCGCCTCGCGCACGCCCGTGCTCGAGGCGGCCGGCGGACGCAGCCAGGCGGCCGTGGTGGTGGGCGCAGTGGCGGTGGCCGCCCTGCTGGTGTGGGCGCCCGGACTGCTGCGCGACCTGCCCCAGGCCGCGCTGGCCGCGGTGGTGATCGCCGCGGTCTGCAAGCTGTTTTCCTTCCGGGAGCTGCTGCGCATCCACCGCATGCAGCCCTGGGAATGCTGGCTGTCGGTGGGCTGCTCGCTGGGCGTGGTCGTGGCCGGTCCCATCACCGGCATCGGCCTGGCCGTGGTGCTGGCTGTGATCGAGTTCCTGTGGGACGGCTGGCGTCCGCATCACGCCGTGCTCGGCCGGGTCGATGGCATGAAGGGCTATCACGACATCCGCCGCCACCCCGAGGCCCGGCGGATCGATGGCCTGGTGCTCTTTCGCTGGGACGCGCCGCTCTTTTTCGCCAATGCCGATGGCTTCCAGACCGCCGTGCTGCGCGCGCTGCAGGTCTCGCCCACCCCGCCGCGCTGGCTGGTGATCGCCGCCGAGCCCATTACCAGCGTGGACATCACGGCCGCCGACATGCTCGCCGGCCTGGACGAAACCCTGCGCCAGCGCCAGGTCCAGCTTTGCTTCGCCGAGCTCAAGGACCCGGTCAAGGACAAGCTGCGCCGCTTCGAACTCTACGCCCGCTTCGACGCCTATTTCTTCCCCACCCTGGGCGAGGCCGTGGGCGCCTATCTCGAGCGCCACCAGGTCGATTGGGTGGACTGGGAAGACCGCGAACCGGCCTGAACGGCTGTGGCGCGCCCGCATCACCCCGGCGCGCGTTTTCGGCGACGTTACAGGGCGTTGGACGCATTGCGGCGCCTTGGCTCAATGTCTGATTGCAAATCAATCGCATTACCATATAGGATCGCATTCCTTGAAAGACACGCCGCAGGAGAAAGGTCTTGCCCCGATTCATTCCCACCGCACTGGCCCTGGCGCTGGGCGCGGCCGCCCATGCCCAAACCCCCGTTGCAGGCGTCGCGCAGCTGCCGGCCGTGTCAGTGCGGGCCGACGCCGCCGCCGAAGACGATCTGGAAAACCTGCGCGCGCCGGTCAACACCGGCGCCCTGGGCAGCCGCAGCCAGCTCGAAACCCCCTTTTCGACCACGGTCGTGGGCAATGCCGAATTGCAGGAGCGCCAGATCTCCAAGCTGGGCGATGTCTTCGCGCTGGACGCCTCGGTCACGGACAACGGCGCGTCCTCGGGCGCCTGGGCCAGCTATCTGACGGTGCGCGGCCTGCCGCTGGACTGGCAGAACTCCTTCCGCATCGACGGCAACCCCTTTCCCACCTATGTCACGGTGCTGCCCTATGAACAGTTCGAGCAGATCGACCTGCTCAAGGGCGCCACGGGGTTTATGTACGGCTTTGGCTCGCCGGGCGGCATGATCAACTATGTGACCAAGAAGCCCACCGACGAGCCGCTGCGCAGCCTGGACATCGGCGTGCTGTCCAACAGCCTCATCCATGAGCACCTGGACCTGGGCGGACGAGGCGGGCCGGATGACCGTTTCGGCTACCGCCTGAATGCCACCCACGAAGAAGGCGGCACGTATAACGACGGCTCGCTCTATCGCGACTCGGCTTCGCTGGCGCTGGATGCGCGCCTGACCGACAAGCTGAGCTGGGATTTCCAGACGCTCTACCAGGACCGCAAGACCATCGGCCAGGACCCGACCATCAACACCTTCAGCCTGGCCGGCACCCGCCTGCCCTCGCCGCTGCGGCAGGACGATGACTCCCTGGTGGGCGAGGGTTCGTATATCAAGAATCACTTCCGCTACTACAACACCGGCCTCAAGTACCAGATCAACAGCGACTGGTCGCTCAGCACCAACTATAGCTACAGCACCACCGAGACGCGGCGCAACGAGGTCGTGCTGGCGCTGCAGGACAGCGCCGGCAACTACGACGACCAGCGCTCCGACTATGGCGAAGCCTATGGCTACAACCAGTGGCGCGCCATGCTGCAAGGCAAATTCGCCACCGGCGCGCTCTCGCACCAGCTTGTGGTGGGCGCCTCCTGGCAGAAACAGAAGAACGACTATTCCTCCAACTATTTCTATGGCTCGGTCGGCAGCGGCAACCTCTATGAGCGCAACCGCAACGCCTATTACAGCGAAGGCAATATGTCGCTGTACCGCGCCGCCGAAATCACCCAGAAAGCGGTCTTCGCCAGCGACACCGTGGACCTGACGCATGGCTGGTCCCTGCTGGCCGGCCTGCGCCTGACCGACTACCGCCAGAAAGGCTTTGGCGCCGATGGCGCCCGGACCTCGGAGTACGACAAGAACGGCGTGCTCACGCCCACGCTGGCGCTGATGTACAACATCACGCCGCGCACCATGGCCTATGCCAGCTATATCGAATCGCTGGAAGCCGGCTCGGTGGTGGGCAACACCTATACCAACGCGGGCACCCTGCTCGACCCGCTCAAGAGCAAGCAGTATGAGTTCGGCCTGAAGACCGAACAGGACGACTGGGCCGCCACCGCCGCGCTGTTCCGCATCGAGAAAAAGGCCGAAAACCCCGTGGTGGATCCCGACAGCGGCCGCGCGCGCCTGGAACAGAACGGCCTGTCGCGCTACCAGGGCCTGGAGCTGGCCGCCTCGACCCGGCTGGCCAAGAACTGGAACCTCGGCGGCAGCCTGATGTTCCTGGACAGCGAGTACCGCCAAGGCACCCGCTACAACGGCAACCGCGTCGCGGGCGCCCCGCGCTTCGTGGCCGCCGCCCAGCTGGCCTACAGCGTGCCGCAGCTGCCGGGCCTGAAGCTGCGCGCCGACCTGCGCTTTACCGGCAAGACCGAACTGCGCCAGGCCAACGACATCCAGGTCGACAGCTACACCCTGCTTAACATCGGCGCCACCTACGAAACCCGCATCGCCGGCTATGAAACCACCTTCCGCGCCGGCATCAACAACCTCGCCAACAAACGCTATTGGCTCTACCAGACGCCCGAATACATCAAGCCCGGCGACCCGCGCACCTACAGCCTGAGTGCGAGTGTGAAGTTCTGAAACCCGGGTTTCAGACACCCGCGGGCCGGGGGCCGATTCAAGGCAGGGTTGCGTAGAGCCAGAAGTCCCGCGGCTGGCCACGCACCTTGCGATAGGCGCGCAGCAGGCCCTCACGGCGCATCGCCAGGCGCTGCAGCACGGCGATGGACGGCAGGTTGCTGTCGAGCACCGTCGCCTGGACACGGGTCAGGCCGGCTTCCTTCCAGGCCCAGGCGATGAGCGCCGCGGCGGCCTGGGTGGCCAGCCCGCGTCCGCGGCAGGCCGGGTCCAGATCGTAGGCCAGCTCGGCCCGGCCATGGGCCGGCACCACTTCGTTGAAGCCCACGGTGCCCATCAGGCGGTCGTCTCCGTCGACGATGGCCCAGCGCCAGGGTCCTTCAGGGCCGCCATATTGCGCAATGAGTCCGGCGATGGCCTCCTGCCGCACATCGCCCCAACTCGTATGTTCGATGACGCCCGGCAGGCTGAGATAGGCGGACCAGGCGGCCGCGTCGGCGGCGTGCAAGGGGCGCAGCGCGGCGCCGCAATCGGCGGGCAGACAGGGCGGCGATAGAAAAGCAGGCATGGCGGCGGCTCATCGAAGCGATTGCGCCACCATAGCGCGAGACCGGGCTTGCGCCTAGCGCCTCCTCGCCTTGGCCGCCGTGCCCGCCAGCCGGTCGTAGCCGCTTTCTATCATGAGCGGCACATGCTCGCGCAGCAGATGGGAGGCATCGGCCTGGGCGGCGCGGTCGGTGGCGCGCAGGAGCGAGCGCAAGCTCTTGGTCTGCGTGCTTTCCGAAGGGACCACGCTGCTGTCGGCCTGCTGGCCGTTGATAAAGCGCGAGGTCTTGGTCGATTCATTGACCAGGGTCTTGACCTGGGCCTTGATCAGCGCGCCATCCCGATAGGCGATGTCGGTGGTGCTGCTGCTGCGGTCCTGGATTTCGATATAAAGGTAGTTCTGCGTTTCGCGCGGGCCCGCGAGGTTCATCGGCGTCTCGGCATCGATCTGCCGGTGGTAGCTGGCCGACAGGCTGGCCTGTTGTTCCTGCCGCAGCGAACGGTTGGGAGTATTCGCGCCGCCGACCTGGGTGCGCTGCGAGACCGCGAACCGGAAGCTGTCGCGTTCTTCGGGCAAGATGGCATTGGGCGACTGAGACACCTGCGAGATCGAGGCGCTGAAATCGGCCATGCCGCTCAAGGCGCTGCGGTCGCCCCGGCTGAGCGTGATTTCGCGCGACAGCAGGTCTGGCGGGGCCTCGTTGCCATACTGGCTGTGCATGGCCGAGAAGGCGTCCTTGAACTGGGTCATCAGCGCGGCATCGCCTTCGCCGCGCTGGCGCGCGCGGTCGAACTGGCGCAGGTAGTCGCGCACCGCCGCGTCGCGCTGCGAGGCCTTGCCCAGAATGGCCTCCTGGCTCAGGTCCACATCGACCTGGATCGTGCCCGTGGCGCTCGTCATCCGCAGCGAACGGTGCCGGCCGTCCGCGCTCAACGACAGCGATTGCGCCACGCCATCCTGCCGGATCGCGGCCTGCAGATCGACCGAGGACAGCACCGTGCTGTCAAAGGCCAGCAGGCCGGAGAGCTTCTTGGCGCCCGTCCCGGCGGCCAGGCCGTCGATGGCCTCCTGGAAACCCTGCGACAGATCGGCCAGGGCGTCGCGCTCGGCCTGGCTCAATTCGGCGTCATCGGCGATGTCCACCGACACCGCCAGGCCCTCGGGGCCGCTGCCCAGCTTGATCCGCACTTCCTTGCCGCTGGCGGTCCGGACCGTCAGCGTCACCTGGTTGTCGGTCTCGCGGTGCAGCTCGGCCCGCTGCGCCGCGGCCGACAGGCTGCCCGGGCGGGCCTGCAGCAGGGACTGCGAATAGCCGGTCTTCTCCTCGCGAAAGCGCTCCAGCAGCGCCGCGCCCAGGCCCTTGAAGCGGCCGGCGGCCGACGCGGAGCCGTAGTTGCCCGTCATCAGCGCCGAAATGGCGTCCTCGGCGCTGTTCTCCCAGACCGCCGTCTCGGCCGACGGCAGCGGCGATGGCGCCGCATACACGGGCGAAGCGGCCGAGGACGAAGCCAGGGCCACGCGGACGCCTTCCTGGCTCTCGACGGGCAAGGCGGGGGCGGGAGCGGGCGAAGCAGCCCGGACGGCAAGCGGCGTGACGATGCTTGCCGTCAAGACGGAGACAGCGGTCATGACAGTCTTTGCGGGAACGAGGCGGGGCCTCTCATACCGGCTTAACGGCAGGCCGGCGCCCCGATTAAGGGCGCCGTCAGCCGCCCTCCCCGCATGCGCCCCGGGCGCTGCCGGCCTCCCGGTATTGCCTTGAGGTATGCTGCGCGCCGGGAAGGCCCGGTTCGCCATCCCGTGTTGTCCTTGTGCCGCCCACCTCTTGCACGCGGGTCCTGGGCGCTCCGTCCGGGCCGGAAACAGCCGGGAGCCGCCGCGCTCAAAGGAAGATCATGACCTCACTGTCGATACGCCGGGCCGCGCCCGCCGACGCCGACCGGCTGCCCGCCATCGAGCGCGACGCCGCGCGCCGCTTCGCCGAGGTTGCCGGCCTGCAATGGCTGGCCGACGGCGCGGTGATGGCGGCCGCCCGGCATCTGGCGCTGATCCAGGCCGGCCAGGGCCTGGTGGCCGAAGAGGCGGGATGTTTGCTGGGCTTCGTGCAGACCGACATCCAGGGCGACGCGCTGCACATCCTGGAGCTGGCGGTGCGGCGCGATCACCAGGGCCGCGGCATAGGCGGCGCCTTGATGCGGGCCGCCCTCGAGGCCGGCCGCCAGGCGGGGCTGGCGCGGGCCACGCTCACCACCTTCGCCGGACTGTCCTTCAATGAGGCGTTCTATCGGCGGCTGGGCTTCGTCACCCTGGCCGCGCCCGATGCGCGCCTGGCGGCCATCCTGGCCAGCGAAGCCGCGCATGGGCTGACGGGCCGCTGCGCCATGGCGCGGCCCTTGCGCCCAGCCTAGCGCGCGCCGGCGGCCAGCAGCAGGCGCTCGGTGTCTTTGTGGCCGCGCTGGCGCGCGTGCGCCAACGGCGTGACGCCGTCGCCGTCCGCCAGGTTGACGTCGGCGCCGGCCGCGATCAGGCGGCGCACGATGGCCTGGTGGCGCGGGCCGCCGTCGCTCAGGATGATGGCCTCCAGCAGCCCCGTCCAGCCCAGCCGGTTGACATGGTCGGGATCCACGCCGGCCTTGAGCAGCAGATCCACCGTCTCCACATGGCCGCGTTCGCAGGCCGGGATCAAGGCCGTGCCGCCATAGCGGTTGGTGCTCTTGAGGTCGGCGCCGTGGTCCAGCGTCAGGCGCAGGATCTCGTTGTAGCCGCGCGCGCCGGCCAGCAGGTAGGCGCTGTCCAGCATGCGGTTCTGGGCGTTGACATCGGCGCCCGCCTCGATCAGCACGCGCGCGGCCGCCACATGATTGCCGTCGGTGGCCCGCAAGAGCGGCGTATTGCCCTGGGCGTCGCGCGCCTCGCGCGGCGCGCCCTGCGCCAGCAAGGCACGCACCCGGTCGGCCTGGCCTTGCGCGGCGGCCTCCAGCAGGGCCGCGCCCTCGCCGGCGGCGCCGGCCGGGGCCGCCAGGCACAAGCAGGCCGCGATCAGCCACCTGGGATTCCACATGGTCATTCTCCTTGTGCGGACGGCGGGTCCAGCCCGGCGAGCAGGGCCGGAATGCTGACCCGCATATGGTCGATGAAGCGCCGCAGGCGCGCCGGCTGGAAGCGCGCCGGCGCATAGATCAGCGAGAGCGGCAGCGGCGCGGCGCGCCATTCCGGCGCCACCTCCACCAGGCGGCCCCGGGCCAGGTCCTCGGCCATGGCCCAGGATGAGCCCGCGCCCAGGCCCAGGCCCAGCAGCACCGCGCGGCGCAGGGCCAGCAGCCCATCGGTGGACAGGCGCGGCTGGATACTCAGCCGCACCGTCTCGCCCGTGCGGACATGGGTCAGGGAAATTTCATTGCGGTAGAAGGTCGACAGGGCCAGCCAGGGCAGGCGGGCCAGCTCGTCGGGGTGCGCCGGCACGGCGCCCCGGGGCAGCAGCGCGGGCGCGGCCACCACGGTGCGCGGCACCTCGCCCAACCGGATCGCCACCACGGAAGGATCGGTCACCGCGCCCACGCGCAAGGCGCAATCCACATTCTCGGCGATGAGATCGGGCATGCGGTCATGCAGCTGCCAGTCCACGCGCACATTGGGATATTTGCGCAGATAGCCGGCCAGCGGCTCCATGAAGTGCTGCTGGCCGAAGATGTGCGGCGCCACCACGCGCAGCATGCCGGCCGGCTCCTCGCCGGCGCCGCGCGTTTCGCTCTCGAAGCTCTGCCAGCTCTCCAGCAGCTCGCGGGCGCGCGCATAGCAGCGCTGGCCGTCCTCGGTCAGGGCGATGGCATGGGTGGAACGCTTGAGCAGCCGCGCGCCCAGGGTGCGCTCCAGCGCCTGCAGGCGCCGGCTGACCGTGGGCTGGGTGGCGTCCATCTGCGCCGCCGCCGCCGACAGGCTGCCGGCCTCGACAATGCGCACGAAGGTCTCGATCAGCAGCATGCGGTCGGTGCCGGCCGCGGCGGGGGGTGGCGTGGTCATACGTCTATCGTATAACGGATGTACCTCGCCGACGGCTACCGTGGGCGGCGCGCGGCGGCCAGAATGCCATCCATCGATCACCCTTTGGATACGCCTCATGTCTCCTGCCTCCGATAGACTTCAGGCCGGCCTGGTCCTGCTGCTGGCCACCGGCGCCGGCCTGGCCGTTGCCTCCCTCTATTACAACCAGCCCATGCTGGGCCTGCTGGGCGCCGAGCTGCGCGCCGGCGCGGCCGCGCTGGGCTGGGTGCCCACCCTGACCCAGCTCGGCTATGCGGCCGGCATCTTGTTGCTCGCGCCGCTGGGCGACCGCTACGACCGCAAGCGCATCATCCTGGCCAAGGCCGGCGCCCTCATCCTGGCGCTGCTGCTGGCCGCCGCCGCGCCCTCGCTGGGCGTCCTGCTGGCGGCGAGTTTCGCCATCGGCCTGTCGGCCACCCTGGCCCAGGACATCGTGCCGGCCGCGGCCGCGCTGGCGCCGGCCGAGACGCGCGGCCGCATCGTCGGGACCGTGATGACCGGACTGCTCCTGGGCATCTTGCTGTCGCGCGTGGTGGGCGGCGTGGTGGCCGAACACTATGGCTGGCGCGTCATGTTCGCCGGCGCGGCCGCGGCCATCGCCCTGCTCGCCCTGGCCTTGTGGCGCGGCCTGCCGCGCTTCGCGCCGACCTCCGCGCTGCCCTACCGGCATCTGCTGGCCTCGCTGGGCGCGCTGTGGCGCCGCCATCCGGAACTGCGCCGCGCCGCCGTGGCCCAGGGCCTGCTCTCGCTGGGGTTCAGCGCCTTCTGGTCCACGCTGGCCGTCATGCTGCACGGCGCGCCCTTTCATCTGGGCGCCGAGAGCGCGGGCGCCTTCGGCCTGGCCGGCGCGGCCGGCGCCCTGGCCGCGCCGCTGGCG
>NZ_LRUJ01000018.1 GCF_001548475.1 Bordetella hinzii LMG 13501
CCCGCCTGGCAAACTCGCCCGGATCACGTATAATGGCGGACTTTCTTGCCAGCCTGCCCTGAACCCTCAGGACAGCGCATCCCCCGCCCGGGTGGTGAAATTGGTAGACGCAGGGGACTCAAAATCCCCCGCCGCAAGGCGTGCCGGTTCGATTCCGGCCCCGGGCACCATCTCCAAATCTTCTGCTAATTCAAGCCATTAGAAGATTTCGCAGTACAAGCCCCGCACCGGGGGATTTTCCTAAAATTGTGGTCAGGTACAGTTTCGGTACAGTGATGCGGCGCTAGCCCCATACGGAGTACTCATGGCTACGATTGTTAAGACGTCCTCGGGCACTTGGAAAGCCCTCATTCGCAAGACCGGCTGGCCGGCCACGGCCAAGACGTTCCGCACCAAGCGGGACGCCGAAGACTGGGCGCGTCGTACCGAAGACGAGATGGTACGCGGCGTATACATCCAGCGGGCGCCGGCCGAGCGCATGACCGTCGAAGCGGCGCTGACCCGCTACCTCAAGGAAGTCACGCCCACCAAACGGGCCTCGACCCAAGCCGGCGAACACAAGAAGGCGCAGGTCATCATCCGCCATCTTGGCAAGTACTCGCTGGCCGCCCTGAACGCCGAGATCGTGGCGCAGTTCCGTGACATGCGACTGGCCGGCGACCCGGACAAGAATGGCAAGCTACGGCCTCGTAGTAACAACACGGTACGCTTGGAACTGGCCCTGTTGGGCCACCTGTTCACCGTCGCGATCAAGGAATGGGGCATCGGCCTGCCCTTCAATCCCGTATCCAACATTCGCCGCCCCGCCCCCGGCTCGGGCCGCAACCGGCGATTGACGCACGAAGAACAGACCCGCCTGCTGCAAGCCGTCGATAAGCACTCGAACCCGATGTTCGGATGGATCGTCCGCATTGCCGTCCAGACCGGCATGCGACTGTCGGAGATTGCGACGCTGCGCATACGGCAAGTGGACATCGAGCGGCGCGTCGTTCGACTGGAGCACACCAAGAACTCTTCACCTCGCACCGTCCCACTGACTGCCGAGGCAGCGCGCGTGTTCACCGAGGCACTTGCCAACCCCTTGCGACCTGCCGAAACCGAACTGGTGTTCTTCGGCGAACCCGGCCGGGATGGCATACGACGCCCCTACCTGTTCGACAAGGCATGGACCGATGCCAAGCGAGCAGCGGGCCTTGAAGACTTCCGCTTTCACGACCTGCGACACGAGGCTGTCAGCCGGTTCGTAGAAGCCGGCTTGAGCGATCAGGAGGTGTCGGCCATCAGCGGCCACAAGTCGATGCAGATGCTCAAGCGCTATATGCACCTGCGGGCCGAAGACCTGGTGCAGAAGCTGGACCGCCTCGCGCAGCGAGCGCCGTCCACTTCTAAACAACGTAGTGAGACCGACTCCCAAACAGAGAACAACGCATAATCGCTCCATCGCGTTGCCATAATGAATAACCGATTGTCTTAACCTACGGAGGAAGCTAGTTTTGCATACCGCTATCAAGATCGTCGCCATCAGCAGCCTTGCCCTTACCCTTGCCGCGTGCGGGAGCGCCAAAGACGCCAACAAGAGCAACTTCAGCAAGGCCATACAGGCATACCTGGATACTCAAAAGGGCCTGTGCGCTGCGATTCCTGCAAAGGGCTTGCCGTTCACCCTGGCGAATCAAGACATGCTGGGCGGTCAAAGCAAGAAGCGCGCCGACGCGCTGGTCGATGCCGGGCTGCTGACGAAGCGAGACACCGAAGTCAAAGCCATGTTTGGCAACAAGATGGAGCCGGCCACCGAGTACCAAATCACTGACACCGGCAAGAAATTCCTCGTCGCCAATGGTGCCAACACGATGGCTGGACAAGACGCCTTCTGCACCGGCAAGTACACCGTTGTGGAAGTGAGCAACTTCACTGAACCCAGCGACATGATGGGCGTAAAGCTGTCGCAAGTGAACTACCGCTACAAGGTAGAAGGTGCAGATGACTGGGCCAAATCGGAAAGCATGCGTGCCAATTACAAGAATTTTGCGGAACAGACGCAGGGAGATATACAGGGTAAGGCGGCTGTCATCCTGACCAACGATGGATGGATGCACGAGCGTCTATTCAAGCGTGGATAAACCACCCTGAGTCAGTTCCAAAACAAAAAGGCCTTTCACCTATGAGTGAAGGGCCTTTTCTTTGGTTCTACGCCGATCTACGCGGTGTCGGGGTCGCAGAACGACCCGAAAGAGACTTCACTACTCGTATCTCGTTGCCGCGGCGTCTTCCTCCTCCCTAGAAGCGTTCTCGCTGGTTAAATACAGTGAATGCAAGTTGCCTGCTGAATCAGATAATATATTCAGTAACAACTCTGCGAGGAGGCCGACTTGAAGCTCACGAAAGCGCATATAACGAACTTCCGAAGCGTTCTAGACACAGGCGAATTCACGCTATCTGGTGTGACCTGCTTGGTGGGCAAGAATGAATCAGGGAAAACAACCGTTCTCCAAGCACTCGAACGCATCAATCCGGTCGATGCATCAAAGAAGAAATTCGACAAAGATCTTGAGTATCCGCGTGGCTACTTAGCAGAGTACGAAGCGCGTCATCCATCGGATGAGGCAACAGTCATAACCACGACCTGGACGCTGGATTCGGACGATGTCGCGGCGGTGGAGGCTGAATTAGGTGAGGGTTGCCTTAAATCCCACGAAATCGTCGTCTACAAGAAGTACGGTGAGGACGCCACGAGCTGGACCGTTCCGCTTGACGAACCTCAGATCGTTATCTCTCTCCTTACACGGTTCGGGGTTAAGGCGGCTGAGAAGAAGCAGCTTTCCGTCCCGACGGTTACCGACCTCGTTGCCAAGATCGCGGCACTTGAAGAAGCGTCGGACGAGGCCAAGGCAGCTGCAGCCGAGGTTGAAAAGTTCAGAAAGGGTAGCGCCGTCCTCAAGGCCATTGATGTCCTCTATGTACGAATGCCTGAGTTCCTCTACTTCTCCAGCTATGACCGCATGGACGGTCGTGTCCAGCTTGAGGCACTAGAGACAGCGAGAGCCAATAAGACACTCAATGCTGGGCAGCAAATCTTCCAAGACTTTCTCGACTTTGCCGGGACAAGCGCACAGGAGCTGCAAAGCGCTACTACATTCGAGAAGCTCAAGGCGAAGGTGGAGGCGGCCTCAATATCAATCTCGAAGCAGGTTTTCGCCTACTGGTCTCAAAACAAGAACCTGAAGGTCGAATTTACCCTTGAGGCGGGCAGGAGTGGTGACCCAGCGCCGTTCAATTCCGGCCATGTCATGCATACACGCATTCGAAACAAGTTGCATGACATGACTGTCCCATTCGATGACCGAAGCGCCGGCTTCACCTGGTTCTTCTCGTTCCTAGTTAAATTTTCCCAGGTCCAGAAGCGCCAGGGAAACGTGGTCATCCTTCTTGATGAGCCAGGATTGAATCTCCATGCTAAGGCCCAGAGTGACCTGCTTCGGTATTTCAAGGAGAAGCTGGAGCCCAAGCACCAAGTCATTTACACGACGCATTCCCCGTTCATGGTACCAACAGATAACATCATGTCGGTGAGAACGGTTGAGGATGTTGTCGTTTATCGTCAAGGAGAAGAGCCGGAGGTATTCGGGACCAAGGTTGGTGATGAGGTCCTAAGCACTGACCGCGATACGCTGTTCCCTCTTCAGGGTGCGCTTGGTTATGAATTGAGCCAATCACTGTTCGTCGGCGAACACACCCTGCTCGTGGAAGGGCCTTCGGACGTTTTGTACCTTCAGGCATTCTCCAATGCGCTGAAAGCCCTTGGTCGCGAGCACCTTGACCCACGGTGGACGCTTTGCCCCGCTGGTGGAGTAGATAAGGTCTGGGCCTTTGTTTCACTGTTCGGCGGCAACAAGCTGCACGTCGCAGCACTCATCGACTACGCGAACGGACAGAAGAACAACGTTGAGAAGTTGCGCAAGAGCCAGCTGCTGCGCGACGGGCACGTACTCCTGGCAACTGATTTCTGCAACCAAGCCGAGGCCGACACCGAAGACTTGCTGGGCGAGGAGCTCTTCTTGGAGCTCGTAAATAGTGCGTATTCGTTGCCCGAGGCGCAGAAACTGGTAGCTGGCTCGTTACCAGCTGGCCCAGGTGCGAACCTGCGGGTCGTGCCCAAAGTCGAAGCTGCTATGAGGCTGGTGCCGCTCGCTCAAGAGTTTGACCACTTCCAGCAAGCATCGTGGTTGATTCAGAACCCGAACGTGCTGGATGCCAAGCGGCACGCCATGGCCTTTGACACCTTCAACCATTTGTTCGTTGCTCTCAACAAATTGTTGACGTGAGAGGACGATAAGCCGGTTGGCGGTTAGGTCGGTTGAGAACCGCAGACCTGTCGCCCTCAACTTTCGCTTCTGGCCGCGAGCCGACCTTGTCGAAAGACCGAGGACGGCCCATCGCCGACATTCACCAGATGTATTTCCACAGGCCACCGAATCCGATTGAGAACCGGCTTGTTGACCTAGCCGGCGCACACTAAGATCCAGCCGTATCACAGCGCGGCGCGCCATGGGCGGTGCGTTGTAGGTAAGGTCGGATTAATTAAAGGGTAACAATCATGTCAACCATTTCGATCGCGGAAGCTATCCTAGAGCATTGGGGGGCAACGGTTGAATCAATACCGACTTCGCAGAAGGAGGAGTCGGACTGGCTAGCAGTTCTAGATGGATTCCGCCTTTTGATCGAAGAGAAGACGAAGCTGGAGAATCCAGAGAGCGCGGCAGCTCGGATGGCATCAATACAGAGCGGTCAAGTTTACGGTTCGACTACTCCTCTAAGCCCCAACAATCGCGTCTCAGGAATCATCGGAAAAGCCGCAAAGCAGTTGAGATCCACAGGCGCAGATGTACAGCACGACGCTCGCGTCATTTGGTTCACATCGGTTGGGTTTGACCGGGAGACTAAGGACCATCAGGCTTACAGCACGCTATACGGAGCAACAAAGACATTCGACGTAGACCGGAGATCTTCGCTTCAGGATTGCTTCTTCTTTTACAACAGCGAGTTCTTCCGGCATCAGGACATTGATGGTGCTTATCTGGTGGTAGCAGACCAAGACACTGCCACGGTTCGCCTCTGCCTCAACCCTTTCTCAACTCGCTGGACGAGTCTGCGTGATAGCCCGTTTGCTAAAAGGTTAGTCACGGGCCTCGTTGATCCCGTCGCTCAGGAGGCTGCGGCCGAGGCGATGCTCGTAGATGGTCCTGTAGATCGCCGAGACAGTGGGGCTGTGTTGAGTTACTTGCGCGCTAAATACGGCATCCAAAAGCTGATGAATATGGATATGAACATGGCGTCGGCTGTGGTTGCGGTACCACATGAGCATTAGCAATTCACTCGGGCCGACGCTGCTTCGCGGCGAGGCTTAGTTGAGGCGCGACCCGTGTCCGCTCCTGGCCGAATTCGGCTGTATGTCTTTATCAGAGAATCATCCCCGCCTACGCAGTGACCGAATGACGCGCACGATCATTAGGTCCTCGCGCTGGCTGCTACTGCGCAATCTCAAGAAAACGTCACGCGAGAAACCTTCCCCGGAAATCGGCGATGAACCTCTTCTTTTTTGCCCTATCTAATCACTTCTCTCATCTGCCCGTTTGGCGGGCCTTTAAGGGCTGCGCCATGTATTCAGAGGCAGGAGAATGGAATTAGCGCGGCCACGACTTAAGCGTATGCAAGTCCAGCAACGTAAACCTCCCCGCATCCTGCCATCCACCTGTATCGATGTAGTAAACGTTGCCAAGCTGTGCAGGCTGACGCAGCGTCATATGTCCATGGACCACCGCACGTACATTGCGGACAGGCTGGGAATACTGCATTCGATAGCGATCTACGGACCATAGGCAGGCGTCCTCATCCTCCGGGCTGAAAGTAGCGCCATGAATGGCCTGCCAATCGTCATAGGGGAAGTCGGCGTGAACCATACCCACTACACCACTCGGCGTTTCCACCTCGATAGCCAGCGGCAAGGCACTCAAGCAGGCCGCAATGCGTTCACGAACCTCACCAGCACAGGCATCCAACCATCCGCCGCCGTGGACGCGATGATCGACGTCCGGAATCGGATTGCACGTCGCCACGTCATCAGGTCGTGGTTCCCACAGATCGCGTGAAACCACGGGCGCTCCAACCATTTCAGAACATCGGCTGACTCAGGACCTCGGTCCACAAGGTCCCCCACGGAAAACAATCGTCCTTTTCTGGCGAGAACTTTACGGCAGCCAGCGCGGCCTCAAGCCGACCAAACAACGGACAACCTCATCAGTTCGTTTGTGCGAATCTTTGTTCTTGCCTTGATCATCTTCTTCGCGCAGGAAAAAAATGGTTTAAGCGCGAGACGGGCTGGTGGCATCGCCTTTGACGCTGTGAGATTCAGGAGCATGGCGCAGGGTATTGGCAACGTGGTGAATCCTAAGACGACTCGCCGCGATATGCAGTCGGGCATGATGGTTACTGCTGGCCGAACCAACCACATGATTGCAGGCAACACCATGTGGAATCCAGCCTATCGGCAACACGTCTTGCATAATATGGGCAAGAACTGGGGACCGGCAACGGGCGGCTCCGTCAACGGCAAGTGATGTGCATGTTGCGTCCGCATCGGCCTCGCCATCAGCGAGGCCTTTTCATTTATGGCCGCACATATCTCCGCGCTACGCTTGGGCAACCCCTTCGGTTGCATCCCGCGTCCGTTCTTGCCGGACTGGCCGCGGGGGCAGGCCCAGCGGCTTCGCCTTGTTCCTCCCCCCGGCCGACAGGCTGCATAGCTTCCAGAGGCATCAAGGGTAAAGGCTTCGCCCGGAATCCTCACCCGTTCCCTGCGCTGCGCTTCGGGCTGCGGCTTCCGGTCCCGCCCTTGACGCCTCTTCCTGCCAAACGGCGTCAGTAGCGGTGCTGTCAAGCGGATGACGGGTCAAGGGGTTGGTGCGGCCCGCAGCCCACAGGGCGAGGACACGGCCCCTTGACGCGGCAGGAGCGCCCCAACGCTATGCCCGGGGGCAGGAGTTCCGGGCCAAAGGCCCGCAACCCCTGCTCCCGAGGCTCCCGCCGGCGAGGGTGGAGAGTCCAGAGAGGCAAAGCCTCTTTGGAAACTACGGCTAATACGCAGCCGATATTGGCGTCCATAGCAGGTAAAACAAGACACTCAGCGCACCACCTCTGTGGCTACGTGTACCTAAACCAAATTACCCATACTTCTTGTAAGATCGAGTTACCTACGGCAAGGAGACACCATGGCTGGCAAGGGTAAATGCAGGCAACAGCCCCGCAAAACCATATCGGATACCGAACGCAGCCGCCGGCAATCGGCGGTTAACTATGCGCGGGCCTCCGTCGGTCTAGAAGGTTTCTCGCTCAGTGAAGCAGATGAGGCCCACGCTCAGCGTTTCGTCGATGGTCAGATAAGCCTGCAAGAGTTTGTGCAGCCGCGCGCTGACGCATTAGCACTCCCAAAGTCTTCGTCATGACGAAGAAATTAAGGATTTGGGGACTAGTGCAGGATAGGCTGTCGCCGGTTTTTGTCTTACCGCTATTAATAACCAATAATTTTCTTTTTTTTAATACCATTCATGCGCACAGGAGAGAACATTGGCAACAAAACAAAAAACAAGGCATGTCCAGTGGTTGCGGTTTTAAACATGAAGGGAGGCGTTGGAAAAACCACAATCTCTTCCCATGTTTTCCGTCATCTTTATTCTCACTTAAAGAAGCGCGTATTGTTGATAGACTTTGACCCGCAGTTCAATCTCACACAAGCAGTAATCGCACAGACGAGATATGAAGCGCTCAAAGCCGCAGGAACTACAATCTTCAGTGTGTTAGAAGACAATAATTCACCATCCATATTCAAAATCAGCAATAACCTTGGCCCATCACCTCCGCTGGATCAAGTGGCGGTCAAGCTGCGCGGATTCTCCAATACCACCCCAGAAATAAATCTGATGCTTATTCCTGGAGATTTTGACTTAGTTAAATATTCAATGATTGGCGACGGAAAAATTTTGGAGCCGGTTAAAAAGAGATTCCTTTCATTTATTGAAAAAACCCGTCTTGAACGAGATTTAATTTGTATAGACTGCAACCCGAGCAGTTCTTTCATGACCATATGCGCTCTCCAAGCTGCTACGCACGTACTGGTTCCTGTACGACCTGATCGGTATTCAATGCTAGGTCTAAAAATGCTCAGCCGTTTTATTTCCGATCTGCCGCAGATTGCAAAAAAACCTGAATTAATCGTGTTGCTTAATGGCGTCAAATCATCGGACTATGATCCCACTGTCGAAAACGCGCTGCGCAGCGATCCAGATTTCGGTCCTATAACGCTAGCCAACAGCCTGAATATTTCAAAAGTTCTAGAGGCCACTGCAAGCTACACGGGCTTCGCCACTGATAGAAAAGGACAGGGCTGGCGAGTGACGCCACGCATAACGGCAATTGTTAATGAACTTGGCGCAGCACTGGGATTGAAATGAAAAATTCTTACATCAATATATGCCGTCTTATTGCCTCATCGGGCTACTCAACAAATGAAATCTTTGAGTTCTTAGATGAACTTATTATCAAAGATCCTAGCGCAGCGATGAAGGATATTCACTCAATAAGAAAGACACTTCAAAATTTAGAACTAAGAAATTTTTACGACATACCTAGAAGTCAATTTCACTCTGCTCACAGCGACACAATAACCAAAATCGAGCATCTTCTTATTGATGAAGCTGGCATACCAAAATTTGTCGCTATCCAACTAATTACTGAGGAAATAAAACTAAGACATCCAAATATTGATATTCCACCTGAATCCAGAAAAGGATTTCGATATTGGATCCAAAGGCTAACCTCATATATACCTGAAAAAGAGCTACTTCACATTGCAATGAACATACGAAATCGCTCCGTTCATGATTCACCATCCGATTGGCGGCTGAAATAGATTGCTATGCACCAAGAACAAACCAGAGATCTTCGCACGGCAACAAATGATTTTTCCGTGGCGCATGGCGCACGCATATCGAGCGCTATTGAAGAAAATTCAACACTATTAGTTAGCTGGTTATCTTATTTGAATGCCTTCCATCGGACACAAGTCGCCGATTCTTTGCTCGATGCCGTTAGCTCATCAATCAGGGAAGTTGCAGGAGTCGCATCACTGGGGTTAGGAAGACACGCTCTATTTTCTCTTCGAAGCCAAATAGACCTACTACTGGCGTGGCTTTATTTTAAGGATCATGCTATTGAATGGCAGCATGTGAACCAAACTGCAGATGGATTTAAACTTAAAAAAGATATATTGCAATACCTGGAACAACATGTTCCGAGGTTCTCTCACCGCATGGGAATTTTACGGGAAATTGCCTCACGCAAGGAAAGTGACCCGTACAAATTCCTTTCTGCACACGTACACTCACAAAGCGACCCAGTATTGCCGGTCATAAAAAACTTAAAAGACCTTGTTTATCCGGAGAGGGTATGCGCGGAATCCGCATTAGTCGCATATGAGGTCGCAGAGTATATTAATGACATTCTTCTATCTTTTTACCTTTCAAGTTGGGCTTCATTTCCATCCAACATTAAATCCGCATTGAACCTTAGATTCCAATCCCCGGCTCAAAGAGAATCTTTTTTTTCCTAGATTTAGCCATAAAAACCGATGAAGCCCAATATTCATAGACCTCTACAGCATACTTCATCGATCTGTACTGTACCGAAATTTCGGTACAGTACAGGTACAGCGACCAGTTTTCATCATTTCGGTTAAAATACGCTAACCTACTGATTTAAAACTGGTTTTACTATTTCAACCTACGCTAGAATTCGCGCCATTTCCCTGTAGAAACACTGTAAATTACCGACTCAAAATCCCCCCACCACAAATCGTGCCGTTTCGCCTCCAGCCACGAGCACTCTCCGCAAAACTCAGGCATTCCGCAGCGCCCATGGGCGCGCGATTCCGTCTTGCTTGCCCCCCGCCGTTTTTCATCCCGCCCTTCCCGGCACAAATACCGCAGGCGGTAGATCCCTCTCCCAGCAATACCGCTTCAACGACGCGATTCATCTCGCTGCACACGCAGCAAGCCACTTCTCCATCCGCTCCACCGCCACCGCCAAGCCGTTTTCCCGGGCCATGGCCTGGCCCAGCTGGGCCGCGCGGGCGTTGACCGCGGGCTGTTCCACGAAGGCGATTGCCTGGGCCAGGGCCTTGGCGTGCAGGCGTTGGGGGGAGACGGCGGGCGCGGCGACGCCCAGCCGGTGCAGGCGATCGGCCCAGAAGGCCTGGTCTCCGGCGAAGGGCAGGATGATGGAGGGCCGGCCGGCGCTTGCGGCGGTGTGCGAGGTGCCGGAGCCGCCGTGATGGATGATGGCGGCCATTTTGGGGAATAGCCAGTCGTGGGGGGTGGCGTCGATGCGCAGGATGTTGGGCGGCAGTGTCATCGTGCCCATGTCGCTCCATCCGGGCCAGACGACGGCGCGGCGGCCGTCCAGGGCTTGGATGACGGTCTGGAGCATGCGCGGCAGGTCGATGCCGGTCATGCTGCCAAAACCCACGTAGATGGGCGCAGGGCCCGCGTCGAGAAACTGTGTCAGTTCGGCCGGGGGGATGAAGCCGCTGTCCGGCGGCGGGGTCCATTGGCCGCAGAGGACGGCGTTGTCGGGCCAGTCCCGGGGCGTCGGCAGGAGGGTGGGCGAGATGCCGTAGAGCATGGGGTGGGTGGTCCAGAGCTTGTCCCTGGGCGGCAGGCCGAGCACGTCGGCCCTGGCGCGATTGAGGGCTTTGCGCAGGCCGAGCCAGAGGAGTTGGTTCGTGAGCCGCAGGCTGGCCCGGTTGAGCGGGGCGGGGACCCGGGCCGGGGCAAGAAAGGGCGAGGGGAATTCGTTGGAGGGCGTGAGGGGGATCATGCCGGCGCCGATGGCCGGGATCGCGAGGCGTTCGGCCACGGATAGTCCCACGAAGCCGGCCAGCCCTGATACGAGGATTGCGTCGCAACCCTGGGCGGTTTCCAGGGCCTGGGCCATCCATGCCGCGCTCTGTGCATTGGTCAGTTCCACGAGCGCCTTGGCGGTGCCGCGCGCGCCTGATTGGCCCCAGCGGGTGAAGAGTGTCCGGATATCCCCGGACAGGGGCCGGACGGGAACCGACAGCCGGCGCGCCGATCCCAGGGAGCGGGCTTCGCCCAGGAGGATGGTTTCATGGCCGGCCTGGATCAAGGCGTGGCTCAGCGCGATCAGCGGGCGGGTATCCCCTTCGGTGCCGTATGTCAGGACGACGATTTTCATGGGTGTCCGAGACAAAAGTAAACGTCGTATACTTTAGCACGCCATTCGCTATTCCCATACCGAGCATGCCCCGCCAGTTTTCCCGACCCGACCGCCGCGCGGATCTCCCCGCCCATATCCTGCGGGTGGCCCAGCGTCTTTTTCAGTCACAGGGCTATGCCGCGGTGACGATGGAAGAGATCGCCGGCCAGGCCGCTGTCTCCAAACGCACGCTGTACAAGTACTTCCCGGCCAAGGAAGCGCTGTTGGAGCGGGTGCTGGAGGAGGCGTTGGCAAGCGACCTCGCACAACAGGATTTCCGGCTTGATGGCCAAGCCGGTTTCCAGGAGGGCGTGCGGCATTTGCTGCACGGTTCCGCGCAGTGGTGCGAGCAGCACAGCGACTACTTGCTGCCCTATATCCGGCACAAGTTCGCCACTTTCGATCCAGGCGCCGCGGCCGGGCAGGACCAGGGGCTGCTGCCCGTCTGGCGCGGGTTGATCGCCGCCGCGCAGCAGGGCGGAGAGCTTCGCCCCGACCGCCCCGCCGAGCAGCTGGCAAGCTATTTGCATTACCTCTATCTGGGCGCCCTGATGCGCTGGCTCACCGAGCCCGGCCTGGACCTGCGCCAGGAGTTCGATATGGTGCTGGCCCTGTTCATCGATGGCGCGGGGCGCTCCCCCCTATTGCGGGCGGGATGAGGGCGCGATGCCCAGTTTTTCCATGCGCCGGTAGACTGTGGCGCGCGCCAGGCCAAGTTCCTTGGCCACGGAGGGCACGTGCCATCGGTGCCGGTGCAGCAGCGCCAGCAATGGCCCGGCCTCGCCGCTGGCTTCGCCGGCAGGCGGTGCCTCGGCGGCGCCCCGCGGCGCCGGGGCGCCGCCGCCGGCGACGTGCTCGAACAGCTCGGGCGGCAACGTCTCCAGGGTCAGGTTTCCATCGTCGCTCATCGCCAAGGCGAAACGCAGCATGTTGCGCAACTGGCGCACATTGCCGGGCCACGCATAGCCCAGCAGCGCCTGGCGCGCCGCGCCGTCGAAGCATGGCGTCACGCCCAGTTCGCGCGCTTCCTGGCCGGCGATCAGGTCGAGCAGGTAGTCGCGGTCTTCGCGGTCACGCAAGGCGGGCAGATGCAGCGTGGCGCCGCTGAGGCGGTAATACAGGTCTTCGCGGAAGGTGCCCTGCGCAATCAGCTGGCGCAGGTCCCGATGCGAAGCCGCCACCACCCGCAAATCGACCGGCGTGGGCCGTTGCGCGCCCAGCGGCACCACTTCGCATTCGGAGAGCACGCGCAGCAGCCTGCTTTGCAGGTGTATGGGCATGTCGCCGATCTCGTCCAGGAACAGCGTGCCGCCGTCGGCCTGCAGGATCAGCCCGCGCTGGCCCTTGGCGCGCGCGCCCGTGAATGTGCCGGCCACGTAGCCGAAGAGCTCGCTTTCGATCAGCGTCTCGGGGATGGCCGCGCAGTTGACGGCCACGAACGGCCGCTCGCGCCGCGGGCCCGCCACGTGGATCGCCTTGGCCAGCATTTCCTTGCCCGTGCCTGTCTCGCCGTGCACGATGATATTGACCGGCTTGCTGGCCAGCCGCTGGGCCTGGCCGATCAGGCGCTGCATGGCCGGGTCGTGCCCAGCCAGCACCCGCAGCGCCTCGTGCGGCGGGGCCGGCAGCTCGGCCGGCGCGCGCGCCGCGGGTCTGCGCACGCGCGGCGCGATGGCATTGACGAAATAGGTCTGGCCGCTGTGCGTGCGCAGTGTCGAGCGCTCGGCGGACGGCGGCATGTGCACCGCTTGCAGGATCTCGTCCAGCGCGGCGTCGAAAATGGCGGTCAGGGGCTGTCCGGTGCACGCGCTCCCGTCGCCGCCGGGCGCCAGCGTGCAGCGGGCATTGCGGTTCATGCCCGCCACCACGCCGTCGGCATCGAAAGCCAGCAGGATATCGTTGGGGATATCGACCAGCGACCCGGCCAGGCCCAGGCGCAGTATCCAGTAGCCGCCGAAGTAGCTCAGGAAATTGGAGTTCTCGATCATCTGCGCATACATGGCGGTGATCTGCAAGGCCAGGTGCTGGCTTTCCCGGGGGCCGCCGGCCTTGAGCGATGAGACGTCCAGCACCCCCATGAACCCGCCGGTGGGATCGAAGAGCGGCGCGCTGTTGCAGGTCAGGGCGATGTGCGATGCATCGAAGTGGTCGGTGCGGTGGCAGGTGACGGCCGCCTGCTCGACGATACAGGTGCCCACGCCGCAGGTGCCGGCGCGCAGTTCGCTCCAGTCGGCGCCCAGGTATAGCCCGGCGCGCTTGAGGTCGTTGTGCATGGCATCGTTGCCGATGAAATCCACCGCCACGCCATCGGCGTCGGTCAGCAGCAGCACGTATCCCAGCGAGGACACGCGCTTGTACAGCTGCTCCATGCCGATGCGGGCCACTCCGAGGAAGCCCTCGATCTGGTCCTGGTGCTCGCGCAGCTCGTGCGCTTCGAGAATGCGCGGCGGTTCCGGATGGGCGGGGTCCATGCCGTAGTCGTGCACGCAACGCAGCCAAGAGCGCTCGATCTCGTTGGCCGCGACGGCCTGCCCGCCGGCACTGGCGAGCGTGATGATGCGTTCGATGTGTTCGCGCTGTTCGCTTCGCAGCATGCTTGTCTCCCAGGCCGCGCGCCGCTTCCCGAACCGGGCCCGCTCTTGCGCGGCGGGCCTCTTGTCGTACCGGGCCGATGATACACCAGGCGACCGCGGGCGACGCCGGCGGCGGCGCGTGGCCGCCATCCGTCCCCGCGCCGGCCCGCGCGTCAGATTTCCCGGCGCTGCATCGCGTCGGCAATGTACTTGGCTTGCCGGATGGCCAGCGCGACGATGGTCAAGGTGGGGTTGGCGGCCGAGCTGGACGTGAACTGGCTGCCATCCGACACGAACAGGTTCTTGATGTCGTGTGCCTGGCCCCATTTGTTCACCACGCCGTCGGACGCCTTGGCGCTCATGCGGTTGGTGCCCATGTTGTGGCTGGCCGGATAGGCCGGCATGTCGATCACCCGGGTGGCGCCCACCGCTTCGGACAGCGCCCGGAACTGCTTGAGGCCGTGCGCGGCGATTGCCTTGTCATTGTCGTGATAGGTCTTGGTCACGATGGGCACAGGCAATCCGTACTGGTCTTTTTCGGTGGGATGCAGCGTGATGCTGTTCTCCTCGCGGGCCAGGTCTTCGCCGCACACCCAGATGGCGGTCATGCGGTCGTAGTGGTCCAGCGCCGATGTCAGGTCGCGCCCCCAGCCGCCCGGCTTGATGAAGGCCGCCGTGTAGGGAAAGCCCAGCGCCAATCCTTCGAGGTAATAGCCGCCGGCAAACCCGCGTTGGGTGTTGAGCGCCGCCTCGTCGGCCACCACCGCGCCGATGTCAAAGCCGCGGTTCATATAGACCGGCCCCTTGTGGATCGCGATGGCGGCGGCCGTGGCGTGGTTCATGTAGTTGCGCCCGACCTGGCCCGAACTGTTGGCCAGGCCCTGCGGGAACAGGCTCGATGCCGAGTTCAGCAGCAGGCGCGGCGACTCGATGGAGTTGCCCGCCACACAGACGATGCGGGCGCGCTGCAGCTGCTGCTTGCCGCTGCCGTCCACGTACAGCACCCCGGAGGCCTTGCCGTCCTTGTCGTGCTCGATCTTCAGCACCATGCATTCGGGCCGCAGCTCCGCGTTGCCGGTGGCCAGCGCCTTGGGCACCTCGGTATAGAGCGTCGACCATTTCGCGCCGATTTTGCAGCCCTGCATGCAGAAGCCGATCTGCATGCACGCCGGCCGTCCGTCGTAGGGCGCGGAGTTGGTGGCGGCCGGCCGCACAATGTTCTTGTAGCCGATGCGCCGCGCGCCTTCGGCCACCACCTTGGCGTGGTTGTTGTAGGGCAGCGGCGGCTGGCCGCTGGCCGCCGTCCCGGCCACCCCGATCTTCTTCTCAGCCAGGTCGTAGAAGGGCGCGAGCTCGGCCAGCGTGATGGGCCAGTCCAGCACATTCGCGCCATCGATGGCGCCATAGGTGGTGCGCGTATGGAACTCGTGTTCCTGGAAGCGCAGCGCCACGCCCGACCAGTGCACAGTCGAGCCGCCGACCGCCTTGACGATCCAGGCGGGCAGGTTGGGATAGGTCTTGGTGTGGTGCCAGCCGCCCGCCGAAATGCGCTTGTCCAGCCAGGAGATCTTCTTGAACATGGCCCACTCGTCATTGACGAAGTCGGCCTGGGTGAAGTGCTTTCCGGCTTCCAGTATGACGACTTTCACGCCGCGCTGGGCCAGCTCGTTGCCCAGGGTGGCGCCTCCCGCCCCGGATCCGATGATGACCACGACGTTGCCGTCGTCATGCGCGAATTTGGTATCCATATCTGCCTTCCTCCTGTCGTATTGCCTGGCCGGTGGCTCAGAGCCAGTCGATATCGTCAAAGCCACGGGTCAGGTAGCCGCCCTTCTGCCAGGACGATCCCTCATACCCGAAGAAAGGCCAGATATCCTTGTTGTCGTACAGGCTGGTGACCAGGTCGCCGCGGACCTTCTGGAAGAACGGCGTGTCCTGGATCTCCACCAGCAGCGCGACGCGGTCCATTTCCGACGGGACGGCCGCGTACGCCGACTTGAAGCGCTGGCGCGCCTGCCGGTCCAGGCCGTCGATGCCCTCGCGGATGAGCGCCTTCAGCGCGGCGTCCTGGCCCGCCTGGGCCTCGTAGGGACGAATCGCCGCGGCGTAGTACTTGTCGCTCAATTTGTCGTGCGGAAAGACGTCGCGCGCGACCTGCAGCAAAGTGGCCGCGGTATCGGGCCCCAGCTGCGCGAAATCAGCCGTCAGCGCCGCGCGGGCCGACTGGGCCAGCACCTCGGACGCGCCCAGGCTGGCCACCAGCGCCGCGCCGGACCCCACCAGGAAGTTGCGGCGGCTGACCGGCACGCGCACCACGCGCATCCCGACGGCCGGGCCACGGTTGCCCCGCGGGACGTTCTCGTTGTCCATGTCTGTCTCCTCGATTGATTGATCCGTTTCCGGATGAGGGTTTTTCTTGCCGGCACGGGCCGCATGCCGGCGAACGTTCAAAGCGGCCCCAGCAGGTCGAGCAATGCCAGCGACAGGCGCTCGGCCAGGACTTCCATCAACACGGGCGCTCCCAACTGCTCTTCGCACGACGTCGTCAGGCGCGCCAGCCGCCGCGCGTCTTCGGCGGGCTGCCCCAGCGCGTCGCACAGCACTTGCCACGCTGGCGCGGACACCAGCGTGCCCGACGCCAGCAGCACGCCCTGTTTGCGCCTGACCTGGGCCAGGCCGACGATCTTGCGGCCGCCCACGGCCACCTCCCAGGGTGACAACCCGCCGAAGCAGGCCCACGGCACGTCGCCGGTGGCATCATGGCGGCGCACCGCCTCGGGCGACAGCGCATGGGCGTCTATGCCCAGGTCGCGCAGCAGCCCTGCATGCAACACGCCCAGCCAACGATAGCTGGCCACCACGCCGGTGCCCAGCAGGGGGTGGTCGGGCGGCAGCAGGATGGAGGCGCTGAGCATCCACGGGCCCGTCAGCACCGCCCCGCCGCCGGCGCCGCGCACCACCAGGTCGTCGGCGCCCGGCAGCCGGCCGCCCTGGGCCAGGGCATACTGCCTGCGCCCCAACACCACCCCTGGCCCGGCGTAGCGCCACAACTGCAGGGAGGGACGCGCGACAGGGCGGGCCAGGCACGCCTCGTTCCAGGCCTGTTCCTGTACGCAGCTCGTCACCTGGCAAGCGGACAGGACGGCGCTCATCGCAGCCCCTCCAGTGTTTCCAGGCGCTGCTTCAGCGCCGAGAGGAAACACGCGGCGGGATAGCCGTCGACGGCGCGGTGATCGAACACCAGGTGCAAGCCCATCATGGGCGCCATGCCCAGCAAGCCGTCCTCGCCGGCCACGGGCAGGTGGCGCACCCGGGTCACCCCCAGGATGGCGACCTGCGGCGCGTTGATGATGGGCGTGAAGCTGTCGATCGCCGTCATACCCAGGTTGCTGACCGTGAACGTACCGCGCTGATAGCTGCCGGCCGTCAGCGCGCCGGCGCGTGCGCCCTCGGCCAGGTGACGTGCCTGCTCGGCCAGCTGCGCCACCGACAGGCGGTCGGCCTGGCGGATCACCGGCACCATCAGCCCGTCGTCCAGGCTGACGGCCAGGCCGAGGTTGATGTCGGCCTGCAGCGCCACCGCATTGCCCTGCACGAGGGCATTCATGCGCGGGTGCTCGCGCAGGGTCAGCGCCAGGGCCTTCAGCAGGTAGGGCGTGACCGACCACTTCCGTCCGGCGGCCGCCTCGTCGCGGCGATGCTCCTGCAACAGCGTGACATCGGCGGTGGCATGGTGGGCCACCCGCGGAATCTCCCAGCCCGCCGTCATGCCGCGCGCGATGGCGCCGCGCATGCCCGACAGCGGAATGACGCCGGCCTGCGGCTCGGGGCTGCTCATGGCGCTACTCCGAGATCCGGGCCAGCACAGCGTCGCGGCCGAAGTTCGCTTCGGCGGCCACGTCCAGGCTGGCCACGACGCCCGCCACGGGCGCCACGATGTCGTGCGTGGTCTTGACCAGTTCGGCCACTCCCAGCACCTGTCCGGCCTCGACCCGGTCGCCCGCCCGCACTCGCCATTCCTGCAGCAGGGCTTCAGTCCCTTCTTCGGTGTCGGCCCAGGCGGCATCATCCAGATAAACATCGGCCATATCAGTTCTCCGTCGTGGTGAGGGCGGGGTGCGTGGCTCCGAACACCAGCGCGCGCGCCGCCCGCGCGATCGCATCGACCTGCGGAATGGCAAACTGCTCGAGGGGCCGGCTGAAGGGAATGGGCACGTCAGGCACCGCCAGCCTGCGCACGGGCGCCTTCAGGGACACGATGTCCAGGCTCTCGGCCACGATGGCGGCGATCTCGCCGGACAGGCCGAAGCTCAGATAATCTTCGTCGACGATCAGCAACCGGCCCGTCTTGGCCACCGAGCGCAGCACGGCCTGTTTGTCCAGCGGCACAAGGGTGCGCAGGTCGACGATCTCGGCGCTGATCCCGTGGGCCTGCAGCTGCTCCGCAGCCACCAGCGACTTCTGCACCATCTGGCTCAGGGTCACGATCGTCAGGTCGGCGCCTTCACGCACCACGGCGGCCTCGCCGAACGGCAGCGTGTATGCTTCGGCGGGCACATGCGTGGTGCTGCCCTCGAAGTAGGACATCCAGGTCAGGCCCATGATGCCCTTGTGATACAAGAACACCACCGGGTTGTCGTCGCGGATGGCCTGGATCATCAAACCCTTGGCGTCGTAAGCATTGGACGGCACCACCACCTTCAGCCCCGGGACGTGGGCGAAGATGGAGTACAGGCATTGCGAGTGCTGTGCCGCGTCGTTGTACCCGCCGCCGATGCCGGTCGTGATCACCAGCGGCACTTTCACCGCACCGCCCGACATATAGGTGTTCTTGGCGATGTGGTTGTAGATCTGGTCGAAACACACGCCGAAGAAATCGACAAACATCAGTTCCGAAATGGGCCGCAGGCCTTCGGCCGCCGCGCCCAGCGCCGCGCCCATGAACGCCGTTTCCGAAATGGGCGTGTCCATGACGCGGTCCTTGCCGAACCGGTCGAGCAGGCCCGTCGTCGCGCTGAAGATGCCGCCGTATTTGCCGATGTCCTCGCCCATGACAAAAACCCGCTCGTCGCGCTCCATCTCCTGGCCGATCGCCTCCGATATGGCCTGCGCCATGGTGAGTCTGCGGGCTGTTCCTGTATGGCTCATTGCTGTCTCCGGTGTGGTGGGTCTTGGCGCGCCGGCTCAGGCGAACACGTTTTCCAGGGCCGCCTCGGGCCGCGGATAGGGGCTGTTGCGGGCGAAGACGTAGGCCGCCTGGATGCGCTCGCTCACGGCCGCGCGCAGGGCCAGGTCGGCCGCCTCGTCCAGCACGCCGTCGGCGCGCAGCCGCGCGCCCAGCAAGTCGATGGGATCGCGCGCGCGCAATTGCCGGGCTTCGTCCTTGGGCCGGTAGGTCTCCGGGTCGCCCTGGAAGTGACCCAGGTAACGGTCGGTCTTCACTTCGATCAGCGTCGGC
Organism: Bordetella hinzii LMG 13501; assembly: GCF_001548475.1. Lineage (GTDB taxonomy): Bacteria > Pseudomonadota > Gammaproteobacteria > Burkholderiales > Burkholderiaceae_B > Bordetella > Bordetella hinzii. The sequence continues at coordinate 19,357 of NZ_LRUJ01000018.1, forward strand.
CCGTCGCCGCGCCGCGCGCGCGCCACCGCCACGCCGGCGGCCTCGAACACGCGCACCGGATCGTTGGTGTCCACCAGCACGCCGGGGATGCCATAGCCCGGCGCCCGCAGGTCGTTGGACGGCACCGCCGTAGACTCGGACTTTTCCACCGAAATGCCGTACTTGTTGTCCTCGACGATGAACAGCACCGGCAGTTTCCACAGCGCCGCCAGGTTCAGCGCCTCGTGGAAAGCTCCCTGGTTGGCCGCGCCTTCGCCGAAGAAGGCCACCGCCACCCAGTCGCGGCCCAGCTTGCGGGCCGCCAGTGCCGCGCCGCAGGCCTGCGGCGCGCCCGCGCCGACGATGCCGCTGCAGGAAAACTTCGTCGGCGGATGGAACAGGTGCATGTGCCCGCCCTTGCCTTTGCCCAGCCCGGTTTTCTTGCCGAATATCTCGGCCGTCATTTCATCGAGCGGCACCCCCTTGGCGATCGCGAAGTGGTGCGGCCGGTGCGCCCCCACCACGGTGTCGTCCGGCGTGAGATGCGCGCACACGCCAACGGCCACCGGCTCCTGCCCGGCCGCCAGGTGCATCTCGCCCGGGACCGGCCCGGCGCCGATGTCGAAGGCCAGGCCCTTCTGGATCTTGGGCGGCAGCTTGCCCTCCAGATACACCTTGGCCATGGTCTCTTCGTACTCGCGTATCTCGACCATCTTTTCGTACATCCATAGCAACTGCGATCTGCTCGGTGTCATCGCCGTGTCTCCTCGTGTCGTGTCGGTCATCGGTATGGCAAGCAGCCGATACTGTCCTGGCACAGACGCAACATCCGTGCCAAGTTCCCGGCAAGGCGCGAAGGCTTGCGGAAAACCACTGGAAAATGAAGGAGATGGGAGATCCGGACAGCCCGGCCTGGCCGCCGCCGGACCGCAGTGAAGCGGGCGGGCCGCCCCGTTGTCGCGTGGCCGGCCGCGACGATTGTCGCGCGCGCCGCGCGACAATCGTCGCAGCGGCGAGGCGCGATGAGCGCGGACGCGCCATGCCAGCCTCCGGAGGCTCTGCCAGGCCCCATCGCCGCGTCCTGAATCGCCCCAGGCAAAGTAGGGCTCATGATCAAACGGCGCACTGACAAGGTGGCGACGGCGGGAATTATCTTCGCCATTGATAAATCCGCCGAAATTTCTCGTTTGTCTTTATTTATAGGCCTTCCTACTATCAGCCCTCGAAACATAAAACTGTCTAACTGGCTGACAAGGGGCAAGTGTGAAGACCATAAGAAAAACGGCGCGCGCGCGTCTGGGCGCGGCGCTGATCGGGGTACTGGGGCTGGCTGGCGTGGCCCAGGCGGCGGACTATCCTAGCGGGCCGATCACGATGATCATCCCGTTTTCGGCGGGGGGATCCACCGATGTGATCGGCCGGCTGCTGGGCGAGCGGCTGTCGGCGGCCTTGAAGCAGCCCGTGGTGGTGGAGAACCGGGGCGGCGCCGGGGGCAATATCGGCGCGGCGATGGTGGCCAAGGCCGCGCCCGATGGGCAGACCATGCTGTTCGGCACGACGGGGGTGTTCTCGATGAACGAGGCGCTCTATAGCAATCCGGGTTATGCCATCGGCAAGGACCTGCTGCCGGTGGTCTACACGGCCTCGATCAGCAATGTGCTCATCGTGAACAACAATCTGCCGGTCAAGACGGCGCAGGACTTGTTGAAGCTGGTGAAGGACCATCCTGGCAAGTACACCTTTGCGTCGTCCGGCGCGGGCAGTTCGACGCATATGTCGGGCGAGCTGTTCAAGAGCATGGGCGGCGTTGACATCATGCACGTGCCTTACCGCGGCAGCGGCCAGGCGCTGGTGGACCTGATGGGCGGCCAGGTGGATATGATTTTCGACAATGCCCCGTCTTCGGTGCCGCTGGTGAAAACAGGCAAGGTGCGCGCGCTGGCCGTCACCAGCAAGGGCCGCCTGGCGGCGCTGCCGGACACGCCGTCGATCAGCGAGTCGGTGCTGCCCGGGTATGAGTCCCTGTCGTGGACGGGTATCGCGGTGCCGGCCGGCACGCCGCCGGCGGTGGTGCAGCGCCTGAACACGGAGTTCAACAACATCCTGCGGCAGCCCGAGGTGCAGGCCAAGCTGGCCGAGCTGGGCGCGCAGGCGACGGGCGGTTCGCAAGCGGACTTCGAGCAGCACATCGCCAGCGAACGCGCCAAGTGGTCGAAGATCATCGTCGAGGCGAAGATCCCCAAGCAATAGGGCTTCAGGGCTTGGCCAGCACCCTCACCCCGTCGGGGACGGGGGTGTTGTGCAAGGTGCGCAGCAGGTATTGCACCAGGAGTTCCGAGCCGGGCGACAGCGAGCGCAGCTTGCGGGTCACCAGCGATACCTGCCGGGTGAGCACGGGCGCGCCCAGCGGCCGGAACACCAGGTCCTGCCCGCCGATGCGGGCCGCGGCCAGCGCGGGCAGGACGGAATAGCCGCCCGCGTGGCGCAGCACCGCCGACAGGGACGAGGTGTTGGAAACCTCGCTGCCGCCGCCGGCCATGAGGTCCTGGCGCGGCGCGTGCTGGCGCAGGAAGGCGCCGATGCCGGTGTCGGCGGTAAAGCCGACATAACCGTCCGCCTCGAGATCGGCCCAGTTCAGGGCGCGCCGGCCACGGGCATAGCGATGCTGGCCATGGCACAGCAGGCCGAAGCGGTCTTCGAACAGCGGCGTGTAGATGAGTTCGTCCAGCGGGTGGTGGGGGCTGGCGAAGGCGAAGTCCACCTCGCCCTGGATCACCATGCGCTCGACCTGTTCGGATGCCGCGTCGTAGAGCGACACGGTGATGTCGGGATAGTCGCGCTTGAGTTCGCCCATGGCGCGCGCCAGGAAGTACTGGGTGACCGAGGCCGCCGCGGCGATGCGGACATGGCCGCGGCGGCCCTGCGATAGCGACTCCAGGTCAGCCACGGCGCTGTCGAACTGCCTGAGGATGTGCTCGGCCTGAGCCTCGAAGCGCTCGGCTTCGGCGGTGAGGTTGACGCGGCGCGTGCTGCGGTCAAAGAGCTTGAAGCCGATTTCTTCTTCGAATTGCTGGATGGTGGCCGTGAGCGCCGACTGGGTGAGAAACAGATCCTTGGCGGCGACGGTGAACGAGCCGGTCTTGGCCACGGCGACAAAAGCGCGGAAATGCCGCAGCGACAGGTTACGGTTCATGGGCGCCCTTCCAGTTATCGGAAAACCATAATAATAGAAAAATTTTTATCATTTGTAGACATTAATGTGCCCTCCTAGAATGGCCCGGTCGATGCGCCATGCGCATGCCATTCACCCGCAAGGAGAAGTCCAGATGACCCCGCGCCCCGGCGTGCTGAACCTGCCGTCCATGAAAGAACGCTGCACTGCCCAGGAATGGGAGGCCCGCGTCAACCTCGCGGCCTGCTATCGCCTGATCGACCTCTACGGCATGTCGGACATGATGGCCAACCATATTTCTTCGCATGTGCCCGGGGAGGAAGGCGCTTTTCTGATCAATCCCTACGGCATGATGTACGAGGAGATCACGGCCTCCTGCCTGATCAAGGTGGACCTGGACGGCAATATCCTGTCCTCGCCGGATTTCGGGGAGTTGAAGTACGGCGTGAACAAGGCCGGCTATGTCATCCATAGCGCCGTGCATGCGGCCCGTCCCGAGATCGGCTGCGTCATCCACACCCACAGCTGGGCCTCGATGGCGGTGTCCGCCCTGGAATGCGGCCTGTTGCCCATCACCCAGACCTCGATGCGCTTCCTGCGCATCGGCTATCACGACTTCGAGGGCGTGGTGCTCAAGACCGATGAGCAGGCGTCCATCGTGCGCGACCTGGGCGACAACGAGGCCTTGCTGCTGCGCAACCATGGCGCGCTGGTGGTGGGCCGCAGCGTGGGCGAGGCCTTCAACTGGATGCACCGCCTGGAGCTGGCCTGCCGCACCCAGCTGGCCGCGATGGCCGCCAACTCGCCCTTGCGCGACGTGCCCGCCGAGGTCCTGCGCGAAACCTGGAACAACTACCAGCCCGGCACCCGCCGCCCCTATGGCGTCATGGAGTGGCCGGCGCTGCTGCGCAAGCTCGACCGCCTGGATCCGGGCTTTCGGGATTGATGTCCATGCGCCATCCCCGAAGCATCAAGTTGCTGATCTCGGCCACGGCCCGCGAGCGCCTGGGCGTGGGCCTGGACCAGGCCTTGGACGGCCTGCCCTGCGAGATCCTCACGCCCGCCGATACGCCGGCCTCGGCGCCCGGCGGCGCGGACATCGCCTATTGCTCGCGCGATATCACCGGCCTGTCGACCAAGCATGACGTCAAGCCGCCGCTGGAAGCTTTTTATGCCAGCCTGCGCGCTTCGCCCGCCTTGCAATGGGTGCACTTCCATTCGGCCGGGGCCGACCGGCCCATTTTTGCCGAACTGGCCGGGCGCCGGGTGCGCGCGACGACCTCGCCCGGCGCCAACGCGGAGGTGGTCGCCCAGACCGCCCTGGCCGGCCTGCTGATGCTCGCCCGCCATTTCCCCCTGATGCTGGCCCAGCAGCGCGAACGGCGCTGGACGTCGCTGGTGGCCACCGGCATGCCCGCCGACCTCGCGGGCCAGACGGCCCTGGTGGCCGGCTGGGGCCCGATCGGGCAGCGCATCGCCGCGTTCTTGAGGATGCTGGGCCTGAAGGTCATCGTGGCCCGCAGCACGGCCACCCCGGTCGACGGCGAGACCGAAACCCTGGCCTTCGAAGCCCTGCCCTCCCATGCCGGCCGGCTGGACTGGCTGATCCTGGCCTGCCCGCTGACCGAGCGCACCCGCCATTGGATAGACGCCAGGGTGCTGGGCGCCATGAAACCGTCGGCGCGCCTCATCAATGTGGCGCGCGGCGAGATCGTCGACGAAACCGCCCTGGTCGAGGCCCTGGCGCAGCGGCGCCTGGCCGGCGCCTATCTGGACGTCTTCGCGCACGAACCCCTGGCCGCGGACAGCCCGCTCTGGGCCCTGGACAACGTCATTGTCACGCCGCACGCGGCGGGCCATTCCGACGGCAACGAGCACCGCGTCGACGGCATCTTCCTGGACCACCTGCGCGCCTGGGCCTTGGCCGCGCGCGCCTGAACCTTCACGACGGAACCCCATGGATATCATCGCTTCCCGTATTCACCGCATCAAACCCTCTCCCAGCTCGATGGCCGGCCAGCGCGCCCGCGAGCTGGCCAAGTCGGGGCGCGACATCATCGCGCTGACCGCCGGCGAACCCGATTTCGACACGCCCGAACACATCTGCCAGGCCGCCGCGCGCGCCATGGCGCAATCGCGCACCAAGTACACCGACGTGGGCGGCACGCCCGAGCTCAAGGCCGCCATCCGCGCCAAGTTCAAGCGCGAGAACGAGCTGGACTACGACAGCAGCGAAGTCATCGCCTGCACCGGCGGCAAGCAGGTCATCTTCAATGCGCTGATGAGCACGGTGGAGGCCGGCGTGGAGGTCATCGTGCCGGCCCCTTATTGGGTGTCTTACCCGGACATCGTGCTGCTGGCCGGCGGCACGCCGGTGGTCGTGCCCTGCCCGGCCGACAACGGCTTCAAGCTGCGGCCCGAGGACCTCGAACGGGCCATCACTCCCAAGACGCGCTGGCTCATCCTCAACGCGCCCAACAATCCCAGCGGCGCGGTCTACAGCCGCGACGAACTGCTGGGCCTGGCCGCCGTGCTGGCGCGCCATCCCCATGTCTGGGTGATGACCGATGATATGTACGAGCATGTGCTCTATGACGGGCGCCGCTATTACACGATGGCCCAGGTCGCGCCCGAACTGAAATCGCGCACCCTGACGGTCAACGGCGTCTCGAAGGCCTATGCCATGACGGGCTGGCGCATCGGCTATGGCGCGGGCCCGGCCGCGCTTATCAAGGCCATGACCAAGCTGCAATCGCAGTCCACCTCCAACCCCTCCTCCATCAGCCAGGCCGCGGCCGCCGAAGCCCTGGCCGGCCCGCAGGACTTCATCGCCCAGCGCTGCGCCGTCTTCCAGGACCGCCGCGACAAGGTGGTGGCCGCGCTCACCGCCATCCCCGGCATCCGCTGCCACCTGCCGGAAGGGGCGTTCTATGTCTATCCCTCCTGCGCCGCGCTGCTGGGCAAGACCACGCCGCAAGGCAAGGTGCTGCGCACCGACGAAGACTTCGTGCTCTACCTGCTCGACGAGGTCAACCTCGCGGTGCTGCAGGGTGACGCCTACGGCATGTCGCCCTACTTCCGGATTTCCTTTGCCGCGAGCATGGATTTGCTGGAGCAGGGCATCTCCCGCATCGCGCAGGCGGTCGGGCGCCTGCGCTGAACGCGGCGGCAGCGGGGCGCCATCGGCCATCATCAAGCTGCAACATCGGCGTGCTTAGCTCTCGGTATCTGTCTCTTGCCGCCGAAGTGTCATGCGTCTTGCCCTTGCTTCCGTTTCCGCTCCCGGCGCCGTCCGGGTCCTGGCCGCCTGCGCCTGTGCCTGCGCCGTGGGGGTCTGGGGGGTGATCCTGCTGGCCCCCGCGCCGGCCGCCATGCCCGCGCCCCTGGCGGCGGCGCCCGCGCCGGCGCCCGACAACCAGCCGGTGGCGCGCTGGTTCGGCAAGGACGAAGCCTTGACGACCGAGGTGAAGATCCTCGGGGTGATCGCCGCGGGCCCGGCCGGCGCGGCGGTGCTCAGCATAGACGGCGGGCCGCCGGCCGCCTATCGCGCCGGCCAGGCGCTGCCGGGCGCCCTGGTGCTACGCGATATCGGCGCCGACACCGTGGTGCTGGACCAGCGCGGGCGCGAGCTGCGGCTGCGCGCGCCCCTCCAGGCGCCGGCGCCGGCCGGCCTCATCACAGTCCATTAGGGGCGCCGGCGCAACGTTTTGGCGCGAATCCCGCGCCGGCGGGCCAACCTTAATATTTCTGTACTATTTCATTTCGATAATCGGGCTTTCCCCTGAAAACCGAGATATCGTGCAGCACCGTACCCCTCTTTATTACCAGCGCGGCCTGACCCTGATCGAGATGCTGGTGGTGATGGTCATCATCGGCGTCCTGGCCGCCCTCATCGTGCCGCGGGTGCTGGACCGCCCCGAACAGGCCCGCCGCGTCGCCGCCCGCCAGGACATCGCCGGCATCATGCAGGCGCTCAAGCTCTATCGCCTGGACAACGGCCGCTATCCGGCGACGGCCCAGGGCCTGCGCGCGCTGGCCGAGAAACCCGATGGCGTGCCGGGCTGGCGCGGCTACCTGGACAAGCTGCCCATCGATCCCTGGGGCCACCCCTATCAATACCTCAACCCGGGTGCCAAGGGCGAGGTCGACGTCTTCTCCTTCGGCGCGGACAACAAGCCGGGCGGCGAGGGCAATGATGCGGACATCGGCTCCTGGGATCTCTGAGCGCGGCTTCACCCTGCTGGAGATGCTGGTGGTGCTGGTCATCATCGGCATGACGGCGGGCCTGGTGACGCTGTCGCTGCGCCCGTCCGGCGATCCGCTGCGCGAAGACGCGCAACGGCTGGCCGACGCCTTCAGGGTGGCCCAGGGCGAAGCCCGCAGCGACGGCCGCGTCATCCGCTGGCGAGGCGGCGACGGCGGCTGGTCTTTCGAGCGCGACGGCCGCGCCGGCACGCTGACCGCGCAAGATGACCGTGTCCCGCCACCCGATGATTTCGCCGGCGACGCCCAGCTTCGGCCCATGCGCTTCGCGGCCGCGCCGGTGCTGCTGCGGCTGGACCCGGACCGCCCGCTGCTCTTCAACACGGAATGGGTGGCCTCGCCCTTTGTGCTTACGCTGCAGGCCGCCGGCCGGCAGGTGGTGCTGCGGCGCGACGAGGCAGGCAACTATGACGTGCAATAGCGCGGACAGGCGACAGGCGGGCTTTACACTCATCGAGGTGCTGGTGGCCCTGGCCATCATCGCCGTGGCCCTGACGGCCGCCCTGCGCGCCACCGGCCTCATGGCTTCCAACCACCGCGCCCTGCACGATAAGGCGCTGGCGCTGTTGTCGGCCCAGAACGCCATTGCCCTGTTGCGGCTGCAGCCCGGCCTGCCGCGCGCCGGCACGCAATCCGATGCCTGCCCGCAAGGCGGCCTGAGCCTGCGCTGCGATCTGACCATCTCCAATACCATGAATCGCAGCTTCCGCCAGGTCAACGTCAAGGTGTATGGCGCCGACGGCCCCGGGGCGCTGATCCAGCTCGACGGCATGATCTCCGGCCTGCGATGAACACCCGCCACCCACTCCGCCGCCAACAGGGTTTCACCCTGATCGAAGTGCTGGTCGCCATCTCGCTGATGGCGCTGGTGAGTGTGATCGCCTGGCGCGGACTGCAACATGTCGCCGATGCGCGCAGCCGCATCCAGTCGCAATCGGCCGACACCGACCAGGTGATACGCGGCCTGGGCCAGCTGGCCCGCGACCTGGAGCTGGCCTATACCGGCCCGGCCTTCGACCCGCCAGCCAGCGACGCCGTGGCGCTCACCACGGGCATACGCCTGAGCGCGCGGCAGCTGGGCCGGCCCGTGCTGGACATCGTGCGTCCCGATCCGGACGGCGCGGGCCTGTGGCAGCGCGTGCAGTGGCGCGTGGACGCCCAGGGGCTGTGGCGCGCCGCGGGCTCGCCCGCCGCGCGCATGCCGCTGCCCCTGCCGGACCGCGGCGCCCTGCTGCTGCCCGGCGTCACCGCCATGAGCCTGCGGGCCTGGTTGCCGAATGCGGGCTGGACCCCGGCGACCCGTCCGCCGGGCGCCGCGCCGCAAGGGCTGGAGCTAGCGGTCGAGCGGGGCCCGCGGCAACGCTATACCCGCGTGGTGGAGCTGCCATGAATCCCATGGAACGGCAGCGCGGCACCGCCATCATCATGGCCCTGATCGTGGTCACGGTGGTCGCGGCCCTGGCCACCAGCCTCTTTCAGCGCCAGACCGCCAGCACGCGGCAATTCGAAAACGCCCTGGCCCGCGCCCAGGCGCGCGAGCTGCTGGCCGGCGGAACCGACTGGGCCCGCCTCATCCTGCGCGAGCATGGCCGCCAGGAGACGCTCACCACGCTGCAGCAGGTCTGGGCCACGCCGGTGCTGGATACACGCATCGAGCGCCCCGGCGACGACCGGGTGGCTGTGTTCACTGGCCGTATCGAGGACGAACAGGGCAAGTTCAACCTCTATGGGCTGGCGCGCGGCGGCGTTCCCCAGCCCGAGGCCTTGCAGGCCCTGGCGCGCCTGCTGCAGCTGCAACAGCTGCCCGAGGGCCTGGCCGACACCCTGCTGCAGGCGGTGTTGGCGGCGCAGGCGCCGGCCGCCGGCGAGCAGACCGCCCTGGCCCAGGCGCCGCTGCCGCGCGGCATGGCCGAGCTGGCCGACCGGCTGGGCCTGCGGGCGCCGGTGCGCGCCGCGCTCATGCGCACGATGACGCTGCTGCCGGCCAGCACCAGCGTCAACATCAACACCGCGCCCGCCGAGGTGATCGCGGCCCTGGTGCCCGACTTGTCGCTGTCGCAGGCGCGCGCGCTGGCCGGCGAACGCGACCGCGGCAATTGGTTCAACAACAGCGGCGACTTCGCCAATCGCCTTGCCGCCTACGGCGTGCAGGCCACGCCGCCCGGCGTGGCCACGACCAGCGGCTGGTTCATGGCCAGCGGCACGCTGGTCTATGAGCGCGCCCGCGTCGGCATGCAGGCCTTGCTGCACAGCGCGCCGCCCGCCGTCCCCCAGACCACCTGGATAAGAGAACTGCCATGAAGAACATGCTGCGCATCGCCCTGCCTCCTTTGGCGATGCTGCATCCCCATACGCTGCTGCCCTACGCCTGGTATGACCGGCGCGGCCAGCTGGCGCGCCAGGGGCAAGACACGGCGCGGGCGCTCGCCACGTCTTTCCGTGGCGCGCCCGCCGAGGCCGTGCTGCACCCGGAAGATGCCATCGCCGCCGAGATCGCCGTGCCCGCCCTGGGCCGGGCCCGCCATGCGGCCGTGGTACGCGGGGCCCTGGAGCCGCTGGTGCTGGGCGACCTGGATGAGCTGTCCATCGGTTATTCCGCCAGCGACGGCCAGGGGCGGGTGGCGGTGGCCTGGGCGCCCCGCCCGGCGATCGAACGGGCCTGCGCCCTTCTGGCCCAGCAGGGCATGCGCCTGCGCGCCCTCGTGCCCGCGCAGGCGCTAGGCGGCGACGAAGCGCTGCTGGCCGAAGCCGACCCGCGCTGGCGCGCGCCCTCGCCCGGCTGGTCGCTGCAGCTGCCGCGCCAGGCCGCCGGCCACGCTTCGCGCTGGCGCGCGCCGCTGCGCCTGGCCGGCGCGGCGGCCGTGCTGTGGCTGCTGGGCCTGAATCTCTACGCCGGCCGGCTTGACGCCGAGGCGCGCGCGCTGCGTGAGCGCATGACGCAGCGCGTGCAGCAGGCCTTCGGCCTGCCGGTGGTCATCGACCCCTTGCGCCAGGCGCAGCAGGGCTTGCAGGCTGCCCGCGGCGCCCAGGCCAGCGGCGACGACTTCCTGGCGCTGGCACGCGACGCGGCGCGGCTGCTGCCCGTCGCGGATGACAACATCAAGCAACTGAGCTACGCCGACCAGGCCCTCACGCTGCAACTGCTGGCTGAAGACGAGGCGGCGCGCCAGCTGGCCGCCACGCCCAAACTATTGCAGCAGGCCGCCGCGCTGGGGCTGCAGCTGGAGCAGCAGGACAAGAAACCGATCTGGCGCATCACGCGCAAACAACCATGAACCCCTTGATAGACCGCTGGCGCCGACTGCGCCGGCAAACCGATCCGTTGCTCGCCCCGCTGCGCCAGCGCCATGCCGCGCTGAGCCCGCGCGACCAGCGCCTGCTGCGCCTCATGACCGCGGTGCTGGGCGCGGCCGGCCTGTTCCTGTTCTTTATCGAACCGCCGCTGGACACGCTCTCGCGGCTGCGCGCCGAGCTGCCCGCGCTGCGCGTGCAGGCCGCGGCCGTGGACGACTTGGCCGCGCAGGCCGGCGCCCTGTCCCGGCGCGCCCGCGCGCGCGCCGTCATGCCGCAAGAGCAGGAATTGCGCGGCAGCCTGGCGCGCGCCGGCCTGCCGCCCGGGCGCTGGACGCTGGCGCCCGAGGACGGCGGTTATCTGCTGACCGTGGACGATGTGCCGGCGCAAAGCCTGCTGGACTGGCTGGAGAACAGCGCCCAGGATTGGGGCCTGACGGCGCGGCAGGCCGAACTCATCCGGGCCACCAATCCCCATGGCCGGCCTTTGCCCGGCATGGTCCACGGCAAGCTGCGGCTGGCGCCGCGGCAGGGAGACTGAGATGCGCCGATGGCAACGCCTGCTGACGGGCGCCGGCCTGGCGGCCTGCGCCGCCGTGGCCGGCCTGAGCGTCATGCCGGCACGCTGGCTGCTGGCGGTCCTGCCCGCCGATGCCCTGGTCAGCCTGGCCGACGCGCAAGGCACGCTCTGGGAGGGCCAGGCCTGGGTCGCGCTGGGCGCGCCGCAGCAGCGCCGCCTGCTGCCCGAACCGGTGCAATGGCGCTGGCGCTGGGCCAGCCTGGACCTGGAGGCCCGCCACCCCTGGCTGCAAGGCCCGCTGATCATCACGCCCAGGCCGGACGGCTTGAGGCTGGGCGCGCAAAGCCTGCGCGCGCCGGCCACGACGCTGGCCGCGCTCGGCGCGCCCTGGAATACGCTCAGCCCGGGCGGCATGCTGGACCTGCGCTGGCAAGCCCTCAATACCGCGTCCCCGCCCGCCGGGCCCGTGGCCCAGTTGCGCTGGCAGGACGCGAGCACGGCGCTCTCCCCGCTGCCCCGGATAGGCGACTATGTCATGCGGGTGGAGGGCACGGGCGGCAAAGGCTTCCGCCTGGCGCTGGCCACCGAGGCCGGCGTGCTGCAGGTCGACGGCCAGGGCAGCGCGGACGGCAAGGGCCTGCGCTTCTCGGGCCGGGCCACCTACGCGCCCGGCGCCGAACCGGCCCAGCGCCGCGCGCTGGACAGCCTGCTCGCGGCCCTGGGGCCGCGCCAGGGCGATGTGGTGATCTTCGGCAACGTTCCGGCGCCCGCGGCGCTGGCGCGTCGCGGCCCGCCCTGAGACCGCCTGGCGTCATCAGGGATAGACGATGGAGTACTGCACATAGGTCTCCAGCTTGCCGGCCGTCACCGCCTCGGCGGAGGTCCTGACATAGCGCGCCAGATAGCGCAGCGTCGCGGACTGGTCGGTCACGGCCACGTCCTGGGTGGCCTGGGATGCGGCGTCCGCGCCCATCTTGATGGGACTGCCGTTCGGGTTGGCCAGCTGGATCTGCACGTTGCTGAACACCGTGGCGCCCGTGCGATCCGGAATGGACGCCTCGGCCACCGTCTTCGCGGCCGCCGTGGTGTAGGCGATGAGGTTGCCGGTGCCATAGTCGGTGGTCGCGCCCGGCTCGAAATAGGCCTTGACCTTGTTGTTATTGAGCGCCGCGGGGCAGTCTGTCAGCTTGATCTCGAACAAGGTCGCGCCGGCTGTGTCATGGACGTTCTTGATGGCCGAGGCGCTGATCTTGGGCAGGTTGACGATCAGATTGTAGGGGGGATCCACATTGTTGATCTTGCAGGTCTGGTCGGTGATCTCGCCATTGATGGTGATGGTGCCGTCGGCGGCATGGGCGGGCGGCATGCCCATCATGCCCGCCACGGCCAGCGAGGCGGCGGCGATCCTCACGCATTCAATTGCGGATTGCGGATTGCGGATTGCGGATTGCGGATTGCGGATTTCATTTTCTGGCTTCCGGGACAACGCCAGCAGTGTGCCGCGTCGGCCCTGTGGGACGCAGCGCGACATCATGTGGCGCGCATCCTTGCCGTCCCCGGCCGCCTGGCGTCCGCCGGGCCAGGCCGAAGCCATAGAATCAGACCGGCACTCAGTCTTCGCGGGTCACGCGCAACACTTCCTCGGCCGAGCTCTGGCCGGCATCCACCCAGCGCTGGCCATCTTCGCGCATGCTGCGCAGCCCCGCCGCCACGGCGGCCGCCCGCAAGGCGCGTTCGTCGCGTCCGTCATGGATAAGCGCGCGCGCCGCGTCATCGACGATAAATAGTTCATGGATGCCGGAGCGCCCGCTATAGCCGCTGTGATTGCAGCTGGGGCAGCCCACGGCGCGATAACGGCCGCTGCCCGGTTCGGCGAGTGTCTTGCACGCCGGGCAGAGCCGGCGCACCAGCCGCTGCGCCAGCACGCCCAGCAACGAGGACGCCAGCAGAAAGGGCTCCACGCCCATGTCCACCAGGCGCGTCACGGCCGACACAGAATCATTGGTGTGCAGCGTCGCCAACACCAAGTGGCCGGTCAGGGAGGCCTGCACCGCGATCTGGGCGGTCTCCAGGTCGCGGATTTCTCCGATCATGATCACGTCGGGATCCTGACGCAGGATGGCGCGCAAGGCCAGCGCGAAGGTCATGTCGATCTTGGCATTGACCTGCGTCTGGCCCACCCCTGGCAGGTCGTACTCGATGGGGTCTTCCACGGTCAGGATATTGCTGGTGGCCGCGTCCAGGCGGCTGAGCGCGGCATACAGCGTCGTGGTCTTGCCGCTGCCGGTGGGGCCGGTCACCAGCACGATGCCATGCGGCTGGCGGATCAGGGTGTCCAGCTGGGCCAGCACGAGGGGGCTCATGCCCAGGCGCTCGAGCTGCAGCCGGCCGGCCTCCTTGTCCAGCAGGCGCAGCACGGCGCGCTCGCCATGGCCGGTGGGCAGGGTCGAGACCCGCACATCGATGGGCCGCCCGCCCACGCGCAGCGCGATACGGCCGTCCTGGGGCAGGCGTTTCTCGGCGATATCCAGGTGCGCCATGATCTTGATGCGCGAGATCAATGCGGCATGCAGCGCCTTGCGCGGCGTGACCACATCGCGCAAGGTGCCGTCCACCCGGAAGCGCACGGCGGAATGGGTCTCGAAAGGCTCGATATGGATATCGCTGGCGTTGTCGCGCGCGGCCTGCGCGAACAGCGCATTGATCATGCGGATGACGGGCGCGTCGTCCTGGGCTTCGAGCAGGTCCGCCACCTCGGGGATATCCTGCAGCAGGCGGTCCAGGTCGATCTCGTTCTCGGCCACGCCCATGACCGAGGCCGCGTCCTCGCCGTGCGTATAGCTGGCGGTCAGCACACTCTCCAGGGTCTGGTCATCGACCTCGTTGAGCACGACCTCGCCATGACGGCGGCGCACCTCGCGCACCGCCCAGGACGGCGTGCGCGGGCTGACGGTCAGCTGCGCCTGGCCGCCGCGCAGGCTCAGCACGGCGCGCTGCGCGCGCGCCCAGGCGTAGGGCAGCGGGTGGACGCTCATAGGCTGCTGACCACCTGGGCCGGATAGCCCAGCTCGCGCAGCAGCGTGGTGGCGGTCTGTACCGTGCCCGGGTCGCTGGCGACCTGGCTGCGCACCACATACCCCATGCCGCCGGGGCCGACCTGCACATAGGCCGACAGGCCGCTGGCCTGCACACGCCGGGCGATCACATCAGCGTCGCGCTGCTCCTTCACGGAGGCGAACTGCAGCACCGTGCCATCGTTCTCGACCGTCGAATCCAGGTTGGACGGGTCGATGGCCACGCTCACGCCCACGGGCATGTTCACGCGGATGGGTTCATCGGCCGAGACCGGACGCGGCGCCGGCAGCTGGCGCACCGCCGACGATGTCACCGTGGGCGGCGGCGCGCGGCGCAGGGTGTTGGCCACCTGCCCCGGCCGCATGTCATAGAGGTTATTGGACACTGGCGCGCGCGCGCCGGGACCGGCGAGCTGCGGCGCGGGCATGTCGGGCAACAGCCAATGGGCATCGGGCTGCGCGCCGGCCTGCTGGCGACGCATATAGTCGTAGCGGTCCATGGTGAGCGAGGCCGCGCGCTGGGAGTCGCGCACGACATAGGGCCGCAAAAAGACCATCAGGTTGGTTTTGGTGCGCTTGCGCGTGTCATAGCGGAACAGCGCGCCCAGGACGGGGATGGACGACAGGCCGGGCACCCCGTTGGTCCCTTGCGACACGCTGTCCTCCAGCAGGCCGCCCAGCACGATGATCTGCCCGTCTTCGACCAGCACGCTGGTGTCGATGGCGCGCTTGTTGGTCACCACGCCCGACACTGTCGTCGAGCTGTTCTCGTCGATACTGCTGACTTCCTGGTAGATGTCCAGCTTGACCGCGCCGCCCTCCGAAATCTGCGGCCGGATATTGAGCTTCAGGCCCACGTCCTCGCGCTCTATCGTCTGGAAGGGATTGCTGCTGCCGTTGCTGCCCGAGGTGACATACTGGCCGGTCACGAAGGGCACGGTCTTGCCCACGAGAATACTGGCGGACTGGTTGTCCAGCGTCAGCAGGTTGGGCGTGGACAGGATGTTGGCGTCGCCGCTTTTCTGCATGGCGCGCGCCAGCACGCCGAGGTTGATCACCTTGTTGCCCAGCACATCCACCGTGCCCTTGACCACGCCCAGGCTCAGGCCATTGCCCAGCACGTCGAGCGAGGTCGGCCCGGTGGCGCCGCCCAGGCCGCTGCCGCCCAGGTTGGTGCCGCCCACAAAGCTCGAACCGCTGCTGTTGATGTTGCCCGCGCCCGTCATCCACTGGATGCCGAATTCATCCGACTTGTCCTGCGACACCTCGACGATCAGGCTTTCCACCAGCACCTGGGCGCGGCGCTGGTCCAGCTGGTCGATCACAGTGCGAAGATTGCGGTAGAGCGGCTCGGGCGCCGAGATAATCAGCGAGTTGGTGGTCGGATCGGCCTGCACCGTCGCCCCGCCCGCGCTGAAAGACACCGGCTGGCTGCTCACCTCCTCGCGCGCGATGCGCTCGTTGTTGCCGCTGCCCAGGCCATTGGCGCCCGAGCCGCCGGCACCGCCGCCGCTGCTGCTGGCGGCGGTGCGCGTGGCCTGCCCGCCGAACCCGACGCCGGCCGCGCCGCGCGAGGCGCCGCTGTTCTGGCCGCCGCCGCTGGCGCCAGCCTGGTTGCCGGCCTGCCCGGCCAGCAGGCCGCCCAGCACCTCGGCGATGCGGGTCGCCTGGGCATTGCGCATATAGACCACGTGCAGATTGCTGTCGACCGCCTGCTGGGCGTCGAGCTTGGCGATCAGCTCGCGCGCCAGCCGCGTGCGGCCCGGGCTGCCGGAACGCACCAGCACGCTGTTGCTGCGCGGATCGGCCACCACGGTCACGCGCTGGGTCGGATCGTTGCTCTGCGTATCGAGCAGCTGCGAGGCCAGGGCGGCGATATCGGCGGCGATGCCGCCCTTGAGCGGCACGACATCGGTGGAGATGGCGCTGGGCACATCGATGCGCGCGATCACCTCGGCGATGCGGTCCAGGTTGTCGGCGTAGTCGGTGACCACCAGCGTGTTGTTGCCGGGATAGGCGTTGACCGGGTTGTTGGGCGGCACCATGGGACGCAGCACCGGCACCAGGTTGGCGGCGTTTTCATAGCGCAGCGGAAACACCCGCGTCATCATCTGGCCGCTGGCCGTGCCGCGCAGGAAATCCGACACCGGCACCGGGCCGCCGGGCGCGCGCGCCGCGCCGGCGACCGGGCTGCCCTGCAGCTTGGCGTCGGCCTCCGGCACCACGCGCATGATGTCGCCCACCTCCACCATGGAAAAACCCTGCAGGCGCAGCGAACCGCTGAGCATGGCCAGCGCCTGTTCGCGGCTCACCGGCCTGTCCGACACCAGCGTGATCTTGCCCTTGACGCGCGGATCGATCAGGAAATCCTGCTCGGTGAACAAGGAAATCGCGCGCACGACGGCCGGAATGTCTGTCTCGACGAAGTTCAGGCTCACTTTGCCGTCCTGGGCGTGGCGCGCGCTCTCGGCGCTCGGCTGCGCTTGCGCATTGACGGGATGGGCGGCGGCCAACACCACGGCGAGGCCGACTGACAGAAAGGAACGCATGACGATTATGGGCACCGAGGCCTGTGACAAGTGCGGCGCAACGCGCCTGAGAGCGGCGAGTATGACGATGCAATACTACGGTCATATTTCAGCGCCAATCTGACGGCCTCGCAGTCCTTGCATTACTGGCAGATGACATGCCCTCCTTTCGCTACGAGGCCAGCGACGCCCTGGGCAAGATCGTGCGCGGCACCGTGGAGGCCGATACCGAACGCAGCGCCCGCAACCAGCTGCGCGGCCGCGGCCTCTTCCCGATCTCGACCGCGCGCGCCGGCCAGGACAGCGTGCTGCGCGCGCGCCTCACCGACGCCGACCTGGCCTGGCTGACGCGGCAACTGGCCAGCCTGCTGGCCGCCCGCCTGCCCCTGGACGCCGCGCTGTCCGTCACCCTCGAACAAGCAGAAAAACGCCACATCGCCAGCGTGCTCTCCGGCGTGCGCGACGACGTGCGCGCCGGCCACCGGCTCTCCGCCGCCCTGGCCTCGCGCCCGCGCGACTTCCCGGAGATCTATCGCGCGCTCATCGGCGCCGGGGAAGAATCCGGCGACCTGTCGCAAGTCATGGAGCGGCTGGCCGGCTACATCGAAGAACGCAACGCCCTGCGCAGCAAGGTGCTCACCGCCTTCATCTATCCGGTCGTGGTGGCCGCGGTCTCGGTGCTGATCGTCATCTTCCTGCTGGGTTATGTCGTGCCCCAGGTGGTCACCGCCTTCAGCCAGGCCAAGCAGCAACTGCCCCTGCTGACCCGCGTCATGCTGGCGCTCTCGGATTACGTGCGCGAGTGGGGCTGGCTCACCGGGCTGGCCATCGCCTGCGCCATCGCCCTGTGGCGCTACAGCCTGCGCCTGCCCGCCGCGCGCGCGGCCTGGCATGGCCGCCTCTTGCGCCTGCCCATGATGGGCCGCTTCGTGCTGGGCGTGAACGCGGCGCGCTTTGCCTCCACGCTGGCCATCCTGGCCGGCAGCGGCGTGCCCATCCTCGCGGCCCTGGAGGCCGCCCGCCGCACCCTGACCAACGACGTGCTGCGCGCCGCCGTGCAGCAGGCCGCCGGAGACGTCGGCAAAGGCGCCTCGCTGTCCGGCGCGCTGGCCACCCGCAAGGTCTTCCCGCCGCTGCTCATCCACCTCGTGGCCAGCGGCGAGAAAACCGGCCGCCTGCCCGAACTGCTCGATCAATGCGCGCACAACCTGTCGCGCGACCTGGAGCGGCGCGCCCTGGCCATGACCGCCTTGCTGGAACCCGCGCTCATCCTGGTCATGGGCGGCTTCGTGCTGCTCATCGTGCTGGCCGTGATGATGCCCATCCTCGATATGAACCAGCTCATCCGCTGACGCCATGACCCTGCCGCTCTATCTGGCCGCCCTCCTGGGCGGCGCGCTGGCCGGCCAGCTTGCCTGGCTGGCCGCCGAGCGCCTGCCCAGCCACGTCCTGCGGCAGTGGCCGCAAGCCGAAGCGGCCATGATGGCCAGCGCCCCGGCGCCGCGCCCGGCCCTCTTCATCGCCGCGGCCTGCGCCTTGGCCCTGGCCTGCGGCGCGCGCTACGGCTGGACCGCCCTGTCGGCCTGGACGCTGCTGCTCGCCCTGGGCCTGCTCGTGCTCTGGGATATCGACCGCCGCACCACTCTCCTGCCCGACCTGCTGACGCTGCCCCTGTTATGGGCCGGCCTGATCGCCAACCTCGACGCGGGCCTGGTGCCCCTGCGCCTGGCCGTGCTGGGCGCCGCGCTGGGCTATCTGCTGCCCTGGCTGGCCGTGCAGGGATTCCGCCTGCTGCGCGGCCACGATGGCATGGGCGGCGGCGACCTCAAGCTCATGGCCGCCCTGGGAGGATGGTTCGGCGCGCTGCGCCTGCTGGACATCGTGCTGGCCGCCTGCGGCCTGGCCATCGCCTGGATGCTGGCGCGGCGGCGGACAGGCCCCATGCCCTTCGGCCCCTTCCTGGCCGCCGCCGGCCTGGCCGCGCTTTTCCTGCCGGGCTGATCAGGCGCGCTTGTCGTTCGTGAACAGGCTGGCGACGAAGCATCGCGTGGAAAGATAAAAACCAGCCGAGATAACCTAGATCAGAGCGGTATGTCACGTCTAAAAAAGAGGCGTGGGCACACTAGTCATGCCCGCTTGACAACCTACATCAAGGAAAGATCATGAACCAAGTCTCGTCTGAAAGTTACAGCCATGCTCATGGCTATGATCAAAAGAACAAAGCCATTTCACGAATTTGTAGGAACAACTTCGAAATTGGTTACCTAGATCAGGCAGAACTCGAGGGCTGCCGTTTAACTAACAAACCGTTCTATGCATCCAAGTGCGGTGTTGAGCTGGTCCTATGCTCTTCTGACGTCATCGCCTTCTACTAGCCTCCAAAACAACAGACGCCAATTTCCACAAGATGGTGCCGCAGGAGACAAAAGATGAATGACATCACCCTAGTTACGGCGCATGGGAGACAGAACATCCCGTGCCGCGAAGACCAGAGAATTATTGACGCATTGATCGAAAACCAAATTCCATGGTCGGCCATATCGCTGTATCAGATGCCCCGTCTAGGTGGACCTTATGTAGCCACGACGGGTCTCGACAAAAAATATCCGAGTTCCCACCCGACGTCGACATATACGCCTTTTATCAAAGGAACGTTGACCCCTTCATATTTCGTATCTCAGATTTAGCCATTTCCGATTCACTAGACGGTGCTGAGACAACAACGGAGTTCCTGTACCGCAACAGCATCGATCCCTCCGAAGGCTGCCATGTATTGAAGAAATTCTCCGCGGAAGAATGCAGGGCTGCAGTTAGATCCTCCGTCCATCGAACGCTATCAGCGCATCTCCAAGACGGAGACAAAATTGTAGTTGGAGTGAGTGGTGGTGGCGATAGCAATGCACTCTTACACGCCCTATCGACGTTCACAAACTTTCGCTTGGACGTACATCCCGTCATCCTGAAGGGCTTACCTGAATGGGATTCAGGTGTCGCCCGTGCACATGAGCTCTGTGAAGCCTATGGCTATAACTTGACAGTTATCGAAGAATGCGAAATACGGAAAGTTCTTGCTCTTTCATCGCACGCAACGAGTCTTCCATCGCATTTTTCTCACCATTACCCCGAAGAAGATTTTGAGTTCTTCGGGGTATATCTGATTGGCACAGCATTAGTTCACGCTGCCTCGAGCATCGGAGCAAAATATGTATGCAAAGGCGCAAACCTCGAGGACTTGTTAGGCGATAGTCTCTACATGCTCATGAATGGGATCAACCCTAGAACACTTCCCGTGTACAGATATCGGGACAAGCTAATGATCACGCCTCTTTGGCTTCTTCCTAAGAAGATAATTGACGTTTGTTTCCCCGAGCAAGCTCTGACGAATTATCGAGAACGTCATGCATGCACCGCCACTGGCAGGAGCCTGGCGTATCAGATTTCATACTCAATTTTGTCGCAATACCCGCAAGTGGGAGAGAAGATTCTAAAAGGGATGACACGCTACGGGGAGCAGCTTCCCGAGCCTACGGAGTTTGATACCGCACTGGGATTCGAGGTGTTCTCTACAGCTACGTTTCCCTCTCGTCAACGTGCTATTCGAATGCTGCAATACCGGTGAATCATGACGCTCCATGAGGAGTCGACTTTTGGCTCTGAACACTCCACCATCGCCGCGGCCATTCTTTCTAGCAGTGCCAGCAGCGTCGCCAATCTGGGGTTGATCGCCTACGCGACCCTGGCGTTCGGCGCGGCCGGCGCCACGGCCACGGTGTTCGGCAGCCTGTTGGCGGTGGCGGTGGCCGGGCCCTTGTCAGGTCTGCTCTCCTTTCACCCGCGCACCCTGGTCCTGTTCACTGAGGGATGCAAGGCCGGCATGCTGCCGATAGCGGTGGCGGCCGGGCTCTCCGACCTGACGGCGCTGGCAAGCGTCGCCTTTCTCTGGCACCTGGCCGAAGGCGTAGGCGCCGCCCAGCGATGGCATTGCCTGTTCAGCCTGTTTCCGCGCACCACGGGCCGGCCCGCGTTTCTCGATCGGCTACAGCATGGCGAAGCCGCCGTCTCCGTCATGGTCCCGCTGGCCTCCGGCTTGGTGTTCGCCTATGGCGGCGGCCTGCATGCCATCGCCGTCCTCAGCGCGCTACTGGCTTTACTGGCCACGGCGCTATGGCGGCGGCTACCCGCCAACCGGATCACTTATCTCCCCGCAAGAAGGGACCCGTGGGCAGGCTACCGCATCCTGTCCAGGACCCGGGGGCTGATCCTCATGAACATGGCCCGTATCGTCAGCGGCCTGGCCATTCCGGTATGGGCGATCTACTTGCCCCTGCTACTGCAACACCAGTTCGGCGCCCGCTTTCCTATTGCACAAGGCGCGATATCCGCCCTGTCCGCTGCCGCCATGCTGACAAGCGGGATGGCCCTCCGCAGGCTCGCTCCCGCGCTGCACGACCATCCCGAGCTGTCCAGGAGATTGGCGCTGGGCGCCTTGGCCTGCATGGGATCGGGCTTCGGCCTGGCGGCGGTTTTCCCGGGCCTCGTCATGCCGGCCCTGCTCCTCATTGCCCTGGCATTCGGCGTATTTCTGCCCAATATCCGCAGCGCCCTGATAACGCTGGGCCAGCGCATAACCCCCGCTGAATCCATCGGCGTGGTGGTGGCGGCGGGCGACAGCATCAGCCGCCTGGCGGCGGCGGCATTGTCCATGCTGTTCGGTGTGCTGCTCAACGCCCTGGCGCCTGGCGCCGGACAGGCCTGGCTGGTCTTCACCTGCTATCTATTGGCCATGTCGGGCGTGCTTATGATCCCGTCCTTGACCGGCGCACCCGAGCGGCGCGGCTGATCAGGCGCGCTTGTCGTTCGTGAACAGGCTGGCGACGAAGTCCTGGTCGATCTTCTGCCCGCTCAGGGTGCGCGCCAGCAGTTCGCCGACCAGCTGCTGCAGCGAGAAGACGATGTCGGGCTGCACGCGCCTGAGTTTGGCCAGGTGTTCGGGCGTGTTGGCGACGGCCACCGTCTTGGTGGCCGGCCCGCCGACATCCTTGGCGGCCAGCACGATGAAGGCGTTCTCGGCGTCGTCGCTGCGCAAGGCCAGCACATAGCGCGCCTTGGGCGCGCCCGCCTCCAGCAGGACGGCCGAGGTCGTTGCGTCGCCCACGATGAGGTCGGCATCCTCGGGATAGCCGTGAGGCACGTTCTCGGGCACGATGACCGTGACCGGATAGCCGTGCTCGCGCAGCACGGGATAGACCGCGGCGGCCAGGGACGAGGCGCCGGCCAGGATGATGTGATCGTGACGCATGGCGTGTGCAATCCTGCCTTTGATGAGTCGCTTGACGTTGCCGCCGATCACCGGACCGGCGATCGCGCTGATGGACGTGGCAAACACGGTAATGCCCAGGATGATGATGGACAGCGTGAAATAGCGCGCGGCGTTGGTATGCGGGACGATATCGCCGAAACCCACGGTGGACATGGTCACCACCGAGAAGTACACCGCGGCCGGCATGCCCTCGATGGGCGGGCCGAACTCCCGGCCCAGGTACAGGCTGCCGAAGATGGCATAGCCCAGCAATGAACAGATGGCGATGACAGCGAAAAGGCTGCCGGCCGCCAGGCTGGCGCGGCCGAACACCGGCCAGGCCGCCAAGAGCAGCACGAAGACCAGCAGATTGTAGATTTCCAGCAGATGCCCGGCGCTGCCCATGAAACCCAGCACGCCGATCAGCACCAGCATCAGCAGCGAAAACGCCCAGGCGATCCGGGCCCGCAGCAACAGGCCGGGCGCCATGCAGACCAGGCCCAGCCCGAGCAGCGCGCGCGGCGCATCGAGCAGGCCCACCGCGTCGATGGCATCGCGCCAGGTGTCGAACCCCGAAAGGAAAGCGAAATCGGGCCGGCCGGCGTGGTCGAAAACGGAGACCAGATGCAGGTAGCCGCTGAAGGCGACCGCGATCGCCAGCAGCAGGTGGACGGAGCGCGCGAGCAGGGAAGACAGCTTGGCGGGCATGGACGGAAAGCGGGTGGCCAGGGCTGCTTGAGTGTATCAGTGCCGGCCCAGGCCCCGCAGGCGTCGGACGCCCGGCCGGCGATCAGAACCGGTACTTCACCCGCCCGATCACCGAACGCCGGTTGCCCGGGTAGCAGTCCGTCAGGTCCGAGCACGTGGCCAGGTAGTCCTTGTCGAACAGATTGGTGGCGTTGACCGAGAAGGTGAGCTGCTTGTCATAGGTGTACGACAAGCCGGCATCGACCAGGGTATGGGAGTCGATCTTCAGGGTATTGCGGTTATCGCCATAGGTCGAGCCCACATAGCGCACGCCCGCCCCGATCGACAGGCCGGCCAGCGCGCTGTCGCCGAAGGTGTAGTTCAGCCAGCCCGAGGCGCTGTGCTCGGGCACCAGGGAGGGCCGCTTGCCCTTGGAGCCGTCGTTGGCCTGGGTGATCTCCGCGTCGAGATAGGTATAGGAGCCGGTGAAGTCCCAGCCCGCGCCCAGGCTGAACTTGCCTTCGAGTTCCACCCCGCGCGATCGCACCTCGCCGGCGGCGATGGCGAACCCCGGGTTGCTCAGGTCGTTGGTGAGCACATTGGTCTTGCGGATGTCGAAGACGGCGAGGGTGTAGAGGGCGCGGCTGCCCACGGGCTGGTACTTGATACCCGCCTCCCATTGGCGTCCCTGCGAGGGCGCGAACGTGTCGCCGGCGGCCGAGGTGCCGGCATTGGGCAGGAAGGACTGCGAATAGCTGACATAGGGCGCCAGGCCGTTGGCGAAGACATAGTTCAGGCCGACGCGGCCGCTGAAGTGCTCGCCGTCCTGCCGGCTGTCCTTGCCGGTCAGGCGGTTTTCGAGTTTCTGTTCGTACCAGTCATAGCGGCCGCCCAGCGTCAGCATCCAGCGCTCGGCGATCTTGACCTGGTCCTGCAGGTAGAGCCCGGTCTGGTAGTTGCGCTCCAGGCCATCGTAGATGGGCGTGGTGGGCGTGGGCACCGGGACGCCATAGACGGGGTCGTAGGGATTGAGCGCCGGCGCCGGGCCGGTGTCGCGGCGGGCGTCGGCGTGCACCCGGCTGTAGTCCAGGCCCACCAGCACCGTGTGCGCCAGCGGCCCGGTCCGGAAATCGGCCTGCAGCTGGTTGTCCAGCGCCAGGTTGGCCATGGTCTCTTCGAAGCGGCGCGCCACGCGCTGGATGCCGGTGGGCCCGATGCTGGAGAGCAGGATGTTGTCCAGGATGGCGTTCACCTGTCCGTAGCGCAGGCTTTGGCGCGCCTGGAAGGTGTCGTTGAAACGATGCTCGAACTGATAGCCGATGGACTTCTGGTCCTGGTCGAAGCGGTTGAAGTCCGGATCGCCATTGCGCAGGCGGGTGGGCTTGCCATTGATGGTCACCGTGCCGATAGTGCCGCCGCTGCGGTCTCGCAGATAGTCCGCCATCAGGGTAAAGCGCGTATCAGCCGAAGGCGCCCAGGTGATGGACGGCGCGGCGTAGAGGCGGTCATCGCCGATGCGATCGCCGTTGGGATAGGTGAATTGCGTGTTGGCATCGCGCGCCACGCCGATCAGGCGGTACATCAGCGTGCCGTCCTGGTTGATGGGCCCGGTCAGGTCGACGGCGGCCTGCTTGCGCTGGAAACTGCCATATTCCAGCTCCACTTCGTATTGCGGCGTGGCCTGCGGCAGCTTGCTGACGCGGTTGATGATGCCGCCCGCATCGCCCTGGCCATAGAGCACCGACGATGGCCCGCGCAGCACTTCGATGCGCTCGAGCGCATAGGGCTCGGAGCGGAACAAGGTATAGCCCGAACCGCCCTGGCGCAGGCCGTCCTTGTAGTCGCTGGAGGACTGCGCATTGAAGCCCCGTATCATCACCCAGTCGAAACCCTTGGGGTCGATGCCGTAGGTCTCGACGGTCACCCCCGGCACATAGCGCAGCACCTCGGTGACGCTTTGCGCGTTCTGGGCTTCCATCTGGCTGCGCGTGACCACGGAGATCGATTGCGGCACATCCAGGATGGCGGTTTCGGTCTTGCTGCCGGCCCGGCTGGTCTCGGCCACATAGCTGTTGTCGGCGGCGCTGGCGCCGCTGACGCTGACCGGCGCCAGCGTCGTCACTTCGCGGGCTGGCGCGCGGCGCAGCACATAGCCGGCGCCCTGGGGCACCGCCGCCAGGCCCGAGCCCGACAAGATCGCGGCAAAACCGTCTGCCAGCCCATAGCTGCCGCGCAGGCCGGCGCTCTGGCGGCCCGCGGTCAGCGCGCCGTCTATGGTCAGCATGACGCCGGCATCCTGGGCGTAGCGGTTGAGCACCTGGTCCAGCGAGCCGGCCGCGATGTCATAGCGGCGGAGCTGGGCCGCGGCGGCGGGCTCGGCGGCCTGCACATCGCGGGGCAGCGGCAGGGTGCTGGCCAAGGCCAGGGCCAGCGCGGCGGAAAGGGCGGAGACTTGCATGCGGGACATCCTCTTGGAGCATAACGTTGCGGGTTATGCAGGTATCCCGGACGAGCCGCGCAAAGTGCTACGGTGGATCGCCACGATGTTGTAACTAAACCGGGCCGACGCTGACCCAATAGCGTGTCAGGCGCGAAATACGCAGCGGCAAGGCCGTCTGCAGGGCCGCCAGGATGCGGTCGGTGTCGCCCAGCGGATAGACGCCCGAGACAATCAGGCTGGCCACTTCGGGTTCGCAGCGCAAGAGGCCCGGCCGGTGGCGCGCCACCTCGGCCAGGAAATCCTCCAGGCGCATGCGGTCGGCCACCAGCAGCCCCTGCACCCAGGAGGCGGGCCGGGCGGGCCCGGGCCGCCCCGCGCCGCCGGCATCGAAGACCGCGCCCTCGCCGGCCTCCAGGCGCATGGCCTGGCCCGCGCCGGGGCGGATTTCCACGGCGCCCTCGAACACCTGGACCGACACCTGGCGCGGCTGGCGCCAGACGCTGTAGCGCGTGCCCAGCGCGCGCACCTCGCCCAGGTCCGTGCGCACCAGGAAGGGCCGCCCCGCCGCCGCGGGCGCGTGCCCGGTCTCGATGTAGATTTCGCCGCGGCGCAAGAGGATGCGCCGCGCGCCGGCGTCGTAATCGACGTCGATGGCGCTGTCGGAGTTCAAGGTGATGCGCGTGCCGTCATCGAGCGCGATCTCGCGCCGCTGGCCGACCGCGCTGCGGTAGGCCGCGGTATAGACCGGTATCTCGCGCCAGGCCAGGCGCGCCGCGCCCACGCCGGCGCCCGCGGCCAGCGCCAGCCCCATCAGGCGCAAGGCCTTGCGCCGGGCGCGCTGGCGGCCGCTGACGGCCAGCGCGCGCATTGCCGGCGCGGGCACCACGTCCAGCAGGCGGGTGTCCATATGCTGCAGGCGCTGCCAGGCGCGCTCGTGGTCGGGATGCGCGCCGCGCCAGCGGCGCAGGGCGGCCTGTTCCGCCTCGCTGGCCTCGCCCGACCACATCAGCACCAGCCACTGCAGGCCCTGCGCGAGCACGGTCTTGGGAATGTCGGCGGCGCTCACAGCCACTCCAGGCAGGCCTGGGCGGCGCGCAGCATATGCTTGCGCACCAGGGCCACGGAAATCCCCAGCCGTTGCGCGATGGCGGAATAGGTCAGCCCTTCGAAGCGCGACAGGAGGAAGGCCTCGCGGGCCTTGGCCGGCAGGCTGTCCAGCGCGGTGTCGATGGCGGCCAGGGTCTGCAGGGCCTGGGCCCGCGCCTCGGCCGAAGGCATGTGGCCTTCGGGCAATTGCGCCAGCGCATCCAGGTAGGCGCGCTCCAGCGCGCGACGGCGATGCAGATCGATCACCAGGCCGCGCGCGATCTGCATCAGGAAGGCGCGGTCCTGGCCCTCGGCCGGCAGGCGGCCGCTGACCATCAGCCGCTCATAGGCGTCATGCGACAGGTCGGCCGCGTCGTGCGCGCAGCCCAGGCGGCGGCGCAGCCACGAGACAAGCCAACCATGATGGTTCCGATACAGCGCATCCAAAGAGGGATGCGGCTGGTTGATCGCCGACACGCGCCCACCGCCTTGCAGACTGGAAAGGCAGTAATGATAATGGTTATCAATTAAATGGCCTAGCCGCGGGCGGCGGGGTGTGGCGATTTTGCAGCAGGATCAGCCCAGGGGGACGCCCGGACGCGAGGCCGAGCGGCTGCCGGGCAGCGGATGGCAGTCCTCGGGATAGTAGGTGTGCACCAGGGAGAGCTTGACCTCCTGGCTGCGGTTCTGCTGCGCCGCGTGCAGGGTGCGGCAATGGAAGAACACCACGTCGCCGGCGGCCAGCTCAGGGCTCACGGCGCGGGCGATCCACGCCTGGTTGGCGGCCAGATCGTCGCGGAAGAACTTCTGCCCGTCGAAGCATTCGGCCTCATAGGCCGCGGCGTGCGAGCCCGGCAGGAAGAACAGCCCGCCATTGGCCGGCGTCTCGGGCCCCAGCGCCAACCAACAGGAGACCAGGTCCTGCTCCGAGAATGACCAGTAGCGGATGTCCTGGTGCCAGCCGGTCAGGCTGCCGTACATCGGGTGCTTGGTCATGATGCAGTTGTGGTGCACCGTGGACAGCACCGGCGAGCGGCCGCCGTAGTAGGCGCGCAGGACTTCGGCCAAGGCCGGCTGCGTGGCCCATTGCCGGAACCGGGGCCCCCGGCCGTAGGCGTCGAGCAGGCGGCGCACGGTCAGGCCGCCGGCGGCGTCGCGCGAGGCCGGCGCGCCGGGGTATTTCAGGTCGGCTTCGTACTCGATGGGGGCAATGGCGTGTTCCAGGTCGTGCAGGGCGGCGGCGCGCAGGGTCTGGACATCGGAAGGCGAGGCAAAGTTGCGGGCGACCACGAAACCCTGTTGGCGCAGGGTCGCGACCAGGTCGGCAACCGAAGGGGTGGGCATTTTTCCTCTCTACGGGCAAAAGTGGCTTACGGTGAAACCGCTGCCGGAGCGGCCTCACGGCAAGCATACTCCTGCCCGGATCAGTCTGCCGGCCCGGGCCCGCGCTCGGCCGGCAGGCCGCGCTCCAGGTCGCGCTCGCGTTCGGTATTGCGCACCCATTCGCGCCAGATCGCCACCAGCAGCGCCATCAGTACCGGGCCGACGAACAGGCCCACGATGCCCATGGTCTTGACCCCGCCCACCAGGCCGAAGAAGGTCGGCAGGAAAGGCAGCTTGACCGGCCCGCCCACCAGCCTGGGGCGCAGGGTCTTGTCCACGATGAACAATTCGACCGTGCCCCAGATGAACAGGCCCAGGCCGGCGACCAGGTGGTTGGAGCCGATGAGGTAGAGCGAAACCAGGGTGAAGGACAGCGGCGCGCCGCCCGGGATCAGGGCCATGAAACCGGTGATCACGCCCAGCAGCACGGGCGAAGGCACGCCGGCGATCCAATAGGCCAGGCCCAGCACCACGCCCTCGCCCAGCGCGATCAGGCACATGCCGGTGACGGTGGAGCTGACGGTGGCCGGCACCACGCGCGAGAATCGCTTCCAGCGCGCCGGCAGCACGCGCTCGCCCAGCACATCCAGCTGCGAGACCATGCGGGTGCCATCCTTGTAGACGAAGAACAGCGTGATCAGCATGAACAGCAGGGTCAGCAGCCACTGGAACACATTGCCGGTGGCCGACAGCGCCATGCGGTAGATATTGCCCAGGTGCTCGCCGCTGACCATCTCCACCAGCGCGCCCAGGGCGTGGGGTTCGCCCAGATAGGTGGACCAATAGACCGACAGCCGCTCGCCCACCACGGGCAGCGAAGAAATCCAGACCGGCACGTCCACGCCGTGCTTGTTGGCGGCCAGCGCCCAGCCGAAGAAGTTGCTGGCTTCCTTGAAGGCATAGGTCAGCGCCAGCGACAGCGGCACGACCAGCACCAGGATGACGGTGCACAGGGCCAGCGTGGCCGCCAGCGCATTGCGCCCCTTGCAGAAGACGACCACCCGCTCGTAGAGCGGCCATGTGGCCAGGCCGATGATGAGCGCCGCCAGGGCGGGAACCAGAAAGCCTGACAGGAAGTAGATTCCCGCCGCCACGACCAGCAGCAACAGCCAACGGGCGATGAGGTAGGCGGGAAAGACAGGCTGCTGCATAGGCGGGGCGGCTCTCTGGTATTGCGGTGAAGACCCTCGCAATATACCTAGTTTTTATGCCCCGTCCCCGACATAAGGGATAGTCCGCAGACTACATGATGAACTCGGGCACCTCCTGGGGAACCCGGCGCCGCGCGGCGTGTTCGCCGGCCGGCAGCAGCGTGGGCTGCTCGATGCCGCAGCTGTACATGCCGGGGTCGTTCTCGTCGCGGCCGGACAAGAGCGGACAGCGCGCAAACAGATCCGCCACCCAGTCGGAAAAGACGCGCACCTTGGGCGAGAGCTGGCGGTTCTGCAGATACAGCAGCGAAATGGGCACGGACTTGGGCTTCCACTGCGGCAGGACCTCGACCAGCTCGCCCGATTGCAGATGGGGCAGCGCCATGTAGCGCGCGGTCTGGATCAGGCCGAAGCCCTGCAGGCCGCAGGTCAGGTGCGCGCCCCAGTCGTTGACCGAGACCACGCTGGGCACGTCCACCAATTGTTCCTTGCCGTCGACCACGAAGGCCCAGGCGAAATTGCGCCCGACGGAGGAAAAGTAATGCACCGCCTGGTGGCGCTGCTCCAGGTCCTGCAAAGACTCGGGCATGCCGCGGCGTTCGAGATAGGATGGCGCGGCGCACGTCAGGGTCTGGAAGGTGCCGATGCGGCGCGCCACCAGGCTGGAATCCTCCAGCTCGCCGCCACGGATGACGCAGTCCACGGCCTCCTGGACCAGGTCCACGCGGCGGTCGCCCATGCCGATCACCAGTTCGACATCCGGGTAGCGGGTGTGGAACTCGCACAAGGCGGGGATCAGGATGAGCTGGCCGATCGAAGCGGGCACATCGATGCGCAAGCGCCCTTGCGGACGCAGGGCTGCGTCCTGGAAGCAGGCCTCGGTCTCCTCGACCTCGGCCAGGATGCGCGTGGCGTGCTTGTAGTACGCGGCGCCGTCGGGCGTGAGGCTGATGCGCCGCGTGGTGCGGTTCAACAGGCGCACGCCCAGGTGGCGCTCCAGGTTCTGGATGATGGTGGTGACCGTTGTGCGGGGCAAGGTCAAGCTGTCCGCCGCCCGCGTGAAACTGTTGGCCTCCACCACGCGGACGAAGACCTGCATGGCTTGGAAACGATCCATGTTCCTGTCCTATCAATGAGTTGTCCGCCAAGGATACCGCGGATTCGGCTGTGATTGTACGCCTGGAACGAACAGTATTGCCGAACCAGCATTGTTTATCCTGATCGTCGAAAAGCTCAGAATCGCCCCATCTGTATCGGCCTGCCGGCTTGTCGCCTGATACCGCAGCGCAGCATTTCCTGCCCCGCGGCCCCCCTCTCCTCCGGCCCGCCCGATCCTTCCCCAATATTTGTTCAAGGAAACACCATGACGCCTTCGCGCCATCGCATTGCAGTCCTGTCGATTGCCGCCGCCCTCCTGGCCGCGGGCGCGGGCTATGCCTTGCTGCCCTCCTCGCCCAATGCGGCCCATGCCCAGGGCCAGCCGGCCGCCGCGCCGGTGGACGTCGCCCCCGCGCTGGGACGCACCATCGTGGATTGGCAACGTTACTCCGGACGCCTGGAAGCGATCGACCGGGTCGACATCCGCCCCCTGGTCTCCGGCACGCTGACCGAGGTCCATTTCCAGGATGGGGCGCTCGTCAAGAAGGGCGATGTGCTGTTCACCATCGACCCGCGCCCCTATGTCGCCGAAGTCGACCGCGCCACCGCCCAGCTGGCCGCGGCCCAGGCGCGCGCGGCCTATACCGCCAGCGACCTGGCGCGCGGCCAGCGCCTGCTGGGCGAGAACGCCATCGCCAAGCGTGACTTCGAGGAAAAGCAGAATGCCGCGCGCGAAGCCGCGGCCAACCTGCAGGCCGCGCGCGCCGCGCTTGAGTCGGCCCGCCTGAACCTGGGCTACACCCGCATTACCGCTCCGGTCGACGGCCGCGTCTCGCGCGCCGAGGTGACGGTGGGCAATGTGGTCAACGCTGGCGCGCAATCGGTGCCGCTCACCACTCTGGTGTCGGTCTCGCGCATGTACGCCTCCTTCGATGTCGATGAACAGACCTTCCTGAAGTACGTCAATCCCTCGCGCACCACCGGCACCGAAGTGCCGGTGCAGCTGGGCCTGGCCAACGAAGACGGTTACTCACGCGAAGGCCAGGTGCAATACGTCGACAACCGCCTGGACACCGCCTCCGGCACCATCCGCGTGCGCGCCGTGTTCGACAACCGCGACGGCAGCCTGGTGCCCGGGCTCTACGCCCGCGTGCGCCTGGGCGGCGGCGCCCCGCGCGAGGCCGTGCTGGTCGACGAGAAGGCCATCGGCACCGACCAGAACAAGCGCTATGTGCTGGTGCTGGACGACCAGAACCACGCCGCCTACCGCGAAGTGACGCTGGGGGCCAACGTGGGCCCCTTGCGCGTGGTCGAGAAGGGCCTGGAAGCGGGCGAACGCATCGTGGTCAACGGGTTGCAACGGGTGCGCCCGGGCGCCGTGGTCGCCCCCAATATCGTGTCCATGGACACGGCGCCGCAGGCCGTCAAGACAGCCTCGGCGGCCCTGCAATAAAGAACAACAAGGCCCGGAGCCTCACATGAATATCTCCAAGTTCTTCATCGACCGGCCCATCTTCGCGGGCGTGCTGTCGGTGCTGATCCTGCTGGGCGGCCTGCTGGCCATGTTCCAGCTGCCGATCGCCGAATATCCGGAAGTCGTGCCGCCTTCGGTGGTGGTGCGCGCCCAATACCCGGGCGCCAACCCCAAGGTCATCGCCGAGACCGTGGCCTCGCCGCTGGAAGAAGCCATCAACGGCGTCGAAGACATGATCTACATGCAGTCGCAGGCCAATAGCGACGGCAACCTCACGCTGACGGTGAACTTCAAGCTGGGCGTGGACCCCGACAAGGCGCAGCAGCTGGTGCAGAACCGGGTCTCGCAAGCCCTGCCGCGCCTGCCGCCCGACGTCCAGCGCCTGGGCGTGACCACGGTCAAGAGCTCGCCCACCCTGACGCTGGTGGTGCACCTGCTCTCGCCCAACGACCGCTACGACATCACCTATCTGCGCAACTACGCCATCATCAACATCAAGGACCGCCTCTCGCGCATCAACGGCGTGGGCGAGGTGACGGTGTGGGGCTCGGGCAACTACTCCATGCGCGTCTGGCTGGACCCGCAGAAAGTCGCCCAGCGCGGCATGACGGCCACCGAAGTGGTCAATGCCATCCGCGAACAGAACGTGCAGGTCGCCGCCGGCGTGATCGGCGCCTCGCCCACTGTGGGCGACGTGCCGCTGCAGCTCAACGTCAATGCGCGCGGCCGCCTGCAGACCGAAGAGGAGTTCCGCGACATCATCCTCAAGACCTCGCCCGACGGCGGGGTGACGCTGCTGGGCGACGTGGCCCGCGTGGAGCTCGATGCCCAGGAATACGGGCTGCGCTCGCTGCTGGACAACAAGTCCGCCGTGGGCATGGGCATCATGCAATCGCCGGGCTCCAATGCGCTGGACGTCGCCACCCATGTGCGCAACGCCATGAAGGAGCTCTCGCAGGACTTCCCGCCGGGCGTGGAATACCGCATCGAATATGACCCCACGCAGTTCGTGCGCTCCAGCATCGAGGCCGTGATCCACACCCTGCTCGAAGCCATCGCGCTGGTGGTGCTGGTGGTCATTCTCTTCCTGCAGACCTGGCGCGCCTCCATCATTCCGCTGCTGGCGGTGCCGGTATCCATCATCGGCACCTTCTCGCTGCTCTTGATGTTCGGCTATTCCATCAACGCCCTGTCGCTGTTCGGCATGGTGCTGGCCATCGGCATCGTGGTCGACGACGCCATCGTGGTGGTGGAGAACGTCGAGCGCAATATCGAGGCCGGGCTGACGCCGCGCGAGGCCACCTACCGCGCCATGCGCGAGGTGAGCGGACCCATCATCGCCATCGCCCTGACGCTGTGCGCGGTGTTCGTGCCGCTGGCCTTCATGACCGGGCTGTCGGGCCAGTTCTACAAGCAGTTCGCCATGACCATCGCCATCTCGACGGTGATCTCGGCCTTCAACTCGCTCACGCTGTCGCCGGCCCTCTCGGCCTTGCTGCTGCGCAGCCACCACGACAAGCCCGACTGGCTCACCCGCCAGATGAACCGCTTCCTGGGCCGCTTCTTCGCCGCCTTCAACCGCATGTTCGGACGCGCCTCCGAGCGCTACGCCGTCAACGTGCAGGGCGTCATCCGGCACAAGAGCAAGGCGCTGGGCGCGTACGTCGTCCTGCTGGCGCTGACGGCGGGGATCTCCTACCTGGTGCCCGGCGGCTTCGTGCCCGCCCAGGACAAGCAATACCTGATCGGCTTTGCCCAACTGCCCAATGGCGCCTCGCTGGACCGCACCGACGCGGTGATCCGCCGCATGTCGGACATCGCGCTGGCCGAGCCCGGCGTGCAAAGCGCCATCGCCTTCCCGGGCCTGTCGATCAACGGCTTTACCAACAGCTCCAGCGCCGGCATCGTGTTCGTCACGCTCAAGCCCTTTGCCGAGCGCAAGTCGGCGGCGCTGTCGGGCAACGCGATCGCGGCCAGCCTGAACCAGAAGTTCGGCGTCATCAAGGACTCTTTCGTGGCCGTCTTCCCGCCGCCGCCGGTGCTTGGCCTGGGCACGCTGGGCGGCTTCAAGCTGCAGATCGAGGACCGGGGCGCAATGGGCTATGCCGAACTGGACCGCGCCGCGCAGGCCTTCCTCGCCCGCGCCGCGCAGACCCCCGAGCTGGGCCCGTCCTTCTCCAGCTACCAGATCAACGTCCCGCAGCTGGACGTGGACCTGGACCGCGTCAAGGCCAAGCAGCTGGGCGTGCCCGTGACCGAAGTCTTCGACACCATGCAGATCTATCTGGGCTCCATGTATGTCAATGACTTCAACCGTTTCGGCCGCGTCTTCCAGGTGCGGGCCCAGGCCGACGCGCCCTTCCGCGCCCATCCGGACGACATCCTGCAGCTCAAGACCCGCAACGCCGCCGGCGACATGGTGCCGCTGTCGTCGCTGGTGACGCTCAAGCAGACCTTCGGTCCGGAGATGGTGGTCCGCTACAACGGCTACACCGCCGCCGACATCAATGGCGGCCCCGCGCCGGGCTATTCCACCAACCAGGCCCAGGCCGCGGCCGAGCGCATCGCCGCCGAGGTGCTGCCGCGCGGCATGAAGATGGAGTGGACCGACCTGACCTACCAGCAGATCCTGGCCGGCAATGCCGGGCTATGGGTCTTCCCCATCTCCGTGCTGCTGGTCTTCCTGGTGCTGGCCGCCCTCTACGAGAGCCTGACCCTGCCGCTGGCCGTGATCCTGATCGTGCCCATGAGCATCCTGGCGGCGCTGACCGGCGTCTGGCTCACCGGCGGCGACAACAACATCTTCACGCAGATCGGTTTCATGGTGCTGGTGGGGCTGTCGGCCAAGAACGCGATCCTGATCGTGGAGTTCGCCCGCGAACTGGAAATGCAGGGCGCCACGCCGCTTGCGGCCGCCATCGAAGCCAGCCGCCTGCGCCTGCGCCCCATCCTGATGACCTCCATCGCCTTCATCATGGGTGTGGTGCCGCTGGTGCTGTCCTCGGGCGCCGGCGCCGAAATGCGCCATGCCATGGGCGTGGCGGTGTTCTTCGGCATGCTGGGCGTGACGCTGTTCGGCCTGTTCCTGACGCCGGTCTTCTACGTGGCCCTGCGCACCCTGAGCAAGCGCAAGCTGCACTCGGCCTCGCACCATGAAGCGCCGGTGACCGCGCCCCACCTCGAACATTGAGCCCGGAAACTATCATGACAACACGCATTGCTCGCATATCCGGCCTGCTCGCCGCGCTCCTGGTGCTGGCAGGCTGCGCGGTGGGCCCCGACTACCAGAAACCCGCCGCCGCCACACCCGCCCAGTACAAGGAGGCCGCGCCTGTCCTGGCCGCGCACGAAACCGGCAACTGGAAGCCCGCCCAGCCCTCGGAAGAGGCGCTGCGCGGCGAATGGTGGAAAGTCTTCGGCGACCCCGGGCTGAACGCCCTGCAGGAAGAGGCCCTGGCCGCCAACCAGAATCTCAAGGCCGCCGCCGCCCGCCTGGAACAGGCCCGCGCCTTGCAGCGCGACGCCCGCTCGGATTTCTTCCCCAAGGTGGACGCCGGCTTCGGCCCGACGCGCCAGCGGCCCTCGCCCGCCTCCCAGGGGCTGCCCGACAACGCCTCGACCAGCCCGTCCACGCTGTGGCGCGCGCAGGCCAGCGTCGCCTATGAGGCCGACCTCTTCGGCCGCGTCGCCAACACGGTGGACGCCGCCACGGCCGACGCCCAGCAGAGCGAGGCGCTCTACCGCTCCGTGCTGCTGGCCTTGCAGGCCGACGTGGCCTCCACCTACTTCCTGGTGCGCGAGCGCGACGCCGAATCGCAGCTCTACCGCCAGACGGTGGCCCTGCGCGAAGAAACCCTGCAGCTCATCCAGCGCCGCTTCGACGCCGGCGATATCAGCGAACTGGACCTGGCGCGCGCCAAGTCGGAACTGGCCCAGGCGCAGTCCGAGGCGCTGGGCGTGGACCGCCAGCGCGCCACGGCCGAACACGCGCTGGCCGTGCTGCTGGGCAAGACGCCGGCCGAATTCACCATGCCGCCGCAGCCGCTGGCGCCCGTGGCCATCGCCGTGCCCGCCGGGCTGCCCTCGGCCTTGCTGGAGCGCCGCCCCGACATCGCCGCGGCCGAACGCGCCATGGCCGCGGCCAATGCGCGGGTCGGCGTGGCCAAGGCGGCTTTCTTCCCGCGCCTGGATATCACCGGCGCGCTGGGCTATGAGTCCTCGGAGCTGAGCAATCTCTTCCACTGGTCATCGCGCACCTTCCTGCTCGGTCCGCTGGTGGGCGCGGCCCTGTCGCTGCCCATCTTCGACGGCGGGCGCCGCCAGGCCGGCGTAGACCGCGCCCGCGCGGTCTACGAGGAAGACGTGGCGCAATACCGCCAGACGGTGCTCACCGCCTTCCGCGAGGTCGAGGACAACCTGGCCAATCTGCGCATCCTGGGCGACCAGACGCGCGCCCAGGGCGAGGCGGTCGACGCCTCGGCCCGCGCCGCGCGCATCTCGCATGCCCAGTACCGCGAAGGATCCATCAGTTACCTGGACGTGATCGAGGCCGACCGCACCGTCCTGGCGCAGCGCCGCATCTCGGTCCAGCTCACCGGCGAGCAGGCCCGCTCCACGGTCGAGCTGATCCGCGCCCTGGGCGGCGGCTGGGACCTGCCGCCTGCGGCGGTGGCGGCGCGCTGACACGGGTTTCGCCCTCTTGGGACTCCCCGGCCATCGGGTCATAATCGGCCCATGGCAATCCCAAGTTCCGCCGGGTTCGCCCGGCTTTTTTTCGCCTTGTGGCCCAGCGCGGCGCTGGCCGGCCAGCTCGCGGCCTGGGCCCGGCACGCCCAGCCGCATTGCGGCGGGCGCGTCATGCGCACCGACACCCTGCATCTCACCCTGGCCTTTCTCGGCCCGGCCAGCCCGGCGCAAACCCGGCAGCTCATCGGCTACACCCGCCAAAGCCGCATCGCGCCGGGCGGGATCCGCATTGCCTGCTATGGCAGCTTCAAGCGGCCACGCATCGTCTGGGCCGGCCCAGAGGGCGGGCACGAGGCGCTGGCCGCCCTGCACGAACAGATCTGGCGCGACATCGCGCCCCTGGGCTGGGCCAAGGAAGAATCGGGCTTTACGCCCCACGTCACGCTGCTGCGCAACGCCGGCAGTTTCGATCCGCCCCCTCCACCCGGCGCGCTGGACTGGCCCTATGCGCATTTCTGCCTCATGGCCTCCGAGCCTGGCGGCCAGTCCCGCTACCGCGAACTGGCGCGCAGCGGCTGACCCCAAGGGCCGGCCCCCAAGGCCGCGTGGCACAATCCGCCAACCCCACTCCCTTCCGACATCATGTTGATCCTGCTCGATCAAGACGGCGTGCTGGCCGACTTCGAACACGCCTTCATCGACGCCTGGCGCCGGCGCCATCCCGACATCGCGCCTGTCGCCTTCGACGATCGCCGCTCCTTCCATATCCTGGAA
Organism: Bordetella hinzii LMG 13501; assembly: GCF_001548475.1. Lineage (GTDB taxonomy): Bacteria > Pseudomonadota > Gammaproteobacteria > Burkholderiales > Burkholderiaceae_B > Bordetella > Bordetella hinzii. The sequence goes on from NZ_LRUJ01000018.1 coordinate 56,262, forward strand.
GACTACCCCCCGGCGCTGCGCGCCCAGGCCGAGGCCATCTATACCGAACCGGGATTCATCCGCAACCTGCCGCCGGTCCCGGGCGCCCTGGAGGCCGTCGGCGAACTGATGGCGCTGGGCATGGAAGTCCGCTTCTGCAGCTCGCCCCTGCGCCAGTATGACAACTGCGTGCTCGAGAAGTACCAATGGATAGAACGGCACTTCGGGCGCGCGGCGACCGAGCGCCTCATCCTGACGCGCGACAAGACCCTGGTGCAGGGCGACCTGCTGATCGATGACCGCCCCCGCATCGAAGGCGCGGCGCGCCCGCGGTGGCAGCATGTCATCTATGACGCCCCCTATAACCGCCAGGAAACCGGCCGCCTGCGCCTGACCTGGCAGAACTGGCGCAACGTCCTGGCCGGCGCCCTCTACCAGGCCGACAACTGAGTTCCTCATGACAGCCGATTGGGGCTATGCTCTTTGCACAGCCCCGCCAGGGCGCACCCGCCAGGACAAGGTGACCCATGAATCTGCACCGCCTGCTCAAACAGCGCGAAGCCGACAAAAAGCCGCTGAAGGTGGCCCTGATCGGCGCCGGGAAGTTCAGTTCCATGTTCTTGAGCCAGGTGCAGCGCACACCGGGCATGCGCCTGGTCGCGGTGGCCGAGGACAATGCCTCGCGCGCCCGCGCCGCGCTCACCCGCAGCGGCTGGCCGGCCGCCGCGCTGGGCGCGGCCAGCATCCACGAAGCGGCCCGCAGCGGCAAGGTCTTCTGCTGCGACGATGCGCTGCACGTCATTGCCGACGCCGACGTGGAGATCGTCATCGACGCCAGCGCGCTGCCCGCCGACGGCATCTCCCACACCCTGCTGTGCTGTGAATACCGCAAGGACATCGTCATGGTCAACGTGGCCGCCGATGCCCTGGCCGGCCCGCTGCTGGCGCGCCGCGCGCGCGAGGCGGGCATCATCTATTCGCTGGCCTATGGCGACCAGCCCGCCTTGATCTGCGAAATGGTGGACTGGGCCCGCGCCTGCGGCTTCGAGGTGGTGGCGGCCGGCAAAGGCACCAAATACCTCCCCGAATTCCATACCTCCACTCCCGACACCGTATGGCCGTATTACGGTTTCACCGACGAGATGGTGGCCGCGGGCGACTTCGACGCGCGCCTGTTCAACAGCTTTCTGGATGGCACCAAGAGCGCGCTGGAAATGGCCTGCGTCTCCAACGCCACGGGGCTGACGCCCGCGCCCCAGGGCCTGCTCTACCCCCCCTGCGGCGTGGACGACCTGGCCCGGGTGCTGCGGCCGCGCGAACACGGCGGCATGCTGCACCATCGCGGCCAGGTGGAAGTCGTCTCCTCGCTGGAGCGCGATGGCCGGGCGGTATTCCGCGACCTGCGCTGGGGCGTCTACGTCACCTTGGCCGCCGGCAGCGACTTCGTGCGCGACTCCTTCCGCGACTACGGGCTGGTGACCGACCCTTCCGGCCACTATGCGGCCATGTACAAACCCTATCACCTCATCGGCATGGAACTGGGCATGAGCGTGGCCAGCATCGGCTTGCGGCGCGAACCCACCGGCAGCCCCACGGCCTGGAACGCCGACGTCATCGCCACCGCCAAGCGCGACATGGCCGCTGGCGAGATCCTCGACGGCTCGGGCGGCTACAGCGTCTATGGCCGCCTGGTGCCCGCCCGGACCTCGGTGGAGGACGCCTATCTGCCCATCGGCCTGGCCGAAGGCGCGGTGCTCAAGCATGCCGTGCGCCAATCGCAGCCCATACGCCTGAGCGACGTCAGCTGCGATGAAGAAACCCTGGCGGCGCGCTTTCGGCGCGAGATGGAGCGGGCCTTCGCCTAGGGGTAGGCGATGGAGTACTGCACATAGGTCACCAGCTTGCCCGCCGCGATCGCCGCGTCGCCGCTTTTGACGTAGCGCGCCAGATAACGCAGCGTGGCGGTTTTCTTGTCGCTGCCGCTGAAATCGACGCCATGGGTCGTGGTGCCATCACCGATCTTGATGGCGCTGCCGTCGGTATTGGCCAGCTGGATCTGCACATTGTCGGCCTTGCTGGCGCTGGACTGGTTCGCCGGGATCGCGCTGGCCGCCGTGGTCACGGCCTCCGCCGTGGTGTAGGCATAGAGGTTGCCGCTGTCATGGTCCAGCGTGGCCCCTGGCTCGAAATGCGCGTTGACCTTGCCGCTCAAGCTGGCGGGACAGTCTGTCAGGCTGATCGTGAACAACGTCGCGCCTGCCGTATCCCCCTTGTTTTTCAGCGCCGCATTCGAGATCTTGGGCAGGGCCACGATGATATCGGCCGGCGAATCCTTGCCATTGATCTTGCAGGTCTGGTCGGTGATCTCGCCCGTGATGGTGATCACGCCGTCGGCGGCGTGGGCCGGCGCGGCCATCATGCCCGCGGCCAGGGCCAGCGTAGCGGTGGCGAGCCTCACGCACTCAGTTGCGGATTGCGGATTGCGGATTGCGGATTGCATGCACTCTACTCGGCCTGATGGGATGGACAGGCCGCATTCTGTCCCGCGCCCCGCGTACGATGCATCGGAGTTTGCCCGCGCATCTTGCCATGCAGGGCGCCGCCGCGCCGCCGCAATAGGACGCCGGAAAACAGAACAGCCCGCGCAAGCGGGCTGTTCCGTGCCGTGCGAGAACCCGGTCAGCGCTTGAGCTGGGACAGATCGCGCACCGCGCCGCGGTCGGCGGAAGTGGCCAGCGCGGCATAGGCTTGCAAGGCCAGCGACACCACGCGCTGGCGGTCCACCGGCTTCCAGGCCTGCTCGCCACGGGCTTCCATGGCCGCGCGGCGGCGGGCGAGTTCATTGTCCTCGACGGCCAGATGCATGCGGCGGTTGGGAATGTCGATCTCGATCACATCGCCGTCCTCGACCAGGCCGATGGTGCCGCCCTCGGCGGCTTCCGGCGAGGCGTGGCCAATGACCAGGCCCGACGAGCCGCCCGAGAAACGGCCATCGGTGAACAGCGCGCAGGTCTTGCCCAGGCCCTTGGACTTCAGATAGGAGGTCGGGTAGAGCATCTCTTGCATGCCGGGGCCGCCCTTGGGGCCTTCGTAGCGGATGATGACGACGTCGCCATCGACCACCTTGTCGCCCAGGATGCCTTCGACGGCGTCTTCCTGGCTTTCGAAGACGCGCGCACGGCCCGTGAACACCCACTGCGACTCGTCCACGCCGGCCGTCTTCACGATGCAGCCCTTTTCGGCCAGGTTGCCATACAGCACGGCCAGGCCGCCATCCTTGGAATAGGCGTTTTCCTTGCTGCGGATGCAGCCGGTCTTGCGGTCCATGTCCAGCGTCAGGAAGGTCTTGTCCTGGCTGAAGGCCACCGTGGTCGGCACGCCGCCGGGCGCGGCGCGGTAGAACTTCTGCGCGTCTTCGCCGGCGCCGCCGGCCACGTCCCATTGCGCGATCGCCTTGCCCAGCGTGCCGCTGTGCACATTGCCGCAGGACAGGTCGAGCAGGTCGGCGCGCGCCAGCTCGCCCAGGATGCCCAGGATGCCGCCGGCGCGGTGCACGTCTTCGATGTGGTATTTGTCGGTCGCCGGCGCGGCCTTGCACAGGCAGGGCACTTTGCGCGAGATGCGGTCGATGTCGGCCATGGTGAAGTCCACGCCGGCTTCCTGGGCCGCGGCCAGCAGGTGCAGCACGGTGTTGGTGGAGCCGCCCATGGCGACGTCCAGCGACATGGCGTTTTCGAAGGCGGCCTTGGTGGCGATGCTGCGCGGCAGGACCGAACTGTCGTCCTGCTCGTAGTAGCGGCGGCACAGGTCGACGATCAGGCGGCCGGCCTGCTCGAACAGGCCCCGGCGCCAGGCGTGCGTGGCGACGATGGTGCCGTTGCCCGGCAGCGCCAGGCCGATGGCCTCGGTCAGACAGTTCATGGAGTTGGCCGTGAACATGCCGGAACAGGAGCCGCAGGTCGGGCAAGCGCTGCGTTCGACCTGCTCGGCCTCGGCATCGCTCACATTGGGGTCGGCGGCCTTGATCATGGCGTCGACCAGGTCCAGCTTGGCGATGACCTTGCCGTCGGTGGGCGAGATCACCTTGCCCGCTTCCATCGGGCCGCCCGAGACGAAGACCACGGGGATGTTCAGGCGCATGGCGGCCATCAGCATGCCCGGAGTGATCTTGTCGCAGTTGGAGATGCACACCATGGCGTCGGCGCAATGCGCATTGACCATGTACTCGACCGAGTCGGCGATCAGCTCGCGCGAGGGCAGCGAATACAGCATGCCGCCATGGCCCATGGCAATGCCGTCATCCACGGCGATGGTATTGAATTCCTTGGCCACGCCGCCGGCCGCCTCGATCTGGCCAGCCACCAGGGCGCCCAGGTCCTTCAGGTGCACGTGGCCGGGCACGAATTGCGTAAAGGAGTTGACCACCGCGATGATGGGCTTGCCGAAATCGCCGTCCTTCATGCCGGTGGCGCGCCAAAGCGCGCGCGCGCCGGCCATGTTGCGGCCGTGGGTGGAGGTGCGTGAACGGTAGTGCGGCATGATCCTTCTCGGGCGATGATGTCAGCAAAGGCATAAATATTACGCTGTATCGGCCCGGGACGCCCCGGTCGGCGCTGTGCGGCGCATCAATCAGGGTTTGTCCCCGGGGAATTTCAGGCCCAGCAGGCCATCGAGCACCTGGCGCAGGCCGCGGCTGACGGGCTTGTCACGCCGCGTCACCACGGCCAGTTCGCGGCCCAGGCGCGGCGTGAGCGAGCGCGTGACCAGCCCGGCCCGCGCCCCCGCCCCGGACACGGCCAGGCGCGGCAACACCGCGCAGCCCAGGCCGGCGCCCACGATCTCCTTCATGGCCTCGGTGCTGCCCAGCTCCATCGTGGGCCGCAAGGCCAGGCCGGCGGCGCCGAACCACTCATCGACCAGCGCGCGCGTCTGCGCGCCCGGCTCGAACAGCACGACCTGCCGATCCATCAGCAGCTGCGGCGTGATACGGCTGGGCGGCGCCGGCGCGCCGGCCGGGAAAATCGCGACGAATTCGTCTTCGAGGACGGGCGTGGCCAGGACTCTGCGCGCGCGGATGGGCATGGTCAGCAGGCCCACGTCCAGGCGGTTGTCCTCGATGTCGCGCAGCAGATCGGCCGTATTGCCCACCCGGACCACGACATCCAGGTCCGGGAACTGCTGGCGCAGCCGCGCCAGCAGCGGCGGCAGCAGATAGGTGCAGGCGGTGGCCCCCGTGCCCAGCCGCACCCGTCCCGACACCCCGGCGGCCAGGGACTGCATGGCCAGGTCGGCGTCCTCGATGGCGGCCAGGATGCCGCGCAGGTGGCCGGCCAGCTCCTGGCCTGCGGCGGTGGCGCTGGCCTTGCGGCCCATGCGCTCGATCAGGCGCAGCCCATAGCGGCGCTCCAGCTGGCGCACCTGCTGGCTGACGGCGGGTTGCGACAGGCCGTGGCGCTCGGCGGCCAGCGAAAAGCTGCCTAGCTCCATGACATCGAGCAGCACGCGCAAATGATCGAGATTGAGGCCTGCGGTTTTCATGCGATCTAGAATATTTTCTTATGCCAATGATAATTCCAAGAAGCTTCCCTTATCCATAGCGCGGGCGCACACTAGGCGCTGTTCCGTGGTTTTCCTTCTTCTTCATGAGCCCCAGCTTGAGCCCCACCATCCTGATCCGCGCCAGCGCCGAGGACGACCTCACCCAGGTCCAGGCCATTTATGCGCACCACGTGCTTCACGGCACGGCTTCGTTCGAACTGGAGCCGCCCTCGGTCGACGACATCCGCCAGCGCCGCGCCGCCGTGCTGGAGCGCGGCCTGCCCTATCTGGTGGCCGAATGCGGCGGCGAAATCGTGGGCTATGCCTATGCCACGCTCTACCGCCCCCGGCCCGCCTACCGCCACACCTGCGAAGATTCCATCTATGTGCGCAATGGCCGCCACGGCCTGGGCATCGGGCGCAAGCTGCTCGACGCGCTCATCGACCAGTGCACCGCCGCCGGCTGGCGCCAGATGCTGGCCGTGATCGGCGACAGCAATCCGGCCTCGATGGCCCTGCACGCCCGCTGCGGCTTCCATGCCGCCGGCACCCTGCGCGCCGTGGGCTTCAAGCATGGCAAGTGGCGCGACACGGCCTTGATGCAGCGCGCGCTCGGAGAAGGCGACCGCACGCCGCCGCAGCCGTGATCCCGGCCCGCACCGTCATCGGCCTGGGCCTGTCGCAGCTGATCGGCTGGGGCGTGTCTTTCTATCTGATCGGCAACTTCGGCCAGCCCATGCGCCAGGAGCTGGGCTGGAGCGCCACGCTCGTCTATGCCGGCATGTCCTGGGCCATCGTGTGCATGGCCTTGAGTTCCGCGCTGGCCGGCCGCGCCATCGACCGCTGGGGCGGCCGTCGCGTCATGCCGGCCGGGGCGGCGCTGATGGCGCTGGGCTGCCTGAACCTGGCGCTGACGCACCACGCCTGGCATTACTTCCTGTCCTGGACCCTGCTGGGCCTGGGCATGCGACTGGCGCTCTACGACGCCGCCTTCGCCGCCCTGGCCTATGCGGCCGGCCCCGGCGCCCGGCGGGCCATGTCGCAGATCACGCTCTTCGGCGGCCTGGCCTCGACGGTGATGTGGCCGGCCGGCCAGGCCATGGCGGCGCTGTGGGGCTGGCGCGGCGCGCTGCTGGCCTATGCGGCGCTGGCCCTGGCCCTGATCCCGCTTCACCGGACACTGCCCCGCGATCGCGCCGCCCCGCCGGCCGCCGGCGCCGCCACGACCCAGGCCGCCAGCGGCGGCGGGACCGACCAGCTGCTCTACATGGTGGTGGTGATGCTCACCAGCTTTCTGGCCTCGGGCAACGCCACGCATCTGATCGCGCTGCTGCAAGGCCTGGGGCTGGCCGCCCAGGCCGCCGTGGGCGTGGCCGCCCTATGGGGCGTGGGCCAGGTGGGCGCGCGCCTGCTGGAACTCGCCTTCGGAGGACGCCTGCACCCGGTCAGCCTGAATCTCTTGACCGCGGCCGGGTTGCCCCTGGCGCTGGCCGCCGGCTTGGCCGCGGCCGATCCGCGCCTGGCCGCGCTCTATGCGCTGGGATATGGCGCCTGCAATGGCCTGTTGACCATCACACGCGGCACGCTGGCGCTGACGCTGTTCGACCGCCGCCACTATGGCCGCATCGTCGGCCGGCTGCTGGTGCCGAGCTTTTTGTTGAGCGCGGCCGCGCCGTCGGTCTATGCCTATTGGATCGATACCGCCGGCCCGCGCTTTGCCATGGGCATGTCGGTCGCGGCGGCCTGCGTCATCCTCCTCGCCTCGGCCGCGCTGGCCTGGCGTCACCGGCCGGCCTAGCCCTCGGTCTCGGCGCGGGCCACCCAGCGCAGCCAGCCCGATTTGCGCAGGCTGCAGGCCGGGCATTCGCCACAGCCATAGCCCCAATCGTGGCGCTGGCCGCGTTCGCCCAGATAGCAGGTGTGGCTTTCCTCGACGATGGTCTGCACGAGTTCCGGCCCGCCCAGGCTGTCGGCCAGGGCCCAGGTATCGGCCTTGTCCAGCCACATGAGCGGCGTCTCGATGGTCAACCGCGCGCCCAGGCCGAGGCTGAGTGCGACCTGCTGCGCCTTGATGGTGTCGTCGCGGCAATCGGGATAGCCGGAGAAGTCGGTCTCGCACATGCCGCCCACCAGCACATCGAGCTGGCGGCGGTAGCCCAGCGCGGCGGCCAGCGTCAGGAACAGCAGATTGCGCCCCGGCACGAAAGTATTGGGCAGGCCATTGGCCTGCATCTCGATGGCGCGCTCGCTGGTCATGGCGGTATCGCCCACCTGGCCCAGCACTTTCAGGTCCAGCAGGTGGTCTTCGCCCAGGCGCGCGGCCCAATCCGGAAACTGGCCGCGGATGCCGCGCAGCACGTTCAGCCGCGCATCCAGCTCGATGCGGTGACGCTGGCCATAGTCGAAGGCCACGGTCTCGACATGGGCGTAGCGGTCCAGGGCCCAGGCCAGGCAAGTGGTGGAATCCTGGCCGCCGGAGAAAAGGACCAGGGCGCGTCGTTGATGGTTTTGCATAGCGGAGAGGCCAAAAAAGTGCGTGCCAGCCGCCAATGTAACGCAGGCGACGGCGTAAGGAAGCCTGCGTAAAATTTGAGCGTCCCGATTTTTGCATTGCCCCATCGCCACGACATCTCCCATTCTTTTACGGAACGCTTGATGAACGCTACACGCGCGCAGTCTGAATTGGCCGAACCCCTACGCAATGACATCCGCCTGCTTGGGCGCTATCTGGGCACCGTGATCCAGGCCTGCGAAGGAAAACGGGTTTTCGACACCATCGAGACACTGCGCCGCAGCGCGGTGCGCTTTCGCCGCGAAGGACGGGAAGAAGACGGGCAGCTGATGCAGCAACTGGTCAAGCAGCTGCGCTCGGACGACCCCAATCTGGTGGCGCGCGCCTTCAGCTATTTCCTGCACCTTTTCAACATTGCCGAAGACCGCGACCAGAACCGCCGCCAGCGCGCCCGCGCGCTGGCGGATCCGGCGCCCGCGCCAGGCAGCCTGCGCCAGGCCGTGCAGCTGCTGCATGCGCAAGGCGTCTCGGCCCAGCGTATCCGCCGCCTCATCAGCGAGGCCTGCGTCATGCCGGTGCTGACGGCCCACCCCACCGAGGTCCAGCGCAAGAGCACGCTGGACGCGCATCGCGAGATCGCCACGCTGATCGCGCAGCGCGACCAGCCCCTCACCAGCGATGAAAGCGCCGAGCTCGACAGCGCCCTGCTGGGCCGCGTGGACACGCTGTGGCAGACCCGCATGCTGCGCAACACCCGCCTGACCGTGGCCGACGAAATCGAAAACGCGCTGACCTATTACCGCAGCACCTTTCTGTCGGCCATTCCGCGGCTGTACGGCGACCTGTCCAAGCTGCTCAGCCCCGAAGCCGCCAATCCCTTCGCCCCGCCGCCGGCGCCGCTGGAGCCTTTTCTGCGCATGGGCAGCTGGATAGGCGGCGACCGTGACGGCAACCCCAATGTGGACGCCGGCACGCTGGAGCTGGCGCTGCTGCGCCAGGCCACGGTGGTCTTCGAACACTATCTGAACGAAGTCCACGCGCTGGGCGCCGAGATCTCCGTCACGACCCTGCTGATCGACGCCAGCGACGCGCTGCGCCAGCTGGCCGACGCCGGCGGCGACACCTCGCCGCACCGCCGCGACGAACCTTACCGACGCGCCCTCATCGGCGTCTACGCGCGCCTGGCCGCCACCGCGCGCGCCTTGACCGGACGCGAGCTCGCGCTGCGCAGCACGCTGCCAGCCGAACCCTATCCGCATCCCCAGGCCCTGGCGCAAGACCTCGCCGTGATCGCCGAATCGCTGACCCGGCACCACGGCGCGCCCATCGCCAAGCTCCGCCTGGCCGGCCTGCAGCAGGCCGTCGAGGTGTTCGGCTTTCATCTGGCCACGCTGGACCTGCGCCAAAGCTCCGATGTGCACGAGCGCGTGCTGACCGAGCTGTTCGCCCGCGCCGGCCAGGACGGACGCCCGCTGCGCTACGACCTGATGGACGAAGAAGCCCGCGTGCAATTGCTGCGCGCCGAACTGGCCACGGCCCGCCCGCTGGCGTCGCCCTGGATCGCCTACAGCGAAGACACCACGCGCGAACTGGCCGTCCTGCGCGCGGCCGCCGCGGCCCGCGCGCGCTACGGCCGGGCCGCCGTGCGCCAGACCATCGTCTCGCACACCGAAACCCTCAGCGATCTGCTGGAGGTGCTGGTGCTGCAGAAAGAAACCGGCCTCATCGCGCCGGCCGGCACCGCCCCCGAGGCCGGCGACGGCCTGATGGTCGTGCCGCTGTTCGAGACCATCCCCGACCTGGAGCGCGGGCCCTCCATCATGGCGGCCTGGCTGGACCTGCCCGAGGTGCGCGAGCGCGTGCGCCTGGCCCAGGACGAGAGCCAGGAGGTCATGCTGGGCTATTCGGACAGCAACAAGGACGGCGGCTACCTGACTTCCAACTGGTCGCTCTACCGCGCCGAACGCGAACTGGTCGAGGTCTTTCGCGCCCGCCACGTCAAGCTGCGCCTCTTCCATGGCCGGGGCGGCTCGGTGGGGCGCGGCGGCGGCTCTAGCTTCGACGCCATCCTGGCCCAGCCCCCGGGCACGGTGGCCGGCCAATTGCGCCTGACCGAACAGGGCGAAGTCATCCAGACCAAGTACAAGGACGCCGAGATCGGCCGCTGGCACCTGGAACTGCTGGTCTCGGCCGTGCTGGAGGCCACGCTGGCGCAACAGCCGGCGGCGGCCCGCCAGGCCGAGGACGCCCATATGGCGCATCATGGCCAGGCCATGGATGTCCTGTCGGCCGGCGCGCAGCGCAGCTACCGCAAGCTGGTCTACGAGACGCCCGGCTTTGCCGACTACTTCTTCGCGGCCACGCCCATCAACGAGATTGCCGGCCTGAACATCGGTTCGCGCCCGGCCTCGCGCAAGCAGGGCCAGAAAATCGAAGACCTGCGCGCCATTCCGTGGGGGTTTTCATGGGCGCAATGCCGCCTCATGCTCACGGGCTGGTACGGCATGGGATCGGCGCTGCAGGCCTATCTCGAAGACGGCGCCGAAGGCGCGCCGCGCGCCAAGCGCGCGCGGCTGTCCCAGTTGCGCGACATGGCGCGGGATTGGCCAGCCTTCCGCACCCTGCTGTCCAATATGGAGATGGTGCTTGCCAAATCGGATCTCGCCATCGCGCAGCGCTACGCCATGCTGGTGCCCCAGCGCGGCCTGCGGGAGCGCATCTTCGGCGCCATCTCGGAGGAGCATGCGCGCACCTTGGCGATGCTCAAGCTCATCAACCAGCGCGAGCTCCTGGCCGACAACCCCGCGCTGGCGGCCTCCCTGCGCGAGCGCTTCGCTTATATCGATCCCTTGAACTACCTCCAGATCGATCTCCTGCGCCGTCACCGCGCCAGCCAGAAGCGGCCCGGCGCCACGCCGGATCCGCGCGTGATGCCCGCCATCCACCTGACCATCAACGGCATCGCCGCCGGCCTGCGCAACTCCGGATAGGCCAGCTCCGGGACGCGGCCGACAAGCACGGCGGCCGCGGCGCCAGCCCGTATTGAGCCCTGCGGCGGGGTGTCCACCAAATGGACGCCCCGCCAGCCCATTTGTCCACCAGCAGCAATTCTTAGTAATATCCCTGAAGAAATTCTATATACGCACAAATGTTCGCATATAGAACATAAAGATTTTTCTGGCCACGGCACGGAGAAGCACCCTGGACGAGACGCCGGCGCTGCCCGGGCCGGCCATGGGGCGGCGACGCGCCAAGGCCGCTGGTAAGCGAGCTTTTTCATGGATTTCCCCATCCAGAATCTGGCCGTCATCGGCGCAGGCGCCATGGGCAGCGGCATTGCCGCCCTGTTCGCCTCGCAAGGGCTGCCGGTCGTCCTGATCGACCCCGTGGAAGGCGCGCTGGCGCGCGCCACGCAGGTCATTGAACGCCAATTGGGCGTGTACGCCCCCCACGATGTCCCGGCCAGCCTGGCGCGCATCCGGATGTCCCCCGAACTGCAGGCCGCCGCCGATTGCGATCTGGTCATCGAGGCCGTGCCCGAAAAGCTGGACCTCAAGCGCCATCTGTTTGCCCAGCTCGACCAGATCTGCAAACCGGCCACCATCTTCGCCACCAATACGTCCGGCCTGTCGATCAACGCCATCGCGCAGGCCGTCACCCGCCGCGACCGTTTCGTGGGCACGCATTTCTTCACGCCGGCCGACGTCATCCCGCTGGTCGAAGTCGTGCGCGGCGACGAGAGCGCCGAGGCCACGGTGGACCTCGTCATGGCCACCCTGAAGGCCGCCGGCAAGCGCCCGGTGCGCGTCAATCGCGACATCCCCGGCTTCATCGCCAACCGCATCCAGCACGCCCTGGCCCGCGAGGCCATCTCGCTGCTGGAAAAAGGCGTGGCCAGCGCCGAGGACATCGACGAGGTCGTCAAATGGAGCCTGGGCATCCGCCTGGCCCTGTCCGGCCCGCTGGAACAGCGCGACATGAACGGCATCGACGTGCATCACGCCATCGCCAGCTACCTCTACGCCGATCTGGAAAACCGCGAAACCCCTTCCGACCTGCTCACGCGCAAGGTCCAGAGCGGCGAGATCGGCGCCAAGGCCGGCCAGGGTTTCTATACCTGGCCGCCCGAGCGCCGCGAGCGCGTGCTGCGCGAGAAAAGCGCGGCCCTGGCCGGCCTGGTCCAGTGGCTCAAGACACAAGAACTTGATTGATCCCCCCAGCCGCCCATGCCAGAAGCATGGGCGGCGTCAGCGCGTGCGCAAACATAAACAAGCCATACGCCTTATTGGAGTCTGTAGGAGGCACCATGAATAAACTCGCTTCATTTTTCACGGAGCTGATGCGCAAGTATCTGCCCGATCCCTTTGTCTTCGCGATCGGCCTGACGCTGCTGACCGTCGTGCTGGCCTTTGCCGTCGAAGGCCAGGGCCTGCCCCAGATCACGCGCGAATGGGGCTCGGGATTCTGGAGCCTGCTGGCCTTCACGACCCAGATGGCCGTCATCCTGGCCATGGGCTATGTGCTGGCCACGGCTCCCCTGACCGACCGCCTGCTCGACCGCATCGTCAGCCATGTGCACAACCCGCGCACGGCCATCATCGTGGCCACGCTGGTCGGCGGCATCGGCAGCTATCTGAACTGGGGCTTCGGGCTGGTGATCGGCGGCGTGGTCGCCAAGAAACTGGCGCTCAAGGTCAAGGGCGTGCACTATCCGCTCATCATCGCCGCCGCCTATAGCGGCTTCACCATGTACGGCCTGGGCCTGTCGGCCAGCATCCCCGTGCTGGTGGCCACTCCGGGGCATCCCACGGCCAAGGCCATGGGCGTCATCCCCCTGTCCGAGACCATTTTCTCGGTGCCCATGCTGCTGACCAGCCTGGTCATCATCATCACCCTGCCGCTGCTCAATGCCTGGCTGCACCCCAAGGCCGGCGACAAGGTCATTGAAGTCGACCCCAATATCGACAAGGGCAGCGAAAACGCCCCGTCGGCCCACAGCATGGGCGTCGAGAACACGCTGGCCAGCCGCCTGAACAACAGCCGCATCCTCAGCCTGCTCATCGGCCTGCTGGGCATCGCCTACGTGGTGTTCTATTTCGCCGACGGCAAGTCGCTGGACCTGAACCTGATCAACTTCATCATCCTGTTCCTGGGCATCATCCTGCTGGGCACGCCGGCGGCCTATGTCACCAAGCTGAACGAAGGCATCAAGACCATCTCCGGCATCATCCTGCAATATCCCTTCTATGCCGGCATCATGGCCATCATGGCCGGCTCCGGCCTGGTCACCACGATCTCCAAGATCTTCGTGGACGTCGCCACGCCGGCCACCCTGCCCTTCTGGGGCCTGGTGAGCTCGTTCGTCATCAACTTCTTCGCCCCCTCGGCCGGCGGCCACTGGGTCATCCAGGGCCCCTTCATGATTGACGCGGCCAAGGAAATCGGCAGCGCCTTGAACCAGACCGCGATGTCCGTCATGCTGGGCAATGCCTGGAACGACCTGGTGCAGCCTTTCTGGATCCTGCCCGCGCTGGCCCTGTCCAAGCTCAAGCTGCGCGACGTGATGGGCTATACCGTCATCATGATGCTCTGGGTGGGCGTGATCCACATCGCCGCCGTGCTCGCCTGGGGCTACATGACCCACTGATCCCGGAGATTCCGCATGAAACCCACCGCTTACCTCGTCACCGGCGCAAGCAATGGCATCGGCGCGGCCATTGCCCGGTCGCTGCTCGACGCCGGCCACACCGTCGTGAACATCGACTATCGCCTGCCCGAGGCGCCGCCGGCCGGCCTGGTGTCCTTCCAGGCCGACCTCACCGATGCCTCGCAGACCGAGGCGGTGGCCCGTGAAGTCACCGAACGCTATGCCATCGTGGGCCTGGTCAACAATGCCGGCGCCACGCGGCCCGGCACGGCCGACACGGCCACGCTGGCCGACCTGGACTATGTCGTCTCGCTGCATCTGCGCACGGCCCTCATCCTGATCCAGGCCGTCCTGCCGGCCATGCGCGAGGCCGGCTTCGGCCGCATCGTCAACATGTCTTCGCGCGCCGCGCTGGGCAAGCCCGACCGCGTCGTCTATTCGGCCACCAAGGCCGGCCTGCTGGGCATGACGCGCACGCTGGCCATGGAGCTGGGCGGCGACGGCATCACGGTCAACGCCATCGGCCCCGGCCCCATCGCCACCGATCTTTTCATGAAGAGCAACCCCGCCGGCGCGCCGCGGACCCAGCGCATCATCGACAGCATCGTGGTCAAGCGCCTGGGCACGCCCGAGGACGTGGCGCGCGCCGCGATGTTCTTCCTGTCGCCGGACAACGGTTTCGTGACGGGCCAGGTGCTCTATGTGTGCGGCGGCACCACGCTCGGCGTGGCGCCCGTCTGAGGCCGGACATGCGCCCGGCCCGTTCTCCCGCCTGCCGCTCAGCGGCGCAGCAAGGCCTGGTTGATCTGGCCCGCGGCATGACGCAGGCCAGGCAGAAAGGCCTGCAGCATTTCCTCGCGGGAAAAGCGGCTGACGTGCCCGCTGACGTTCATCGCGGCGATCACGCGCCCGCTGCGGTCCATGATGGGCACCGCCACCGATTGCAGGCCAGGCTCCAGCTCCTGGACCACGCAGGCATAGCCCTCGGCGCGCACCCGGGCGAGCTCTTGCTTGAGCCGCGCGACATCGGTCAGCGTGGACGGGGTATAGGCCTGGATGCGGCTGTCGGCCAGCAGGCGATCCTGCTCAGGCGCGGGCAGGCCGGCCAGAAGCACCCGCCCCATCGACGTCACCCAGGCCGGCAGGCGGCTGCCCACCGCCAGGTTGATGCTCATCACCTTGTGGGTGGACAGGCGCAGGATATAGACAATGTCGGTGCCGTCGAGCACCGATACCGAGCACGACTCGCGCGTGCTTTCGGCCACCTCTTCCATATAGGGCAGCGCCAGGTTCCACAGCGGCGTGCCCGACAGATAGGCATACCCCAGTTCCAGGATGCGTGGCGTCAGCGAGAAGCGCCGCTCTTCCTGGGCCACGTAACCCAGCTGCACGAGGGTCAAAAGGATGCGGCGCGCCCCGGCGCGCGTCAATCCCGCCACCGCGGCGACCTCCGACAGCGTCATCTGCGCGCGCTCCGGGCCAAAAGCCCGGATCACGGCCAGGCCTCGGGCGAAAGACTGCACATAGCTGTCGCTGGGGACTTGGGAATGACCTTCTTCACTCACGCTTGCTCTACCTACCGCAGAAGTATGGGGGGACGCGGGCCTCGCCTTGGCATACCCCCCATGAAAGGATGTTCTCCTGAAGAACCGGTGTTCTACAGCAGAACAAAATTATCACACGCCACCACTATCGCAGACTCCTATGATTTCTAAGCTCGTTCCAAGCGCGGCGGCCGCCCTGGCGGATGTGCCGGACGGCGCCACCATCATGATCGGCGGCTTCGGTACCGCCGGCCAGCCCATGGAGCTGATCGACGCCCTGCTCGATCAAGGCGCCAAGGACCTGGTCATCATCAACAACAATGCCGGCAACGGCGAGACGGGCCTGGCCGCGCTGCTGGGCGCCGGCCGCGTGCGCAAGATCATCTGCTCCTTCCCCCGCCAGGTGGACTCGCAGATCTTCGACGGCCTGTACCGCAGCGGCAAGATCGAACTCGAACTGGTGCCCCAGGGCAACCTGGCCGAGCGCATCCGCGCCGCCGGGGCCGGCATCGGCGCCTTCTTCACCCCCACCGGCTATGGCACGCCCCTGGCCGAAGGCAAGGAAACCCGCGAGATCAACGGCCGCCAGTATGTGCTGGAGTATCCGCTGACCGCCGACTACGCCCTGATCAAGGCCGAACGCGCCGACCGCTGGGGCAACCTGGTCTACCGCAAGACGGCCCGCAACTTCGGCCCCATCATGGCCAGCGCCGCGCGCGTGGCCGTGGCCCAGGTGCGCGAAGTCGTCGAGCTGGGCGACATCGACCCGGAAACCGTCGTCACCCCGGGCATCTTCGTCAAGCGCGTAGTGCAGATCGACGCCCCCCGCGGCGCCAAGGAGTAACAATGAGCGAAAAACTGAGCCGCGACGCCATGGCCGCCCGCGTTGCGCAAGACATCCCCGAAGGCGCCTACGTCAACCTGGGCATCGGCTTGCCCACCCTGGTGGCCAATCACCTGCCGGCCGGCCGCGAGGTCATCCTGCATACCGAGAACGGCATGCTGGGCATGGGCCCGGCCCCGGAAAAAGGCCAGGAAGACTACGACCTCATCAACGCCGGCAAGCAGCCGGTCACCGAACTGCCCGGCTGCGCCTATTTCCATCATGCCGACTCCTTCGGCATGATGCGCGGCGGCCATCTGGACATCTGCGTGCTGGGCGCCTTCCAGGTGTCTCAGCACGGCGACCTGGCCAACTGGCACACCGGCGCGCCCGACGCCATCCCCGCCGTGGGCGGCGCCATGGACCTGGCCATCGGCGCCAAGCAGGTCTTTGTCATGATGGAGTTGCTCACCCGCGACGGCCAGAGCAAACTGGTGCAGGCCTGCAGCTATCCGCTGACCGGCGTGGGCTGCGTCTCGCGCGTCTACACCGACCTGGCCGTCTTCGACATCAACAAAGACGGCGTGACTGTCACCGATCTCTTCGGCGGCATGACGCCCGAGCGCCTGATCGAACTCACCGGCCTGCCGCTGAAGTTCGCCAACTAATACCCCCGGGGCCCGGCCCCGCACATCGATGCCGGCGGCCGCAGGCCGCCCCGACAAGGAGAGATACCATGCTGTACATGGTCGAAATGCAAGTCAACCTGCCGCCCGACATGCCCGCCGACAAGGCCGACAAACTGAAGGCCGACGAAAAAGCCCTGGCCCAGAAGCTGCAGCACGAAGGCAAGTGGCAAAGCCTGTGGCGCGTGGTCGGCCGCTATGCCAACGTCAGCATCTTCAACGTCGACAGCCATGACGAGCTGCACCAGCTGCTGTCCTCGCTGCCGCTGTTCCCCTATATGGATATCCGCGTCACCGCGCTGGCGCGCCATCCCTCGGCCATCTGATCCCGGAGCCGCTCATGCCCTACATCATCGAGACCTTCGACAAGCCCGGCAGCCTGGCCCTGCGCCAGGCCACCAGGAGCGAACACCTCGCCTTCCTGGACGCCAACAAGCACCTGCTGCTGGCCTGCGGCGCCAAACTGCATGATGACGGCACCGACATCGGCGGCGGCCTCTATGTCGTCGACGTCGATACCCGTGAAGAGGCCGAGCGGCTGATCCAGGCCGATCCCTTCTACAAGGCCGAGTTGTTCGAGCGCGTGTCGATCACGCGCTGGCGCAAAGCCTATGTAGACGGCAAAAGCTATCTTTGATGTTGTGAACCGGCGCGCCGCGCCAAGGAATTCCCATGCCCTACGCCGATCTCAGCCAGGCTCGCCTGTACTACGTCGTCGACGGTCCCGCCGACGCCCCCGCCCTGGTCCTGTCCAACTCCCTGGGCACCAACGCCGATATGTGGGCGCGCCAGGTGCCGGCCCTGGCCAAGCACTTCCGCGTCGTGCGCTACGACACCCGCGGCCATGGCCGCTCGTCCGTGCCGGACGGCGAATACCGTTTTGAGCAGCTGGCCGGCGACGTGGTCGAGCTGCTGGATCACCTGGGCATTGCCCGCGCCCACTTCTGCGGCCTGTCCATGGGCGGCCCCACCGGCCTGACGCTGGCGCTGGAGCACCCCGGCCGCATCGACCGCCTGGTCCTGTGCAATACCGCCGCCCGCATCGGCAGCGCGCAAGGCTGGAGCGACCGCATCGCCGCCGTGCAGAAACAGACCCTGTCGGCCATGGCGCCCGCCCTGGTCGAGCGCTGGCTGACCGAAGGCTACCGCCAGCGCGAGCCGGGCCTGTCGCAAGTGCTGGTGGACATGCTGCGCCGCACGCCCGATGCCGGCTATAACGGCAACTGTGCCGCGCTGCGCGATGCCGACCTGCGCGCGCGCCTGGGCGAGATCCGCGCCCGCACCCTCGTCATCGCCAGCACGCACGACCTGGCCGCCACGCCGGCCGACGGCCGCTACCTGGCCGAGCACATCGCCGGGGCGCGCTACGTCGAACTCAATACCTCGCATATTTCCAACTGGGAAGATCCCGAGACCTTCACCCGCGAGGTCCTGGCCTTCCTGACGGAGTAAGCCATGCAACGCTGGAAACAACGGCCCCCGGGATCGAACTGGGGCGACTACGGCCCGGACGACCAGCTCGGCCGCCTGAACCTCATCACGGAGGAACAGGTGCTCAAGGCGGCCCGCGAAATCCGCGCCGGCAAGACCTTCTGCCTGTCGCTGCCCCTGGACCTTCCGGGCGGCAACGTGCTCAATCCCCGGCGCCACCCGCCGCAGCTCAGCCCGACGCGGCTCAACGACACGCCCTACGTCAATTTCCCGCTGCGGGCCATCAACCCCGACGCGGTCGATGTCCTGAGCGACGACCAGGTGCTGCTGTCCATGCAGTACTCCACGCAATGGGATTCGCTGGCCCACGTGGGCGCGCTGTTCGACGCCGACGGCGATGGCCGCGACGAACTGGTCTACTACAACGGCTTTCGCGCCGGCGTGGACGTCATCGGGCCGGTCGATGGCGACCATACCGGCTGCGGCTGCAACAGCGGCGGGCCCTCGGCCGCGCTGAAAATAGGCGTGGAAAACCTGGCCGAGAAAGGCATGCAGGGCCGCGGCGTGCTGGTGGACCTGGCGCGCGAATTCGGCACCGGCCGCACCCTCATCGGCGCCGCCGAACTGCAGCAGGCCATGAAAGCGCAGAACGTCGAAATCGAATCCGGCGACATGCTGGTGCTGCGCACCGGCTACGCCGAAGCCGTGGTGCAGATGCAAGGCAAGCCCGACGCCGACGTCCTGCATCAGTACGGCGCGGCGCTTGACGGCACGGACGAGGCTCTGCTGGCGTGGATCAGCGACAGCGGCATCGCCGCCATCTGCGCCGACAACTACGCGGTCGAAGCCTACCCGGCGCGCGACCGCCAGGGCCGGCGCGCCATGCTGCCCCTGCACCATCATTGTCTGTTCAAGCTCGGCCTGCCGCTGGCCGAACTCTGGTATCTGAAAGACCTCGCGCAGTGGCTGCAGGCCCATGGCCGCAACCGCTTCATGCTGACCGCCCCGCCCTTGCGCCTGCCGCATGCGATCGGCTCGCCGGTCACGCCCATCGCCACGGTGTAGGCAGCGGGAAGCCGCCCGGCCACGAAAAAGGCCTTGTCCGAGGACAAGGCCTTTGCTTTTGTCGGCAGTCCCGGCCGGGCATCATCCCCCTTTCAGGCAGGTGCTCATGAAGGTCTTGCGCTTGTCGCCGCTCAGCGACTGGGCGCTGGCCTTGGCGTTGCAATCCTTCATGCGCTGTTGCTGCGGCGTCAATGACTTGGCGGGCTCCTCACCCTTGAGACAGCTGCTCATATAGGCTTTGCGGTCATCGCCCTTTTTGCCTTCGGCGGACTTGTTGCATTCCGCCATCCGCTGTTGCTGCGGGGTCAGCGGCTTGGTGCCGGGCGTGGCGGCAGGCGCGGCAGTCTGGGCGGCCACCGGACCGCTGGCCAAAAGGGCCAGGCACAGGCCGGCAACCATGCTGGACTTACGGAAAACCATGCTTTCCTCCCCTGCCCCCGGGGCCGCGCGACCTGCGCGACAACGCCGGAAGCGGACAATGCCGGGACGGTCCCCGGTATGGGCAAGTTTCGATCAAAGCCCCGGCGCTTGCAAGCTCGCGCCGAGCCTGACGAGAATGGTTACGAACTGCACCGTGTTCGACATTTTCGCCAAGCCGGGCCGACGACATAATGGCAGCACCTCTCCCGGCCTTCGGAATGCGCCATGAATCTGTTCAAGCATGTATTCGCCGCGGTCCTGCTGTGCCTGTCCGCCCAGGCCATGGCGCAAAGCCTGCCCTACGGGGTGACACTGGGCAATCTCCAGGCCACGCGCGACAACATCGCCGGCCAGACGGTGATCACGGGCACCTATAGCAACCAGGGACAAAAGCGCATCGTCCAACCATCCGTCACCTTCGCGCTATTTGACGCCAACGGACAGGAAATCGGCCGCATCTCCTCTCAATCGCCCATTCCGCTGGAGCCGGGCGACCTCTGGCACATCCGGGCCAGCACCCCCATGACCTTCCAGCGCTTTACCGCGGTCGAGGTGCGGGCCGACTGAGCCGGGCGGCCCGGCCGGTTTTCCAGCGGCAGGCCGTTGTGGGAAAATGCACGACGCCCGGGGGCCGCCTAAGCGGCCCCGGCACATGGCCTGGCCTGGCGCCAGCCAGCGTGCCCAAGAGGCAATAACCAGGATACGATCATGTTTCCCAAAAGACTTACCGACGGCTACCAGTCCTTCCTCAAGGGCCGCTTTCCCGCCGAACGCAGCCGCTACGAAGCCCTGGCCGAAAAAGGCCAACAACCCGAAATCCTGATCATCAGCTGTTGCGATTCGCGCGTGTCGCCCGAAGCGATTTTCGACGTGGGTCCAGGCGAACTGTTCGTCGTGCGCAACGTGGCCAACCTGGTGCCGCCTTGCGAGCCCGACGCCGAATCCTCCTTCCACGGCACCAGCGCGGCGATCGAATTCGCCGTCAACGGCCTGGAGGTCAAGCACATCGTGGTCATGGGCCACGCCTCCTGCGGCGGCATCCGCTCTTACTACGACGACGCCGAGCCGCTGTCCAAAATGGACTTCATCGGCAAATGGATGTCGCAGATCGCGCCGGTGGCCGACGCCCTGGGCGACAGCACGGGCGACCGCGCCCAGGACCTCAAGCGCCTGGAGCTGGCCGTCATCGGCCACAGCCTGCAAAACCTGATGACCTTCCCGTCCATCAGCCGCCGGGTGCAAAACGGCTCGCTGCAGCTGCACGGCTGCTATTTCGGCGTCGCCACCGGCGTGCTGTTCGTGCGTGACGCGGCCTCCGGCGCCTTCGTCCCCTGCCTTGAAACCCACCCGGGTTGAGGCGTGGCGGCGGACACGCAAGTACGCCGCCCTTGTTGGCTGGTCCGGCTTATCGTGACCGGCCTGCTCGCCGCCCTGCTGGGCGGCTGCGCCCTGCCCTCTCAAGAAGGCCGCAACGCCTCGGCCAGCCTGCCGCCGGCCGAAGCCGGCGCCACGGCGCTGGGCCAGGCCATCGCGCCGCGCGTCGCGCAGCATCCCGGCCTGGCCGGCATCCATCCCCTGGCCGACGCCTACGACGCCTTCGCCGCGCGCATGCTGCTGGCGCGCGCCGCGCAGCGCACGCTGGATGTGCAGTACTACATCTGGCATGGCGACATGACCGGCACGCTGCTCTTCGAGGCCCTGCACCAGGCCGCCGACCGGGGCGTGCGGGTACGGCTGCTGCTCGATGACAACGGCACCTCGGGCCTGGACGCCACGCTGGCCGCGCTGGCCCAGCACCCCAATATCGAGGTAAGGCTGTTCAATCCCTTTGTCGTGCGCCGGCCCAAGGCCATCGGCTACCTGACCGACTTCAAGCGCCTTAACCGGCGCATGCACAACAAATCCTTCACCGCGGACAACCAGGCCACCATCCTGGGCGGCCGCAACATCGGCGACGAGTACTTCGGCGCCACCGAAGGCGTGCTGTTCGCCGACCTCGATGTGCTGGCCGTGGGCCCCGTGGTCCAGGATGTCTCCAGCGACTTCGACCGCTATTGGAACAGCATCTCGGCCTATCCCGTCGAGCGCCTGCTGCCTGCCGCACCGGCGGGCGAACTCGACCGCCTGGCGCACTCGGCCCAGGGCGTGGAGCGCGACCCCAAGGCCGATGCCTATATGCAAGCGCTGGCGCGCACGCCCCTGGTGCATCAACTGTTGCAGGGCAATCTGCCCCTGGAGTGGTCGCCCGCCCGCATGGTGAGCGACGACCCGGCCAAGGTCCTGGACCAGGCCCGGCCCGACGGGCTGGTGGCGCACCAGCTCAAGGAAATCATCGGCGAGCCGCAATCCCACCTGGAGCTGGTCTCGCCCTATTTCGTGCCCACGGCCGAGGGCACGGCCGCCTTCGCCCAGATGGCCGGGCGCGGCGTGCGGGTGCGCGTGCTCACCAACTCCCTCGAAGCCACCGATGTCAGCGTGGTGCACTCGGGCTATGCCAAACGCCGCGAAGCCTTGCTGGCCAGCGGCGTGCAGCTATTCGAGATGCGCCGGGCCGGCGACGAGGTCCAGCGCCACCGCGGCCTGGGCCCATTCGGCAGCTCGGGCTCCAGCCTGCATGCCAAGACCTTCGCCGTGGACGACCACCGCGTGTTCGTGGGCTCCTTCAATTTCGACCCGCGCTCGGCCCACCTGAACACCGAGCTCGGGCTGGTCATCGACAGTCCGCCCCTGGCCCGGGCCATCAGCCATACTTTCGACACCCGCATCCCGGCCGACGCCTACCATGTGCTGCTGGACGAACACGGCCGGCTCTATTGGCTGGAGCCCACGCCCGACGGCGGGTTCATCCGCCACGACAGCGAACCGGGCGCCAGCCTCTGGCAGCGCCTGTCGGTGTGGTTCTTGTCGCTGCTGCCCCTCGAGCCGCTGCTCTAGCGGCCCCGGCCCATATCCATATAACCACAATGACTTAGACGGCCCGCTCGGCCTGCTGTTACGGTTATGTGCAAATCACCGCAATGGCGCCCGGCGACGTCGAGGCGCCTTTTGACGCCGGCGCGCCGGCCCCTCCAGGGTTCCCATCATGTACGTGTATGACCCCGTCGACCAGCAGCTCGTGGAAGAGCGCGTGGCCCAATTCGCCGGCCAGACGCGCCGCTTTCTCGACGGCCACCTGAGCGAAGATGAATTCCGCGTCCTGCGCCTGCAGAACGGCCTCTATATCCAGCGCCACGCCCCCATGCTGCGCGTGGCCATTCCCTACGGCATGCTGGCCGCGCGGCAACTGCGCAAGCTGGCCCATATCGCGCGCCGCTACGACCGCGGCTACGGCCACTTCTCCACGCGCCAGAACATCCAGTTCAACTGGCCGCGCCTGGAAGACGTGCCGGCCATCCTGGCCGAGCTGGCCGAAGTGCAGATGCACGCCATCCAGACCAGCGGCAACTGCATCCGCAACACCACCACCGACCACTTCGCCGGCATCGCGCCCGACGAGCTCGTCAACCCGCTGGTGTGGTGCGAAATCATCCGCCAGTGGTCCACGCTGCACCCCGAGTTCGCCTTCCTGCCGCGCAAGTTCAAGATCGCCGTCAGCGGCGCCGTCGAAGACCGCGCCGCCGTCGGCGTGCACGACATCGGCCTGCAGGCCGTCGAGCGCGACGGCGAGCTGGGTTTCCGCGTATGGATAGGCGGCGGCATGGGCCGCACGCCCATGGTGGGGCATCTCATCAAGCCCTTTGTCGCCTGGCAGCACCTGCTGACCTATATGCAGGCCGCGCTGCGCATCTATAACCTGCATGGCCGGCGCGACAACAAGTACAAGGCCCGTATCAAGATATTGGTCAAGGACCTCACGCCCGAGGTCTACGCCCAGCAGGTCGAGCAAGAGTGGCTGCGCATCAAGGACGGCCCGGACACCATCACGCAAGAACAGCTCGACACCATCGCCGGCCGCTTCGTCTGGCCGGCCTATGAAGCCGGCGCCGCCGACGAGCCCGACCCCAGCGCCGAGCTCGCCAGCCAAGACAAGTCGTACGCCCGTTGGCTGCGCACCAATGTGCATGGACACAAAGTGCCCGGCTATGCCGCCGTCACGCTCTCGCTCAAGCCCACGGGCGTGCCGCCTGGCGACATCACCGCCGACCAGATGGACGCGGTGGCCGACCTCTCCGAACGCTATGGCTTCGGCGAACTGCGCGTCTCGCACGAGCAGAACCTCATCCTGGCCGACGTCAAGCGCTCGCAGCTGCCCGCGCTGTGGAACGAACTCAAGGCGCTGAACCTGGCCACGCCCAATATCGGCCTCCTGACCAACATCATCGCCTGTCCCGGCGGCGACTTCTGCGCCCTGGCCAACGCCGTGTCCATCCCGGTGGCCGAAGCCATCCAGCGCCGCTTCGACGACCTCGATTACCTGTTCGAGATCGGCGAACTGGACCTGAACATCTCCGGCTGCATCAACTCCTGCGGCCACCACCATGTCGGCCACATCGGCATTCTCGGCGTGGACAAGGCCGGCGAGGAGTGGTACCAGGTGACCATAGGCGGGCGCCAGAACGGCGCGGCCCGCCCCCTGCCCGACATCGAATCGACCCGGGGCGGCGGCGCGGCCGTGGGCCGCATCATCGGCCCGTCGTTCGCGCGCGAACAGGTCGCCCATGTGGTGGACCGCCTGATCCGCACCTACCTGGGCCTGCGCGACAGCGAAGCCGAGCGTTTCATCGACGTGGTGGACCGCGTCGGCATCGATCCCTTCAAGAAGGACGTCTACGCCGATCCGCTGCTGGCCAAGCCCGCGCAGCGCGAAACCGTGGAAGCCTGAGACCCGCCATGACCGATACTCCCCTGCCTCATCTCATCCGTCACGGCGAACTGCAAGCCAATGGCTGGCGCCTGCATGACGCCGACGACAGCCTGCCCGCCGACGAGCCCGGCTGGATCGTCCGCCTCGCGCTCTGGCAGGCGCAGACGCCGGCGCTGGCGGCCCGCCGCCATCCGGTAGGCCTGCTGCTCGCCCCTGACGCCGATCCCGCCCAGATCGACCTCGCCGCGGCCCAGCCCGCCTTCATCGCCATCGACTTCCCCGTCTATACCGATGGGCGCGGCTATTCCCTGGCCCAGCTGCTGCGCCGCAACCATGGCTGGCAAGGCGAACTGCGCGCCGTGGGCGACGTGATGATAGACACCATCTACTACCAGGCGCGCGTGGGATTCGACAGTTTCCTGGTCAAGCCGGGGCACGATCCCGAACAGGCGCTGCAGGCCTTCAAGACCTTCAGCGTGCGCTACCAGCAGAGTTATCCCATCCCCGCCTGAGCGCCGGGGCGGGTGCCGTCCCAGCTGGGGCCCGGCACCGGGATATCGAACAAATCGAGGACACGGGCGACCGTATGGTCGACCATTTCCTCGATGCTGGCGGGCCGGTGATAGAAAGCCGGCAAGGGCGGGAAGATGATGCCGCCCATTTCCGTGACCGCCGTCATATTGCGCAAATGCGCCAGATTGAAGGGCGTCTCGCGCACCATCATCACCAGCCGCCTGCGTTCCTTGAGCGTGACATCCGCCGCGCGCGTGATGAGGTTATCGGACAGGCCGTGGGCCACGGCCGCCAGCGTGCGCATGGAGCATGGCACGATGACCATGCCGGCCGTCGCGAAAGCGCCGCTGGCCAGCGTGGCGCCGACATCGCGCACGCCATGGCTATGGTCGGCCAGGGCCTGGACCTCATGGCGGCCCATCCCCAGCTCGTGCTGGATATTGAGCACGCCCGAGGCCGACACCACCAGATGCGTCTCCACATCCTCGACGCCGCGCAGCACTTGCAGCATGCGCACGGCGTAGAGCGCGCCGGTGGCGCCCGTGATGCCGACGACCAGCCTGCGCATGGTCAGACCGTGGCGCCGGCGTTATCCAGCAGCGTCTTGAGTTCGCCGCTTTCGTTCATCTCGTTCATGATGTCCGAACCGCCGATGAACTCGCCGCCCACATACAGCTGCGGGATGGTCGGCCAGTTGGAAAAAGTCTTGATGCCCTGGCGCACTTCGTCGTCTTCCAGCACATTGACCGTCACCAGCTTCTTCACGCCACAGCTCTTGAGGATCTGGATGGCGCGGCCCGAAAAACCGCATTGCGGAAACTGCGCGGTACCCTTCATGAACAGCACCACGGGATGCTGCGTGACGGTATCGCGGATGAAATCTTGTACGTCGCTCATGGATTAACTCGCAAAAGGAACAAGCGGAACACAACCACTATTATAGGAAGCCGCCGGAAATCCGCTCGATCCCGGCAAGGTCCCGGCGGCTGGCGACTTCGCGCAAGCCCGCCTGTTGTAACAAGGCCCGCACGGCCGGGGCCTGGTCCCAGCCATGCTCCATCCACAACGCGCCGCCCGGCAGCAGGCGCCCGGGCGCCTGGCGCGCGATCTCGGCCAGCGCCCCCAGGCCGTCGGCCCCGTCCGTCAGGGCCGAGCGCGGCTCAAAGCGCAGATCGCCCTGGGCCAGATGCGCATCCCCAGCATGGATATAGGGCGGGTTGGACACGATGAGGTCAAACCGGCTGCCGTCCCCGACCGCCTCGAACCAACTGCCCTGGGCAAAGGCCACCCGCGCGCCAAGCGCCTGGGCATTGCCGCGCGCCACCGCCAGCGCCTCGGCGCTCAGGTCGGTCGCGGTCACAGCCGCCTCGGGGCAGGCCAGCGCGATCGACACCGCGATGGCTCCGCTGCCGGTGCCCAGGTCCAGCACCCGCGCCCGCGGGCGGGCGCGCACAAAGTCCAGCGCCGCCTCCACCAGGGTTTCGGTATCCGGACGCGGGATCAGCACCGCGGGCGTGACCCGGAACACATGCCCCATGAACTCGCGCTCGCCGATCACATAGGCCATGGGCTCGCCGGCCAGCCGGCGCTGCGCCAGCGCCTCATAGGCCGCGGCCAGGCCGGCATCGGCCGGCTCATCATCATGCGCCAGCAGCCAGGCGCGGGGACGCCGCCAGACCTGCTCGACCAGCATGCGCGCCTCCAGGCGCGGCAGACGGCGGTCCTGCAACAGGTCCTTGATCCGCATGGCGGCTCAATCGCCCAGCGCCGCCAGCTGCTCGGCCTGGTGTTCGGCCAGCAGCGCGCCGGTCAGCTCGTCCAGATCGCCTTCCAGGATCTGCTGCAACTTGTACAGCGTCAGGTTGATGCGGTGATCGGTCACGCGCCCCTGCGGATAGTTATAGGTGCGGATACGCTCGGACCGGTCGCCCGAGCCCACCAGGCTCTTGCGCTCGGCGGCCTCCTTGCTCTGGCGCTCGCGCAACTCCTTGTCCTTCAGCCTCGCGGCCAGCACCTGCATGGCGCGGTCCTTGTTGCGATGCTGCGAGCGGTCATCCTGGCACTCCACCACCAGCCCCGTCGGCAAGTGGGTGATGCGCACCGCCGAATCGGTCTTGTTAATGTGCTGGCCGCCCGCGCCGCTGGCGCGGAAGGTATCGATACGAAGATCCGCCGGATTGATGACGATCTCGCCCATCTCGTCGGCCTCGGGCATGACCGCCACCGTGCAGGCCGACGTATGGATGCGGCCCTGCGCCTCGGTGGCCGGCACACGCTGCACGCGGTGCGCGCCGGACTCGAACTTCAGCCGGCCATAGGCGCCATCGCCATCGATGCGGGCGATCACTTCCTTATAGCCGCCCAGCTCCGAAGGGCTTTCCGACATGATCTCGACACGCCAGCCGCGGTTCTCGGCATAGCGCGAATACATGCGCAGCAGGTCGCCCGAGAACAAAGCGCTCTCATCGCCGCCCGTGCCCGCGCGGATTTCCAGGAATAGGCTGCGGCCGTCATTGGGGTCGCGCGGCAACAGCAACACCTGCAGCTCGCCCTCAAGCGTCTCCAGGCGTTCACGCGCCGTCTTGATCTCCTCCTCGGCCATGGCCTTCATCTCGGGATCGGCCAGCATCTCCTGCGCCGTGGCCAGATCCGCCTCGGTGCCCTGGAAGCTCGTAAAGGCCGCCACCACCGGCTCCAGCTCGGCGCGCTCGCGCGAAAGCTTGCGGAAACGCTCCATATCCCCCGCGGTATCCGGGTCGGCCAACAAGGCGTCTACTTCGATCAAGCGGTGCGCCAGCTGTTCCAGCCGGCTGCGCATGGAGGATTTCATGGGCGTATTCGAGAAAAAAGAATTGGACAACACGCGCGCGCGGGCGCTGCCGCGCGATCACGGCGAAGGCGGACGTGGCAGCTAACGGCGCGAATCGCGGCCGGGAAACAGGCGCGGCACCCAGGCAAGCAGCTGCTTGCGCTCATCGCCCGCGCTGCGGTTGAGCGCGGCCAGCGGACCATGCAGATACTTCTGCGTCAGGCCATGGGCCAGCTGCTCCAGCACCGCCTCGGGCGACTCGCCGCGCGCCAGCATGCGGCGCGCGCGCTCCAGCTCGGCGGCCTGCACATCCTCCGCGGCCTGATGCAGGTCGCGGATCACCGGCACCACCTCGCGGGACTGCAGCCAATGCATGAAACCCTGCACGCGGGTCTCGATGATGGCTTCGGCCTGCACCACCGCGGCGCGGCGGGCGTCCGTGCCAGACTGAACCAGACGGCCCAGGTCATCGACGGAATACAGATAGACATCGTCCAGGCGGCCCACCTCGGGCTCGATATCGCGCGGCACCGCCAGATCGATCATGACCATGGGACGGTGGCGGCGCTGCCGGGTGGCGCGCTCGACCATGCCCAGACCCAATATGGGCAGGGAACTGGCCGTACAGGAAACCACGACGTCGAACTCCGCCAGACGCTCGGTCAGATCGGCCAGTTTCATCGTGCCGGCCGAGAAACGGCCGGCCAGCGACTCCGCCCGCTCGACCGTGCGATTGGCGACCACCATCGAACGCGGACGCTGCGCGGCAAAATGGGTCGCGCACAGCTCGATCATCTCGCCGGCGCCGATGAACAGCGTGCGGGCCTGGTCCAGATTGCCGAACACACGCTCGGCCAGGCGCACCGCGGCGGCGGCCATCGACACCGAATGCGCGCCGATCGCGGTCTGCGAACGGACCTCCTTGGCCACCGAGAACGTGCGCTGGAACAACTGGTGCAACAGCGTGCCCAGCGAACCGGCCTCCTCGGCCGCGCGCACCGCGTCCTTCATCTGGCCCAGGATCTGCGGCTCGCCCAACACCATGGAATCCAGGCCGCTGGCCACACGGAACGCATGGCGCACCGCCTCATCCTGGCGCAGGCGATACAGATGCGGATGCAGGCTGCCGGCCTCCAGGCTGTGATGATCGGCCAGCCAGGCCGGCAACTGCTCGGCCACGCCCACCTCGGCGGCGCAATAGACTTCCGTGCGATTACAGGTCGACAGAATCGCCGCCTCGCGCACCGCCCCGCCGAACGCCGAGCGCAGCCCTTCCAACGCCGGCTTGACCAGATCAACGGGCATGGACACGCGCTCGCGCACCGAAACCGGCGCCGAGGTGTGGTTCAGACCGAAGGCTAGAACAGCGACTGACATCAGGAAAGGAAACGGGGCTGTGATTTGTAACAGCGACGTTCGTGATTATACCCCCGGGCGCCCGCCCCGCGCCTCCGGCGCCACAGCGCGCCCACCCATCGCATCCCGCTTGCGCCAGATCAAACCGCGCGCGGCGCAAACCCAACAAAACGGCAGCCCGTCCACATCGCCCCGGCACGGCTTGCACAACGCAAGCCGCGCCGGCCCAAACGTTTTTTCGCCCACGGCAGCAAAAAAGTGCGCGCCTTCGTGCACAGCCGAAAAATTTCATGTATAGTTGCGGTCTTCGTTGGCCTGGTAGCTCAGTTGGTAGAGCAGCGGATTGAAAATCCGCGTGTCGGTGGTTCGATTCCGCCCCAGGCCACCAGAATTCTGCAAGCAGATCAACGCCTTAGGCGCCCAGCAGCCTAGGGCGTTTTTCTTTTCAGGCGCGCTCAAACACGAAACCGACACGGTGCTGCGGCGCCGTGAGTTAACTGCCACGCCTATCTACTTGTGCTGACGCAGGTACTCCTTCTCCGTCTCACGCACCAAGTCCGCAGCGAACACACTGAGTGCCTGGCCGACACCTATCAAGGTCGTGATCGTCGGCTGCCTGACGCCGCGCTCGAGGCGAGACTCAAACGTCCCGTCAACGCCCGCCTGAAAGGCGAGCTCCTCCTGGGACACGTTCTGCTCCGACCTGTGCCGTCGCAGGACCTCCCCGAATATCTGCCCGATGTCCGCAATCTCCGCTCTCGCCATCTGAGGAAGACTTTTTTTGTGGCCTCTGGTCCACGACCCATAGGCACGATGCCCATAGGCCCATGTAGCGCAAAGCCCGTAAAAACGTCGCCCACGCCACCGCATGGAGCACAACCGACAATAATGCCCCCAAGCTCGTCCTCGCATCGATCCTCGCCCTGGCCGCACTCGCCGGCTGTTCGACCACCTCTGGCTCTGATGCTCGGATCAGTCGGAGCGGCTTCGACGACGCCCGCATCGTCACCATCGACCCGCACGGCAACGCCTGCCAGTCGATTGCCTGCACGGGCCTGGGCGCGCAGTGGAACTCAAAGAACCCGAACGAGTCGGCCCTGGTCGTCGCCCCATTCAACGAAGTCCGGGCAATCAATCGTCGGTGCTCAACTCAACCTCGACGGGCAGGTCTATGACCTGTCCAATGCGCGGCCCTTCGCCAGCTTCAGCGACCTCGGCGCGGCGACCAAGGAATCGCGCAAGGGGTTCATCGTCCCGACCGACCTGATCTGCAGGGTCGTGGCCTCACAGCGGGCGTGATTGCGGGTGACGACCATGGGCAACAACTACGAAGACGCAGTGGTCGATGGGCAGACGGACTGCAAGGCGTTCCATGCTCTGAGGCGCTTCTTGGCATCGGTGGAACGGGGTCGAAGCCCTGCATCATAGCTACTCTTGGTCGCTAGCGGATTTTTGAGCTTTCTTCATCCTATATCCGTGAAATTTGAATGCAATAAAAGCAGCAAGCAAGAACACCAGAAAGATAGGAAAGGCATTGATCCCGCCATGATGAGAACATGCCCCTGCTCGTCCTATGGAGTGAGAATGCCACCCATCCGAACAGGCCAGAGGAACAAGCGCGCCGCCGACATAGAAGATCACGAAAAATAAAACGACTGCCGGAGCTATGGAAACATTCCTGGGGCGCTGTGCCTCGGGATTTTTTAAGAGACCGTAGGGGCTGGACGCTTCGCCAATAACGGGGTGGTCAGTTACGGCCGCCCCCTTATTCGGAGGGGAAGTCTTTTGCTCTGACTCGCTCTTGGTATTAGGCCGGGATGGTTCAGGCGCGGCGGGCTCAGCACTTTCCTTGCGCCCATAGGTACTCCACTGATGTCCACATTGTTTGCACTGCCTATTTAGGCTTATATCGAACAGCACGTCCCCGCCAAGGATTAATTCACCCTTGGATGCCGCATCTAGTGCATCGTCGCTTGGATAGCCCCACATCAATGGAACGCCTGCTTTTTGCTTGCAGGCAGGGCATATATTTAATCGCCGAGCCATATCTTATTCCTCATGTGGCACCGCAATCTGCGCGACGACACACCTAGGCCTTGTGTATTCAGATCTTACATTGCTAGACGCGGGGCGGTATTGATGGTCGCTTCAGATGCATCCCTGATTCTGATCGAGTGGCGTCAATAATCATTTGCAGGCCGTTGTCATTCACCTACGGTTAGCAAACGATGGGCGACTGCCCTTGCAGAAAACTTGACACTCTCCCCTGTCGTGCGACGGCTGGAGGACGCCCCGGCAACCACCCAACCAGCACCGCAGGAGAAAAAGAATGACGGTCACCGACGGCGTGCGTGCCGCAGCCGCCTGGTTCGCGATGCACCAGGCCGACGCAGACTACGCGCTGGACGATGATGAGGCACCCTACAAACTGCGCGCCGCCGTCGGCGACCGGATCGGCTGGGATGCCGCGCAGGAGGACTGCAATCCCGGCACCTCGCCGCTGGCTTCCCTGCTGCTGATGCTCAACATGGCCTGCACCCTGTTCCGCCTGACGCCGGCCGAAGCCTTGAATGGCGTGACCCACGCCGCGGCGCGCGCGCTGGGCATGCAGGATGAGATCGGCAGCCTGGAGGTCGGAAAACGCGCCGATCTGGCGTTCTGGCAGGTGGACGACCTGGCCGAGCTTTGCTACAGCTATGGCACCCACACCCCGGTGCGCGTGCTGCGCGGAGCGAGCAGCGCCTAGGTATAGAAGGCCGAGGGCGGCACGCCGAAATGCTGCCTGAACATGGCCGCGAAGGCGCTCTGGCTGGCATAGCCATGGTCCAGCGCGATGCTCAGGATTTTTTCGCCATGCGCCAGGCGCTCAAGCGCCGACAACAGACGGGCATGCTGGCGCCAACGGCCGAAGGTCATGCCGGTTTCGCGCTGGAAGGCGCGGTGCAGGGTCCGCGTGGAGACATCCAGGCGCGCCGCCCAGTGCGCGACCTCATGCGGCTGCCCGGGGTCGCGCACCACGGTGTCGCACAGGGCGCGCAAGCGCTTGTCCCGGGGCCAGGGCAGGTAAAGCGGCAAGCGCGGGATGGCCGCCAGCTCAGCCAGCAGCAAACGCATGAGCAGGCCGTCACGGCCGCTGTCGTCGTAGTCCAGCGGCAATTGCGCCGCGGCCAGGATGAGCTCGCGCAGCAGGGCGGGCA
>NZ_LRUJ01000019.1 GCF_001548475.1 Bordetella hinzii LMG 13501
TTTTTGCTGGCGGCGCGCGGGGCTAGAACCGCAGCGTGTCTTTCAGGCGCGGCGGCGTCTGGAACAGCCGCGCCGTGATCATCAAACCTTGCACCGCCGCGAACAGGCCGCGCGCGGCGGTTTCGGGATCGCCTTCCACGCGCAGGCTGCCGTCGGCCTGGCCTTCGCGCAGGACGGCGGTCAGCCACGCTTCGTGCGCGTGGAAAAACCCTTGCAGCGCCAGCCTGACTTTTTCAGGCAGGGACATGACTTCGGCGGCCAGCATGCCGCCCAGGCACAGCTGCTCGCTGCAGGCGTGCGACTCCAGGGTCTCGAAATAACGGTCCAGGCGCTGACGCGCCGGCAAGGCGGGATCGATGCCGCGGATCGTGGCCAGGGCTCGGGCGCTATAGGCCTGCACCGCCTCGAGCAACAGGTCGTCCTTGCAAGGGAAGTAGTAGTGGATGCTGGACGTTTTCACGCCCACATGCTCGGCCAGGTCACGGTAGCTAAAGCCATTGCACCCCCGGATACGAATCAGGGTCTGGGCATGGCTGAGCAGCTGGTCGCGCGTCGAATTTGCGGTTGGCGTATCCATGACGCTAGTTTACCTACTCATAGATCAGCATGCAGCCGCCGCGCACCCGGGTAGTCCCGGGGCGCGGCGCCGGGCGGCGCATCAGCCGGCCACGGGCGGGTAGTCCAGCTCGCCACTGTCGGTCAGGCCTTGCGCACGGGCGGCGGCAAGCTCGGCCTTGACCTGGCTGCGGCTGGCCTGGCCAGCGGCGGCGTAGGCGGTGACGGGATAGTCTTCTTCACCGGAGGCCAGCAGGCCGGCTTGGCGGGCGGCTTGCAAGTCCGACTGCACTTGGGCGCGGGTAGCCGTGGCATGGCTGTCCTGGGCGGGCGGCCAATCCAGCTCACCGGCTTGGGCGGCGCCGACGAACACGGCGGAAAGCATCAGGGCGGAAACAAGGGTCTTCATGATCAAACTCCGTAAGGGGACAACACAGACTGTCGATAAAAATCTATCTACTTATAGATAGGCTGCTAGGGAAATAAAAAGAGGCAAGGCCTCGTGCTGCGCTCCCGGCTTGGGAGGAACTCCGGTTTTGTGCACCGTTGGACGAATACTACCTACTAGTAGATAGATAACGCAAGCCGGGGATATGTACACATTTGTAACAAACCATCTTCCCAATCGCGTGCATGGCGGTCGGACAGAAGAAGTCCCCAATGGCCGCCCCTAAAAATCTGATTTACACAACGAAACAATTTTTCGGCGCCGTCGCGCTCCCGGAAGATGGCGGGGACTTAGTCGAGGCCATTGCGCATTTGCTCCCCATCTCCGCCTTTCGTCGCCGTTCATGTGGCCAATCAGGCGGTTTCAGGACACATTGCCAGGGATCGCCGGGCTTTCTACGATCCGCCGTTCCGACTCACTGGAGATCCGCATGCAGACCATCCCCCTGCCCATCCGCCCGGCCGCCGGACGTTGGCGCACCGCCGATGTGCTGGCCCTGTACGAGCTGCCTTTCCCCGTGCTGATGCACCGGGCGCAGACCGTGCATCGCGAGCACTTCGACCCCACGGATATCCAGCTCTCCAGCCTGTTGTCGATCAAGACGGGCGGCTGCCCCGAAGATTGCGGCTACTGCTCGCAGTCGGCCCGTCATGACACGGGCCTGGCCGCCGAGAAACTGATGCCGCTGGACGAGGTGCTGGCCGCCGCGCGCGCCGCCAAACAGGCCGGCGCGCAGCGCTTTTGCATGGGCGCGGCCTGGCGCAGCCCCAAGGACCACCAGCTCGAAGCCGTCGCCGACATGGTGCGCGAGGTCAAGGCCCTGGGCCTGGAGACCTGTGTCACCCTGGGCATGCTCAAGGAAGGCCAGGCCGGGCAGCTCAAGGAGGCCGGGCTGGATTATTACAACCACAACCTGGACACCTCGCCCGAGTACTACGGCCGCGTCATCACCACCCGCGGCTACCAGGACCGCCTGGACACGCTGGCGCAGGTGCGCGAAGCCGGCATCCATGTCTGCTGCGGCGGCATCATCGGCATGGGCGAGTCGCGCCGCGACCGCGCCAGCCTGATCGCGCAACTGGCCAGCATGGAGCCCTACCCCGAATCCGTGCCCATCAACCATCTGGTGCCCATCGCCGGCACGCCGCTGGCCGAGGCCGAGCCGCTGGATGTGTTCGAGTTCGTGCGCACCATCGCCGTGGCGCGCATCACCATGCCGCGCGCCAAGGTGCGCCTGTCGGCGGGCCGCCAGGCCTTGAGCGAAGCCGAGCAGGCCCTGTGCTTCCTGGCCGGCGCCAACTCCATGTTCTACGGCGACGCCCTGCTCACCACGGGCAATCCGCAAGTCCAGGCCGACCGCGCGCTGATGGACAAGCTGGGCTTGCGGGCCGAGGCATGAACCCCGGACTGCTGTTCTTGCCGGCCAGCGTGTTGTGCAGCGTGACGCTGGCCGTGCTGCTCAAGCTGGCGCGCCGCCACGGCGTGGATGTGCGCCAGGCCATCCTGGCCAACTACGCGCTGGCCTCGGTGCTGTGCCTGCTCCTGCTGCGGCCCGACCTGGGCTCGCTGCCGCATGCGCCGCTGCTGCTGACCTTGGCCGGCCTGGGCGTGCTGCTGCCCACCATCTTCATGGCCCTGGCCCAGTCGGTGCGCCATGCCGGCATCGTCAAGACAGACGCGGCCCAGCGCCTGTCGCTCTTCATCGCCCTGGGCGCGGCCTTTGTGCTGTTCGGCGAGCCTGTCACGGCGCGCAAGCTGGGCGGCATCGCGCTGGCCTGCGCGGCGCTTTTCTGCCTGCTGCGCAGGCCGGCGCGGCAGGGGGGCGGCCGCGCCGCATGGGCCTGGCCGCTGGTGGTGTGGATGGGCTATGGCGTGATCGACGTGCTGTTCAAGCTGCTGGCGCGGGCCGGCGCGGGCTTCGCCGCCGCGCTGCTGGGCGCCTTCATGCTCGCCGGCGGGCTGATACTGTGCTGGCTGCTGTGGCGACGCGCTGCCTGGCGCGCCCGCGATCTGGCCGCCGGCCTGCTGCTGGGTCTCGTCAACTTCGGCAATATCTACACCTATATCCGCGCCCACCAGAGCCTGCCCGACCAGCCCGCCCTGGTGTTCGCCTCGATGAATATGGGCGTGATCGCCTTGGGCACCGCCGCCGGCGCCCTGCTGTTCGGGGAGAAACTGTCGGCCCTCAACGGCCTGGGCCTGGCGTTGGCCCTGGGAGCCATCGCCGTCATGCTGCCTTAGCGCCGCGCGCCGGTCAGCGAGGCGCGCTCGGCCGGCGCGGGCGGCGCCAGCGGCTCGGCCAGCGGCGCCTGCAGCACCAGGTCGGTCTCGGCATGGGCCACGCAGGGCAGGATCCAGCCATCGGCCTGCTCATCGCTGGCCACGCCCGGCCATTCGATGCGGTAGGCCACGCGGCCCGATTCCATCTTGCACATGCAGGCCCGGCAGCTGCCGTTGCGGCAGGAGCTGGGCAGGCGGATCCCGGCCGCCTTGGCCGCGCGCAGGACGGGCGTGTCGGCGCCAGCCCGGAAGCGCCAGCCCGAAGGCAGCAGCAGGACTTCGTATTCCGTGCTCACGCGGCCTGCCAATCCAGTTCCCAGGCCCCCGACAGGGCGTTCTGCAGCCAGAGCATGCAGGTCAGGGTCTTGGCGTCGGTCACCTCGCCGCGCTGGCACGCCTGCAGCAGGGCCGGCAGGGTGGCGCTGCGCACGTCGAGAAACTCGTCCGCGTCCAGGCGGCGTTCGCCCGCCGTCAGGCCGCGCGCGAAATAGATATGGATGATCTCGGTGGAATAGGCGATGGCCAGATGCAGCGCGCCGGCCCGGGCCCATTGGGCCGCGGTGTAGCCGGTCTCTTCGAGGAGCTCGCGCTTGGCGCAGGCCAGCGGGTCCTCGCCCGGATCGAGCTTGCCGGCCGGGAATTCCGTCATGACGCGCCCGACCGGATAGCGGTACTGGCGCTCCAGCAGCACCCGGCCGTCGTCGAGCAGCGGGATCACGACCACGGCGCCGGGGTGGACCACATATTCGCGCGAAACGACGTGTTCATTGGGCAGGCGCACCATGTCGCGGCGCACTTTGAGGAAGCGGCCGTCGTAGACCAGCTCGCTGCTCTCCCGGGTTTCCAGCAGGTGTTGCTCTTGGGGATCGATGGACATGATTCTCGTGAAGAACGCGCGCCGCGGCGACGCGCCTGCCCACAATTTACCATCCGCGCCCCGGGCTCAATGCTTGAGCAGGAGGTTCACGCCCAGTAGCGCCAGGGCGATGAAAAACCCGCGCTTGAAGGCGGTCTCGCTGATACGCCGCCGCAGGCCCTGGCCGGCCCACATGCCCAGCAGGGCCGGCCCGAGGGCCAGCGCCGACGCCGCCATCTCGCCGGCGCCGAGCGCGCCGCCATAGGCCAGCCCGCCAGCCATGGCCAAGGTGGACACCATGAAGGAAATGCCCATGGCCTGCACCAGCGTGTTGCGGTCCAGGCCCAGGGCTTGCAGATAGGGCACCGAGGGCAGCACGAACACGCCCGTGACGGCCGTGATCAGGCCGGTGACCGTCCCGGTCAGGGCCCCAAGCCAGCCTTCCTGGCGCGGCGGCACGCGCAGCTTGATGGGCGACAGGCCCACGGCCGCGTAGCACAGCAGCGCGCCGCCCAGCAGGCTGGAGGCCCCGGCATCGCTGACGCCGGCAAAGAGCCAGGCGCCCAGCGCGGTGCCCAGGCAGATGGTGACCAGCAGCACGGCCAGCCGGCGCAGCAGGACGCGGAAATGGCCGCCCGAGGCCATCTGCCAGATATTGGTGATGACGGCGGGCACCACCAGCAGCGCGGCAGCCTGCGGCGCAGGCATAGCCATGCTGAGCAGCCCGACGGCGACCGTGGGCATGCCCAGGCCGATGCAGCCTTTGACGAAGCCGGCCAGGAGAAAGACGCCAAGCACGGCGGCGGCGAGGGGCCAGCCCGCCTGGACGAAGAAGTCAGTGAATAGATGCATGATGGCGGCATCATGCGCCCGCGCCCTTGCTTTGAAAATGCGTAATACACTGACCCAGCCTATGTCCCTGACAGAGCCTGGATATGCATTTCGACCTGACGGACCTGCGCCTGTTCCTCAATATCTGTGAAAAAGGCAGCATCACGGCCGGCGCGGCGGCCAGCCATCTCGCCTTGCCCTCGGCCAGCGCCCGGCTGCGCGGCCTGGAGGCCTCGCTAGGCACGCCGCTCTTCAGCCGCGAGCGGCGCGGCGTCACGGCCACTCCCGCCGGCCTGGCCCTGGCGCACCATGCCCGGCTGCTGCTGCAGCAAGTCGCCCACCTGCAGGAAGACCTGGGCGAATACGCGCTGGGCTTCAAGGGCCGCGTGCGGCTCTTGTGCAATACCGCCGCCATCTCCGAGTTCTTGCCCGACCCGCTGGCCGACTTCCTCAAGGCGCACCCGAATGTGGACGTCGATGTGCAGGAGCAGCCCAGCTACCGCATCGTGCCCGCCCTGGTGCAGGGCGCGGCCGACGTAGGCATCGTCTCCGACGCGGTGGACTTGACCGGCATGGACGTGCTGCCTTTCCGCACCGACCGCCTCGAATTGCTGACGCCTGCCGATCATCCGCTGGCGCGGCGCGGCCCGCTGCGCTATGCCGAAACCCTGGACCATGACTATGTGGCGCTGGAGGCCGGCAGCGCGCTGTCGGCCCACCTGGACGACCAGGCCGCCCGGGCCGGCCGCCAGATGCGGGCGCGCGTGCGCATGCGCACCTTCGCGTCCATTGCCCGCATGGTCGAGCGCGGCGTGGGCGTGGCCGTCATTCCGCAATCGGCCGCCCGCCGCTTGCGCCTGGGCGCCGGCCTGCGGCGCCTGGCGCTGACCGACGACTGGGCCGACCGCCGCCTGGTGCTGTGCGTGCGCGGCCTGGCCGCCGCGCCCGGCTATGTGCAGGCCCTGGTGCAGGCGCTGCGGGCCTAGGGTTTGTTTCCGCGCAGAGGATCCAGCAAGGGACGCAGGCCGTTGTGGTCCAGCTCGTGCATGAGCGCCAGCAGCCGGCCGATCTCGCCCTTGGGAAAACCGTTGCGGGCGAACCAGGTCAGGTAATGGCCGGGCAGGTCCGCGATCAGCCGCCCCTGGTATTTGCCGAAAGGCATTTCACGGCGGACCAGGAGAGCAAGCAGTTCGGGATCCATGGCAAGACAGCTCGGAAGAAAACGCTACTGTAACGCCCTGCCCGCGCTGCGGCGCAAGGCTTGCGGCGGCTGGCCATAGATGCGGATGAAGGCGCGGCGCATGCGCTCGGTATCGCCGAAGCCCACGCGGCGCGCAATGGCATCCAGCCCCGCCTCGCCTTCCTCGACCAGCTCGCGCGCGGCCTCGGCCCGCACGCGCTCGACCGCCTTGGCCGGCGTCTGCCCGGTCTCCCGCTTGAACTGGCGGCAGAACTGGCGCGGGCTCAGGCAGGCCACCCCGGCCAGCCGCTCGATGTCCAGCACCTCATCCAGGTGCTCGCCCACATGGGCCAGCACCTCCCGCATGCGTCCGCTGGCGGGCGCCAGGTCCTGCAGGGCCGAGAACTGCGACTGCCCGCCCGTGCGGCGGTGATAGACGACCATCTCGCGCGCCGTGGCCCGCGCCACGGCCTCGCCATGATCGGCCTGCACCAGGGCCAGCGCCAGGTCGATGCCCGCTGTGATGCCGGCCGAGGTCCATACCCGACCGTCCTGGACATAGATGCGGTCGGCCTCGACGGCCAGCTCGGGGTGGCGCTGCTGCAGCTCGGCCGCATGGCGCCAATGGGTGGTGACGCGCCGGCCTTGCAGGATGCCGGCCTGGGCCAGCACGAAGGCGCCGGTGCAGACACTGGCCACGCGGCGGCCACGGGCCTGGGCCGCGCGCAGATAGGCCAGCATGCCGGCAGAGGCGCGCGGCACCCGCGCGCCCCAGCCGCCCGGCACCAGCACCGTGTCGGCGCGCAGGCCGCGCCAGGCGCGCGTCTGCACGAGCACGCCGGCCGAGCAGCGCACCGCTGCGCCGTCGGCCGAGGCCAGCACGGTCTCATAGGCCCCCGGCACCAGCTCGGCGGCGACATGGAAGACGGACAGCGGTCCGGCCATATCCAGCAGCTGAAAGCCCGGCATGGGCAGGATGCAGACACGGTGAGTCATGGCATGAAAAGAGGGAAAATAGTCGTTCTTGCCATAGTGTGGCCGGCTAGAGTGAAGGCTGTCAAACCCCCGCAACGAAAACCATGACGTCTTCCTCCCTGGGCCAGCGCAACGCCCGCATCCTGGCCATCTGCCAAGGCCTGTACATCGCCGCCATTTCCATCGACCTGACCCTGACTG
The DNA here is from genome assembly GCF_001548475.1 of Bordetella hinzii LMG 13501. Classification (GTDB taxonomy): domain Bacteria; phylum Pseudomonadota; class Gammaproteobacteria; order Burkholderiales; family Burkholderiaceae_B; genus Bordetella; species Bordetella hinzii. The sequence continues at coordinate 7,327 of NZ_LRUJ01000019.1, forward strand.
CCCTGACCGGCCAGATGCTGGCGCCTTATCCGGCCCTGGCGACGCTGCCCTTCGCCCTGATCACCGTGGCCGGCGCCGTGGTCACCTGGTTTGCCTCCCTGCTCATGCAACGTATCGGACGGCGCGCGGGGTTCATGCTGGGCGCCCTGACCGGCGCGGCGGGCGGGCTGATCTCCGTGGCGGCGGTGTTCCACAGCGATTTCTGGCTCTTCTGCCTGGGCACGGCTCTGGTCGGCGTGTTCCAGGCCTTTGCGCAGTATTACCGGCTGGCCGCGGCCGACGCCGTGCCCGCCGAGGCCAAGAGCCGCGCCATCTCTATCGTGCTGACCGGAGGCGTCATCGCCGCTATCGCCGGACCGGCGCTGGCGGCCTGGGCCAAGGATCTGTTTCCGCTGGCGACCTTTGCCGGCGCCTATCTGATGGTGGCCTTGCTTGGCGGCGCCAGCGCCCTGCTGCTGCTGTTGGGCTATCGCGACCAGGAAGCCCCCGCCCAGGCCGATGTCCATGACCAGCCGCTGCCGGCCCGCGCGCTGGGCGAAGTCATGCGCCAGCCCATCTTTGTCGCCGCCCTGGCCAACAACGTCGTGGGCTCGGTCACGATGATGTTCATCATGACGGCCGCGCCGCTGGCCGCCGTCGCGTGCCAGCACAGCATCGGCGACGGCGCCAACATCATGCAGTGGCACCTGATCGGCATGTACGCGCCCGCGTTTTTCGCCGGTGCGCTGATCAAGCGCCTGGGCCTGCCGCGCGTGCTGGGCCTGGGCATGCTGCTGAACGCGGCCTGCTCGGTGATCGCCATGCAGTCCACCTCCCTGCCCGCCTTTTATGCCGCGCTGTTCTGCCTGGGCGTGGGCTGGAACTTCATGTTCGTCGGCGGCACGACGCTGCTGGCCCAATCCTACCGTCCCGCCGAACGGGCCCGCGTCCAGGGCGCGGCCGAGATGCTGCGCTACATCACCACCGCCTTGGCCACATTGGCCGCCGGGCCTGCCCTGGCGCGATTCGGCTGGGACAGCCTGAACGCGGCCATGCTGCCCGTGGTCGGACTGGCCGCCCTCATGACCTGGTGGTGGGCCGCGCCGCGCCCGGCCGCCGGGGTCAAGGTCCAGGGCGGCTCTCAATAGGCATAGCTGACCGGCGGCGCGACCCCGTTGAGCAGATAATTGCCCACCGCCTTGAACTTGTAGGCCACGGGATCGTGAGTGGTGTGGGTGCGGGCGTTGCGCCAGTGCCGGTCGTAGTTGTGCGAGCGCAGCGTCGTGGCCGCCCCGCCTACGTCGAACAGGCGCTGGCCGGCATGCAAGGCCGCCTGCGTCGAGACGATCTTGGCCTGCGCGGTCAGCACCGAGGCCTCGGCCGCCAGGCCGGCGATGTCCCCCTGGCCGGCATAGCGCGCCTGCGCGGCGCGCTCGACAGCCCGCGCGGCTTCGAACACCAGGGCCCGCGCGGCATGGACGGTGGCCGCGATGTCGCCGATCGTGTGCAGCACATAGGGATCATCCTGGCCGCGCGCCACGCCGCTTTCCGGCACAGGCCGGATGCCGCGCCGGCCCCAGTCCACCGCATCGCGCAAGGCGGCCAGGCCGATGCCCACCTCGATGGCGCAATGGATGAGCTGCGAGGTCGCCCCCGTGTGATGCCGTTCGGTCTGCCAACGCTGCACGCGCATGAGCTCGTGCTCGCCGACGGCCAGCCCGCGGAAACTGGCCGTGCCGCTGGCGGTGCAGCGCTGCCCCATGCCGTCCCAATCGTCGCGCAGCTCGATGCCGTCGCGCCCCACCGGCACCACGGCCAGCACTTTTTCGCCGGCCTCGTCCACGGCCAGGATCTTCAACAGATCACCCAGCATGGCGCCCGTGCAGTACTGTTTCTCGCCATCCAGCACATAGCCCTGCCCGGCCCGGCGCAGGCGCGTGGCCACCTCGCCGCGGTATTTGCCGCCGCGCTCGGCCGAGGCGCCGCCCACCAAACGGCCCTGCGCCACCTGGGCCAGGAAATCATCCGCCTGGGCAGGCGTGGCCATGAGCAGGGTGCGCTCGACAAAGACGAAATGCGGCAACAGCGCCTGCGCCACGCTGGGATCCCCCTCGGCCAGCAGGATGACCAACTGAGCGAGGTCCTCGTGGCTGCCGCCGGCGCCGCCCAGCCGCCGCGGCACCCGCAGCGCGCCCAGGCCGGCCTGGCGCACCCGTGCAAAGGCATCATGCGGCAAAGACGGCGCGCGATCGCGCTCGCTGGCCTCGGCCGCCAGGGACGAGCCCAGCGCCCGCGCCGCGTCCAGCAGGTCCCGCGGACTGATCGAAGCATGCATGGCGGACACCTCCTCAAGCCTGCAGCCAGGCATCGGCCAGCGTGGAATAGAAGGTCAGCGGCCCTTGGCGCAACCCCTGGACGCGGCGATCGTAGATGCCGTAGAACTTCAGTTCCAGCAAGGTGATGGAGGCGACGTCGTCCTGGGCGATGCGCTGCATCTCGAAGATATGCTCGCGGCGTTTCTGGACATCGCCCTCTTCCTGCATGGCCTCGATGGCGCGGTCCATCTCGGCCGAGGCATAGCCCGAACCATTGCTCGAAGGCGAACCCGGCTTGATGTTCTTGCTCCAGAAACGCCGCTGCACACCGATCTGCGGATCGGTATACGCCGAGTACCACATCGATGCCGTATCGAATTCATAATCGGTGAACATCTTGCGCACATAGGTGCCCAGGTCGTAGTTGACCAGCTTCAGGTCGACGCCGATCTTCTTCAATTGCTGGCGGAACAACTCGCCAGCGCGCACATAGGCCGCGCCATAGGGCGCGCAGGTGACATGGGTGATGGACATGCGCCAGCCGTCCGCGCCGCGCCGGAATCCGGCCTCGTCCAGCAGTTGCTCGGCCTTGGCCGGATCGTAGGCGTATTGCGTCAGGCCGGGTTTGTAAAAGGCCTTCTGGTAGCTGGGCACCGGGCTGGTGGCCACGTCGGCCAGGCCGTACCAGACCGTTTCGGCCAGGGTCTTGGCGTCCAGGGCGTGGGCAAAGGCGCGGCGCACGCGGATGTCCCGGAAACGTTCCTGCCGGAAATTGAAGTCGAAGAAGAACATGGGCGCGGGCGCCTGCCAGCCCTCGGTGTTGACCTCCAGGCGCGGATTGGCCTGCAGGCGCGCCACGTCGCTTTCGGGCACCGGGTTATTGGCGCCCAGCAGGATTTCGCCGTTTTCCAGCGCGGCCGCGCGCGAGCCGGCATCCGGAATGTTCTTGAAGATGATGCGGTCCAGATAGGGCTTGCCGGAATCCCAGTAGTCCGGGTTGCGCTCCAACAGGATGTGGCTGCCGCGCACCCACTCCTTGAACACGAAAGCGCCGGTGCCCACCGGCTTGAGATTCCAGGGATTGGTCAGCGGGTTGCTGCCTTCGTACAGGTGCTTGGGCACGATCTGGGTTTCCGTGCCAAAGAGCGCGGCCCAGATCACCGGGGAAGGCCCGCTCAGGCGCAGGACCACGGTGTGCGCGTCGGGCGCGTCCACGGCGATGACCTTGGCGAAGGTCGACGCCCCGCGCGGATGAGTCTTCTTGACCACGTTGAGGATGGAGTACTGCACGTCGGCCGACGTGAAAGGCGTGCCGTCATGCCACTTCACATTGCGGCGCAGGTGGAACACGATCTGCTTGCCGTCGGCGGACTGCTCCCAGGACTCGGCCAATTGCGGCTGCGGCTTGAATTCCCGGTCATAGGTCACCAGGCCGTCGAAGATGCTGGCCGAGATGGGCAGCACGGGGGCCGAGATGTTGATGCCGCCCACCAGGCCGGCCGAGGGCTCGGGCGTCACATTGGCGACCAGGGTCCCGCCGCGCGCCGGCCCGCCGGCGGCCGCCTGCGCGGCCCAGGCCGAGGGCAGCATGCCCACGCCGGCGCCAGCGGCCAGGAGTTCCAGGAAATGTCGTCGGCTCAATTGCCAGGATGCTTGCTGCATGGTCTATACCTCGTGGACTATCGTTGGCGCTCAGTAGGAGAAGGTCAAGGGCGGCGCTTCGCCATTGAGGAAGTAGTTGCCCACGGCCTTGAACTTGTAGGCCACGGGATCATGAACGGTGTGCGTGCGGGCATTGCGCCAGTGGCGGTCATAGTTGTGCGCGCGCAAGGTGGTGGCCGCGCCGCCCACATCGAACAGCAGCTGAGCCGCGCGCAGCGCCGCCTGGGTGGCGACGATCTTGGCCTGCGCCGTGGCCACGGAGGCCTGCACGGCCAGGGCCTCGATGTCCCCGGCGCCATCGAACCGGGCCTGGGCGGCCTGGTCGATGCGGCCGGCGGCTTCCAGCACGAGGGCGCGCGCGGCATGGACCTGGGCCGCGATGTCGCCGATGGTGTGCAGCACATAGGGATCATCCTGGGCCCGCGCCACGCCGCTTTCGGGCACGGGGCGGATGCCGCGCCGCCCCCAGTCCACGGCATCGCGCAGCACGGCCAGGCCTATGCCCACCTCGATGGCGCAATGAAAGATCTGCGCCAGGGCGCCGGTATGATGCCGCCGGCCCTTCCAGGGCTGCATGGACAGCACTTCCTGCGGCTCGATCCGGACCGCGCGCAACACGGTCGTACCGCTGGCGGTGCAGCGCTGGCCCATGCCATCCCAATCGTCGATGCGCTCCACGCCCGCCCGGTCGGCCGGCACCAGGGCGGCCACCAGCTGCCCATCCTCGTCCAGTGCCCGGATCTTCAGCACATCGGCGAACCAGGCGCCGGTGCTGTAATGCTTGATGCCGTCGAGGACCCAATGAGCGCCGGCGCGCCGCAGCCGGGTCTTGAGTTCGCCGCGCACCCCACTGCCGCGTTCGGCCGCGGCTGCGCCGAACAGGACGCCCTGGCCGGCCAGGGCCAGATAGCGCGCATGCTGGCCGGGGGTTCCCATCAGCCGCACGCGCTCCAGCACCACGAAATGACCCAGGAAGGCCTGGGCCACATTGCTGTCGCCGCGCGCCAGCGCGATCGCCAGGCGCGCCATGTCGGTCACGCCGCCGCCCGCCCCGCCCCACTCCCGGGGCAGGCGCAGCAAACCCAGGCGCAGGGCACGGATACGCGCAAAGGCGTCGACAGGCAGCAGGCGCTGCGCATCGCGCGCGGCCGATTCGGCGGCCAGCTCGTCTGCCAGCCCCTCGGCGCGTTCCAGTAGGGTTTGGGGCGTGATCAGCTCGCGCTGCGGGACAAGGGCCATGATGCGGATTCCGGCTGAAAATGAATGGGGTAATGACAGGCCACGGCCTGCCCGGGCGCGGCGGGCGCCAGGGCGGGCTCGACCTGGCGGCACAGCGCGGCGGCGCGCGGGCAGCGCGACTGGAAGCGGCAGCCCGGCGGCAGCGCATAGGGGCTGGGCAGCTCTACCGCATCGGCGGCCAGGCCGGCCAGTTTGCGGTGCGCCGGGGTCTGCCCGGGGATGCTCTCCAGCAGCAATCGCGTATACGGATGGGCCGCCAGGCGGCCCAGCTGCGCGCCCGGCAGGATCTCGACGATGCGGCCCAGGTACATCACGGCCACCCGGTCGGCCACGGCCGAGACAACCGACAGATCGTGGCTGATGAAGAGATAGGCCACGCCCAGCGATTGCTGCAATCCGTGCAGCAGGTCCAGGATCTGCGTCTGCAGCGTCACATCCAGCGCGGACACGGGCTCGTCGCAGACCACCAGGGCCGGCCGCGTCGCCAAGGCGCGCGCGATATTCAGGCGCTGGCGCTGCCCGCCCGACAGCTGGTGCGGCAGGCGGTCGCGCAGGGCCCACGACAGGCCCACCTGCCCGAACAACGCCTCGACCCGCCGCCGGCGTTCGGCGCTCGGCACACCCTGGACCCGCAGCGGCATCTCCACGCTGTGCGCGGCCTTGTGCCTGGGATCGAGCGCCGCCAGGGTGTCCTGGAAAATCATCTGGATATCGGCGCGGTAAGGACGCAGGGCCCGGCCCTGCAGGCGGGCCAGGTCCTGTCCCTTGAAGCGGATCTCGCCCTGGCTCACATTGTTCAGGCGCACCACGGCCTTGCCCAGCGAGGTCTTGCCGCAGCCCGACTCTCCGATCAGCGCCACGGTCTCGCCCGCCCCCACCGTCAGGCTCACGCCATCGACCGCCGAAAGCGGGCCGCGGCGCGTGCGGTAGCGCAGATGCAGGTCGCGCAGTTCCAGCAGGCTGTCAGTCATGCGGCGCGCTCCATCGTGACGTGGCCGGGCCGCGAGGCCAGCAACAGCCGGGTATAGGGATGAGCGGGCGCGGCGAACAGTTCGCCGGCCGGGCGCGCTTCGACCGCCTGCCCCTCGCGCATGACCAGCACGCGGTCGGCCATCTCGGCCACCACGCCCAGGTCATGCGTGATAAGCAGCAAGGCCATGCCCAGTTCGCGCTGCAGCTCGCGCAACAGCGCCAGGATCTGCGCCTGGATGGTGACATCCAGCGCCGTCGTCGGCTCATCGGCGATCAGGAGCGCGGGCTCGCCGGCCAGCGCGATGGCGATGACAATGCGCTGTCGCATGCCGCCCGAGAGCTGGTGGGGATACTCGCGCATCCGCCGCTGGGGCTCGGGGATGCGCAGCTGGCGCAGCAAGGCCAGCGCCCGTTCGGCCGCCTGCGCGCGGCTGCACCTATGATGCAGGCGCACGGCCTCGGCGACCTGCTCGCCCACGCGCATGATGGGATTGAGCGCCGACAGTGCATCCTGGAACACTAGGCCGATGCCGCCGCCGCGCAGGGCGCGCCGGCCGCGTTCGTCCAGGCTCAGCAGATCCCGGCCCGCAAACCTCAGCCGGCGCGCGCGCACCTTGGCCGCGGCCGGCAGAAGACCCAGCAAGGCCAGGCCGGTGGTCGACTTGCCGCAACCCGACTCCCCCACCAAGGCCAGCGTCTCGTCCGGCTCCAGCTGGAAGGAGAGGTCGCGCACGGCGCGGTGCGGGCCGTAATCCACGTCCAAGCCATCGACGTCCAGCAGGCTCATTGCAGTTCTCCACGGCGTTGGTTCAGGAAGTCGTTCAGGCCGCTGCCCAGCAGGTTGAGCGACAACACCGCCAGAAAGATGGCCAGCCCGGGCAGGGCCGTCATATACCAGGCCGTGCGCAGGACGTCCCGTCCGGTGGCGATCATGGCGCCCCAGGACATGCTGTTGGGATCACCCAGCCCCAGGAAGGCCAGCGCGGCCTCGGTCAGGATGGCCTGGCCGGCCAGCAGCGACAGCAGGGCCAGCACGGGCGACAGGGCATTGGGCAGGACATGGACAAAGAGGATGCGGACATGGCCCATGCCCATCACCACGGCGGCCTGCACGAATTCCGAGCGCCGCAGTTTCAAGGCTTCGCCGCGCGCCAGCCGCGCCGCATTGGGCCAGCTGGTCAGCGCGATGGCCAGCGCGATGCTCGCCACCGAAGGCTGGAAAATGGTGACCACGACGATGGTGAACAACAGCGCCGGCATCACCTGGAAAAGCTCGGCCAGCCGCATGAGCAGATTGTCCAGCCAGCCGCCGAAATAGCCCGCCGCGCATCCGACCGCCAAACCCGCCATCGCGGCGAGCACCCCGGCCTGCAGGCCGATGCGCAGCGAGATCCGCGCTCCATGCAGCAGCTCGCTCCAGATGTCGCGTCCCAGGGTGTCGGTGCCCAGCCAATGCGCCGGGTCGGCGCCCGGCCACAGATAGGGGCGTGCCACGATGGCCTGCGGGTCTTCGGAAGACAGCGGCGCGGCGAGCATGGCCGCCAGGACAATGAGGGCCAGGCCGGCCAGGCCCAGCCACAGGCTCCGATGCCGCGACCACGTCATGCCTGCACCTCGATGCGCGGGTCCAGCACGGCGTAGAGCAGATCCGTGAGCAGATTGACGGCCACCACGAACAGCGAGCCGATGAACAAAATGCCCAACAGCAGGTTCACGTCGCGCGAGGTCACGGCGGCCAGGGCCAGCTGCCCCAGGCCCGGCCAGGCGAAGACCGTCTCCACCGTCACCGAACCGCTCAACAAGGCGCCGAACTGCAGGCCCGTCATGGTGACCAGCGGCAGCAGCGCATTAGGGAAGATGTGGCGCCACACCAGGCGCCGGCGCGACGCCCCCTTGGCCCGCGCGGTGCGCACATGGTCCAGCAGGGCGTGGTCACGCACCGACTCGCGCATCAGCCGGATGTAGATGGCGGTGTAGTGCAGGCAGAGGCAGCCCACGGGCAGGGCCAGATGGCGCAGAAGATCCCACAAGGCGGCCCAGCCGCTGGCCGTCCTGGCCACGTCGCGCATGCCGCTGGACGGCACCCAGCCCAGATAGACGGAAAACAGCACCACGCCCATCAGGCCCAGCCAGAACAGCGGCAAGGCCAGTCCCAGCGCCGCCACGGCGGAAATCACCTGGTCCGCCCAGCGCCGCCGCGTGACCGCGCTGACCGTGCCCAGCCAGGCGCCCAGCACGGCCGATATCACCAGCGCGGAGACCATGAGCAGCAAGGTGGCCGGAATGCGTTCGGCGATCAGCTGCAATACGGAGGTGTTGTAGCGAAAGGACCAGCCCAGGTCCAGCGTCAGCATCTTGCCCACATAGGCCAGGAACTGCCGGGCCAGCGGCAGGTCGTCGCCGAACTGCCCGCGCAGCTGCGCCATGAACGCCGGCGTGGCCGCGCCGGCCTCGCCCGCGATGATGTCGGCCAGGTCGCCGGGCATGAACTTCATGAGCAGGAAGTTCATCACGATGACCAGGAAGGTCACCGGCAGCACCTGCACGACCCGGCCCAGGAGATAGCGTATCGACAGCAAGCCCATCCCCTCAGAGGCGCAGGCCCGCCTGCTTGAGCAGGGGCAGGACCGCCTGGCCGAAATACTCCAGGTCGGGCGCGAAGTCATAGAAGGAGATCTGCACGCCGTCGCAGCCAGCCTGCTTCAGACGCAGCAGGTAATCGGCGATCTGCTGCGGGCTGCCCACCAGCTGGATATTGCCGCCCACGGCGCGCTGGTCGCGCTGATGCCCGCCCCAGGACTGGCTGTCGCGCGCGCGCGACGAGGCCTGGAAGGCATCCACGGCGGCGGCGTCCTGCGCGGCCACGATGGCGTCGTGGTAGGCCCAGGCTTCGCGCTCGGTGGGCCGGCAGATGATCATGGGGTTGATCAGGGTGCGCAGCTCGCGGCCCGCCTTGCCTGCGGCCTGGCGCAAGCGCTCCACATGCGCGGGCAAGGCCTGCAGGGCGGCCTCGATCTGCGCGCCGGCCGGGCTGGTGATGAAGACCAGGTCAGAGTGGCGCGCGGCATAGTCCATGCCGGCCGGCGAGCCGGTGGCGTTGACCAGGATGGGACGGCCGTAGCGCGGGCGGGGCGACACATAGCTGTCCTGGCCCGACCAGAACCGCCCCGCGAAAGACAGGTTTTCCTCGCTGCGCCAGAGTCCGCGCAGGATGCGCGTGAACTCATCGGCCATCTCATAGCGCAGATCGTGCTCGATCTGGTCGCGGCCGAACATCAGCGCCTGCGAACGCAGATTGCCTGTCACCATGTTCAGGCCCCAGCGTCCGCCGGTGATGTGATCCAGCGTGGCGCCGAACTTGGCCAGGTGCAGCGGATGCCAAGGGCCGTACAGGATCTGGATGGTGGAAATGAGCAGGATGCGCCGCGTGCGCGCGCCCAGGGCGGCGGTGGTCACGAAAGGATCGAGCGAGTTCTCGCGGTACTGCATGCGGCCGCCATGCCCGCCCTTGCCCAGCCATTGCGCCAGCCCGAAAACCAGGTCGAAGCCCAGGGCCTCGGCGCGTTCGGTCAACGCCGCGTTGTACTCAAACGTCCAATCGGTGCCGCGCGGCAGGGTCGATGGGCTCCAGCCGCCGCTCTGGATGGGGAGGAACAGGCCCAGCAGCAAGGGCTGGCGCAAGACCTCGTGCAAGGGACTGCCGGGAATATCGGCCGGGCCCGCCGCAGGGTCCGGAAGATCGGGAAGAGCCATGTCGTGTGCTGCCTTGCCTGATTGGGAAAGGCCGCATTGTGGCCAGCGCGGGCGGCCGGGCTGAAATACAAAGCCCCCATATCTTTATGAGAATTTGCGGATGCGGCCCTGGCCGCCCGGCCCGCCGTCGCGCGCAATCCCATGAATCGGCGGGGTTTTTACCGGTCCGTGACGATGGCACCCGCTGTCCGCATACATAAGAAGATCTTATCTGTTCCTTCCGGGGGCTTATCCCGCGGCGGCCAGGACAGGGGTGTACTGCCCCGATCGCTGCAGCAGCTCGAAGGCCTGCCGCGCCGCCGGATTGGCCGCGCCCGGACGCATCCAGAGGTAGTAAGGCAGATCGGCGAGCCGGGGCAGTCCCTCGCCCAGCACCCGCATATCCGGCCCCAACAGGTCCATGGTGCGCGCCGTCACGCCCAGATTGGCGCGGATAGCCGCCTTGACCCCGGTCAGGTTGGAGGCGCGATAGGCCAGCCGCCACGGGATCTTGGCGCGATCCAGCGCATCGATGGCAAGGCGGCGGAAGATGCTCGGCTCGTCGATCAGGATGAGAGGCAGGGGATGGCCGCGCACCGGCGCGAACTGCGTGGCGCTGATCCATACGGTAGGCGTGGTGCGCAGCAGCAGGCCTTGCAGGCCCTCCTGGCGGCGGGTGGAAATCGTCATGTCGATGTCACCGCGCTCCAGCGCCTGCATGAGGTAGGGGCTGCGCCCCACATCGATCTCCAGGCGCAGCTGCGGCGCGGACCGCGCGATCTGGCCCAGGATGGCGGGCAGCAGGGTCTCGGCCACATCGGGCGGCGCGCCCAGGCGCAGGATGCCGCTCAGGCGAATGTCGGTCAGCGCGCGCGCCGCGTCATCGTTGAGCAGAATCATCTCGCGGGCATAGCGCAGCAACTGCATGCCGCTGTCGGTCAGGTGTTTGTTGCGCCCCTGTCTGCGGAACAACGGCAGGCCGATCTGCGCCTCCAGGCGCTGCATCTGCTGCGACACCGCCGCCTGCGTATAGCCCAGGGCCTGCCCGGCCCGGGCAAAAGAGCCGTGATCCACCACCGCCACGAAGCTGCGCAACAGGCTCAGGTCAAAGGTATATGTCGAGGAATCCATCGGCGCGCCGGCCTTGCATGCAATGGCCTGCAGTGTTGCCGAGAATGCGCCGGCGGATTATCTCGATTTCTCATAAGGTCATGCGGAACGTCAGCGTGGCTGGCGGCGGTCCTGCAGTTCCTTCAGGCAGGCGGCCACGCCGGCGGTGCGCTGTTCGTTGGTGACGGCGGCGCGATCCGACACCGTGCGGCAACGCTGGTACTCGGCAATGCTTTCGGGCGTGTCGTGGATGGGCGCGGCTGCCGGCGCCGACGGCTCCACCGTCATGCGCAGCGTGGCCGGCGGCGACCAATTGGCCGAGGATTTGGGCTGGGCGCCCGGAAACTGCATTTCCTGGGTGCCGGATTGACCGTGCGCGGCGCCAGCCAGGCAAAAGACGGCCAGCGCGAGCAGTGAACGGGTATGTTTCATGAGACCTCCGCATAGGATGCGCCAGCGGTCGGCGCGCCTGTATGGTAGCCCCGCCAAACGCTTCCAAGCCGCAACATTCGCAACAGAGCGATAACGCGGCCGCACCCGGACACAGTAAGCTGTGTCTTCCGCATCCGTTTTCGGACCTGTATCGTGATCTTGCTGGAAACCACGTTCGCGCGCCTGGCCGACACCTGGCTGGAGCGCTATGCCCGGCCCCGATGGCAGGGGTGCCGCCTCGAAGGTTGGCTGTTCGAAGGCCTGGCCGCGCGGCGGCAGCTCGAAGCCGCCCTGGCCGAGGCCGGCGTCACGGCCCGGATACGATCGGCCTACAAGCCGCTGGTGCACGCCTTCCTGGAAGACATCAAGGCGCAGGATGTGATCCGGGCCGAAATCCGCTATCCGGTCCTGGCCGGCGTGGCGCCGGACCGCTTTCTGCTGGAAGCCTATCCGCTGGCCGATCTGCTGCCCGGCGTGCGCTTCCTGCCGCAAGCGCCGCAGGACGGGCCCGCCGTCTACACCGCGGTATTGCACCGCCGCTCGGGCGCCGTCCAGACTTGCCGCATCGAGGCGCCCAACACCTGGAGCCGCGACCGCCAGGGCCTGGCCGCGCTATCGCCCAGCGCCTGGCTGCGCCTGGCCGGTCCGGACGGAGCCTGCCTGCTGGACCAGGCCGAGCGCGCCGAATACCGGCAGATCTTCGATGCCGCCATGGACACCTTGGCTGCCCATCCCTGGGGCCAGGCCGAACCTTATTTCGAGCGCCTGAGCCTGCGTGTGGACATCCCGCCGCTGGAAACACCGCTGCCCGGCGGCGAAACCGCCAGCAGCTGCGAAGCGCTGCATGAAGACCTGTATTTTTCGGCGCTGGAATTCTTCCAGCGCCATTCGGGCCGGCCGCTGGGCGACCGCGGGCTGCGCCCGGGCCAGATCGTACCCGACGTACGGCACGGCACAGTGCCCCGGCTCATCATCGCCACCGAATCCTTCGCGCCTGTCGCGCCGCTCACACCTCGGGCCGCGGCGCTGGCCACGCGCGGCCATCCGCTGACACTGGACGAAGTCGCCCACAGCCTGGCCGCCCTGGGCGGCCAGGCAAACGAGGCGCCCACGCGCCAAGGACGGCGCATCCTGTGGCACTACTGTCCGAGCGCGCTGCCCGCCGCGCCGGTGCTGATTTCCGCGGCCCAGCATGCCAATGAAACCTCGGGCGTGGTGGGCGCGTTGCGCGCCGCCGGCCAATTGCTCGGCCAGGGCCCATTCGCCCTGATCCCGGTCGAAAACCCCGATGGCTATGCGCTTTTCGAAGCGCTGCGCGCCATCCATCCCAACCATATGCATCATGCCGCGCGCTACAGCGCGCTGGGCGATGACGTGGCCTACCGCGAAGGCCCGCCCGCCGCCGAAAGCCTGGCCCGGCATCAGGCGCTGGTCCAAAGCGGCGCCCGGCTGCACATCAATCTGCATGGCTATCCCTCGCACGAATGGACCCGGCCGCTGTCGGGTTACCTGCCGCGCGGATTTGAATCCTGGACCTTGCCCAAAGGCTTTTTCCTCATCCTGCGCTATCACCCGGGATGGGAAGAGCAGGCCCGGCGGCTGGCGCAGGCGGCCACCGCCCGACTGGCGCTCGCCATGCCGGACCTGGCGGATTTCAATGCCGCGCAGCAAGCGCGGCGCGCGGCCTACGCCGCCACGGAAGACTGGCCAGTATTCAACGGTGTGCCGGTGCTGCTCGGAGAAAGCACCCGCGAGCTGGCCAGCCTGGCCTTGACCGCGGAGTTCCCCGACGAAACCGTGTATGGCGCCGACTATGTGTTCGCGCACACCGTGCACATGCACACGGTCTTGTCCGCGGCCGCCGCCTGGCGCGAGATCGCCGCTTAGCGGCCGCGGCAAGGACGCGAGGACACATCGCGTTACCAGACGGTGCATGGTCGTACTCGCTTAACCGCTACCGTGTGGACTCACTCGCTGTCTGGAGATGACGCCATGTTCAAGTTTCTTCCGCCGCTGGCCGCCGCCCTCCTGTTGTCGGCCTGCGCGGCGCCCGCGCAAAAGCCGGCAGCCGCGCCCGATACGCATACCTCGCGCCAGGCGCTGGACTGGCCAGGCAGCTATGCCGGCGTACTGCCCTGCGCCGACTGCCCTGGCATCGGCATCCAGCTCACGCTCGGCGCGGACGGCAGCTATGAGCTGAGCCAGCTGTACCAGGACCGCCAGGCCAGGCCCGATATCGTGCGCGGCCGCTTTCATTGGCTGCCGGGCGACGGCAGCATCGAACTCGAGGGCCAAGGCAGCCGCTGGCGCGTGGGCGAAGACCGCTTGTTCATGCTCGATGCCGATGGCCAGCCCGTCACCGGCCCGCTGGCCGAGCACTACATCCTCAAGCGCGTCGCCCCTTAGCGGTCGCCCTGCCCGCTGGCCTCGGGATGCCGGGCCAGCCAGGCTTTCAGGGCCTCGCGGTAATTCGCCATGGCTTCGTCATAGAGGTCATAGACGCAGGGGATACAGCCGCTCTGGCAGCATTCGTTGGGGCCAGGCGCCTCGGGCGGCACGGGGCGGGGATCCTGGAGGTCGGCGACCTGTGACATCTGCAATTCCTGGTTAATACGACACTATTAATGCATTGTCCCGCAAAAGACATTCTTTGCCATAATGCTTCAGCGGACCTCGCGGTCCGCCGGGGCATTCTCAGAAAGGCGTTATCAGGCAATGACTGATTCCAGGCTGGATCTCCAGGCTCAGGGAGTACGGTTCAAAGTGTTGGCGCATATATTTCCGGTGCTGCGCCACGATGTCATCGGCCCCATCTCCAATGCAGGTCTGGCCTCGGCCATGCTGCATCAGCCACCCGATGGCGATAACGGCGCGCGCCACGAACGCCTGGTCGATGAGGTGCAGAGCCTGCTCGACGAGGGCGTGGCCAGCCTGCGCGGCCTGGACGACTGGCTGGTCGACCGCGAGCGCCATGGTGACGCGGGCGTGCTGTTCGAGGACTGCAGCCGCATCGTGGCCGCGCGCCTGCTGGCCACCGGCAAGCATGTCGCGCTGCCGCAATTCACCATCGTGCCCGACCTGCGCCTGTTTTCCTCGCGCTACATCATTCTCGCCTGGCTGTTCTGTCTGCTGGACACCTTGGCCGACGGCGAGGAACTGCAGGTGCGCGCTCCCTCGGCCAATGTGTGGACCGCCGCTCCCGGCGGGCAATCGGCCGCGCCGGCGTGGCCCGGCCAGCCCGAGCCCATCCTGGCCGAAGAATTGCAGATCCTGGCCGCGGCCAGCGGCTGGGAAGCCGAATGCGCGCCGGAACTGTGGACACTGCGCGGCCCGCAGGAGCTTCAGCACTGGTGAGTGGCCATTGACGCCCTCGCGGCCGCCAACGTAAGATGCGTTCACTGCGGGTTGTCCAATCCGCGTCTTCCAGGTTTCTCATCCATGCCGTTCTCGCATCATCCGCCCGTCAGCCCGCCTCTTGAGGCCGTGGCATTGGCGCGCGCGCGGACGGCACCTCCGCCTGTCGACTCGCCGCCGGCCTCTCCGCCGGCCGCCGGGGTCGTTGCTGTCCCGCAAGGGCCGTCAAACCGCCGCTAAGCCTCTTCACTCCCCCGCTTTACCGCCGGCGCTTTTTTTCGCGCCCCGGGGGCTGTTGCGTCTTTCGACAGGATTTTTCCGATGCAAAAATCATCCTGGATCTCCCATGGATCCACGTCTTTGTTTGTTCTGCTCTGGAGCAGCGGCGCCATCACCGCCAAGCTTTCGCTGCTCTACGCCACCCCCTTCGCCTTCCTGCTCATGCGCCTGGGACTGGCCTTCGCCGTGCTCTGTCTGCTGGCGGCGCGGCGCGGCCGCTTCTTGCCCGCCCCGGGCAGCCGGATCACGACCATAGGCATCGGCCTGCTCATCCTGGGTGGCTATACCGTGTGCTATCTGCTGGCGCTGGCCCATGGCGTGGCGCCTGGCGTGCTGGCCACGGTCTTGGGCATACAGCCCATCCTGACCCTGCTCTGGACGGAACGCCGCTTCCATGGCCGCCGCCTGGCGGGCCTGGCCCTGGCGCTGGCCGGCCTGGTGCTGGTGGTATGGCAAGGCATCCACCTGGAAGGGCTGGGCTGGCTGGGCATGGCCTTCGCGCTGGGCTCGCTGCTGTGCATGACAGCCGGGGCCATCATGCAGAAACGCTCGGCCCAGGCGCCGCTGGACGTGATGCCGCTGCAGTACGCGGCCAGCCTCGTGCTATGCCTGCTGATCGCGCCCTCGCAGCCGCTGGACCTGACCCCTGGCTGGCCGCTGCTGGCGCTTCTGCTCTGGCTGGGCCTGGTCATCTCCGTGGGCGCCACCCTGCTCTTCTATCACCTGATCCAGGGCGGCGACCTGGTCAATGTGACCAGCCTCTTCTACCTGGTGCCCGCCGGCACGGCCTTGCTGGATTACCTGCTGCTGGGCAATCCGCTGCCGCTGCTGGCCCTGGGTGGCATGGCCGCCATCCTCGGCGGCCTGGCCCTGGTCATGGGGGGGCCGAAGCGCTGAAGGCCGTGGGCGGGCGTGACGCTCCCGGCAAAGGCGCCGCGCCCGCCCATGGGGACCCACCCGGGGCTTTGCCGCGGCGGCCTGCGGCGGCCAATTGACGCCCCCGCCCCGACCGCTATACTGGGTTCATATCAAGGACACCGGCAGTCTTTCCTTGCGCGCTCTCGCGGGTCGCGGACCAGCTGGGCGTGGCATCCTCACCACGGAGGTCCCGTTATGTTCCCTGAGTTTCGCGATCAGATTTCCCGACTCAAGACCGACAATCCGCATTTCGCGAAGTTGTTCGACAAGCACAATCAGCTTGATCAGCAGATCCAGAACATGGAAGCCGGGAGAGAAACCGCGACCACGTTAGAGATCGAAAAACTCAAAAAAGAAAAACTCCACATCAAGGACCAGCTCTACGCCATCCTCAAGGGCGCCGGCTGAGCGCCGCTCCCGCCGCCTCCGAAACGCGCGCCGCGCTCAAACTTGCGGCTCGCGCCCGGGGGCCAGTCCCGCCTGTTCCCGCCGCGCCGCCCGCAAGGCCAATGTGGCGCTGACCCCGAGGGCCAGGATGAGAAACGCCCCGGTCAACTCCGCCACACCGACCCAGCCAGCCAGCGCCCAGCTCTTGCCGCCCACCGAGCCCAGCACGCTGGAGCCCAGGTAATAGACCAACAGATACAGCGAAGCGGCCTGAGCCTTGTAGCCGCGCGCCATCTGGCCCACCCAGCCGCTGGCCACGGCATGCGAGGCAAAGAACCCGAAGGTGAAGACCACGATGCCGGCGACCAGCACCGCCAGGTGGTCGGACAGCGTCAAGAGCAAGCCGCTCAGCGTGAGCACGGTGCCCAGCACCAGCATGGGCCCGCGGCCATGCCGGTCGGCCAGGCGTCCGAAAAAGGTCGAGGCGAAAATGCCCACCAGATAGACCAGGAAAATCCCGCCGATGAAAGTCTGGCTGAGCGAAAAAGGCGCTTGCAGCAGCCGGAAACCGACGTAGTTATAGACCGTGACGAAAGCGCCCATCAGCAGACCGCCCAGCAGGAACAGGCTGACCAGCGGGCCGTTGCGCATATGCGTGGACAGCCCCTTGCGGGCCTCGCGCCAGCCGTTGCCGCGCTTGGGCGAAAAGCGGCGCGAAGCCGGCAGCAGCCAGGTGAATAGCAAGGCGGCGACCAAGCCCAGCAGGCCCAGCGCGCCCAGCGCCGCGCGCCAGCCGAAGAAGTCCGAAACTAGGCCGGTGATGACCCGGCCGGTCAAGCCGCCGAAGGCGCTGCCGCTGATATAGAGGCCCATGGCGAAACCCAGCGTCCCGGGCTCGACCTCCTCGGCCAGATAGGCCATGGCCACGGCGGGCACCCCGCCCATGGCCAAGCCCTGCAAAGTACGCAGCGCCAGCAGGCTGGTCCAGTCCGGAGCAAAGGCGGCCAGGGTGCCGAGCACGGCCGAAGCCATCAGCGAGGCCGCCATCACCCGCTTGCGCGGCAAGGCCTGCGACCACAGACCGACGAGGAAAATAGCCAGCGCCAGCATCCCCGTGGACAGCGACAGCGACAGGCTGCTCTGCGCGGGCGATATCGCGAAATTGTGGGTAAACAGCGGCATCAGCGGCTGGACACAATACAGCAGGGAAAAGGTGGCGAAGCCGGCGGCGAACAGGGCCCACTGGGCGCGGCGCAGCGCCGGGGTGCCCCGGCGCAGATATCCCTGTCCCTCGTCCGCGGCGGGCGCGGGCGTGGACGTGGCGGGAGGTTGAGGGGCGGACATGGCGGAAATCTCGAAAAACGCAGGCCTGGCTGGCCTTGTCTTCAACGGTAGACTTTCCGTGTACATTTGTCCAATATATGAAACTGTGATTTGTCATTTCTAAAAAGTATGGAACTGCGGCATCTGCGCTATTTCGTGGCCGTCGCCGAGGCCCTGCACTTCACGCGGGCGGCCCAGCGGCTGGGCATCGGCCAGCCGCCCCTGAGCCTGCAGATCCAGCAGCTCGAACGCGAGATCGGCACACCCCTGCTGCTGCGCCTGCCACGCGGCGTGGAGCTGACGGAGGCCGGCGCCCGCTTTCTGGAAGACGCCCGCGACATCCTGGCTGCCGCCGACCGCGCCGTGGAAACCGCGCGCCGCCTGGGCCGGGGCGAACGCGGCTCGGTCAGCGTGGGCTTTACGGCTTCGGCCGTCTTCCATCCCTATCTTCCGCGCGCCATCCGCGCCTATCGTGACCGCTATCCCGGCGTCCAGCTGTCGCTGTCCGAAAGCACATCGCGCGCGCTGCTGCAGGCTTTGCGCCTGGGCGAAGTGGATGTGGCCTTCGTGCGCCCGCCGTATGCGCTGGACCCGGCGTGCGCCTCCGAGCGCGTCATGGACGAACCCATGCTGGTCGCCCTGCCGCCAGGACATGCCCTGTGCCGCAGGCGCAGCGTGCCCATGAAGGCCTTGGCCGACGAAGCGTTCGTGCTGTATCCGCGGCCCATCGGGGCCGGCCTGTACGATGCCATCCTGTCGGCCTGCCTGCGCGCCGGCTTCACGCCCCGCGTCATCCAGGAAGCGCCGCAGATGGCTTCCATCATCAGCCTGGTGGCCGCCGGCGTGGGCATCTCCATTGTCCCGGCCGCCATGCGCCATATGGGGGCCGAAGGCATCGAATACCGGCCCATACGCGGCGATGCGCCGCGCGCCCTGCTGGACATGGCCTACCGGCGCCATGAACGCTCCACTGCCGCCCGCCATGCCATCGCCCTGCTGCGCGAACTGGCGCCGCCGGCCGCCTGAAGCCCACGCGGCGCCTGCGATCTAGTATTCTTCCCCGGCTGTTTCATCGCCCATAGAGGATCGTCATGCCTGCCCTGAAAGTCGGAATCGCCGGATTCGGCGCCATCGGCCAAGCCGTCGCCCACACCCTGGACCATGGGCTGCCCGGGCTGAAGCTCGCCGCCATCGCCGTGCGCGATCCGCAGCGCCATGCCGGCCGGAGCTGGCAGGGCGCCGCGCCGGTCTTCACGGACCTGGCCGGGCTGGCGGACCGCTGCGATCTGGTGGTCGAGGCCGCGCCCGCCGCCGTCTTCCGCGAGCTGTCCGAGCCGGTGCTTCGCGCCGGCAAGAAGCTGATGGTGCTCAGCTCCGGCGCCCTGCTGCGCAATGAAGACCTGATCGCCCTGGCCCGCGAGCATGGCGGGCAGATCATCATTCCTTCGGGCGCCATCCTGGGCCTGGACGCCCTGACCGCCGCCGCCGAAGGCAAGATCCATTCGGTCACCATGATCACCCGCAAGCCGCCGCGCGGCCTGGCCGGCGCCCCCTATCTGGAAACCCATCGCATCGACCTGGCCGGCATCACCGAACCCACGCTGGTATTCCGGGGCTCGCCGCGCGACGCGGCCGTGGGCTTTCCGGCCAATCTCAACGTCGCGGTCAGCGTCTCGCTGGCTGGCATCGGCGCGGACCGGACCACCCTGGAGATCTGGGCCGATCCCGGCGTTACCCGCAATGTGCACCGCGTCGAAGTGGACTCGGACGCGGCCAGTTTCTCCATGGAAATCCAGAACATCCCTTCTGAGAACCCCAAGACGGGCCGGATCACCGCCCAGAGCGTCGTTGCCGCGCTGCGCAAGCTCACCGCCCCGCTGCGCGTGGGGACCTGAAAAAAAATAGATTGTCGACAATCGGGCAAGGCAAAAATCGGATACGCTTTCGCGCTCGCGGATCTTCTTGCGCCACCCCGGCCTGCCCGGCTCCACTGCCCCCTTATGTCGCGCCTGCCTGATCTGCCTCGCGGAGGCCTTTAATGCTTGTCGGAAATTACGACCCCACCCTGGTGCTGGTATCCCTCGGGGTCGCCATCCTGGCCTCCTATACGGCGTTGGGCATGGCCAGCCGCGTGACGTCCGCGCGAGGCCCGGCGGCACGCGGCTGGCTATTCGGCGGCGCCTGCGCCATGGGCCTGGGCATCTGGTCCATGCATTTCGTGGGCATGCTGGCCTTCAGCCTGCCCATCGCCCTGGGCTATGACCTGACGCTTACGGGGCTGTCGCTGCTCATCGCCATCATCTGCTCGGCATTCGCGCTCTGGGTGGTCACGCGCGCCGCGCTGCCGAAGTGGCGCCTGGCGGGCGCGGCCATGCTGATGGGCTGCGGCATCGCCGCCATGCACTATGTGGGCATGGAAGCGATGCGCATGTATCCGGCCATCGAGTATTCGCCCTGGCTCTTCCTGCTGTCGGTCATGGTAGCCATCCTGGCCTCGGGCGCGGCGCTGTGGATCACGCACCATCTGCGCCACAACCGGCCCGGCGCGCCGGCCTACCGGGTCTGCGCCGCGGTCGTCATGGGCCTGGCCATCGTCGGCATGCACTATACCGGCATGGCGGCCGCGCGCTTTGCCGAAGGCAGCGTCTGCATGGCCGTGCTGCATGGCATCAGCGCCGGCTGGCTCGCCGCCAGCGTCACCGCCGTGACGCTGAGCGTGCTGGGCATCGCCCTGGTGGTGGCGGTGCTGGACACGCGCCTGGAGGCGCGCACCTCGGCCCTGGCGAGCTCCCTGGCCCAGGCCAATGAAGAACTGCTGCACCTGGCGCTGCATGACGCGCTGACCCAATTGCCCAACCGCGCCCTGCTCGACGAACGCCTGATCCAATCCATCACGCGCGCCAAGGCCGCGCGCGGCCACTTCGCCGTGCTGTGCATCGACCTGGACGGTTTCAAGGCCGTCAATGACGCCTACGGCCACCAGAGCGGCGACAGCCTGCTGCGCCAGCTGGCGCAGCGCATCCAGACCGAGGTGCTGCGTCCGGGCGATTCGGTGGCCCGCCTGGGCGGCGACGAATTCATCGTCGTGGCCGAGGTGGTCGAACCCACCGATGCCGCCAACCTGGCCGAAAAGCTGATCGATGCGCTGTCGCGCGAGATCATCGTCGATGGCCACACGCTGTCGGTCACGGCCAGCGTGGGTATTTCCATCTACCCGGGCGATGGCGAAGATGGCCATACCCTGCTGACCCACGCCGACGCGGCCATGTATCACGCCAAGCGTCTGGGCCGCGACCGGCGCTACAGCTATTTCGAGCCGGCCATGAACGAGAACGCGCGCGAGCAGCTGCAACTGCTGCAGGACTTGCGCCAGGCCCGCGCGCGCGGCGAGCTCGTGCTGCACTACCAGCCCAAATTCATCGCGCCGTCCGGCCCGGTGGTGGGCGCCGAGGCCTTGCTGCGCTGGAACCACCCCAAGCGCGGCCTGATTTCGCCCTCCGAGTTCATCCCTATCGCCGAACGCACCGGACTGATCTTCTCCATCGGGGAATGGGTGCTGGACGAGGCCTGCCGCCAGATGCGCATCTGGCGCGACCTCGGCCATGGCAACTGGACCGTGGCGGTCAACCTGTCGGCCATGCAATTTTCCCAGGCCGGCCTGGTCGACACCATCCGCGACACGCTGGCGCGCCACCTGCTGCCGGCCAGCTGCCTGGCCATCGAGATCACCGAAACCACCGCCATGCGCGACGCCGAGGCCAGCCTGGCCGTGCTGCGCGAACTGGCCTCGCTGGGCGTGTCCATCTCCATCGACGATTTCGGCACCGGCTATTCCAGCCTGCTCTACCTCAAGCGGCTGCCGGCCAGCGAACTCAAGATCGACCGCGGTTTCATCAACCAGCTCGAACATGACCAGGAAGACGCGGCCATCGTGTCGGCCATCATCGCGCTGGGCCAGCGCCTGAACCTGAAAATCGTCGCCGAAGGCGTGGAGACCCCGGCCCAGCAGCGCTTCCTGACGGACCTGGGCTGCGACTCGCTGCAAGGCTTTTTACTGGGCAAACCCCTGCCGGCCCAGGACTTCCTCAAGGCGGACTTCGCCCGCCGGGCGGAGTGAGGCCGCGCCCCGCTTGCCAGGCGAACCTCCTATCCGCTACAAACAAAGGCGCCGCGCCGGGACCCGCGGCGCCCTTCATCCCGGTCCCCAGAGACTGAGCCATGCGCCTTCGTCCGGACGTCGATTTTCAACAAGTGCTGTCCCGCAGCCTGCTTGACCTCTTCATCCGGATCAGCCTCATCGGCGGGCTGGTCTATTGGTGCTACCGGGTCGCCGAACCCTTCATCGGCCTGCTGCTCTGGTCCATCATCCTGGCCGTCACCCTGGCGCCCATCCACCAGCGCCTGGCGCGCTGGCTGGGCGGGCGGCCGAAATCGGCCTCGCTGCTGCTGGTCATCCTGACCCTGCTCGCCTTCATGATCCCCGGCGCGCTCCTGGCCGGCTCCCTGGCCGAAAGCCTGCCGCGGCTGTTCCATCATGCCGAGGGCCAGCCCACGCTGCGCATCCCCGATCCACCGGACTTTATCTCCAGCCTGCCGTTGGTCGGCGGCCGCCTGCACGACGCCTGGGCCTTGGCCACCGAAAACGTCGAGACCGCGCTCAAACCGCTGCAGCCCGTACTGACAGCCGCGGCGAAATGGCTGCTCAACAGCGCAACGACCGCCGGCATGGAATTCCTGATCTTCCTGGCGGCGGTCGCGATCGCCGGGCTGGTCCTCGTCTACGGCCGGCACAGCAAGCGCATGGCCGATGATATCGCCGCCCGCATCGCCGGCCCGCAGCGCGGCCATGAGCTGGTCCAGCTGACGGCCACGACCATCCGGGCCGTGGCTCAGGGCGTCATCGGCGTGGCCTTGATCCAGTCGGCGCTGGGCGGACTGGGCATGCTGGTAGCGGGCGTGCCGGGCGCCGGCATCTGGGCCATCGTGGCGCTGGCCGTGTGCATCGTGCAGCTGCCCATCCTGGTGGTGCTGCTGCCCGCGGCCATCTATGTGTTCATGAACAACAGCACGCCGATGGCCGTGGGCTTCGCGGTCTGGTGCGTGCTGGTGGGTCTGCTGGACAACATCCTCAAGCCGCTGATGCTGGCGCGCGGCATCAGCATCCCGCTGCCCATCATCCTGATCGGCGCGCTGGGCGGCGTGATCGCCGCCGGCCTGGTCGGCCTGTTCCTGGGCCCCGTGGGATTCGCGCTGGGCTATGTGCTGTTCATGCAGTGGGTGCGCGACCCCATGGTCGACGGCCAGGTCAGGTCTTCAGGCGATAGCCGGTCTTGAAAATCCAGCGCACTGTCGCCAGGCAGATCGCCAGAAAAAGCAGCGTCATGCCTATGCTTACCCCGAGGTTGACGTCGGCCACGCCGAAAAAGCTCCAGCGAAAGCCGCTCACCAGGTAGACCACGGGGTTGAACAGCGTGACGGTCTGCCAGAACGGCGGCAGCATGTGGATGGAATAGAAGGTGCCGCCCAGGAAGGTCAGCGGCGTGATAATCATCAGCGGAATGATCTGCAGCTTCTCGAAGCCGTCGGCCCATACTCCGATGATGAAGCCGAACAGGCTGAAGGTCACCGCCGTGAACACCAGGAAGACCACCATCCACACCGGATGTTGGATTTCGTAGGCGACAAACAGCCTGGCCGTGGCCAGCATGATGATGCCCAGCAGGATGGACTTGCTGGCCGCCGCGCCCACATAGCCCATGACGATCTCGACATAGGAAATCGGCGCGGAGTGGATTTCGTAGATGGTGCCCGAAAAGCGCGGCATATAGATGCCAAACGAGGCATTGGCCACGCTCTGCGTCAACAGCGACAGCATGATCATGCCGGGCACGATGAAGGCACCATAGCTCACGCCGCCGATCTCGACCATGTGCGAACCGATGGCCGAACCGAACACCACGAAATACAGCGAAGTCGAAATCACTGGCGAGGCGACGCTTTGCATGAGCGTGCGCCAGGCGCGGGCCATTTCGAAGAGATAGATGGCGCGGACCGCATACCAATTCATGATTGTGCACTCACCAGACTGACAAAGATCTCCTCCAGCGTGCTTTCGGAGGACTGCAGGTCATTGAAGCCTATGCCCAGGGCGTCGAGTTCGCGCAATAGCGGCTGCACGGGGTTGACCTCGCCCTGGGTGTCGTAGGTGTAGATGAGCGAGCCGCCGTCCTCGCCCAGCGCCAGGTCGTAATGCGACAAGGCCGCCGGCACGGCCGCCAGCGGCGCCGTCAGGATGAAGACCAGCTGCTTCTTGCCCAGCTTGCGCATCAGCGCATGAGTCTGCTCCACCAGGATGATCTCGCCCTTGCGTATGACGCCGACGCGGTCGGCCATCTCCTGGGCTTCCTCGATGTAGTGGGTGGTGAGGATGATGGTCACGCCCTGCTCTCGCAGGCGCCGCACCATCTCCCACATGCCCCGGCGCAATTCCACGTCCACGCCGGCGGTCGGTTCGTCCAGGAAAAGAATGCGCGGTTCATGCGACAACGCCTTGGCGATCATGACGCGGCGTTTCATGCCGCCGGACAGCGCCATGATGCGGCTGTCTTTCTTGTCCCAGAGGGAGAGATCGCGCAGGATACGCTCGATCAGGGCGGGATTGGCGGGCTTGCCGAACAGGCCGCGGCTGAAACTCACGGTATTCCAGACCGTCTCGAAGGCGTCGGTGGTCAGCTCCTGGGGCACCAGCCCAATGGCCTGGCGGGCGGCCCGATAGGCTTTCACGTTGTCATGGCCATCGGCCAGCACGCGCCCGCTGCTGGCATTGACGATGCCGCAGATGATGCTGATCAGCGTGGTCTTTCCCGCGCCATTGGGGCCGAGCAGGGCGAAAATTTCGCCACGCCGGATTTCCAGGTTGATGTTCTTCAGGGCTTGATGCCCCGAGGCATAGATCTTGGAGAGGTCCTGTACGGAAATCACACTATCGCCGGGCACGGCAACCTCGCTTGTTATTCTGGCCATGAAGGAGACACCCGTAACGATAACGCACTCATCGCGGGCGGCTCGAAGGCACGCGCCAAAGACTGATGTCGCGCCTACCGGCCAATTGAAACACAAGCGAAGCACGGGCAGGCGCCGTTCATGGCGCCTGCCCGCTCAGGCCGGCCTTATGCCAGCGTCAGCGTGACGTCGATATTGCCGCGGGTGGCATTGGAGTACGGGCACACGATGTGGGCCTTGTCGATGAGCTGCTGCGCAACGGCGCGGTCCATGCCCGGCAGCGAGATCGTCAGCTCGACCTCGATGCCGAAGCCGGTGGGCAGCGGGCCGATGCCCACCGCGCCCTGCACCGACACATCGCCGGGAATGGCGATATGGTCGCGGTTGGCCACGAATTTCATCGCGCCCAGGAAGCAGGCCGAATAGCCGGCGGCGAACAACTGCTCGGGGTTGGTGCCTTCGCCGCCCGCGCCCCCCAGCTCCTTGGGCGTGGTCAGTTTGATATCCAGCTGCTTGTCGGACGAGACGGCACGGCCATCACGGCCGCCGGTGGCCTGGGCATGGGCGCGATAGAGGACTTTTTCGAGAGACATGGTGGGTTCCTTTGAGGTAAACCGCGCCGAGGCACGGGATGACGGCACGCCGCCGGAGAAAAAATAGCTCGCTATTAAATCGTTCGCTATTTATACGATAAATCGATGCACTGCAATACACATCCCCGCATAATGCGGACCAGGTCAGCCCTGTTCGCCCTGCGCCAATTGCTCGCGCAGGCGCTCCAGGTG
This sequence comes from Bordetella hinzii LMG 13501, assembly GCF_001548475.1. Classification (GTDB taxonomy): domain Bacteria; phylum Pseudomonadota; class Gammaproteobacteria; order Burkholderiales; family Burkholderiaceae_B; genus Bordetella; species Bordetella hinzii. Next base: position 32,816 of record NZ_LRUJ01000019.1, read on the forward strand.
GGCCTTGAGGGCATGGACCTCCTCGGCCGAACACGCCAGGGCCTGGGCCACGCCCCGTGGCACCGACGCCGCCCGGGCCTTGAGGGCCTGGCCCTGCGGGGTCAGGCTGATGATGATCTGGCGCTCGTCATGCTGGCCCCGGTCGCGCCGCAACAGCGCGGCGGCCTCCAACCGCTTGAGCAGGGGCGTCAGTGTCGCGGAGTCCAGGAACAGGCGCTTGCCGATATCCGATAGCGTAAGCCCATCCTGCTCCCACAACACCATCATGACCAGATACTGCGGATACGTCAGCCCCAGACCCGCCAGCAGCTTGCGGTAGACCTTGTTCATGGCCAGCGTGGTGGAATGCAGGGCGAAGCACAGCTGGTCATCGAGCAGCAGCGAGGGCGAGGAGGAGGTCTTGGGGGTCATGATGTTGGGATATTATATCGCGCACTATCCAATAGCAAGCGATTTTTCCTCCCCGCGCTAGTCTTCTTCGTCCGGCGCCTGGGTTGGCTGCAGCCACAGCGTAAGCGCGCTGGAGCAGGCGCCCATGGCCCAGAGCAAGAAAAAGGTCACGGTATAGAAGCCGCTGCGCCCGACCGTATGAACGCCGAGGATAGCCACGTCCAGCGGGTCGATCAGGGCAAAGACAAGGCCGCTGGCCAGGCCCGCCGCCAGAAAGGACGGCCACAGCACCCCGATCCAGAAGCCCAGGCTAGACGCGCGGCGCATGTTCCACCACCAGGCCGCGCCGGGCCGCCCCTTCGGCCGGCGGATCGGTATGGGAGACCGCGAGGTAAATGGTCAGGCCGCAGCCGGCGATGGCCAGGGCCGGGCCGGCCATCAGAATCCATGGCCAGGGTTCACGCCACCAAGGGCCGGACGGTTTTTGCATCGCGCTCTCCGTGTTCTGCATGGCGCCCTCCTCATTCAGGCACATAGAAAGTGGCGGCTTCCTCGATTTGCGGCCCGGCGGGGATCGCTTCGGCGCGCAGCACGATGGAATGCGGGCCGGGGGACGCGCCCTTGCCCCGGATCACCACCGGCACCAGCGTATTGCTGGCCGCCGGCAGGCTCAGCACCTCGCGCGCCTGCGGCAGGGCCAGCACGCGCAGCTGCGGCAGCCCCTGCGCCGTCAGGCGCAAGGTCAGCGGCTGGTCGGAGGTATTGATGAACTGCAGGCGGTAGACGTTTTCAATCTCGCCGCCGGCCACCTCGCGGCCCAGCACGCCGCGGTCGCGCATCACGTCCAGTCGCAGCGGGCTGCGCAACGCCAGCGACCCGGCGAACCCCAGGCAAAGCAGCAGCAGGAGCCCGCCATAGATCAACACCCGGGGACGCAGCAGGCGCTTGCGCGTCTGGCCGGGCGACAGGCCCTGCTGCATGGCGCGCTCGGAGGTATAGCGGATCAGGCCGCGCGGATAGCGCATCTTGTCCATAACGGCGCCGCACGCATCGATACAGGCGCCGCAGCCGATGCACAGGTACTGCAGGCCATCCCGGATGTCGATGCCCGTCGGGCAGACCTGCACGCATAGGCTGCAATCCACACAATCGCCCATGCCGGCCCCACGGTGATCGAGGCGGCGCGAACGCCCGCCCCGGGGCTCGCCGCGGGGCCGGTCATAGGTCACGACATAAGTGTCCGGGTCCACCATCACACTCTGGAAGCGCGCATAGGGACACATGTATTTGCAGACCGACTCGCGCATGAAACCGGCATTGCCCCAGGTGGCGAAACCGTAGAACAGCATCCAGAACCACTGCCAGCCGCCGAGCTGGCCGGCGAACAGCTGTCCGCCCAACTCCCGTATGGGCGCGAAATAGCCGATGAAGGTCGACCCCGTCCACCAGGCCAATGCCAGCCACAGCGCATGCTTGGTGATCTTGAGACGCCATTTGCGCGCGTCCCAGGGCGCTTCGTCCAGCCGGATGCGCGCCAGCCGATCGCCTTCGACGCGGCGCTCTATCCACATGAAGAGCTCGGTGTAGACCGTCTGCGGGCAGGCATAGCCGCAGAACAGCCGTCCCGCGATCGCGGTGAACAGGAACAGCGCCAGGGCGGAGATCACCAGCAACAGCGCCAGATAGATCGCGTCCTGCGGCCAGAGCACCAGGCCGAAGAGGTAGAACTTGCGCGCGCCCAGATCGAACAGCACCGCCTGGCGTCCGCCATATTGCAGCCAGGGCAAGCCGTAGAAAACGAGTTGCGTGACCACGACCAGCCCCACGCGCCAGCGCGCGTAGCGGCCGCTGACCGAACGAGGGTGGATCTTGCCGCGCACCTCGTCCAGCGCCTGCTCCACCGAACCCGATGGCGGCATCACCGGTTGCCAGGGCGTCCCGGCGGCGGGCTTGTTCATCCGAGGCGCCCCCGGATGCTCCGGCGCATCATGGCGAGTCCCTCGTCTCGCGCCGCGACAGGTTCCACACCCAGGCGCTCAGCAGATGAATCTGCTCCGGGCTGAGCAGTTCGCGATGCGCCGGCATCCGGTTATCCCGGCCTTCGAGTATGGTGCGGGTGATGCTGGCCTCCGAACTGCCGTACAGCCAGATATCGTCGGAGAGATTGGGCGCGCCCAGGGCCGGGTTGCCCTTGGCGTCCACGCCGTGACAGGCCACGCAGTAGTTGCCGAACTCGCGCTTGCCCCGGAAAACGCGCACAGGGTCGGCGGCCAAGCCGGAAAGCGAGCGCACATAGTGGGCGATGTCGCCCGCCATCTTGGCGTCGATCGTGCCCTTCCACGCCGGCATCATGCCATGGCGTCCGTCGCGGATGCTCTGCGCGATGGCCTCGGGCGAGCCGCCGTGCAGCCAGTCGTTGTCGGTCAGGTTGGGAAAGCCCGGCCCGCCCTTGGCATCGGAGCCATGGCATTGCGAGCAGGTGTTGAGAAACAGGCGCTGGCCGATTTCGCGCGCGGCCGGATCGGCCGCCAGCTGGGCCGGGTCCATGCCGGCAAAGCGCGCATAGAGCGGCCTGACGGATTCGGCCAGTTTCTCCTGCTGCGCCTTGACCTCGCCCGTGCTGCTGAAGCCCAGCGCGCCCGCATAGGCGCCCAGGCCCGGGAAAAGATAAAGGTAGGCCAGGGCGAAAACGCAGGTCAGCAGATACATCCAGGTCCACCAGCGCGGCACCGGGTTGTTCAGTTCCCTCAGGTCTTCGTCCCAGACATGGCCGGTATCCTGCACCGCGCCGCCGGGGGTCTTGCTCAACCAGCGCCGCTGGGAGAACAGGAGCCAGACGCACCAGGCAACGCCACCGAGGGCGAGCACGGTGATGAACAGGCTCCAGAAGCCGCTGACGAAATCACTCATGGCAGCCCTCGTCGGGCAGGGCGAAGGGCAGTTGCGCCGATTCGCGGTTGGCTTGCTCGCGGCCGCGGCAACAGGCCCAGGCCACGATGCCCAGAAAGGTCGCCATCGACAGGACGGTCATCGTTCCAGTGATCCAGGCCATCTCATTCCCCTTCTTTCTTGCGCACGCCCAGGCTTTGCAGATACGCCACCAGGGCATCTTCTTCGGTCTTGCCGGCCAGCGCGGCCGGCGCGCGGGCGATCTGTTCATCGCCATAGGGCACGCCCGCGCGGCGCAGGGCCCGCATGCGGGCCTGCACGTCGGCGTCGGCGACGCTGCGCTGCCGCAGCCAGGGATAAGCCGGCATGTTGGACTCCGGCACCACCGCGCGCGGGTCGCGCAAATGAATGCGATGCCAGTCGTCCGAATACCGCTGGCCCACGCGCGCCAGATCGGGTCCGGTGCGCTTGGATCCCCACAGGAAAGGATGATCGAATGCCGATTCGCCCGCCACCGAGTACGGCCCGTAGCGCTGCACTTCGGATTGCAGCGTGCGGATCTGCTGGGAATGGCAACCCACGCAGCCCTCGCGGATATAGATGTCGCGGCCGATCAAGGTCAGCGCCTCGTAGGGCCGCACGCCTGGCGCGGGCTCGGTGGTCGAATGCTGGAAAAAGAGCGGCACGATCTGGGCCAGCGCGGCGAAGGAGACCACCACGATGCTGGCCACGATCATCAGGCCGATGTTCTTCTCCAGCGTCTGGTGCGAAAAGAAACGCGATTGTTGCGACATATCCGCTCCTCAGGCCGCCAGCGCCGGACGCGGCACCGAAGGGTTGACCGCCTGCGCGCCGCGCACCGTCATCCAGACATTCCAGGCCATGATGCCCATGCCGGACAAGAACAGCGTGCCGCCGAGCAGACGGATGAAGTAGAACGGCACCCGCGTCTTGAGTTCCTCCACGAAGCTGTAGACCAGCGTGCCGTCCGGGGCCGTGGCGCGCCACATCAGGCCCTGCTGCACGCCAGCCACCCACATCGCGGCGATATACAGCACCACGCCCAGGGTCGCGATCCAGAAATGCAGCTCGATGGCGCGCACGCTGTACATGGCCTGGCGGCCATAGAGGCGCGGAATCAGGTAGTACAGCGAACCGAAGGTGATCATGGCCACCCAGCCCAGGGCGCCCGAGTGCACATGGCCGATCGTCCAGTCGGTGTAGTGGGACAGCGAATTCACCGAACGGATGGACATCATCGAGCCCTCGAAGGTGGCCATGCCGTAGAACGACAACGCCGTCACGAGGAACTTCAGGATGGGATCGGTGCGCAGCTTGTGCCAGGCGCCCTGCAGCGTCATGATGCCGTTGATCATGCCGCCCCAGGATGGCGCCAACAGGATGAGCGAGAAAGTCATGCCCAGCGACTGCGTCCAGTCCGGCAGCGAGGTGTAGAGCAGGTGGTGCGGCCCGGCCCACATATACGTGAAGGCCAGCGCCCAGAAATGCACGATGGACAGGCGATAGGAGTAGATCGGCCGCCCCGCCTGCTTGGGCACGAAGTAATACATCATGCCCAGGAAGCTCGTGGTCAGGAAAAAGCCCACGGCGTTATGGCCGTACCACCACTGCACCATGGCGTCCTGCACGCCCGCATAGGCCGAGTACGACTTCCACATCGAGACCGGTATCTCGATGTTGTTGACCACGTGCAACAGCGCGATCGTCAGGATGTAGGAGCCGAAAAACCAATTGGCGACGTAGATGTGCTTGACGCGCCGCTTGACGATGGTGCCGAAGAACACCACCGCATAGGCCACCCAGACCAGGGTGATCAGGATATCGATGGGCCACTCCAGTTCGGCATATTCCTTGCTGCTGGTAAAGCCCATGGGCAGCGTGATGGCGGCCGCCACGATCACGGCCTGCCAGCCCCAGAACGTGAAAGCCGCCAAACGCGCACAGAACAGCCGCGTCTGGCAGGTGCGCTGCACCACGTAATACGAGGTCGCGAACAAGGCGCTGCCGCCAAAGGCGAAGATCACCGCGTTTGTATGCAAGGGCCGCAGCCGGCCATATGTCAGCCACGGTGTGTCGAAATTCAATTGCGGCCAGATCAGCTGGGCGGCGATCAACACCCCCACTGCCATGCCGACGATACCCCAGACCACGGTCATGATCGCGAACTGCCGAACCACGCCGTAGTTGAAGGCCTCTTCCTGTATTGCGACCTGGTCGCTCATGCCCTTCCCCTAACCCAAAGTTGGCGCTGCTTCTTCTCCAGGCCCGGATGATGCGCGAGCAGCCCGGCGGCCGGCTTGATTTGCATCAAGGAGTCTGAGCGTCAGCCCTCTTTGTCGCGCAATATCGACAGCGAAGCGTCTTCGGTCTCCTCGTATTGCCCGTCGAGCACGGCCCACCACAGCGCCACGCCTATGCCCAGCACGAACAGCAGCGACAGCGGCAGCAACAGATACAGGATGGTCATGCCGATCTCCGGTACAGCCACCAGGCATGCCCGGCCACGGCCATCGAGGACAGAAACATCGTCAGGGCCGCCAGCCAGGGCGCCACCCAGCCGGCCAAGGCCAGCGGCGCCATCAGGAGGTGCCAGGCCAGCGAGCCGTAAAGACTGCCCAAGGCGTTGCGCCGCAGATCGTGGCGCAGGCGCGCCAGCGCCGCCGGCCTGGCGCAGGCCTGTTCGCCCGCGATCTTGTAGGCGGCGGCCAAGGCCGCCGGGACGGCCATGGCCATGGCGCAGGGACAGCTCATGACCAGCAAGGCCACCATGACCGGCAGCGCGCGGGCCGGGTCCCACTGCATCCAGGCCAGGCCGGCGCCCAAGGCGAGCAGGACCTGCGCCATCACGAACCGCGCGGCCACGCGGTCGGCGCGGGCCGACAGCGCGCGGCCGGTGAGGGCCAGCATCGTGCGCGCCGCCGGCGGCGCGGGCAGGCTGGCCTGGCGCGCGCACAGATCGAGATAGCGGGCGCTCAGCAGGAAGGCCACGAACATCGTGACCGAATCGAAATAGACAGCGCCATGCCCCAGCCAAGTCGCGCGCGCGCTGGGCAGAAAGGCGGCCAGGATGCCCAGGGCCACCGGCACGTCCATGCCGGCGCGGCCGTGCCGCAAGCTGCGCCAGGCGCCGGCCCAGACGGGCCAAGCACAATAGAGCACGACCGGCACGCTCACCAGCAGGCTGGCCCAATTCATCAGCACGATGGCGCGGTCCAGCGTGGACAGGGCATCGGCGGGCATGGCTTCGTGCCGGACATAGCCGGGCCAGGCGAACATCATTGCCTGCATCATGGCCAGCCAGGCCACGCCCAGGCGCAGCAAGGCATGCCGGCGGGCGAGGCGTTGCGGCGCGGGCAGGGCCGGCGGCAAGGCGAAAAGGGAATGAGCGCGCATGGGCGCGATGCTAAGGCCGCCGCCTCCCGCCCCGCTTGACGCAAATCAAGCCGCGCCCATATGGCGGCCACGCGCTCAGGGCGCCTGCTCGCCCAGCACGCGGCAGACGACGGAGGTCAGCGTCCGCAGTTCGGCCGCCTCCATGGTGAAGGCCGGCGTCAAGTAGACCGTGCGCCCAAAAGGCCGCAGCCACACCCCGGCCTCGACCAGACGCCGCCGGAGCCCGGCCAGGTCCCCGATGGCGGACAGCTCGACGGCGCCGATGGCGCCGAGCACGCGCACATCGGCCACCCAGGGCAGGTCGCGGCAGGGCGCCAGGCCGGCGCGCAAGCCCGTCTCGATCGCGCGCACCTGTTCCAGGCGCGGCTCGCGCTCGAACAGGTCCAGCGAGGCATTGGCCGCCGCGCAGGCCAGCGCATTGCCCATGAAGGTCGGGCCATGCATCAAGGCATGCCCCGGGTCGTCCGACAGAAAACCCTCGAAGACGCGCGCGCTGGCCACCGTCGCGGCCAGGGGCAGCGTGCCGCCCGTCAAGGCCTTGGACAGCGCGATGATGTCCGGTCGTATGCCGGCCTGCTCAAAGGCGTACATGGTGCCCGTGCGGCCAAAGCCGGTGAAGATCTCGTCGAAGATGAGCAAGAGGCCGAATTCATCGGCCAGGACGCGCAGACGGCGCAGCACCTCGGGTTCATGCAGCAACATGCCGCCGGCCCCCTGCACCAGGGGTTCGACCAGGATGCCGGCCAGGCCGCCGGCATGTTGCCCGAGCTGGCCGCGCAGGGCGGCCAGCGAGGCCTCGTCGCGTGGCAGGTCGGCGATCAGGTGCCCGGCCAGCATGCCGCCGAAACGCGCATGCATGCCATCCTGCGGATCGCAGACGGCCATCGTGCCGAAGGTGTCGCCGTGATAGCCGCCGCGGAAAGCCAGGAAACGCCGCCGCGCGGACTCGCCCCGGTTGAGCCAGAACTGCAAGGCCATCTTCATGGCGACCTCGACCGCCACCGACCCAGAATCGGTATAGAACACACGGTCCAGGCCCGGCCCCAGGCTGGCGCATAGCCGGGCCGCCAGCGTGAGCGCCGGCTCATGCGTCAGGCCGCCGAACATGACATGGGGCATGGCCTGCAGCTGTCCGGCCACGGCCTGGGCGATATGCGGATGGTTGTAGCCATGGCAGGCCGTCCACCACGAGGCCACGCCGTCGATCAGGCTGCGGCCGTCGGCCAGGATCAGCCGCGTGCCCTGGGTGGCCGCCACCGGCAGCGGCGGCGGCGTGGTCTTCATCTGCGCATAGGGCAGCCAGATATGCGGATAGCCCTGGCGCATCCAATCGGGTTGGGTCATGCAAACTCCGTCGGCGGGCCGGCCCGCCACACACTACAATGCCTCGCATTCTACGGCCGGGACGCTGCCGGCCCCTGTTGTGCACACTGCCATGTCCAAGCTGGATTCTGTCTTTCTCGACGCGCTCCAAGCGGCGCGCGCCGCCCACCGCCTGCGTGAGCTGCACCCGGTGCAAAGCATCGCCGCCGGACGCATCCGACGCAATGGGCGCGACTTGCTGAACTTCTCCAGCAATGACTATCTGGGCCTGAGTCATCATCCCGAACTGATCCGGCGCTCTCGCGACTGGACCTTGACCGCCGGCAGCGGCGCCTCGCGGCTGGTCTGCGGCACGCTGGACATGCACCAGGCCGTCGAGACCAAGCTGGCCCGCGCCAAAGGCGCCGAGGCCGCCCTGTTGCTGGCCTCGGGCTGGCAGGCCAATGCCGCCGTGCTGCCCGCCCTGCTCCAGGCTGCCGGCCAAGCCCGCGTCTATACCGACAGGCTCAACCACGCCAGCCTGCACCAGGGCTGCCTGGGCCAGCGGCAGATCCGCTACCGCCATGATGACCTCGACCACCTGGAAAGCCTGCTGCGGCGCGACCGCCAGGCGCCCGGCACGCCCTTCATCGTGACCGAAAGCGTCTTCAGCATGGACGGCGACCGCAGCGACGTGGCGGCGCTGGCCGCGCTGGCGGACCGGTACGGCGCCTTCCTCTATCTCGACGAAGCGCATGCCACCGGCGTGCTGGGCCCGCGCGGCATGGGGCTGTCGGGCCTGGCGCCCGGCGGGGTGGACCTTGTCATGGGCACGTTCAGCAAGGCCTTGGGCGGCTTTGGCGCCTACATCGCCGGCTCGCGCGCGCTTTGCGACTATCTGGTCAATCATTGCTCAGGACTGATTTACACCACCTCGCTGCCGCCCGCCGTGCTGGGCGCCATGGACGCCGCGCTGGACCTGGTCCCCACGCTGGACGAGGAGCGCCGGCATCTGCATGGCCAGGCGCAGCGCCTGCGCGACGGCCTGGCCGGGCTGGGGCTGGACTGCGGCGCCTCCTCGACCCAGATCGTGCCGGCCATCGTCGGCCCGGCCGACCAGGCCGTGGCGCTGGCAGCCCGCCTGGAAGCCGCCGGGCTGCTGGCCATCGCCATCCGGCCGCCCACCGTGCCGGCCGGCACCAGCCGCCTGCGTTTCGCCCTGAGCGCCGCGCACCGCGAGCAGGACATCGATACGCTGCTCGCCGCGCTGGCCCAGGCCCTGCCATGACGCGCCCGACGCTCTATTTCGTCCATGGCTGGGCCTGCGACGCCGGTCTTTGGGACCCCCTGCGCGCCCAGCTTCAGGACTGGCCGCAGGCCGTGGCCGAGACCGGCTATTTCGGCGCGCCGCCGCAAGCCGTGCCGGCGGGCCCCGTCATCGCCATCGCGCACTCCCTGGGCGGCATGAAATTGCTTGGCGCGCCGCTCCCGGACTGCCGGGCGCTCGTGCTCATCAACAGCTTTGCGCGGCTGGGCGCCGCTCCCGGGCTGGGCGTGCCCAGGCGCCTGCTGGACCGCATGCGCATGCGGTTGCGGACGCAGCCGCGCGCCATGTTGGCGGATTTCCACCGCCAGGCCGGGTCCGACACCGGCCCGCCGGCCGGCGAGCCCGACATTGATCGGCTGGACGAGGACTTGCTGCGCCTGCGCGATGAAGACCGGCTGGCCGAACTGCGGGCATGGCGCCGCCCGCTGTGCAGCCTGGCCGCGACCGCCGACGCCATCGTGCCCGAGGCGCTGTCGCGCGCCGACCTGCCGGCCCCGGTCCACTGGCACGACGGCGGCGGCCATATGCTGCCGCGCTCGGCCGCCGGCTGGTGCGCGGCGCATATCCGGGCGTTTCTCGAAACCCTGCCGCCGCAATGAGCCGCGACCCTGCCCACCGTTTCGGCGCGGCCGCCCGCCACTACGAACGCCATGCCCGGGTGCAGCGCCATGCCGCCGAAACCCTGGCGCGGCGGATCGCCGCCCTGCCCCTGCCCGCCCGCCCGCGCATCCTGGAGATAGGCTGCGGCACGGGCTTGCTGACCCGCGCCCTGGCCGGACACCTGGGCGAAGCCGACTGGACACTGAGCGATATCGCGCCGGACATGCTGCGCCAGGCCCGCGCCGGGCTGCGGCTGCGCGGGCCGGTGCGCTACCACCTCATGGATGGCGAGTTCCCGCAAGGGCTGCACGGGACGTATGACCTCATCTGCTCCAGCCTCGCCGTGCAATGGTTCGGCGACCTGAACGCGGGGCTGGCGCGCCTGGCGGCCTGGCTGCGACCGGGCGGCCATCTGGCCATCGCCACCCTGGCCGAAGGCAGCTTCCACGAGTGGCGGCAGGCGCATCATGCGCTCGCCCTGCGCGCCGCCACCCCTTCTTATCCGGCCGCCCCGACCATGCGCGCCGGCCTGCTGCCCGGCCACGCCATCTGCCGGCCCCGCAGCGAACAGCACGCCGATGGCCTGGATTTCCTGCGCGCGCTCAAAGGCATAGGCGCCACCGCGCCGCGCGCCGGCCACCAGCCTCTGAGCACGGCCCAGATGCGCGCCGTGCTGCGGCAATTCGACCGACAAGGAGCCCATGTGACTTATCAACTGGCCTATGGACACTGGCGCAAGCCCAAGGGCGTCTTCGTGACCGGGACCGACACCGGCGTGGGCAAGACGCTGGTCTCGGCGCTGCTGGCGCGCGCCTGGCAGGCCCATTATTGGAAGCCCCTGCAGACCGGCCTGGCCGACGAGGCGGGTGACAGCGCCACCGTCGCCCGCCTGGCCCGCCTGCCGCCGCAACGCCGGCACGCGCCGGCCTATGCCTTGCAGGCGCCGCTGTCGCCCTGGGCGGCCGCCCTCCTGGAAGGCGTCCACATCGACACCCTCGGGTTGCGGCCGCCCGAAACCGATGAACCGCTGGTGGTCGAAGGCGCGGGCGGCTTGTATGTGCCCATCGATGGGCAGACCATGATGATCGACCTGATCGAACAGCTGGGGCTGCCGGTCGTGCTGGCCGCGCGCAGCGGCCTGGGCACCATCAACCACAGCCTGCTCAGCCTGCATGCCCTGCGCGCGCGCGGCATCCCCGTACTGGGCGTGATCATGAGCGGCCCCCCTTCGGACAGCAACCGCCAGGCCATCGAACAATTCGGCCAGACTCGCGTGCTGGCCCAGATCCCGCCATTGGAGACGGTCGACGCGCAGGCGGTGGACGCCTGGGCCGGCCGCATCCCCAGCCTGGACAGCCTGCTGGCCACGCTCTAAAAAAAAGGGGGACCCGTCGGTCCCCCAAAACACTCCACCCTACAAACAGGTACTACAGCATCCGAAAGCGCGCCGCGCTCAAGCGGCCTGGGCCTCGCCGTGCTCGAACTGGGCCTCTTCGGTCGAGCCGGTCAGGGCCGTGGTCGAGGACTGGCCGCCCTCGATGGTCTGGGTGACGGCGTCGAAGTAGCCGGTGCCCACTTCGCGCTGGTGCTTCACGGCGGTGAAGCCCAGCTCGGCGGCGGCGAACTCCTTCTGCTGCAGTTCGACGAAGGCGCTCATCTGGCGGCGGGCGTAGCCATGGGCCAGCTCGAACATGCCGTAGTTCAGCGAATGGAAACCGGCCAGCGTGATGAACTGGAACTTGTAGCCCATGGCGCCCAGCTCGCGCTGGAACTTGGCGATGGTCGCGTCGTCCAGGTTCTTCTTCCAGTTGAAGGACGGCGAGCAGTTGTAGGCCAGCAGCTTGCCCGGGTACTTGCGATGGATGGCATCGGCGAACTTGCGGGCGTACTCCAGATTGGGCGTGGACGTCTCGCACCAGATCAGGTCGGCATAGGCCGCATAGGCCAGGCCGCGCGAGATGGCCTGGTCGATCCCGGCGCGGGTGCGGAAGAAGCCTTCCACGGTGCGTTCGCCGGTGATGAAGGGACGGTCATTCTCGTCCACATCGCTGGTGACCAGGTCGGCCGCATCGGCATCGGTACGCGCCAGCAGCAGCGTGGGGGTACCCATCACGTCGGAGGCCAGGCGGGCGGCGATGAGCTTGGCGACGGCCTCGCGGGTCGGCACCAGCACCTTGCCGCCCATGTGGCCGCATTTCTTCACAGAGGCCAGCTGGTCCTCGAAATGCACGCCGGCCGCGCCCGCCTCGATCATGCCCTTCATCAATTCAAAGGCGTTGAGCACCCCGCCAAAGCCGGCTTCGGCGTCGGCCACGATGGGCGCGAAGTAATCCACATAGCCTTCATCGCCCGGGTTCTTGCCTTCCATCCATTGGATCTGGTCGCAGCGGGCCAGCGAATTATTGATGCGGCGGACCACTTGCGGCACGGAGTTGGCCGGGTAGAGCGACTGGTCGGGGTACATTTCGCCCGCCAGGTTGGCGTCGCCCGCCACCTGCCAGCCGGAGAGATAGATGGCCTTCAGGCCGGCCTTGACCTGCTGCATGGCCTGGTTGCCGGTCAGCGCGCCCAGTGAATTGACAAAGGGCTCGGAATGCAGCGACTGCCACAGGCGGGTGGCGCCACGGCACGCCAGGGTGTGCTCGACTTGGGTGGAGCCGCGCAGGCGGATCACCTCTTCGGCCGAGTAGGCGCGCTTGATGCCCTTCCAGCGGGGATTCTCGGCCCAGTCTTGTTCCAGTTTGCGGATGTCGGTCTCGCGTTGGCTCATGGTGTCTCTCCAGTAGTGAGGTTTGCGAAGCAGCGGATTCAGGGTCTGGTCTTGCCGCGAATCCATGGAGGACAGTCTACGGACATGCTGCGCAGCAGCGTATGGGCGGGCGCCTGCATGAGCAGAAAATTTTTTATCGTAAAATCAATGTATTACAAGCATTGTTTCGCATTACGAAAACCGATTGAGTGCCGTGAAATGCCGCTTCGCTGCTGCGCAGCATGCGCTTTCACATGCCGCGAGCGGGATTTCACCATGCAAAAAAAGCACCCTTTCCAAAGCCCTACAATGCGGGCATCGACCTGATCCGCCTTTCGCCATCTCCATGCCGCTTACCGACGCGCCGCTGGGCCACAGCGTGGCCTATCCCTCCGAATACGATGCTTCGCTGCTCTTTCCCATTCCGCGCGCCGAAAACCGCGCCAGTCTGGGCCTGGACGGCCTGCCGCCCCTGCCGGGCGGCGCGCTGCCCTTTCGCGGCGTCGACATCTGGAATGCCTATGAGGTCTCCTGGCTGGACGCCAAGGGCAAGCCGCGCATTGCCATGGCAAGCTTCCGGGTGCCTGCCGACAGCCCCAATATCATTGAGTCCAAGTCCTTCAAGCTCTATCTGAACTCCTTCAACCAGACGCGCCTGCCCAATGCCCAGGCCCTGCGCGAGCGGCTCGAGGCCGACCTGTCGGCCGCCGCCGGCGCGCCCATCGGGATGGATTTCATCCTGCCGCAGCGCTTCGAGACGCTGCGCATCGCCGAGCTTGAAGGCATCAGCCTGGACAAGCTGGATGTCGAGATCGATTGCTACGAGCCGGCCCCGCAGCTGCTGGCCTGCGCCGAGGGCGAGGTCGTCGAAGAGACCCTGGTCTCGCGCCTGCTGAAATCCAATTGCCCCGTCACGGGCCAGCCCGACTGGGGCAGCGTGCAGATTGCCTACCGGGGCCGCCCCATCGACCGCGCCGGCCTGCTCAAGTACATCGTTTCGTTCCGGCAACACGCCGAGTTCCATGAGCATTGCGTCGAGCGCATCTTCTGCGACCTGATGCGGGCCTGCCGGCCCGAGCAGCTCAGCGTCTACGCCCGCTACACCCGCCGCGGCGGCCTGGACATCAATCCCTGGCGCAGCAACACGGCCGCCAGCGCGCCGGCCGATATCCGCACCGCCCGCCAATGAAAACAGGCCCCTCGCGGGGCCTGTGTCATACCGTGCCGGACAGGTTCAAGATGCCTTGCGCGCCTGGATCGCGATCCACTGCGCCAGGATGGCCGCGATCGCGAAGGCCAGGCCCGCGCCAATCCACGGCCCTTGCGCCAGGCCCGCATCGAGCAGCAGGCCGAAACCCAGGGGCCCCAGGGCGGACCCCACGTCCATGCCCGAATAGACCAGGCCATAGACCGAACCGGTGGAACCCTTGGGCGTGACACGGCGGATGAGCATGTCGCGCGAAGGCGCCGCCACCCCCGAGCAGAAGCCGGCCAGGCCGACCACGAAGGCCGCCATCGACGCCGGCACCCCGCCCATGGCCAGCACCACCAAGGTCAGGCCCGCCAGGATGAGGGCGGCCGTCACGGTGCGTTCGGTGCGCGGCGTGGCCGACACCAGGAAGCCGCCCGCGGCCATGCCGACGGCCGAGGCCACCATATAGCCCGACAGCGCCGAACTGGCCGCGACCTTGGACAAGTCATACAGGTGGGCCAGCAAGGGGATGGTGTAGTTCTGCACCGAGGACAGGGCGATCGAGGTGAAGGCGAAGAACAGGAAGGCGCCCCACAAGGCCGGACGCGCCAGCAGCGCGGTCAGGGTCTGCCAGGCGCTGGGCTGCGGCGCGGCGGCCTTGTCGTCGGCGCGCGGCTGGGCCTGGCCGCCCAGCAGGTCGCGCCCCAGCACGGTCAGCAGCAGGATGACGGCCACCAGCGCGGCGGCCGAAAAAGCCGCCACGCGCCAATTGGCCAGCAGCGTGATGGTGGTGATGAACACCGGCGTGAGCGCCCAGCCCAGGTTGCCCGTCAGGCCGTGGGCCGAGAACGCATGGCCCAAGCGTGCCGGGCTGACCCGGTGATTGATGATGGAGTAATCCGCCGGATGGAAAATGGAATTGCCGATACCGCCGATGGCGGCCGCCAGCATCAGCATGCCGTAGCCATTGGCCGAGCCGATCAGCACGGCCGACAGCACGAAGCACGACAGGCCGAACCACAGCACGGGACGCGCGCCGACCCGGTCGACGATAAAGCCCGACGAGGCCTGGCCCAGCCCCGAGACCACATAAAACACCGATACCAGCAGGCCCAGGCGGGCAAAGTCCAGGCCGAACTCATTGCCCAGCGAGACGTAGAGCGAAGGCAGCACGAGCTGGAAGAAGTGCGAACTGGCGTGGGCCACGCCGATCAGCAGGATGATCTGCCAATCCCGGCGGCGCAGGTTGGGGGAATCGGATACAGCGGTAGCGGTGTTCATGCGCGAACAGGGCCGGCTGCGGCCCCCTTTTGAAAAAGTCTCCGGTCCGTGGCGGCTTGGCCGCCACGCTCATCGGGCCACTCGAATGGCCTCTAGGGATGGGGCCGGGCGGCGCCCCACGCGCCGCCCGGCCCTGGATCACTCAGCCCGCTTTCTCGCGGATGGCCGGCCAGGCGCGCTGCAGGTAATACAGCATGGACCACACCGTCAGCACGGCGGCCAGCAGGATCAGCCAATTGCCCAGCAGGCGCGTGTCCACGCCCCAGAGCTTCTGGTTGTAGAGCAGGCAGGGGATGGCCACCATCTGCGCGGCGGTCTTGAACTTGCCCAGGCGATGCACGGCCACGCTGGCGCTGGCGCCTATCTTGGCCATCCATTCGCGCAGGGCCGAAATCGTGATCTCGCGGCCGATGATGATGAGGGAGATGAAGGCATCCACCCGGCTCAGGTCCAGCAGCACGATCAGGGCGGCGCAGACCATCAGTTTGTCCGCCACGGGGTCCAGGAAAGCGCCGAAGGCCGAGGTCTGGTTCCAGCGGCGCGCCAGCCAGCCATCGAACCAGTCGGTCAGGGCCGCCACGATGAAGGCCACGGCGGCCAGCGTATCGCGCACACCGACCGACATCCAGGCATCGGGGACATAGAACAGCCCGACCACCAGCGGAATCATGGCGATGCGCAGCCATGTCAGGAAAATGGGAACGTTTATCGGCATAGTGCCCCGTATGCTACATCAGCCGCCCCGCGGACGCCCGTCATCAGTGCAAGGCATCATAGATCCGCTGGGCCAATTCTTCTGAAATCCCCTCGACCGAAGCCAGGTCTTCGATGCTGGCCGAGGTCACGCCGGACAGCCCGCCGAAGCGCGCCAGCAGGCGCTGGCGCCGCTTGGCCCCCACTCCCTCGATCTCCTCCAGCCGGGAAACATTGCGCGCCTTGGCGCGCTTGGCCCGCATGCCGGTGATCGCAAAGCGGTGAGCCTCGTCGCGCACCTGGGCGATGAGCATGAGGGCGGCCGACTCCTTGCCCAGCGCCACGGGCGGGCGCCCGTCGGCGAAAACCAGGGTTTCGAGGCCAACCTTGCGCCCTTCGCCCTTGGCCACCCCCACCAGGGTGGCGATGTCCAGGCCCAGTTCGGCGAAGACCTGGCGCGCCACCTCCACCTGTCCCTTGCCGCCATCGATGAGCACCAGGCCCGGCATGGGCGCCTCGCCATCGGCCACTTTGCCGAAACGCCGCGTCAGCACCTGCCGCATGGCAGCGTAGTCGTCGCCGGGCGTGATGCCCACGATGTTGTAGCGCCGGTAAAGCGAGGGCTGCATGTCATGATGCAGAAAGACCACACAGGAGGCCTGGGTGGCCTCGCCCGCCGTATGGCTGATATCGAAGCACTCGATGCGCAGCGCATCGAGCGCGGCCTCGTCGGTATCCATGTCCAGGGTTTCGGCCAGGGCCAGGGTGCGCGCGGCCCGCGCGCCGGACTCGGTCAAGGCGCGCGCCAGGGCCATCTCGGCATTCTTCTGGGCCTGCTCCAGCCAGGAGCGCCGCACGCCCTGGGGCCGCGTCAACAGCCGGCAGCGCGTGCCGGCCTGCTCGGCCAGCAGCCCGACCAGCGCCGGATCCGGCAAGGCATGCGAGCACACCAGCACCGGAGGCAAGGCATTGTCCGCATAGTGCTGGGCGACGAACGCCTCCAGCACTTCGGCGGCTGCCTCGCCCTCGGCGTGGGCGGGAAAGAAAGGCTTGTCCCCCAGGTGCCGGCCGCCGCGCACCAGGGCCAGGTTGACGCAGACCTTGCCGCCGGCGGCGGCCACCGCGATCACATCGGTGTCTTCGCCGCCGACGTTCTCCATGGTCTGCTGGTGCAGCACCTTGGACAGCGAGCCCATCTGGTCGCGCAGGGCCGCGGCCTCCTCGAAGCGCAGCTCGCTGGAGGCCTGCAGCATGCG
Source organism: Bordetella hinzii LMG 13501 (assembly GCF_001548475.1). GTDB lineage: Bacteria > Pseudomonadota > Gammaproteobacteria > Burkholderiales > Burkholderiaceae_B > Bordetella > Bordetella hinzii. Next base: position 49,909 of record NZ_LRUJ01000019.1, read on the forward strand.
GGTCTCGATCTCGCCCATGACCTCGCGCGCCTCGCCATTGAGAAAACGCGCGGCACGCTGCACATCGCGCGCATAGTCGTCCGCCTCGATGGCCTGCACGCAAGGCGCCGAACAGCGCCCGATCTGATGCAGCAGACAGGGGCGCGAGCGGTTGGCGAAGACCGTGTCCTCGCAGGTGCGCAGGCGGAAGACCTTCTGCAGGATCTGTATGGTTTCGCGCACGGCCCAGGCGTTGGGATAAGGGCCGAAGTACTGGCCGCGCTTGTGGGTGGCACCGCGATAGTAGGCAATGCGCGGCCAGGCATGTCCCGTGATCAGCAGATAGGGATAGGACTTGTCATCACGGAACAGGATGTTGTAGCGCGGGCGCAGGCTCTTGATGAGATTGTTTTCAAGAATCAGCGCCTCGGCCTCCGAGCGCGTGACCGTCACCTCCACCCGGGCGACCTTGCCCACCATCTGCGCGATGCGCGGGCTGGCCAAATTCTTCTGGAAATACGAAGACACGCGCTTCTTGAGGTCGCGCGCCTTGCCGACATACAGCACCTCTCCGGCGGCATCCAGATGCCGATAGACGCCGGGCAGATGCGGCAGATCAGCCAGAAACGATTTGAGATTGAAGTCGTCGGGCATGCTGATAGCGTGAATCGGCCTGCAGGCCATCCCAATCCGGGCTCGCGAAGGCCGGCGCCAGGCGGCGGATACGCGCCACCGATTCCGGCGCATGCGCGACGTCGAGGCGGCCCAGCAACTCATCGGCCAGGTCCGGCCGGTTGCAGACCAGCACCATGTCGCAGCCGGCCGACAAGGCCGCCTGGGCACGGGCCAGGATGTCGCCGGCCACCGAGGCGCCTTCCATGGTGAGATCATCGGAAAACACCACGCCGTCATACCCCAGCTGGCCGCGCAGGATGTCGGTCACCCAGCGGCGCGAAAAGCCGGCCGGCTGGCTGTCCACCTTGGGATAGATCACATGGGCCGGCATCACCGAGGACAGGACACCGTCGCCCAGCCAGCCATAAGGCGCGGCGTCTTCCTTCAGGATGTCGGCCAGCGTGCGCTTGTCGACCGGGATCTCGTGGTGCGAATCGGCCTGGACATGGCCATGGCCCGGGAAATGCTTGCCGCAGGCGGCCATGCCGGCCAGCGCCAGGCCCTGGATCAGGGCGCGCGCCAGCATGGCGACCACGCGCGGATCACGATGGAAGGCGCGATTGCCAATGACCTTGCTCGCGCCATAGTCCAGATCCAGCACGGGCGTGAAGCTCATGTCCACGCCACAGGCCCGCAGTTCGGCGGCCAGCACATAGCCGGCCGCGGTCGCCAGCCGCATGGCCGCCAGCGGATCGCGGTCCCAGGCTTCGCCTAGCGCGCGCATGGGAGGCAAGGCCGTGAAGCCGTCCTCGCGGAAACGCTGCACGCGCCCGCCCTCGTGGTCCACCGCGATCAGCAGCGGTTCGCCGCGCGCCTCGTGGATCTTGCGCGTGAGCGCCGTCAGCTGGGCGCGGCTCTCGAAGTTGCGCGCGAACAGGATCACGCCGCCCACCAGCGGATGGCGCAGGCGCTGTTTTTCTTCCTTGGTCAGCCGCGTGCCGGCCACATCGACCATGACCGGTCCGGGCGGCAGCTTGCGGTGTTTCTTGGATTTCGACATCAAACTGTCCTCATTGGGTGGATGCCCCGGCCCGGGACTCCACGATGACATAGGCGGCCGCCATGTCGGATTCATCGGTGATCGAGACATGGGCCGCGCCGAAACGCTGCTCGAACCAGGGCCGCAGCGCCGCGTCGATGACCAGCACGGGGCGCCCGCCCGGCGCATTGAGCGTCTGCACCCGGTTCCAGGTCATGGGCATGCGCATCCCCAGGCCGATGGCCTTGGAAAAAGCCTCCTTGGCGGCAAAGCGCGTGGCCAGGAAACGCACGCCGCGCGCCGGATCGCGGGCGCTGCGGGCGCGGAATTTTTCCATTTCCTGGACGCCGAGGATTTTTTCGGCAAAGCGCTCGCCATGGCGCTCCAGGGCTCGGGAGATGCGATCGACGCGGATCAGGTCCATGCCGATGCCGGCGATGGCGCCGCTGGGGGGGCTGAGAGAGACCATGGCAAACCGGAAAAGCCCGGCGCGGGAAGGCGCCGCAATAGCGAAATCATACGCGAGCCCGGGCGCGTCCACACGCAGGCGCCCGCCCATGAAAAAAGCCGTCCCGCGGGACGGCCTCGCCGGCGCCGGCCGCCGCCTAGCGGCCGCGCGCCTGGATCATGAGCGCCTTCATGTCGCGCACGGCCTTCTCCCAGCCGTCGAAGACAGCCCGGGCCACGATGGCATGCCCGATATTCAGCTCGGAGATCCCGTCAATGGCGGCCACGGATTGCACATTGCCGTAATGCAAGCCATGGCCGGCATTGACTCGCAGGCCATGGCGCAGCCCTTCGCGGACCGCCTCGCGGATGCGCAGCAGCTCGCCCTCGGCCTGCGGGCCTTCGGCCTCGGCATAAGCGCCGGTGTGCAGCTCGATGACCGGCGCCTTGGCGCGCGCCGCCGCCTCGATCTGGGCGGCGTCCGGATCGATGAAGAGCGATACCCGGATACCCGCGGCGGCCAGCAGGGCCACGGCGTCGGCCACGGCCTCGAACTGGCCCAGCACATCCAGCCCGCCCTCGGTCGTGAGCTCGGCGCGCTTCTCCGGCACCAGGCAGACATCGTCCGGCTTGACCGCGCAGGCGATCTCCAGCATCTCCGGCGTAAGCGCGCACTCCAGATTCATGCGCGTGCGCAGCTTCGGACGAATGGCGTAGACATCGGCATCCTGGATATGGCGGCGGTCTTCGCGCAGATGCAGAGTGATCACGTCCGCGCCGGCGTCCTCGGCGCGCACGGCCGCCTCCACCGGATCGGGATACACAGTGTGGCGCTGCTGGCGCAGGGTGGCCACATGGTCGATATTGACGCCAAGTTCAATCATTGTTGTTGCGTGGTCGGGGGTTGAGCCTGGGACACGGCGGTATTTTCCAGCCAGCCGCCTCCCAGGGCCTTGTAGAGTTCGACGCGGTTGACAAGCGACGCCAGGCCCGCCTGCACCAGGGCGATCTGGGCATTGAAGAAATCCACCTGGGCGGTCTGCACCTGCAGATAACTGTCAATGCCGTTGACGTAGCGCATGTTGGACAGCTCCAGCGTGCGGGCCGACGAGGCCTGCAGGCCGCGCTGCGCGTCCAGCTGGGCGCTGTAGGTCGCCTCGCCGGCCAGCGCATCGGCGACCTCGCGGAAAGCCTGCTGGATGGTCTGCTCATACTGCGCCACGGCGATGTTGTCGCGCGCCTTGGCCAGGTTCAGGCCTTCGATGATGCTGCCGCCTGCGAACAGCGGCGTGGTGATCTGCGGCGAGAAGCTCCAATAGCCCTGCCCTCCCCGGAACAGCGTGTCCAGAGAGGGGCTGGCCACTCCCAGCAGGCCGGTGAGCGAGATCGTCGGGAAGAACGCGGCCCGCGCCGCGCCGATATTGGCCTTGGCCGCCCGCAGCTGGTTCTCGGCGGCCAGGATGTCGGGCCGCCGCTCCAGCAGGTCCGAGGGCAGGCCGGCCGGCACGGTCGCCAGGATCTGGTCGCGGCCGAACTCGGCCGGCTGCGGCAGGTCGGCCGGCAGGCTGGGCACGCCCAGCAGCACGACCAGCGCATTGAGCGCCTGGGCGCGCGTGCGCGCCAGCTGCGCCAGATCGGAAGACGCCGAGTCCAGAAGCGACTTGGACTGGTTCAGGTCGAGTTCGGAAGCCACGCCGCCGTCAAACCGCGTTTTGACGAGGTTGTAGGACTCCTGGCGGGACTGCAGCGTCTTGCGGGTGAGATCCAGCTGGACATCGGCCGCCCGCAGATTGAAATACGACTCGGCCACCGCCCCCACCAGGGTGATATGCACCGAACGCTGGGCCTGCTCGGTCGACAGATACTGCTGATACGCCGCTTCCGATAGATCGCGCAGACGTCCGAACAGGTCGATCTCGAAGGTCGTCAGGCCGATGCCGGCCTGGTACTGGCTGCTGATCGACGTCGAGTCCGGCCCGCCCGTGCGCATATTCTTGGGCAGATGCTGGCGCGTGCCCTGGATGCCGGCGCCGATGGACGGCCATTGCGCCCCGCGCTGGATGCCGTACTGGGCGCGCGCGACTTCGACGTTCTGCACGGCCACGCGCAGATCGCGGTTGTTGTTGAGGGCCAGCTCGATCAGCGCCTGCAGCTGCGGATCGCGGAAGAAGCTGCGCCAGCCGATCTCGGCGGCCGCCGTATCGGCCGGCGGCGCCACGGCGGCGGCCGGTTGCGAGCCCAGTTCGGTGGGCCGGCTGTAGGCGCCGTAGCTGATCCTGGGCTGGTCCGGCCAGTCGGCGCGCACCGGAGCCTGCGGACGATGATAGTCCGGCGCCAGCGAGCAGCCGGCCAGGCCGGCGGCCAGCAGCACCGCCAGGGCGCCGCGCTTATGCATCAGGGCCGTCATTCCTTGTTCTCCTGACCGCCTTGGTTTTGGGTATTGGCTGCCTGTTTTTCCTCTTCGGCCTTCTTGGCGGCCTGCTCGGCCTGGAAGGCGCGAAGCTCGGCGCCCAGCAGGCGCGGACGGGTCTTGACCAGGCTCATGACGACCACGAAGAAGGTCGGCACGAAGATCACCGCGAAAGGCGTGGCCGCCAGCATGCCGCCCAGCACGCCGATACCGACGGCGCGCTGGCTGGCGGCGCTGGCGCCGGTGGCGATGGCCAACGGCACCACGCCCAGGATGAAGGCCAGCGAGGTCATCAGGATGGGACGGAACCGCAGGCGCGCCGCCTCCACCGCCGACTCGTACAGGCCGTTGCCCCGCGCGTACTGGTCCTTGGCGAATTCGATGATCAGGATGGCGTTCTTGGCCGCCAGGCCGATCACGGTCACCATGCCCACCTGGAAGTACACATCGTTGGACATCCCCATCAGGGAGACCAGCGCCACCGCGCCCAGCATGCCCAGCGGCACCACCAGCATGACCGACAGCGGGATGGCCCAGCTCTCATAGAGGGCCGCCAGCACCAGGAAGACCACCAGCAGCGCCAGGGCCATCAGGACGACGGCCTGGTTGCCGGCCAGGCGCTCCTGGTAGGACAGGCCATTCCATTCGTAGCCGAAGCCCGAGGGCAACTGGGCGACCAGGCGTTCCATCTCGGCCATGGCTTCACCGGTCGAGTGGCCAGGCGAGGCATCGCCGCCGATACGGACGGACTCATAGCTGTTGTAGCGCACCACCTGGGTCGGGCCCTGCGACCACTTGGCCGTCACGAAGGACGACAAGGGCACCATGCCGCCATCCTTGTTGCGGGCGTTCAGGTTGAGCACGTCCTCCATGTGCATGCGGTACTTCTCATCCGCCTGCACCCAGATGTTCTGCATCCGGCCCATGTTGGGGAATTTGCTCAGGTAGGCCGAACCGACCGCCGTGGAGATCAGCTGCGCCGCCTCGGAAAAGTCCACGCCCAGCGCGGCCGCCTTGTCACGGTCGATGTTCAGCGACAGCTGCGCGCCCGGCCCCAGGCCGGTGATGCGCACCTGCGAGAGCACCGGACTCTGCATGGCCATGCCCATCAACTGTCCGGTCGCCGCGGCCAGGGCCTCGGTGCCGGCGCCGCCACGGTCCTGCAGGCGGAAGTCGAAGCCCGCGGCATTGCCCAGCGAAGAGATGGCCGGCGGCACCACGGTGAACACCATGGCATCCTTGATCCCCATGAACAGATGCTGGAAGGCGCCGCCCGCGACCGCCTGGGCCGAGTCCTGCGCGCTCTTGCGCTCGGCGAAGTCCTTGAGCGTGGTGAAGACCAGCGCCGCGTTCAGGCCGTTGCCGTTGAACGAATAGCCTTGCACGGCCACGATGTTCTGGGTGGTCGGCTGCTGGCGGAAATAATGCTCCACCTGCTCGATGACCTCGATCGTGCGGTTGGCCGAAGCGCCGGCCGGCAGCTCGATGTTGCTGATGACATAGCCCTGGTCTTCCTCGGGCAGGAAGGACGACGGCAGGCGCAGGTAAAGCCAGCCCAGGGCCACGACCAGCAGCGCGAACACGATCATCATGCGCCCGCCCTTGTGCAGCACGCGCGAGATCCAGTTCTGATAGTGATGCGTGGTCGCCTCGAACTTGCGGTTGAACCAGCCGAAAAAGCCCTTCTTCTCTTCGTGATGCCCCTTGGGGATGGGCTTGAGCAGCGTCGCGCACAGGGCCGGCGTGAAGCTCAGGGCCAGGAAAGCCGAGAAGAAGATCGACACGGCCATGGCCACCGCGAACTGGCGGTAGATCACGCCCACCGACCCGCTCATGAAGGCCAGCGGCAGGAACACCGTCACCAGCACCAGCGTGATGCCGATGATGGCGCCGGTGATCTGCGGCATGGCCTTGGCCGTGGCCTCCTTGGGCGGCAGGCCTTCGGTGGCCATGATGCGCTCGACGTTTTCGACCACCACGATGGCGTCATCGACCAGGATGCCGATGGCCAGCACCATGGCGAACATGGTCAGCACGTTGATCGACAGCCCCAGCGCCAGCATGACCGCGAAGGCGCCCATCATGGCCACCGGCACCACCAGCGCCGGGATCAGGGTGTAGCGCACGTTCTGCAGGAACAGGAACATCACCAGGAACACCAGCACCATGGCTTCGACCAGGGTGTGGATCACCTTCTCGATGGACACCTTCACATAGGGCGCGGTGTCATACGGGATTTCGTACTTGATGTTGTCCGGGAAATACTTGGACAGCGCCGCCATCTGCGTGCGGATGCCTTCGGCCGTCTGCAAGGCGTTGGCGTCGGGCGAGAGCACGATGGCGAAAGCCGCCGTGGGCTGGCCATTCAGGCGCGCGCCGAACTGGTAGTTGTCCGCGCCCACCTCGATGCGGGCCACGTCGCTCAGCAGCACCTTGGAGCCGTCGGTGTTGGCCCGCAGCACGATCTTGCCGAAGCCTTCGACCGTGCTCAGCTGGCCGTTGGCCGTGACGGTGGCCGTGACGCGCACTTCCTTGGGATTGGGCGGCGCGCCGATCGAGCCGCCCGAAATCAGCACGTTCTGCGCGGCGATGGCCTGGTTGACTTCCTGCATGCTGAGGTTGAAACCCACCAGCTTCTGCGGGTCGACCCAGATGCGCATGGCGCGGGGCGCGGCAAACAGCTGGAACTGGCCCACCCCGGGCACCCGCGAGATCGGATTCTTGACGTTGCGGGTGATGTAGTCGGCCAGCGCCGCCTGGTCCAGCGTGCCATCGGTGGAGGACAGCGTCACGAACAGCAGGAAGCCGGCGCTGGTCTGCTCATATTGCAGGCCCTGCTGGGTCACCGCCGCCGGCAGCTGGGCCGTGACGTTGGAAATCCGGTTCTGCACGTCCACCTGCGCCAGGTCCGGGTCGGTGCCCGGGCGAAAGGTGGCGGTGATCTGCGACTGGCCATTGGAATCGCTGACGGACTCGTAATACAGCAGGCCCTTGGCCCCGTTGAGCTCGTCCTCGATGATACTGGTCACCGTCTCGGCCACTTCCTGGGCCGAAGCGCCAGGATAGGTCGCGGTGATGGTGATGGCCGGCGGCGCCACGTCCGGATACTGCGCGACAGGCATATTGGGAATGGCCAATATGCCCGCCAGCAGGATGAACAGCGCAACCACCCAGGCAAAAATGGGTCGATCAATGAAAAATTGCGGCATGTGGGCTGACTCTGAAAGCGATGCTCACGAACGAGGAACGCGGCTCGCGCCGCGCGCCGCTTAGGATTTGGATTCCTGCTTGGCCGGCGCCTGCCCGTCCGCGGGCTTGGCGCCTGGCTGGCTGGCGGCCCCGGCCTTGGCCTTGGGATCCCAGGGCGAAGTCTGCACGGGAGCCCCCGGTCGGATCTTCTGGAAACCCTCGACAATGACGATGTCGCCCGCCGACAGGCCGCTGCTGATAATCCACTGGTTGTTGACCGAGGATCCGGTGCGTACCGCGACCTGCTGGACCTTGCCGTCCTTGACCACCATCAGGCTCTGCAGGCCGTCGGCGGTGCGCTGCAAGGCTTGCTGCGGCACCAGCAAGGCCTTCTCGTCCACCCCTTCGTCGAGGCGCACGCGCACATACATGCCGGGCAGCAGGACCTGGTCCGGATTGGGCACTTCGGCGCGCAGGTTCACATTGCCGGTCGAAGGATCCACGGTGATGCCGGTAAACAGCAGCTTGCCCGGGAACTTATAGACCGAGCCGTTTTCCAGCACGATGGACACCCGCGCGGCGTCCGGCCCGAGCTTTTGCAGCTGGCCGGAGGCAAACGCCTCGCGCAGGCGGGCCAGTTCGGAGGTGGACTGCGTGAAGTCGACGTAGACGGGATCCAGTTGCTGCACCACGGCCATCTGCGTGGCCGTGCCCGCCTCGACCAGCGCCCCTTCGGTCACCAAAGGCTTGCCGATGCGGCCGGTGATCGGCGAGGTGACATCGGTATAGCCCAGATTGATGCTCGCCGAGGTCTGCGCCGCCTTGGCCGCCGCCACCGCGGCATCGGCCTGGCGATAACTGGCCACCGCATTGTCGTACTCCTGCTTGCTCACGGCATTGGCCTTGACCAAGGGCGCATAGCGGTCGGCAAGCAGCTTGGCGCTGTACAGGTCCGCCTGCGCCTGCTTGAGCTGGGCGGTCGCCTGGTCGTACGACGCCTGATAGGAGGCAGGGTCGATCTTGAACAGCACCTGGTTTTCTTTGACGTCGCCGCCCTGTTCGAACAGGATCTTCTGCACGATGCCCGTCACGCGGGCGCGGATCTGCGCATCGCGCACCGCGTCCACGCGGCCGGGCAGATCGGAAACAATCGACGCTTTCTGGGGTTGCACCGTCACGACGGCAACCTGCGGCATACTCGGGCTTGCATGCGGCTTTTCGCCGCATCCTGCCAACATCCAGCCAAGAGCGACAACGATGCCAAGACCCGAGACACGCTGAGGTGAAAAACGCATGGATCCCTCACGGAGTGAAAACACGTCTCCCTCACTTCCGCCCTCGAGCGGTTGTTCTGTTCATGAAGAGGGGGACGCGGACCCACGTAATGTAGCGTACTTTTTGAGGGGAAACCCTCATTTTCTGCCGAAAATGATAAGCAAAGGGCTCGATCGGCGTGACGCGGCAACAACGCCCGGCGGGCGTGCTCAGGAAGGCTGGACCATCAAATGGCCAAGAAAGACATAACCCATCCCATGGACGGTGTGCAAAGGAAGCTCGGCGCCCGCTTCGCCGACCTTTTTGCGCAGGCGGCTGATGGCCACGTTGAGGGTGCGCAGGCTGGCTCCTGGCAGCGCCTTCATCAGCGCGTCCCGGGACAGCTCCCGCCCGGGATGTTCGGCGATGGCCAGGAAACACACGCGCTCCAGCGCCGTGAGGCTGATGCGCACACCCTGCGGCGTACTCAGCACCCAGCCGCGGTAAAGCAGATGCCAGGTCTCGTTTGCATCGGCCGGCAACACCGCCGGCGGGGCGGTTGCGACATCGTCGGATAGGCCGGAAGCAGGGAAATGTTGAGTCATAGTGATAGGCCAAGTCATACGGCAAGCGTGCGAACCACGCACCAGCTTGCTCAAATGCACGTCAGGCTACGGCAGATTGCATAACCCTCCGGCTTGCTTGCACATAAACCAGACTAATCTGACCCAGCTATCGCTCGCGAGACTGCCGCCGCTACTTGCGATGCACGTCGTGCGCCACGAAGGAGACTTCGGGCGGCGGGCGATCCAGCACACCGGGCTGCTCCAGCGTGCGGCGGATGTCGCTCAGCCCGCTGCGCCAGTGCTCGCGCATGGCTTCGGTGCTGAATTCATAGTCCTTGGAGTGCCGCTCGTAGTGCTTGGCCTCGTAGATGAGGTTGACGATGTTCACGGCCGGCGTGCAGGCCTCGGCCCGGATATCCGCCAGCTCGGGGCTGTTGCGCTCGTCTTCGGGCAGGCGCTCCAGCAAGCGCTGCAGGCCGCGGCGCAGGCGCAGCACACGCGCGAAATTGTCCGTCACGGTACGGGTCCGGCTGGAGTACTGGATGTCCTTCTGTCTTTCGGCCACCTCGTCCATGGTGGTGGGCAAGGGCCCGCGGGCCGGCCAGAGATCCACCTGGAAGGCCAGGGTGTCGCGCAGCGGCGAATCCGACAGCACCTTGGCCAGCGGCGTGTTCGAGACCATGCCGCCGTCCCAGTAATACTGCCCGTCCACCTCGATGGCGGGAAAGCCCGGCGGCAGCGCGCCGGAGGCCATGACGTGCTCCAGGCGCAGGGCGCGGTCGCGGCTGTCGAAATAATTGAAGTTGCCGCTGCGCACATTGACCGCGCCAAAGCTGGTGCGCACCCCGCTCTTGTTAAGCAGGTCGAAGTCGACGAAGCGCCGCAAGGTCTCGGCCAGCGGCGCCGTGTCATAAAAGCTGGTGGAGGCCTGGCCGGCGTTGCGCAACAGATACGGCGAGGGATAACGCGGCGTAAAAAAGCCCGGCTGCCCCTGCCAGACCGCATTGAGCGCGGCCAGGTGGCCATTGACCTCGGGCGAACCGAAGCCGAAAGGCAAGCCCTGGAACATCGGTCCCCACACATCGCCCCAGGGCAGGCTGGCAAAACCGGTGGGACGGCAGATGGCCTCCCAGAAACCGCGCAGCCGTTCCACCCGTTCGTCCTCCGGCGAGCCGGCGATGATGGCGGCATTGATCGAGCCGATGGAAATGCCGGAAATCCAGTTGGGCCGGATACCGGCCTCGTGCAGGCCTTCGTAGACGCCCGCCTGGTAGGCGCCCAGGGCGCCGCCTCCCTGCAACACCAATGCCACCGTGTCATAGGCACCCGGCTGGCGCCGGTTCGTGCCGCGCTTGCCGGCGCCAGCCGGATCCCGCTTGGCCATGCTTGCTTCCCGGGTCTACTTGGCCGCCGGCGCCGCGGCCCCGGCAACGAAAGGATATTTCTGAAAGATCAGCGCAACGGCGGCATTGACGCGCTCCTGGCTTTGGGACCAATTGGGATCGCTCACTTCGCCGGTGGCCACGCCCTCCCAGACCAGTTGCTTGCGGCGCCGGTCCACGAGGTCCACGTTGAGGGTGCCCTCGGTGTATTGATAGACGTCGTCGCCCCAGCCATAGCCCGGCCAGCCGCCATAGAAGCCGCCGCGGTAGGCGTAGTACGGCATGGGCGGCGGCGGCGCCGGGACGACTTGGACCTTGTCGGCCAGCTTGGCGCTGAAATTGATCTGCAGGTCGGGCTGCTTGTCGTCGTAGACGTAGCCGCGGCGCTGCATCTCGCCGCGGACCGCGGTCTTCAGGCGTTCGGTCAGCAGGCTGCTGTACCCGGCGCGATCGGTGCCCAGGCCCGGCATGAAGCCGTAGCTGCGATACTGGCTGAAGTCGACCTTGTGGTCATAGTCGCTGCGCACCGTCGGCTTGGACGCGCAAGCCGCAAGCCCTCCCGCCAGAGCCACCACAACCACCATCCTGGATATTGCCTGCATCGTCATCTCCGCGCCGGACCTGAGGGTGGTTGATCTTGCCCTGAATACGAACAACTTGCAATAAACTCCCTGACACCTCTTTTGTCGGATCCGACCGCATGGCCCCCTCCCCCGACCTGGAACTCGATGGCTCCATCTGGCTGCGCAGCGGCGACCAGACCTGGGGCGGCGCCCAGCGCATCGCCCTGCTGGCCCAGATCGGCGCGACCGGCTCCATCACCGCGGCCGCCCGCGCCGTGGGCATGAGCTACAAAGGCGCCTGGGACGCCATCGACACCATGAACAACCTGGCCGGCGTCCCGCTGGTGGAGCGCGCCGCCGGCGGCAAGGGCGGCGGCGGGACCCGCCTGACCGCCCAGGCGCACACGCTGATCGCCCGATTCAACCGGCTGCAAGAAGAACACCAGCGCTTCATGCAGCATCTGGCCAGCCAGGGCCTGGCCGGCGATCTCGACCTCATGAGGCGTTTCATGTTCAAGACCAGCGCGCGCAACCGTTTACTGGGCCGGGTGGACGAGCTGCTGCCCGGCGCCGTCAATGACGACATCCGCATCGTCGTCACCGGCGGCCATTCCCTGCGGGCGACCATCACCCGCGAAAGCACGGCCGAGCTGGGCCTGCGGCCGGGACGCGAAGTCATCGCCCTCATCAAGGCCTCCGCGGTCCTGGTCGGCCTGCCTGGCCCCGGCCTGCGCCTGTCGGCCGACAACCGGCTGCCCGGTCGCGTGGCGCAGCTGCGCGGCGGCGCCGTGAACGACGAGGTGGTGATCGACCTGGATGGCGGCGGCACGCTGGTGGCCGTCATCACGCGGGATAGCGCCCGGGAGCTGGCGCTGGCCGAGGGCAGCCCGGTGCAGGCCCTCTTCAGCGCCTCCAGTGTCATCCTCGGCGTCATGGACTGATCAGCTGGCCACGGCCAGGCCGGGATTGGCGGCGATACGGCCATCGCGCACCTCGAAGACGGCGTCGCCCAGGGCGTCGATGTCGGCCGGGTCATGCGTGATGAGCATCATCGGCACGGACAGGCTGTCGAGCAGGCGGCGCAGCTCCACCCGCATCTTGCCGCGCAATTGCGCATCCAGCGCGGAAAACGGCTCATCCAGCAGGAGGAGCTCGGGCTCGGCCGCCAGGGCCCGCGCCAGTGCGGCGCGCTGCTTCTGCCCCCCCGATATCTGCGAGGGATAGCTATTGATGACGGGGCCCAGCTCGAAGGCGTCGATCCAGCGCCGCGCCTGGGCCGGCATGCCGCGCCGGCGGGGATTGAGCCAGCCGCCGCGCAGGGCGAAAGCCACGTTCTGCCCCACGGTCAGATGCGGAAACAGCGCGTAATCCTGGAACAGATAGGCCACGCGCCGCTGCCGGGGCGGCAGGAAGAGCTGGCTGGCGCCGTCATAGAAGACCCGCCCGTTGACCGCGATATGGCCCGAATCCGGCCGCAGCAAGCCGGCCACCGCGCGCAGCGTCAGGCTCTTGCCCGACCCCGAGGGCCCGAAAAGCACCACGCGCCGCGAATCGCTGCGCAGCCGCACATCCATCACGAAGCGGCGCTCCTCGGCCTGCAGCGTCTTGCGCAAGGCGATATCGATCATGCCATCCCCTTGCGGCGCGGCACCAGCCGGCTGGCCAGCAAGAGCGCCGCCACGCAGGTCACCGACGTGATGATCACCAGCAGATTGGCCGTGCCATCGTCGCCGGCCTGCACGGCCTCGTAGATGGCGATGGAAAGCGTCTGCGTGCGGCCGGGCAGATTGCCGGCCACCATCAGCGTGGCGCCGAACTCGCCCAGCGCCCGCGCGAAAGCCAGCAGCACGCCCGCCATGATGCCGCGCAGGGCCAGCGGCAGCGTGACGCGGAAAAAAACCGATGATTCGCGCAAGCCCAGCACGCGCGCCGCGGCTTCCAGCTGCGGATCGACCTGCTCGAACGCGCTGCGGGCGCCCTTGAGCACCAGGGGAAAGGCCACCACGGCCGCCGCGATCACCGCCCCCTGCCAGGTGAACACCAGCTCGATGCCCCACCCGGCCAGCGTCTCGCCCAGCACGCCGCGGCGCCCCAGCAGCACCAGCAGGTAATAGCCCAGCACCGTGGGCGGCAGCACCATGGGCAGGGTCAGGAGGGAATCGACCAGCTCGCGCGCCGGCGAACGCCAGCGCGCAAGCCAAAAACCCACGGCCGTGCCGCTCAGCGCGCTGATGGCGGTCGCCCAGCCGGCCACCTTCAGCGACAGCAGCAGGGGGACCCAGACCGGGTCGTTCATGACGATGGCCTCAAGGCTTCTTGAAGCCGTAGCGCGCCAGGATCGCCTGCCCCTCCTGCGAGCGGGCATAGTCCACGAAGGCCTGCGCGGCGGCCTTGTTGGCCTCGCGCATCGTCAGCGCGATGGGATAGGTGATGGGTTGCGGCGTGGGCACGGTCTCGACCCACTTGACCTTCTCGGGCATCACGGCCGCATCGGTGGCGAACACAAAACCGGCATCGACTTCGCCGCGCGCCACGTAGTCCAGGCTCTGGCGCACGTTCTGGGCCGGTACGCCCTTGGCCGAGACGGCCGTCCACAGCCCGAGTTGCTCCAGCGCCGCCTGGGTGTAGCGGCCTACCGGCACCGAGGCCGGATTGCCGTAGGCCACGCGCTTGACCTCATCGCCCTTGAGGTCGGCCAGGCGCTTGACCGGCGCGCCGCCCGTGGCCGGCACGATCAGCACCAGGGCGTTGGCGGCGAAGTCGACCCGCGTGTCGGGACGCACGGCGCGGCTTTGCACGGCGCGGTCCATGGCGGTCTGGTCGGCCGAGGCGAACACATCGGCGGGCGCGCCCTGCTCGATCTGGCGCAACAGCACATCCGAGGCGGCGAAATTCAACACGACCTTGGTGCCCGGATGCCTGCTCTCATAGGCCTGGCCCAGCGCTTTGAAGGCATTGGTCAGGCTGGAGGCCGCTGACACCGTGAGATCCGCGGCCTGCGCGGTCGAGACGCACGCTAGCGCGGCCAGGAGACACAAGCGATTGCGGATTTTCATTGTCTGCCCCGGGGTGTCGGGCGCCAGGGCGCCGTGGTTTCGAAATATACCTCGGTATATAGCGCTGGTCAAAAAAACGGGGCCGCGGTCTGCGCGGCCCCCGTGATCAGCCCAGCAGCAAGGCGTCGTCGGAGAGCTTCTCGCCCCGGACCCGCTCGAACATCGCCAGCAGGTCGGGCACGTCCATGCCCTTGCGCTCATCGCCGGACACATCGAGCACGACCTGTCCCTGGTGCAGCATGACGGTGCGGTCGCCCACATCCAGGGCCTGGCGCATGCTATGGGTCACCATCATGGTGGTCAGGCGGTTCTCGGCCACGATGCGGGCCGTGAGCTGCAGCACGAAATCCGCCGTGCGCGGGTCCAGCGCCGCCGTATGCTCGTCCAAGAGCAGGATGCGCGAGGGTTGCAGGGCGGCCATCAGCAGGCTGACCGCTTGCCGCTGCCCGCCCGACAACAGGCCGATACGGTCGCTCAGGCGGTTCTCCAGGCCCAGGCCCAGCGTGGCCAGCCGTTCGCGGAAATGCTCGCGCATGGACGCCTTGACCGCGCGGCCGAAACCGCGCCGCGCGCCGCGGCATTGCGCCAGCGCCATGTTTTCCTCAATGGTGAGGTCTTCACAGGTGCCGGCCATCGGGTCCTGGAACACCCGTGCCACCTGGGCCGACCGGACCCAGACCGGCTTGCGCGTGACGTCGGCGTCGTTGATCTGGATCGTGCCCGTATCGATGGGCAGGTCGCCCGACACGGCATTCAGGAAGGTGGACTTGCCCGCGCCATTGGAGCCGATCACGGTCACGAACTGGCCCGTGGGGATCTCCAGCGACAGCCCGCGCAGGGCCCGCGTCTCGATCGGCGTGCCGGCATTGAAGGTGATGAAAATATCTTTTGCGCGCAACATATCAACGCCCCTTCTTGCCGAGCAGGCGGCGTTTCAGCATGGGAATGACCAGGGCGATGGTCACCAGCACGGCCGTCACGAGGTTCAGGTCCTGGGCCTTCAGGCCAATGAAATCGCTATTGAGCGCCAGCGCGATGAAAAACCGGTAGACGATGGCGCCGATGATGACGGCCAGCGTGGCCAGCACGAGGCGGCGCGAAGGCAGGATGCTTTCGCCCACGATCACGGCGGCCAGGCCGATCACGATGGTGCCAATGCCCATCGAGATGTCGGCGCCGCCCTGGGTCTGGGCGAACAGGGCCCCCGCCAGGCCGACCAGCGCGTTGGACAAGGCCATGCCGCCCAGGATCATGGCGCCGGTGTTCACCCCCTGGGCGCGCGCCATGCGGCCGTTGGAGCCCGTGGCGCGCATGGCCAGGCCGCTTTGCGTGGAGAAATACCAGTCCAGCAGGAATTTGGCGGCCAGCACCACCACCACGAGAATCAGCGGGCGCGCGACATAATCGCTCAGCCAGCCCGGTTGCAGGATGGTGAATACAGTGGGCTCGGTGATCAACGGCACATTGGGCTTGCCCATGATGCGCAGGTTGACCGAATACAGGGCGATCATCATCAAGATGCTGGCCAGCAGATCCATGATGCGCAGCCGCACGTTCAGCCAGCCGGTGACCAGGCCGGCCAACGCGCCAGCGGCCGTCGCGGCGACGGTCGAGGTGAAGGGATCCACTCCGGAAGAAATCAGGGTGGCGGCCACGGCGCCGCCCAGCGGAAAGCTGCCATCGACCGTGAGGTCCGGAAAGCGCAGCAAACGGAAGGAGATGAATACACCCAACGCGACCAGGCTGAAGATCAGGCCGATTTCCAGGGCGCCGAGCAGTGAGAACAGGGACATGAGAACCTTGGCCGCCCCCGGTCTTGTGAACCAGGACGGCGCTTGAACAGAGGGTTCAGGGCCGACCCTCGGGGTGCGGCCCGGGACACACAGCTTACTTGATGACCTGGGCGGCCGATTTCACGAGCGCATCCGACAGGGTGACACCCTGCTTGGCGGCGGCGCCGGGGTTGACGTAGAGCTCCAGCTTGCTGCTGGTCTCGGACGGGATGGCGCCGGGCTTCTCGCCCTTGAGGATGCGGACCACGATCTTGCCGGTCTGCACGCCCAGGTCGCGATAGTTGATGCCCAGGGCGGCGATGGCGCCGCGCTTGACGCTGTCGGTGTCGGAAGCCACCAGGGGGATCTTGGCGTCATTGCCCACCTTGACCAGCGCCTCGTAGGCCGAAACCACGTTGTTATCGGTATTGGTATAGATCACATCCACCTTGCCGATCAGGCTGCGGGCGGCCGACGCGACGTCCACGGTGCGCGGCGCGGCGGCCTCGACCAGGGTCAGGCCGGCCTTGGGCAGCAGCTCCTGCAGCTGCTTGACCACGACGACGGAATTGGCTTCGCCGGGGTTGTAGACCATGCCCACGCGCTTGGCCTCGGGCACCACCTTCTTGATCAGCTCGATCTGCTTGTCCAGGGCCAGCAGGTCGGAGACGCCGGTCACGTTGGTGCCGGACGCGCCCATGCTGGGCACCAGCTGCGCGGCCACGGGATCGGTCACGGCCGAATACACCACCGGGACGTCCTTGGTCGCGGCGACCACGGCCTGGGCCGAGGGCGTGGCGATGGCGACGATGGCGTCGGGCTTGTCGCCGACGAATTTGCGCGCGATCTGAGCGGCCGTGCCAGTATTGCCCTGGGCGCTCTGGTATTGCCACTTGAGATTCTTGTTCGCGTCAAAGCCCGCTTGCTTCAGGGCATCCTTGACGCCGTCGCGCACCGAATCCAGCGCCGGGTGTTCGACGATGGCGGTCACCGCCACCGACTTCTGCTGCGCCATCGCGGAGCCGGCCGCCATGGCCAGCGCCAGCGCTCCCACGGTCAGAAAATGTTTTTTCCCGATCAGCATAGGAATGCTCCTTCCACCAGATTGATTTGTTTGATTGCGGTTGTCCCCGGCCCCGCGCGACGGGCTTCTGACCCTGTTTGCCAGACCAGGAAACCCCGTAGTCTAACGTGCGGCCCCGGGCTTGTGGCGCGGGCCGGGACGCGGGATATCCCTGAAAGGCCGCGCCAGGCCAAAGACGGATCGATATACTGAAACGCTTCAGCGCCACAACTTCCAAGGAAGCTCCATGCAGACTCGTCCGTTGGGCCGCTCCGGCCTGGCCGTTCCTCCCATCGTTTTCGGCGGCAATGTCTTTGGCTGGACCGTCGATGAAGCCGGCACTTTTTCGCTGCTCGACGCCATGGTCGACGCCGGCCTGAACTTCATCGACACCGCCGACGTCTATTCCCGCTGGGCATCTGGCAACCAGGGCGGGGAATCGGAAACGCTCATCGGCAAATGGCTCAAGAAAACCGGCAAGCGCGGCAAGGTCGTGCTGGCCACCAAGGTGGGCATGGAAATGGCGCCGGACCGCAAGGGCCTGGCGCCAGCCTATATCCGCCAGGCCGTCGAAGACTCGCTCAAGCGCCTGCAGACGGACCACATCGACCTGTACCAGGCCCACCGCGACGATCCCGACACCCCGCTGGCCGACACGCTGGAGGCCTTCGCCGACCTGATCCAGGCGGGCAAGGTGCGCGCGATCGGCGCCTCGAACTACAGCGCGGCCCGCCTGTCCGAAGCCCTCATCACCAGCGAGCGCCTGGGGTTGCCGCGCTTCGAGAGCGTGCAGCCCGAATACAACCTTTATACCCGCGAGCCCTTCGAATCCGGACTGCAGGCCCTGGTGCAGGCCCAGGATGTGGGGGTGATCAACTATTACGCCCTGGCCAGCGGCTTTCTGTCCGGCAAGTACCGGCAAGCCGCGGACGCCGCCAAGAGCGTGCGCGGCGCCAAGATCGTCGAAAAATACCTGGACGAGCGCGGCCAAAGGATATTGGCGGCCCTGGACGAGGTGGCCGAGGCCAGCGGGGCGACGCCGGCGGAGGTCGCGCTGGCCTGGCAGATCGCCCAGCCGGGCATTACCGCCCCGATCGCCAGCGCCACCACGCAGGAGCAATTGAGCGAGCTGATCGGCGCGGCGCGCTTGCAGCTCAGCCGCGAGGAACTGGACCGCCTGAGCCAGGCCAGCGCCTGGAAAAAACAATAAGAAACCCCGGCCTCGCCGCGGCGGGCCTGCCGCTATTTGACGATGCCGCAGACGATGCGTCCGCCGCCGCCGCCCAGGGGCAAGGGGTGGTCGCTATGGTTGTCGCCGCCGGCATGGATCATGAGGGCATGGCCAGGGAAGTCGCTGGCCTTCAGGCGCGGGGCCAGCACCGGGTAGGTGGCCTTGCCGTCGGCCGTCACGTAGAGGGCGGGCAGGTCGCCCTTGTGCCCGCTGTCATCGTAGGGCCCCTTGTGCGCCTTGGTGTTGTCGGGATCCCAGTGGCCGCCCGCCCCGCCCATCGGCACCGGCTTGCCGTCGACCATGGTGGCGTCGCAGGAGGGTTTTTCGTGCAGGTGAAAGCCGTGCACGCCCGGCGGCAGGCCTTCCAGGGTGGGAGTCAGCAAGGCCCCATACTTGGTCTGCTCGATCTTGATGGTGCCCGCCTTTTGCTGCGGCCCCTTGGGACCGTCGACATACATATCGACGGTCTGGGCCGCCGCGCCCGCGGCTGCCGCCAGCAAGGCGGCACAAAGGGCTGATTGCAGGAGAGATTTCATGGGCTAGCCTCCGGGAAGGAAAGACAAGGCCGTCGGAACGGCTTGGGCCAGTGTATCTGTGGCCCGAGCCGGGCGGCAATGTGCTTTCCTTATCCGGACCCATTCGCTTGCCAATGCTAATCCAGGGTTACACCGGAATCCTTCACCACCTTGGCCCAGCGGCCGATTTCGCTGTCGACGTAGGCGCCGAACTGCGCGCCGGTCAGATTGGGGGTCGCCGAACCGTTGGCCAGCCAGATCTCCTTGATCTTGGGCTGGTTCAGCGCCTTGACCACCTCGGCCGTCATCCTGTCGACCGCCTCCTTGGGCGTGCCCGCCGGGGCCCAGAGCGCATACCAGGTCGACACCTCATAGTTGGGCACGCCGGCTTCCTTGGCGGTCGGCACGTCGGGGAAGGCCGGCGAGCGCTGGGCCGAGGCCACGGCCAGCGGCACGATACTGCCCGCGCGGATATGGTTGGCCGAGGAGCCCAGGCCGTCGAAGGCCAGGTCCACCTGCCCGCCGATGAGCGCCGACAGCATGGGACCGGCGCCCTGGTAGGGCACGTCCACGAGTTTCAGGCCGTTTTGCAGCGCGAAGAGCTCGCCGGCAAGATGGTGCGTGCTGCCCTTGCCCGCCGTCCCGAAGTTGATGTCGCCGGCGTGCTGCTTGGCATAGGCGATGAATTCGCCCAGGGTCTTGACCGGCAGCTTCTGTTTGTTGATGACAATGACCTGCGGCGGCTGCGCCAGCAGGGCCACCGGCACGAAGTCCTTCTGGATGTTGTAGTTCAGGCTTTTGTACAACGACGGCGCCAGCGCATGGTGGGCGCCGCCCATGAAAAAGGTGTAGCCGTCGGGCTTGGCCTTGGCGGCTACGCCGGCGCCCACGGTGCCGCCGGCACCGCCTTTGTTGTCGATGACCACGCTCTGGCCCAGCTGCATGCCCAGCTGCTGGGCCAGCGGCCGGGCGAAGGTGTCCGTGCCGCCTCCGGCCGGAAACGGCACGATGATGGTCACGGGGCGCTCGGGCCACTGCGCCTGGGCGGCAGTGGCGGCCAGGGCGGCCAGCGCGGCGCAAGCCGCGACGATGATGCGATGCTTCATGGGGTCTCCTCCTCGGTATTTGTCTCGCGGCTTGGCCGCGCCTGTTATGTCCGCGCGCCCGGAAAGGGCGCGGCGACTGTCCACCACCACGAACTGCGGAAACGCTCGGATCTGCGCCTGTTGCACCTCGACTGGAAAGAGAAATCGAAAAAGGGCGCGGCGCCCGGAAACATCACAAGGCCTGATAGGCCTCGCGCAACACGTTCTTCTGCACCTTGCCCATGGTGTTGCGCGGCAGTTGCTCGATGACGTGGATACGCTTGGGCACCTTGAAATTGGCGATACGCGACTTCAGGACTTGCTGCATGGCTTCGGTGTCCAACGTGGCCTGCGGCTTGGGCACCACCACCGCCACCACCGCCTCGCCGAAGTCCGGATGCGGCACGCCGATCACGGCGGACTCGGCCACCCCCGGCATATCGTCGATCACGCTTTCGATTTCCTTGGGGTAGACGTTGTAGCCGCCGGAAATGATCAAGTCCTTGCTGCGGCCGACGATGGACAGATAGTCGGCCGGCACGGCGCCGGCCGCCGCCTCGCCGCCCCAGCGGCCCACGTCGCCTGTCTTGAACCAGCCATCGGCGGTGAACTCTTCGCGGGTTTTCTCGGGCATGCGCCAATAGCCCGAAAAGACATTGGGTCCGCGCACCTGGATATTGCCGATCTCGCCCGCCGGCAGGGGCCGGCCCTGGTCATCGACCACGCGCACCTGGACACCAGGCAAGGCCCGGCCCACCGTGCCGCCCAGGCGCTCGCCCAGCTGCGCCGCATAGGGATTCGAGGTCAGCATGACTGTCTCGCTCATGCCGTAGCGCTCCAGGATGGTATGGCCGCTGCGCTCGCGGAAAGCATTGAAGGTCTCGGTCAGCAGCGGCGCCGAGCCGGAGATGAACAGGCGCATATTGGCGCAGACCTCGCGGTTGAACCGCGCATCGCTCAACAGGCGCACGTAATAGGTCGGCACGCCCATCATCACCGTGCTTTGCGGCAAATAGTGCAAGGCCTGGTCCACGTCCAGTTTGGGCAGCCAGATCATGCGCGCGCCGGCCAGCAAGGCGCCGTGCGAGGCCACGAACAGCCCGTGCACATGGAAGATGGGCAGCATATGCAGCAGCACATCGTCCTGGCGCCAACCCCAGTAGTCGTGCAGCACCCGGGCGTTGGCGGCCAGATTGCCATGCGAAAGCATGGCGCCCTTGCTGCGGCCGGTCGTGCCCGAGGTATAGAGGATGGCCGCCAGGTCATCGGGCTTGCGCGCCACCGTCCGGAAGCTGCGCGGCATGCCGGCCGCGGCGGCCAGCAGCGTGCCCTGGCGATCCTCGTCCAGCGTGAAAACATGGCGCGTGCCCGCGGCATCGGCCACGCGCCGGACCCAATCGAGATTCTTGCTGGCGCACACGACCACGGCCGGTTCGGCGTTCTCAAGGAAGTACTGGACCTCGGATTCGCGATAGGCGGTATTGAGCGGCAAATAGACATAGCCCGCGCGCAGCGTGGCCAGGTAAAGCAGCAATGCCTCGGGGGACTTCTCGACCTGGACGGCCACCCGCGCGCCCTTGGGCAGCTTGAGCGAGGCCAGCAGGTTGGCCAGGCAGGCGCTGGCCTGCTCGATGTCCTTCCAGGTGTATTTCAGTTCGGGCGTCTCCAGCGCGACCTTGTTGCGGTCCTTGGGAAAGCCCGCCGCCAGGACGGCGTACAGATTGGCATTGCTCACCGTTTTCAGTCTCCATGAAATTGTGCTGCTTCGCCGGCCAGGAAGGCGCGCACGCCCTCTTTATGGTCGCGGCTGTCGGCATACGAGAAAAATTCCAGGTACTCCGCTTCGCTCAGGGGCGCGCCCTGCGCCAGGCGGCGGGCCAGGCGCTTGTTGCGCCGCGCCGCATCGGGCGCCCCGCGCAGGATGTCGTCGACCGAGGCCTTGACGGCGTCCGCCAGGGCGCCCTCCTCGGCCACCCGCGTCAGCAGGCCCAGCCGCAGCGCCTCGGCGGCATCGAAAATCCTGCCCTCCAAGAGCAGGGCAACCGTGGCCGCCCGGCCGGCCAGGGCCAGCAACCCTTGCATCTCGTCGGGCGCCATGGGAAAACCCAGGCGGTTGATGGGCGCGCCAAAGCGCGCCCGGCGCGAGGCGATACGGATATCGCATTGCGCGGCAATCTCCAGGCCGCCGCCCACGCAGACGCCATCGATCTCGGCCACCACGGGCTGGGGACAATCCGCGATGGCGGCCAGTGCCGGGGCCAGGATGTCGCGGTGATAGCGCATGACCGCGGCCTGGTCGGCGCGCACGCGCGGGAACTCGCGGATATCGGCGCCGGCGGCAAAATTGCCGTCGGCGCCGCGCAACACCACGCAATGCACCCCGGGATCGGCCGCGATCTGGACGAAGACCTCGCGCAGGCGCTGCCACATCGCCACGGTGATGGCGTTCAGGCGGCCGGGATGGGCGAGCTCGACCCAGGCCACCCTGTCCTGCCGCTGCCAGCCGACGGTGCCGTCCATGCGCTACGCCACCCGGCCGAACGCGCGGCTGACCGTGATCTTGCCCGCCTGCAGGCGCGCCAGATTGGCGTCAAGGTCGTCCAGCACATAGAGGTAGTTGACCATCATGCCGCAGGATTGCTCCAAGCCCTTGTCGGACACGTCGGCCGCCCAATTGAGACGTTCGAGCCGGGCGCCATTGCCCAGATGGAAGCGCGCCACCGGATCCAGCGGCTGCTCGTTCTTCAAGGTCTGCAGATAGTGGGCGGCCAGTTTCACGCCGGCCCGGCGCAGGGCTTCGGAAGGCTTGCCACGCGCCGCGCGGCCCAGGCGCGCCACCCAGCGCTGTCCGTCGGGCGTGCGGCGCTCGCCGTCCTTGTCGCCGCGCACGATGCGCTCGACCTCGGGGCCCTTCAGGCGCGCCAGCCAGGCGGCAAAACCCGGGATGGGAGACAACGTGGCGAAGGACTTGAGCTGGGGCAGCTCCTGCAAGAGGCGCTCGATCACGCGCTTGAGCAGGAAATTGCCGAAGCTGATCCCGCGCAGCCCTTCCTGGGTATTGGAAATCGAATAGAAAATGGCCCAGCGCGCCCGGCCCAGATCCTGCGTGGGCGCCTGGGGATCGAGCAGCGACTGCACGCTGTCGGACATGCGCGCATCGAAAGCGATTTCCACGAAGATCAGCGGCACATCCGGCATCTGCGGATGGAAATAGGCATAGCAGCGGCGATCCGGCGCCACGCGGTGGCGCAAGTCATCCCAGGACTGGATGGCATGGACGGCTTCGTACTTGATCAGCTTCTCCAGCAGCGATGCCGGCGAGTCCCAGGTCAGCGGACGCAGCTCCAGCAGCCCCACGTCGAACCAGGCCGACAGCAGCCCTTCCAGCACCTGCTCCAGGGCTTGCAACCCGGCCACCTGTTTGCGCCAGCGCAACATGTCGGCGCGCAGGTCCACCAGGAAGCGCAGCCCATCCTGCTGGGCATTGAGTCGCTTGAACAGGCGCGCGGCCTCTTCGCCTGCCGGGTTGAAACGCGCATGTGCGCGCACCAGGCCGGACAGCAGGGCACGGCGGCGCGCGCCGTCGCCCTGCTGGTAGGCCGCGCACCAGGCGGCAGCCAGTTTGTTGGCGCGCACATCGGTGGCGCGCGCCTCGAACAGCGCCAGGATCTCGGTGTCGGCCAGGCGGTCGCGCTCCAGCAGGCGTCCAAGGCGCGCCATCAGGCCGTTGCCGCCGGGAGCCTCCTCAGCCGGCTCGCGTGGTTCCGCGACGCGCGCGGACATCGGTCTGTCCAGGGATGACATGATCTTGATCCTCCGTATCGGGCAGCCCCCCGCCGGGCTGCATTTCCGCCAGTCGGCGCAGCGCGTCCATCTGCCGCAGCAGGTGCTTGCGCGTGAGCGCCTCGGCCCCCTCGGGATCCCGCGCCTGCAGGGCGGCATAGATCGCCAGGTGTTCGGCGCAGGACTCCTGCAGGCGGCCGGGCAGCGCCAGGCTCTTGTGCCGGAACAGGCCGACCACCTTGCGCAGCTTGTCCACCATGTCGGAAAGCCAGCGGTTGTCCGCCAGCGCTTGCACCGCCACATGAATGCGGTAGTTGGTGTCGTAGTAGTCGTCGACGCGCCCGGCCGCGGCCTGTTCGCGCAGGCTCTCGTGCAGCGGCCCCAGGGCCTGCAGCTCGGCCGCCGTGGCTTTCTGGGCGGCCTCGTAGGCACAGCGCCCTTCCAGCATGGCCATGAGCGGGAAGATCTGCTCCAGATCGCTGACCGCCAGCTCGTTGACAAAGCTGCCGCGACGCGGCTCCAGCCGCACCAGCCCCTCATTGGCCAAGACTTTCAGGGCCTCGCGCAAAGGGGTGCGGGAAATGCCCAGCTGCTCGGTCAGGCGCACCTCGTCGATCCACTGCCCCGACGCCAGGGCGTGCGAACGGATCATGTCGCGCAGACGGTCGGCGACCTCCAGGTAGAGCGCCTGGCGGACGATGGGAGCAGCCATGGCTTATCCATAATTCATAATTACAGACATGGTAAACCGTCCCACGGCGGCTGTCTGCCCCGGGAGAAACCCTTAATAATCAGAGATGAAGCGTGCCGTCCACGGCATGGCGCACCAGCGAGCGGGCCCAACGGCGGGCCGGCAGCCCGTACTGGGACTCCACGGTCTCGGCGCGCGCCAGCAGCTCGGCCGGCGTGACCGCCAGGGGCGGGCCGGAAAACGCCAGCACGATCTGGTTGCCCGCGTCGATCTCGGGCAGGAGGATGACGCGGTCGTCGAAGGCCTTCGACAGGTTGTCAATGTTGCGGCCGAAACTCTCGTGGCGGCCAAAGAGGTTGACCGCCAGCACCCCGACCTCGCCCAGCACCCGCCGGCAATCCCGGTAAAACCCCACGCTGTCACGCACCGGCCCTTCGGCCTTGGCGTCGTAGAGATCCACCATGAGCACCGGGCAGCGCCCGGCATTCAGGGGATCGGCCACCCAGGCGGCGGCATCCTCATGGTGCACGGCCAGGCGGGCGGGCGTGGGCAGCTTGAAGAACATCTGGCAGACGGCGGTCACCTGGGGGTTCCACTCCACCACGTCCAGGGGGCTGCGCGTGTGCTTCAGGCAGAAACGCGCGAGCGAGCCCGCGCCCAGCCCCAGCAGGCCGATGGATTGCTCGCGCGGCGGCTCCAGGAAAAGCAGCCAGGCCATCATCTGCGAGGTGTACTCGAGCACCAGTTCGGCCGGATTCTTGATGCGCATGGCGCCCTGTATCCACTCGCTGCCGAAGTGCAGGTAGCGGATGCCATCGGCCTCGGAGAGAGAGGGCTGGTCAAGCACGGAGGGTTGATTGCGTCGGGACATCGCGGCATTGTAGCGATAGCCCAGAGGAGACCCATCGTGCACGATAACTTTTCCAGCACCCAGATCACCCGCAAGGCGGTATTGCACAGCGCCGACGGCGTCGTCGCCGCCCAACATCGCAAGGCCGCCGAAGCCGGCGCGGCCATCCTGGCCGCCGGCGGCGACGCCGTCGACGCCGCCGTGGCCACCTCTTTTGCCGCCGGTGTGGTCGAGCCCTGGATGAGCGGCCCCATGGGCGGCGGCGCCATGGTCATCTATCGCGCCGACACGCGGCAGGCCCGCGTGGTGCATTTTGGCATGCGCTCGCCCGCCGCCCTGGATCCGGCCGACTACCCCCTGGCCGGCGACGGCAGTGTCTCGGCCGACCTCTTTCCCTGGCCGGCCGTGGTCGACGACCGCAATTGCCGCGGCGCAAGCGCCGTGGCCGTGCCCGGCACGGTGGCCGGCATGGCCACGGCGCACCGGGCCTACGGCCGCCTGCCCTGGCGCGATACGCTGCAAGCCGCCATCGCCCTGGCCGAAGAGGGCCCGCTCATCGATTGGTACACCACGCTCATGATCGCCGGCTCGGCCCGCTGGCTGGCTCGCGACCCCGGGGCGGCCGCCCTGTTCCTGGACGAGGGCCGGTGGCCCAAGGCCAGCGGCTGGACGGCCACGGCCGCCAACCGGCTCGACTTCCGGCGCGCGGCCCAGACCCTGCGGCAGCTGGCCGACGAAGGTGCCCAGGCCCTCTATGGCGGGGACATCGGCCGCGCGCTGGCCGCCGACGTCCAGGCCCTGGGCGGCTGCCTGGCCCTGAGCGATCTGCAATCCTATGAAGCTCAGTGGCTCGATGCGCTGGCTGTCCCCTATCGGGGCGGCACCGTCTATGCCACGCCCCAGATGACCTCGGGCCCCAACCTGGCCCGCTGCCTGGGCCGCCTCGAAACCCTGCTGCGGCCCGAAGGCCGTCCCGGGCCGGCGGCCTTCGAGCGCTATGCCGAAGTCCTGCTGGACGAATACCAATGGCGCTACCAGAACATGGGCGACAACGAGGACCCGCGCTCGCCGTCCTGCACCACGCATTTCAGCGTCGTGGATCGTCACGGCAATCTGTGCGCGGTCACCCAGACCCTGCTGTCGGCCTTCGGCTCGCACGTCGTCGCGCCCTCTGCCGGCATGCTGCTGAACAACGGCGTCATGTGGTTCGACCCCGAGCCCGGCAAGCCCAATTCGCTGGCGCCGGGCAAGCGCTGCCTGATGAATATCTGCCCCGTCGTGGGGCGCCAGGACGAACGCCTATTCGCGCTGGGCGCCTCGGGCGGACGCAAGATCCTGCCCGCGGTGCTGCAGCTCACGTCCTTCCTGATGGACTACGGCATGTCGCTGGAGGAAGCATTCCACCACCCCCGCATCGACGCCAGCACCGACACCCTGATCGTCGACCCGGCCCTGGGGGAACTGACGCTTGCCGCATTGACCGGACGCTTTCCGCACGCCCAGGCCCGGCGCGGCGTCTATCCTTTTGCCTATGCCTGCCCCAGCGGCGTGCTGCGCGACGGCCGCGGCAACCAGGGCTGCACCGAAATCATGTCGCCCTGGGCTGATGCGGCGCTGGCCGAACACCAACGGAGTCCATCATGAGCGGGCATGAACATCATTACGCGGTCACCGTGCGCTGGACGGGCAATACCGGCAGCGGAACCTCCGGCTACCGCCAGTATGCGCGCGATCACCTGATCCAGGCGCAGGGCAAGCCCGACATCCCCGGCTCGGCCGACCCGGCCTTCCGCGGCGACCCCCGGCGCTGGAACCCAGAAGAACTACTGCTGGCTTCGGCGAGCGCCTGCCACAAGCTTTGGTATCTGCATCTTTGCGCCGAGGCCGGCATCGTCGTGCTGGACTACGAAGACCATGCCGAAGGCACCATGATCGACGGCGACCGGGGCCGTTTCACCCGCATCGTGCTGCGCCCGCGCATCACCCTGCGCGCCGGCGATGACCAGGACCTGGCGCGGCGGCTGCACCACCAGGCGCACGAACAGTGCTTCATCGCCAACTCGCTCAAACTGCCCGTGGAATGCGAGCCGGCATTCCTAAGCCAGCCGCCCTCCCCCTGAGCGCTCCCCGAAGGCCGGCCACGGCCCGGCCGCGCGCCAGCAAAAAGGCCCGGACCCGGCGCTGTGCCGGATCCAGGCCTTCGGGCCCTGGCCCGCGAGACCCCGCCCAGGGGTCTCGCGAAGGCCGCGATTACACGCTTTCGCGCGCGGCGCGGCGGCGCTCGTGCTCCTGCAGGTGGCGCTTGCGCAGACGGATGGACTTGGGCGTGATCTCGACCAGTTCATCGTCGTCGATGAATTCCACCGCGTACTCCAGCGTCAACTGAATGGGCGGCACCAGGCGCACGGCCTCGTCCGTGCCCGAAGCGCGCACGTTGGTCAGCTGCTTACCCTTGATCGGATTGACGACCAGGTCGTTGTCGCGGCTGTGGATGCCGATGATCATGCCTTCGTACAGCGGTTCGCCGGGGCTGACGAACATGCGGCCGCGGTCTTGCAGCTTCCAGAGGGCATAGGCCACGGCATCGCCGTTGTCCTGGCTGATCAGCACGCCATTGCGGCGCTCGCCGATCGAGCCTTCGCGCACCGGCGCGTACTCATGGAAGGTGTGGCTCATCAGGCCCGTGCCGCGCGTGAGCGTCAGGAACTCGTTCTGGAAGCCGATCAGGCCACGCGCCGGGATGATGTATTCCAGGCGGGTGCGGCCGCGGCCATCGGGCTGCATGTCCTGCAGGTCGCCGCGGCGGCGGCCCAGCTCTTCCATTACCCCGCCCTGGTGCGGATCTTCGACATCCACCGTCAAGGCTTCGAAAGGCTCGCACTTCACGCCGTCGATTTCCTTGAACACCACGCGCGGGCGCGAGACGGCCAGCTCATAGCCTTCGCGGCGCATGGTTTCAAGCAGGATGGTCAGGTGCAGTTCGCCGCGGCCCGAGACTTCGAACACCGTGTCGTCGCCGGTGTCGCGCACGCGCAGCGCCACGTTGGACTTGAGCTCTCGCTCCAGGCGGTCGCGCAGCTGGCGGCTGGTCACGAACTTGCCTTCGCGGCCGGCCAGCGGCGAAGTGTTGACCATGAAGTTCATGGTCAGGGTGGGCTCGTCGATGCGCAGCACGGGCAGCGCCTCGGGCGTGGCCGGATCGGTCACCGTCGTGCCGATGTTCAGGTCCTCGATGCCGTTGATCAGGACGATGTCGCCGGCTTCGGCTTCTTCCACGACCTCGCGCTCCAGGCCACTGAACTTCAGCACCTGGTTGATGCGGCCGCGCTGGACCTGGCCCTCGGGGCCAAAGCGGAAGGCGACGTCCATGCCGGGACGCATGCGGCCGCGGTTGACGCGGCCCACGCCGATCTTGCCGACGTAGCTGTTGTAGTCCAGCGAGATGATCTGCATCTGCAGCGGGCCGTTGGGATCGTCGTCGCGCTGCGGCACGTGCTGCAGGATGGCTTCGAACAGCGGACGCATGTCGCCGCTGCGCACGTCCTCGGTCAGGCCGGCGTAGCCCGACAGGCCCGAGGCGTAGATCACCGGAAAGTCGAGCTGCTCTTCGGTGGCGCCCAGCTTGTCGAACAGTTCGAACGTGGCGTTGATGACAAAGTCCGGGCGCGCGCCGGGACGGTCGATCTTGTTGACCACGACAATGGGCTTGAGGCCCAGGGCCAACGCCTTGCGGGTCACGAAGATGGTCTGCGGCATCGGGCCTTCCACCGCGTCGACCAGCAGCAGCACGCCATCGACCATGGACAGCACGCGCTCGACCTCGCCGCCGAAGTCGGCGTGTCCCGGGGTGTCGACGATGTTGATGTGGGTGCCCTGGTACTCGACGGCGCAATTCTTGGCCAGAATCGTGATGCCGCGTTCTTTTTCCAGGTCGTTCGAGTCCATGACCCGTTCAGCGACCGCCTGGTTCTCGCGGAAGGTGCCGGATTGGCGCAGCAATTGGTCGACCAGGGTCGTCTTGCCGTGGTCCACGTGGGCGATGATGGCGACGTTGCGCAATGCGCGGGTCATAGCAGGTCCTTTAAGTTCAGGTGGCGGGCAGCAAACCCGCCGGCAATTCATTGAGCGCAAGCAGGGCCGCCTTGGGGTCGGGCATCGCTTGCAGGGCATCCAGGGTTATCGCGCGGTCCAGGGAGAAAGGCCCGACCTGGGTGCGGCACAAGGCCGCCAGGTGGGCATAGCACCCCAACGCGCGCCCGATGTCCTGGGCCAGCGTACGGATGTAAGTCCCTTTACTGCACGCCACATCGATCTCCGCCTGGCGCCCGGTAAACGACAGTAGTTCGATGCGATAAATCGTGACCCGCCGGGGCGGGCGTTCCAGCTCGATGCCGGCGCGGGCATACTCGTACAGCGGCTTGCCGTCGCGCTTGAGCGCCGAATACATCGGCGGGATCTGCTCGATGCTGCCCTGGAATCGTGACAGCACTTCGCGCAGCGCCGTCTCGTCGGCGCCATCCCAGCCGGGCTCGGCCCGCGCCACGATATTGCCCGTCAGGTCGCCGCTATCGGTCTCCTCGCCAAACTGCAAGGTGGCCCGGTAGGTCTTGTCGGCCTCCAGCATGGCGCCGGAGATCTTGGTCGCTCGGCCCATGCAGCACAAGAGCAGGCCCGTGGCGAAGGGATCCAGCGTGCCGGTATGGCCGGCCTTGGCCGCATCCAGCGTGCGCTTGGCGCGTTGCAAGGCGTGGTTGCTCGACAAACCCACCGGTTTGTCCAGCAACAGCACACCATCGAGCGGCTGCCCGCGTCGTTTAGCCATCGTCGGAATCCGAAACAGAGAAAAAAAGCGACGACAGCCCGATCAGGACTGGTCTTCAGGCTCGTCGGGGACGCCCGACTGCGGGCCGCGGTTG
The DNA here is from genome assembly GCF_001548475.1 of Bordetella hinzii LMG 13501. Taxonomy (GTDB): domain Bacteria; phylum Pseudomonadota; class Gammaproteobacteria; order Burkholderiales; family Burkholderiaceae_B; genus Bordetella; species Bordetella hinzii. The sequence continues at coordinate 80,315 of NZ_LRUJ01000019.1, forward strand.
GCGCGGTCGATCAGCATCGACATCTCGATGCCGCGCTCCAGCTGCGGATCGTGCACGAAGCGCAGCGTGGGAACCGTATGGATATGCAAAAGCTTGTAGAGCTGCGAATGCAGCCAGCCGGCCTTTTCGTTCAGCAAGGCGGCGGCGGTCTCGGGCTCGGCGCCCAAGACCGTGAAGAACACCTTGGCATGCGCGTAGTCGGCCGACAATTCCACCCCCGAGAGCGTGATCAGGCCGGCGCGGGTCATGTCGATCTCGCGCTGGATGATCCCGGCCAGATCCTTCTGGATCTGTTCGGCCAGCCGCAGATTGCGGCCGGGGATGGATTTGGACTTGTGACGGCTCATGTAACAACAACCCGCGCGGGGCCCTGTTTTTTACAGGGTACGCGCAATTTCCTTGATTTCAAAGACCTCGAGCTGGTCGCCCACTTCCAGGTCATTGCTGCCGCGCAGCGTCAGGCCGCAATCAAAGCCCGACTTGACTTCCTTGACGTCGTCCTTGAAGCGGCGCAGCGAATCGAGCTGCCCCGTCCAGATGACCACGTTGTTGCGCAGCAGGCGGACCTGCGAATCGCGGCGGACCACGCCGTCGAGCACCATGCAGCCGGCGACCGTGCCGATGCGGGAGATGGTGTACACCTCGCGCACTTCGACCTGGCCGATGACCTCTTCCTTCTTCTCGGGCGCCAACATGCCCGACATGGCGGCCTTCACCTCATCCACGGCGTCGTAGATGATGTTGTAGTAGCGCAGGTCGATGCCGTTGTTCTCGGCCAGCTTCTTGGCGCTCTGGTCGGCACGGACATTGAAGCCGATGACCACCGCGTTGGAGGCGATCGCCAGGTTGACGTCGCTTTCCGAGATGCCGCCCACGGCGGCATGCACCACCTGCACGCGCACTTCGTCGGTCGACAGCTTGGTGAGCGCGGCCACCAGAGCCTCTTGCGAGCCTTGCACATCGGTCTTGACGATGAGCGGCAGCGTCTGCGTGCCTTCGCCCATGTTGTCGAACATGGACTCCAGCTTGGCGGCCTGCTGGCGAGCCAGCTTGACGTCGCGGAACTTGCCCTGGCGGAACAGGGCGATTTCGCGCGCCTTGCGCTCGTCGCTCAGCGAGATCAGCTCGTCGCCGGCGGCCGGCACCTCGGTCAGGCCCTGGATCTCGACCGGAATCGAGGGTCCGGCGGTCTGGATCTGCTTGCCGTTTTCGTCGAGCATGGCGCGGACACGGCCAAAGCTCGCGCCGGCCAGCACGACGTCGCCACGCTTGAGCGTGCCGCTTTGCACCAGGATGGTGGCCACCGGGCCACGGCCCTTGTCCAGGCGGGCTTCGATGACCAGGCCCTTGGCGGGCGCGTCGACCGGCGCCGTGAGCTCCAGGATCTCGGCCTGCAGCAACACGTTTTCGAGCAGGTCGTCGATGCCGGCGCCGGTCTTGGCCGACACGGGCACGAAGGGCACGTCGCCGCCGTATTCTTCAGGCACGACTTCCTCGGCCACCAGCTCCTGCTTGACGCGGTCCGGATTGGCTTCGGGCTTGTCGATCTTGTTGACCGCCACCACCAGGGGCACGCCGGCCGCCTTGGCATGGTGGATGGCCTCGCGCGTCTGCGGCATGACGCCGTCATCGGCGGCCACGACCAGGATCACGATGTCGGTCGCCTTGGCGCCGCGGGCGCGCATGGCCGTGAAGGCTTCGTGGCCCGGGGTATCCAGGAAGGTCACGCTGCCGCGGTCGGTTTCGACGTGATAGGCGCCGATGTGCTGCGTGATGCCGCCGGCTTCGCCCGCGGCGACCTTGGCGCGGCGGATGTAGTCCAGCAGCGAGGTCTTGCCGTGGTCGACGTGGCCCATGACGGTCACGACCGGCGCGCGCGGCAAGGCTTCGGCCTCGGCGGCGCCCGGGGTTTCGTCCAGGAAGGCTTCCGGATCGTCCAGCTTGGCGGCGATCGCGACGTGGCCCAGTTCCTCGACCACGATCATCGCGGTTTCCTGGTCCAGGACCTGGTTGATGGTGACCATCTGGCCCAGTTTCATCAATTGCTTGATGACCTCGGCGGCCTTGACGGACATCTTGTGCGCGAGGTCGGCCACGGAGATGGTTTCCGGCACGTGGATCTCGCGCGCGATGAATTCCTGCGGCGCGGGCTCGTGGCGGCGATCGTTCTGCTGATTGCGGCCGCCGCGCGACCCCTTGCCGCCGCCCTTGCCGCCGGCACGCCAGCCATCGCGGGTGCTCGGCGCGGCAGCGGCCTTGTCGGCCGGCTTCTTGCGCGAAGCGTCGTCGCTCCAGGTCGAGGAAACCTCGGCCGTCTTGATGGTCTTCTTGCCGCCGGCGCCCACGGCCGGCTTGTTGGCGCCGCCCTCCTTCTTGGGCGCGGCAGCGGCGTCTTTCTTGCCGGCCGGCTTGTGCAGGGTGCCGGACAGGGCCGCATTGTTGCTGGGCGCCTGCTCCGGCTCGGGAGCACGCAGCACCTTGCGCGGCCGGTTGAGCATTTCGCGCAGGGCGGCCGCTTCGGCCTCCGCGGCGCGGCGCGCGTCTTCGCGGGCGCGGTCGGCCGACGAGGGCGCGGCCACGCGGCGCGCCGTATCGGCGGCCTGCGGACGTGCCGCGTCGGCCTTGGGCGCGGATTGGGCGGGTTCGGATTTGGCCACCGGGGCCGAGGGCTTGGGAGTTATTTCAGTTTGAGCTTGCACAACGGATTCGGGCCCGGCTTCTTGAGTCGTGGGCGCGGCGACAGATTCTTTCTTGGCTTCGGGCTCGACCGGCTGTGCCGTGGATTGCTTGCGGGAAGCCGCGGGTTGGGCGGACTGGGGCTCTGCTTCAGCCTTGACCGCGGGAGCTGGCGCCGGCGTTGCCGCCGGAGCCGGGGTTTCGGTGACGGCATCGGCCGCCTGGGTCTTGCTGGGTTCGGCGGCTCGCGGCTCGGGCGCCGGCTCGGCCGGGGCGGCCTCGGCCTGGGGCGTTTCCGCCTCGGGCGCTTCGGTCTTGGGCGTCTCGGCCGGGGTGGCGGCCTGCACAGCAGGGGCCTGCGGCGCCTCGGCCACTGGCGCTGCCTCGGGCGCCGTCACCGGCGCGGCGGCCGGCGTCTGCGCAGCCTCGGCGGCGGCCTGTTCGGCGGCGGCCTTGGCATCAGCGGCGGCTTCCGCGGCCAGTTCGGCCGGGTCGCGCTTGACGAAGACGCGCTTTTTGCGCACTTCGACCTGAATCGTCCGCGAACGCCCCGTGGCGTCCGCCTGGCGGATCTCGGAGGTCTGGCGGCGCGTCAGGGTGATCTTCTTGCCTTCGGTCGCCCCATGCGCGCGCCGCAGCGAGTCGAGCAATTTCGCCTTGTCGCTGTCGGTGACGGTATCGTCGACCGATTTGAGGTCAACGCCAGCCGAACGCAACTGCTCCAGCAGCACGTTGGCAGGCATTTTCAGCTCGGTAGCGAACTGGGCGACAGTATTACTCGACATTAGGCTCTCTTCCCTATCTGCAGCTATTTACAAATTCCAACGCGGGGCGGTCCAGCAACGCCAGGCAGCGGCGCGCTCATTCCTCGTCGAACCAGTGGGCGCGCGCACGCATGATCAGGTCGCTGGCTTGCTTCTCGTCCATGCCGGCAATCTCGGCCAGCTCGTCGGTCGCCAGTTCGGCCAGGTCATCCCGCGTGTGCACATTGCGCTCGGCCAGCTTGGCGGCCAGCTCCGGCGTCATGCCTTCCAGTTCGAGCAGGTCCTGCGCGGTTTCCAGGCGTTCTTCCTGGGCAATGGCCTCGGTGAGCAAGGCATTGCGGGCGCGGGCGCGCAACTCGTTGATCGTATCTTCGTCAAAGGCCTCGATCTCCAGCAGTTCCTGCATGGGGACATAGGCGATTTCTTCGAGGCCGGTGAAGCCCTCGTCGATCAGGATGTCGGCGACTTCCTCGTCCACATCCAGCTTGTCCATGAAGGTGGCGCGCAGCGAGGCGCGCTCGTTTTCCTGGCGGTTGAGGCTTTCTTCCGGCGTCATGATGTTGATCTGCCAGCCGGTCAGCTCGGAGGCCAGACGCACGTTCTGGCCCTTGGCGCCGATGGCCTTGGGCAGGTTTTCCTCATCGACCACGACGTCCATGGCGTGCTTGTCTTCATCGACCACGATGGACTCGACATTGGCCGGGGCCAGCGCGCCGATCACGAACTGCGCCGGATCCTCCGACCACAGCACGATGTCGACCTGCTCGCCACCCAGCTCGTTGCGCACGGCGGTCACGCGCGAACCGCGCATGCCCACGCAGGTGCCGATGGGATCGATGCGCTTGTCGTAGGCCACCACGGCAATCTTGGCGCGCACGCCCGGATCGCGGGCGGCAGCCTTGATCTCGAGCAGGCCCTGCTCGATCTCGGGCACTTCGTTTTCGAAGAGCTGGCGGATGAACTCGGGCGAGGTGCGCGACAGAATGACCTGCTGGCCACGGGCGGCGTGATCGACACGCAGCACAAAGGCGCGCACGCGGTCGCCCACCCGCAGGTTTTCCTTGGGAATCATCTCGGTGCGCGGCAGGCGGGCCTCGATCTTGCCTGTCTCGACGATGCAATCGCCCTTGTCCATGCGCTTGATCGTGCCCGAGATGATGGTCTCGCCACGGTCGAGGAAGTCATTGAGCACCTGCTCGCGCTCGGCGTCGCGGATCTTCTGCAGGATGGCCTGCTTGGCGGCCTGCGCGCCGATACGGCCGAACTCGACCGGCTCCAGCGGCTCCTCGATGTAATCGCCCTCCTGGAGGTCGGGCGAAATCTCGCGCGCATCGGACAGCAGCTCCTGCTTGTCCGGCTCTTGCAGGCCGGCCTCGTCAGGCACCACGAGCCAGCGACGGAAGCCTTCATGGCTGCCCGTTTCACGATCGATCGAGACGCGGATATCGGCGTCTTCCTTGAAACGCTTTTTCATGGCCGAAGCCAGCGCGCTTTCCAGCGCCCCGAACACGACTTCACGCGTCACGTTCTTTTCACGCGCCAGAGCGTCGACCAACAGAAGAATTTCGCGACTCATCGCTTTTTGCCCTTGAAATCCAGAACGGGATCCAGCTTGGCGCGCTCGATGTCATCGAGCGTGAAGCTCAGTACCTGAATATCGTCCTTCTTTGCCTCAAATTCGAGACCGAACACCGTCTTGCCGTCGGCAGATGGCTCCGCCAGCCGCAGGGTGCCGGTAAACACTTTGCGTCCGTCGACCGCCTCGCGCAGCTTGATCTCGACGCGCTCATCCGCGAACCGGCGGAATTCCGCCTCGGTGCGCAAGGGACGGTCCACGCCGGGCGAGCCCACTTCAAGACGCTTGTAATCGATGTTCTCGACCTCGTAGACGCGCGACAGTTGACGGGACACCTGTTCGCAATCTTCGATGCGAACGCCGCCCTCGCGGTCGATGGTCACGCGCAGCAAGCCCAGCGCGGCACGTTCGACATCGACCAGTTCGATGCCCATGCCCGCCAACGCTTCTTCGGTCAGTGCGAATAAATCTGCCATACGCTCAAAAAAAATGGGCTGCATGCCCAGCCCACCGTGTTGCCCGGACTGCCGGCCCTGTCTCCGCACACGCGGAAACGGCCCTGCAGACCGAACGCTCTGCGACCTTTGTCGCCACTGCCCGCGGCCAGGCGCCGCCAGGCTCAACTCCCGGCCAGGGCCGAGTGCAATAGCGTAGCTCGTCTTTCCCTTCGGTTACCTGTCAGCGGCCTTTTTGCCGAAATCCCATTGTTGGGACTTCGCAAACGCCAGCTGCCCCAGCCCCGCTCAGCCACCGCAAGGGGCAAGCGGGTTAAGGGCAAATACGGATCAACTACGGTAAAGACGCGCCAGAAAACAAATGATTTTACCAGATAAACCGTAAATTTTCCTGATTCATCCAGGGTTTACGCGATAAAGGGACGCGCCCCACCGCCAAAGGTGGCTCGCGCCCCACAGCGGTCAACGATCGCCGCGTCCGCCGCGCCCGCCCAGAAAGCCCAGGCGGGACTCGTGGGCCGCGGCGCCCTTGGGCTGCCAATCATCGCCACGGCCCTCGCCGCCACGGCGCGAGCGCGGCTTGTTGCCGCCGGCCGGCTTGGCCGCGTTCTTGGCGCGGGCCGGATTCTTGCCAGCGGCCTTGGGCCCGGCCGGCTTTGCCGG
>NZ_LRUJ01000020.1 GCF_001548475.1 Bordetella hinzii LMG 13501
AGGTCTTCACCAAGAATGCGGGCATGGACGGGGTCTCCGTCCGGCTCGCTGACTTCCTCGGTCAGGCAGACCGGCACCCAATGGCGCCGCATGAGCTGGCCCATGGCCGCGTCGCCCTCGACACGGCAAAGCAGCTCGTTTTCTTCCTTCGTCAACATAGTTACTCCTCGGCTCCCACATCCGCCGCGCCCGCGGCCTGCTTTTCCGGAATTATATTAGATCTCTAAGTATTTTTTCAATGCGCCAGGCCGCCGCGCCGCGTCGAAGGGCGCGCGCCTTAATCGGCCTTGATGGCGGCGGCCTTGATCGCGCTCTGGTAGCGCTGGGTTTCGGCATCGATGGCCCGCCCATAATCGGCGGATCCGCCGCCGATAGGCTCGATGCCCAGGGTGTTGAACTGCTTCACGACGGCAGGATCCTGGACCGCCTTGGCCAGCTCGCGCGACACCTTTTGCACCGCATAGTCCGGCACGCCGGTCGCGGCCAGCGCGCCCACCGTGACCGCGAAATCGAATCCCGGGACGATCTCGGCGATGGCCGGAATCTCGGGCGCCAGCGACGAACGCTTGCCGGCATTCGTGGCGAGAATCTTGACCTGGCCTTTCTCCGCGAAACCGGACAGCGAGGGCAACGCCGCGAACACCACATCCACCTGATTGCCGACCATGGCTGGCACGGACTGCCCGGAGCCCCGGAACGGAACATGGGTCATCTTGGTGCCCAGCGCCACATTCAGGGCTTCCATGGTCAGGTGATGGGAGCTGCCCACGCCGGACGATCCATAGTTGATCGCCGCGGACTTCGCCTTCGCGCGGTCGACGAACTCGGCCAGGGAGTTGATCTTCGTCTGTGCGCTCGTGGCCAGGAACAGCGGCGAGGTCGCGATCAAGGACACCGGAACGAAATCCCGCTTCGGGTCGTAGGAGAGATCTTTGTACAGGGACGGGTTGATCGACATCATCGAGCCGTCGGTGACCAGATAGGTGTAACCGTCACGCGCGCTCCCGGTGAGCGCCTGGGCGGCCACCACGCCGTTGGCGCCCGGCTTGTTCTCCACGACGACAGGCTGGCCGAGCGAAATGGTCAGCCGCTGCGCGACCACCCGCGCGACCGTATCCGGCAGACCGCCAGCGGCATAGGGAACAATGAAGCGAATCGCATGCGAAGGAAATTTCGAGGCGTCCTCCGACGCCGCGGCGGCTTGCGGCAAGACCAGGCAGGCCGCGGCCAGCCCGGATGCGAAAACGGCGTGAGTACAGGCGCGGCGCGCGCCGGCGGGAATCTCGAACATGGTTGTCTCCGTTTTTTTAGATTCACGCTCCCGAACCGCCGTTGCGGCGCAATGGGCCTGCGATCGCGCCAGGCAAGAACGTGTGCGAAAAATAATATTAGAGACCTAAGTATTTTTCAATGCGCCAGGGCGCGCCGGACTTGAGGGCTTTCCCTGAGCTGCGCGGCGGCGCTGCCCTCAGGTGAAATTTCGGCTCGTGGCGCCACGCGAAAAGTTATGGTCCGCGTCCCGGCTCGGCCCCAAAAAAAGAACCGGGTCCGATGTGCCATCGGACCCGGGCCTTGGAATCCCGCTGCGCGAAGTACACTAGCACTCGCTGAAATCGGGTGGGCGCCGGTCGCGGCCTCATGGCTGCCGATCGTTTACCCTTGCCTCGCCCAAGAGTGGCAACTGAAGCTGCTGGCGCAGCGTTTTGAGGAAATGATGAATTTTTGGGTTCCTGTCGTCTTCGGCGCGTTCAAGCTTATCGTGTTGGGCACCTTCATGTTTCTCGCCATCAAGTCCCACCACGATGGAGAAAAGGCGGAGAAGGCGAAGCAGAAGGAGATGATGGCCCGTCAGGAGTCCGGCGGAGCCGCTTGACGAGCCCGGGATGGCCGGGCTCAGCCCAGGCCCAGCATGTCGGCCAGGCTGAGCTCGGGCTGCGTCTCCACCAACTGGATGTGCGACTCGAGCTGGCGCAGATGCAGATCCATTTCGGCCACCGCTTCGGCCACGCGGCCCTGCTCGAGGAAGTCGACCACGCGAGCATGTTCGTCGTGTTCGCAGGTGGCGTTTCCCGGCGGCTGGAAGATCGCCACCACCAATGAGCAACGCGAGATGATCTCGGCCAGGTAGCGCGCCAGGATCGGGTTGCGCGACAGCTCACCCAGGCGCAGGTGAAAAGCGCTCGCCAGGCGCGCCCATTCCGTCTGGGGATAGTCGTGCATGGCGCGGTGCTCGTCGCGCAACTGGCGCCGCAGCGAAGCGAAGTCGGCCCGGCTGGCGGACTGCGCCACCAGCGGCAGGATGGCCGCTTCGAGGGCACGGCGCGCCTCGAACAGCATGCCGACCTCTTCACGGGTGGGCATCGCCACGATCGCGCCCCGGTTGGGCCGCAGTTCCACCACATGATCATGCGCCAGGCGCTGCAAGGCCTTCTGCACCGCGCTGCGGCCCACGCCGAACAGTTCGCACAAGGCCGCCTCGGGCAGCTTGGTGCCTGGGCGCAGGCGCTGGCTCATCACCCCTGTCACCACCGACTGGTAGATCCGGGTTTCCGCATCTTCGGGATGGCCGCTGTCGGCGGGCGCCAGCGCACCCGGGCGCACCTTGGGCCGGCCGCGCGGCGCGGCGCGCGTGGCCGGGCCGGTGGAAAAAGGAGAGGCTGCTTTTTTCATGACGGTTTCGTCAGGCGCGAGGCGGGCCCACGCCGGTTGCGGGCTGCTTATTTTGCCATTGCCGCCAGCGCGGCGGATGACCGGGTTTCGGTGCCGATGGCCGCGAGCTGGCGGCCCACCTCCACGGCGAGGCGGATCAGCGCCAGATCGCTGCCCGCCGGACCGAGCAGCGACACACCCGCCGGCAGCCCGTCGGCTCCGGCGAAGGGGATGTTCACCTGCGGCAGTCCGGCCAGGCCCGCGATCGAGGTGATGCGAAAAGTATTGGCGCGAATCTGATCCACGGTGACCGGGTCGGCGGTGCGCGATATCGCCACGCTCGAGGCCGAAGGCAACACTGCGACCGTACCCCGGCCCAGCAGCGCATGGATCTGCGCGCGCAACCGTGCCCGCTGCGCGCCGGCCTGCGCGGCGGCCTGCGCGCTGACGGCGGCCGCCATCTTCCAGCGGCCCGCCACGGCCGCGCCGAACGTGGGCTGGACGCGGGTGATCCAATCGCCGTGCGTCTGCCAGGCGTCATAGGCCGACACCGTCACGTAGGTCTGGCGCCATTGTTCCAGGTCCGTATCCGAGGCCGGCGCGTGGGCGACCGGCAGGCCCAGCCCGGCTTCGAGCGCCTGCGTCACGGCGCGCAGCAGCGGCTGGAACACCGCATCGGCCTGGAGGCAGGCATCGCTCAATACCACGGCCGACGTCCACGCCAAGCCGGCCGGCTCGGGCAGCAAGGTCTGGCCGACGCGCTCGAACAAGCCGGCGTCGGCGGCCAGCCAGGTCACGGTGTCGAACAGCGGCGAGAGCGGCACCATATGCTCGGCGCTGACCAGGCCATGCGTGGTGCGCAACCCCCAAAGTCCGCAATAGCTGGCCGGCACCCGCGTCGAGCCGCCGGTATCGGTGCCCAGCGCGAAGTCGACCAGGCCCGCGGCCACCGCCGCGGCCGAGCCGCTGGACGAGCCGCCCGGCACTCGGTCGGGCGCGCGCGTGTTGAGCGGGGTGCCGTAATGCACGTTCTCGCCCTGGATGCTGTAGGCCAGTTCGTCGGTGATGGTCTTGCCGTGCAGTTCCGCGCCCGCCGCGAGCAGACGCGAGACGACGGGACTGGTGGCGATGGCCGGCGCATGGCTGGCAAGCCAGTCAGGGTTGCCGGCGCCGGTGGTGTGGCCGGCCACGTCGAAGAGGTCCTTCGCGGCAAAGCGCAGGCCATCGAGCGGGCCCGTTCCCGTGGGCGCCAGGCGGAACCGGCCGTGCGGCACCCAGGCGCCGGCGGTGTCGGTAAAGGGCAGGCCGGATTGAGGCTGGGTCATGCAAGGGTCTCCTTGGCGCGGGAAAGCCTATCGGCGTGGGCGCAGATCGCGCCCGGGGTGGTGAACCAGACATCGCCGCGGTCGCGGTGGGCGGCGATGTGCGTAAGCGCGCGGCGCAGGTGACGCAGCCGATACGGCTGGCCCACGAGATAGGGATGCAGGGCGATGCCCATGACCAGCGGCTGCCGCCGTGACTGCTCGAGCATCTCGTCGAAGTTGTCGATGATGAGCTGGGCGAAATCCTTGCCGTCCATCTGGCGCGCCACGATCATGGGGATGTCGTTGACTTCCTGCGGATACGGCACCGACCACAGCGGCGCGGCGCAGCGGGTGCGCAGCGCAATCGGCTGGTCGTCGTGGCACCAGTTAAGCGTATAGCGGTAGCCCGTTTCGGCCAGCAGGTCGCAGGTGAGCGGCGACTCGGCGATCCAGGGCGAGAGCCAGCCGGCGGGGCGGCTGCCTGTGCGGGCGGCGAAACGCTGCGCGCAGTGTTCCAGCAGCGCGCGCTCGGTGGCCTCATCGTAGCCGCCCTGGTGCTCGGCGTTGGTATGGCCATGGGCGATCAATTCGTCGCCGCGCGCCACGCAGGCGTCGATGAGCTCGGGGCAATGATCCAGGATGGCGGTGTTGGCGATCACCCCGGCGGGCAGACCCAGCGCGTCGAACAGCTCCAGGCAGCGCCACGCGCCGACCCGGTTACCGTATTCGCGCCAGGCGTAGTTCAGCACGTCAGGCTCGCCGAAGCTGGCGCCCAGCCGGGCGCCCAAGCCCGCGCCGTAGGCAAAATGCTCGATATTGAAACCCAGGTAGACCGCCAGGCGCGCGCCTTGAGGCCAGGCATAGTCGGCGCGGCCATGGATGGGCGAGTAGTCGAAGCGGCCGTGCGTGGGCAAGGGGCCGAAGCGCCCGGCGTCGGAAACGGAAGGCGCGCTCATGCTTCGGCCAGCCCCGCGCGCACCAGCAGCCATTCGGCGCTGTCGTTCCAGACGTCCATCTCTGTGATCAGACCGGCGCGAACGACATAGCGGTCGACGTACCGGTTGCCCTCGAACGGAGTGCCGTCGAGCCATTCGCCGTGGAGCGTGCCGCGGTTGTACACCACCGCGTGCTCGAACGTTGCTCCCGCAACCACATCGGTGGATTCAAAGCGCTTTTTCACCCACTTGTAGCGCGAGGCGTTGAAGGCGGTGCATTCGCCCGGGTCGCGCATTTCACGTCCGCCCGTGAAACGGATACGCAGCGCCGGACTCACATAGCGGCGCGCGCCCTCGGGATCGGGCTTCATCAGCGTGGCGAGGTAGGCGTCGACGATCGCGCCGGGGTCCGCGGCGTCGCTGTTCCAGTTTGGTGCGGTGTGCATCGTTTGCTCCCATGAGTGCACTGTTTCTGTGCGTTCGGGTTTGACGGAAAGAGACTCGCGGCATGCCGTCGACAGCGCGGCGAGACCTTTTTTCCCGTCAATGGACCGATTAATTGTCGGCAATAAATGCAATGGATTGCCGTCAAAAACACCCAGGTACACAAGCAAACCCTGTGCCAGGATTCGCAACCAAAAACAGACACTGGCATGGCTTTTGCTTGAAGCGGGACAGTGGCCGATACGCCTGCCGTCACCAACCCTTCGGGAGAACTCCATGTCTCGTCTGTCTCGCCGTACCTTTGTTTGCACCGCAATCGCCCTGCTGAGCGCCGGTCTCGGCCCGCAGGCCATCGCCGCCGAGCCGATCAAGATCGGCCTGATCACCGCGCTGTCGGGCCAGTCGGCGCTGGCCGGCGAAGCCATCTCGCGCGGCATGCTGGTGGCGATCGACGAAATCAATGCCAAGGGCGGCCTGCTCGGCGGCCGTAAGCTTGAGCTGGTGCGCCGCGACGACGAGGCCAACCCGGCCAAGGGCGTGGTGGCCGCGCGCGAGCTGATCTACAAGGAGAAGGTGGCGGTGATCTTCGGCGGGCTGGACACGCCGGTGTCCATGGCCATCGTGCCGCTGGTGAACCAGGCCAAGGTGCCGTTCATGGGCCCCTGGGCCGCCGGCACGCCGATCACCAAGAACGGCGCCAATCCCAACTACGTTTTCCGCGTTTCCGCCGTGGACGAGATCGTCGATGCGGGCATGGTCGAGTATGCGCAGAAGCACTTCAAGACGTCGAAGTTCGGCCTCATCATGGTCAACAATCCCTGGGGCGAATCCAACGAGAAGGGGCTGGTGGCCGCGCTTGCCGCCAAGGGCATGAAGCCGGTCGGCAGCGAGAAATTCGAGGGCAGCGATGTCGACGTGGTGCCTCAGCTCACCCGGCTGAAGGCCGCCGGCGCGGACACGCTGTTCATGGTGGGCAACGTCGGCCCGTCGGCCCAGGTCGTGAAGTCGCTCGACCGCATGGGCTGGAAAGTGCCGGTAGTGTCGCACTGGGGCCCCGCGGGCGGCCGCTTCACCGAGCTGGCCGGCCCCAATGCCAAGGAGGTGCATTTCGTCCAGACCTACAGTTTCTTCGGCAAGCAGTCGCCGGTCGGCGAGAAAGTCATCGCCGCGCTCAAGGCCAAGTATCCCGACGTGAAGGGCCCGGAGAACATCACTCCGGCCGTGGGTGTGGCCAATGCCTATGACGCGATGCAGCTCACCGCGCTGGCCATCGAGCGCGCGGGCTCGACCGACGGCGATGCGATCCGCCAGGGTTTCTACAAGATCGACAGCTACGACGGCCTGATCAAGCAATACCAACAGCCCTTCACGCCTGCCGTGCATGACGCGCTCACCGCGAAGGACTATGTCTGGGCGCAGTTCATCGACAACCGCATCCTGCCCGTCGGGCTGGCGCAATAAGCGGGCGGAGAACACGATGCAGTTGCTGGCGGCGCTGATCAGCGGCCTGGGCCTGGGAAGCATGTATGGCCTCATGGCCCTGGGTTTCCACATCACCTATTCGGTCTCGGGGACCGTCAACTTTGCCCAGGGCAGTTCGATGATGCTGGGCGCGGTGCTTTGCTTCACCTTCGCCCAGACGCTGGGCTGGGGCATGGCGCCGGCCATTCTCCTCGCGCTGGTCTGCTGCGCGCTCTACGGCCTGGTGGTGGAGTTCGTCGTGGTGCGCCCGTTCGCCTCGCGCGGCTCGAATGCCTGGCTCATGTCCACGGTCGCGCTCGGCATCGTGCTCGACAACGTGGTCATGCATACCTTCGGCAAGGAGCCCCGCAGCCTGCCGTCGCCGCTGGCCTTGGCGCCCATCGAGATCGCCGGACTGGGACTGGGGGTGTATCCGCTGCAACTGTTGATCCCGCTGCTCGGCCTCGCGCTGGCGGCGGTACTGCATCGGGTCGCTCGCCGCACGCGCTGGGGCACGGCGCTCCTGGCGGTGGTGCAGAATCGTGATGCCGCGCGCCTGATGGGCATCCCGATCAAGCGCGCCGTCGCCGCCGCCTTCGCCCTGTCGACGCTGTTCGCGGGCGTGGCTGGGATCCTGATCGCGCCGCTGTTCAACGTCAGTGCCGACATGGGCACGCTGTTCGGCCTGAAGGCCTTTGCGGTGGCGATCCTGGGCGGCATCGCTTCGGCCTGGGGCGTGATGCTGGCCGGCCTGATCTTCGGCATCGCCGAGGCGCTGGTCACGGTCATGCTGGGCTCGGGCTACACCCAGATCATCACGTTCGCCCTGGTCATCGCGGTGCTCGCCGCGCGGCCCAATGGCCTGTTCGGACGGGCCGAGGTCAAAAAAGTATGAACGCCAAATCTCTTGCGGCAGGCGCCGCGCTGGTGTCGCTGGCGCTCTTGCTGGCCCTGACCCTCAATAGCTATTACGTCTTCGTGCTCGCCAACATCGCGCTGATCGCGATCGTGGGCATCGGCCTGAACGTGCTGCTGGGCCTCACGGGCCAGGTATCGTTCGGTCACGTAGGCTTCTATGCCATCGGCGCCTATACGGTGGCCATCCTCACGACCAAGGCCGGCTGGGGCTTCTGGCCGGCCTGGGCCGCCGGCACGCTGCTGGCCGCCGCGATGGGCGCGCTGCTGGCGCTGCCCGCGCTGCGCGTGAAAGGGCCGTACCTCGCGATGATCACCATCGCCTTCAGCTTCATCGTGCAGCATGCCGCCGTGGAAATGCGCGATCTGACCGGCGGCCAGAGCGGCATCATGGGCATCCCGCCGCCCAAGCTCTGGCCGGGCTGGGGGCCCGAGCAGACCGTGGCGATCCTGGCGATCGTGACAGCGGCCCTGGTGCTGGCGGCCTATGCGCGGCTGGCGCGCGGCAGTTGGGGCGCGGCGATGCGCGCCGTCAACGACAGCGAGACCGCGGCGCAATCGATCGGCCTGAACCCGCTGGCGATCAAGACCGCCGCATTCACGATCTCGGCCGCGGCGGCCGGCCTCGCGGGCGGGCTGTTCGCGCCGCTCTCGAGCTTCGTCACGGCCGAGACCTTCAGCTTCATGCAGTCCATCCTGTTCGTGCTGGTCGTGATCGTGGGCGGCGCGGGAAGCGTCGCCGGTCCGATCATCGGCGCGCTGATCGTCGGCGTGCTGCCCGAATTGCTCGCCTCGCTCGAGGCGTACCGGCTGCTGTTCTTCGGCGCCTTGCTGCTGCTCGTGCTGTGGGTCGCACCCGAGGGCGCGGTCGGGCTATGGCGGCAAATCCGCGTGGCGGGCCGGACCCCGCCGTCACCGGCCGCCGCGCACGGCGCCGAAGCCGGCCATGGCGAAGTGGCGCTGCCGCGGCGCGCCCGCGCGGTGCTCTCGGCCGAGGGCCTGGGCATGACCTTCGGTGGCGTGCGCGCGGTAAGCGACTTATCCATGACCGTGCCCGAGGGCGCTGTCACGAGCCTGATCGGCCCCAACGGCGCGGGCAAGACCACCGCGCTCAACATGATGAGCGGCTTCTATCGTCCTTCGGCGGGTGGCTTCACCCTGGGCGCGCGGCCCTTGGCGGGCCAGCCCGCCTTCCGCATCGCTCGCGCCGGCATCGCCCGCAGCTACCAGACCTCGCAGCTGTTCGGCACCCTGAGCGTCGAAGACAACGTCGTGCTCGCCATGGCGCGAGGGCGCCTGGGCGGGTTGTTCTCGGCCAGCCGCTTCCACGACGGCCAGGCGCGGGCGCGGGCGCGCGCGCTGCTGGCTTTCTGCGGCTACACGGGCGCGCCGCGCGCCCCGGCCGCCGGCCTGGCGCACGTCGACCGGCGCCTGGTGGAGATCGCCCGGGCGCTGGCCACCGATCCCGATGTCCTGCTGCTCGACGAACCTGCGGCCGGCCTGTCGCGCGAAGACAAGGACACCCTGGCGGCGCTGCTGCGCCGTATCGCCGACGCCGGCGTGGGCGTCGCGCTGGTCGAACACGACATGGCGCTGGTGATGGCCATCTCCAACCAACTCGTGGTGCTGGACGCCGGCCGCCGTCTCGCGGTGGGCACGCCCGCCGAAGTGCAGAACGATCCGGCGGTCAAGCAGGCCTACCTGGGCGAATCCTTGCAGGCACAATCCCCCGCGGCCCGCGCGCCGCGCACGGCCGGCGCCGAACTGCTGGGCGTGGCCGATCTGGTGGCGGGCTATGGCGCCGAGCCGGTGCTGCATGGCATCAGCCTGCAGGTGCGGGCGGGCGAAATGGTGGCGCTGCTGGGCGCCAACGGCGCGGGCAAGTCGACCTTGATGCGCACGCTGGCCGGCCTGCATCCCGCGCAGTCGGGCGGCATGCACATCGATGGCCACTCGCTCGAAGGCCGCGCCGCCGAGGACATCGTGGGCCTGGGCCTGGTGCTGGTGCCGGAAGGGCGCCAAGTGTTCCCCGAGCTTTCGGTGCTGGACAACATCCGCCTGGGCGCATTCCTGGACGCCACCGGCCGCGAGGCGCGCGTCGAAGAGATGCTGCTGCGCTTTCCGCGATTGCGCGAGCGCCTCCACCAGCGCGCCGGCCTGCTTTCGGGCGGCGAACAGCAAATGCTGGCCGTCGCCCGCGGCCTGATGAGCCGTCCGCGCGTGCTGCTGCTCGACGAGCCTTCGCTGGGCCTCGCGCCCAAGGTGATCGCGGAGCTGTTCGCCGCCCTCGATCGGCTGCGCAGCGAAAACATGACCATCCTGCTGGTCGACCAGATGGCCGGGCTGGCGCTGGCCCTGGCCGACCGCGCCTACGTGGTCGAAAGCGGGAGGGTGATGGCCCAAGGCACGGCCGCCGAGATCGCCGCCAACGACGAGCTGGCCAAGGCCTATCTGGGTGGCCACGCCTGATCCCGGCGGCAGGCCGGCGCCGCGAGCGCCTTGGCGCGCGGCGCACGAAACCAAGGTCCGGGCGCGGCATTGATAGCCCATCTTTATATCCGGGCTTACTGGCCGAAGGCGGCGACGGCCAGCGGACAATGGAGCCCTCCGGCCGTCGTGCCAGCGAAGTAACCCCCTCGGGATACGTATGGAAAGGGCCCTCTCGGCCCTTTCCGAACGCACAACGTGACACCGCGGTCAAGCAGACGGCACGCTCAACGTGGCGTCGAGTTGGGCGATGGCCCTCACTCCACCGTCACGCTCTTGGCCAGGTTGCGGGGCTTGTCCACATCGGTGCCGCGCACGCAGGCGGTGTGGTAGGCCAGCAGTTGCAGCGGGATGGTGTGCAGGATGGGCGAGAGCGCGCCGTAGTACTCGGGCATGCGGATGACGTGCATGCCTTCTTCGTTGACGATCTTGCTATCGGCGTCGGCGAAGACGTAGAGCTCGCCGCCGCGGGCGCGCACTTCCTGCATATTGGATTTGAGCTTCTCCAGCAGCGCGTCCTTGGGCGCGATGGTGACCACGGGCATGTGCTCGGTCACCAGGGCCAGGGGGCCATGCTTGAGTTCGCCGGCCGGATAGGCTTCGGCGTGGATGTAGCTGATTTCCTTGAGCTTGAGCGCGCCTTCCAGGGCGATGGGATAGTGCATGCCACGGCCCAGGAACAGGGCGTTTTCCTTGGAGGCGAAGCGATCGGCCCAGGCCATGATCTGCGGCTCCAGCGCCAGCACCGAGCTGATGGCCGCCGGCAGGTGGCGCAGGGCCTTGAGGCATTCGGCCTGCTGTTCGTCGGTCAACAAGCCGCGGGTCTGGGCCAGCGACAGGGTGAGCAGGAAGAGCGCGGTGAGCTGGGTAGTGAAGGCCTTGGTCGAGGCCACGCCGATCTCGACGCCGGCCCGGGTGATGTAGGCCAGTTCGCACTCACGCACCATGGCGCTGGTGGCGACGTTGCAGATGGTCAGGGTGTGCGACATGCCCAGCGAGCGGGCATGCTTGAGCGCGGCCAGGGTGTCGGCCGTCTCGCCGGATTGCGAGATGGTGACGACCAGCGTCTTGGGATTGGGCACGCTGTCGCGGTAGCGGTATTCGCTGGCGATCTCGACGGCCACGGGGATCTTGGCGATGGATTCGATCCAGTACTTGGCGGTCAGGCCGGCGTAGTAGCTCGTGCCGCAAGCCAGGATGAGCAGGCGGTCGATGTCCTTGAAGACTTTGTAGGCGCCGTCGCCGAAGAGTTCGGGCGTGATGCCTTCGATGTCCTGCAGGGTGTCGCCCACGGCGCGCGGCTGCTCGAAGATCTCTTTCTGCATGAAGTGGCGATAGGGGCCGAGCTCGGCCGCGCCGGTGTGCACCTGCACGGTGTTGACCTTGCGCTCGACCGGCTTGCCTTCCTGGTCGGTGATCCACACGCGGGCCAGTTGCAGGTCGACCACGTCGCCGTCTTCGAGATAAATGATCTGGTCGGTAGTGCCGGCCAGCGCCAGCGCGTCGGAGGCCAGGAAGTTCTCGCCCTTGCCCACGCCCACGACCAGGGGCGAGCCATGGCGGGCGCCGACCACGCGGTGCGGTTCGTCGCGGCAGAAAACGGCGATGGCATAGGCGCCCTGCAGGCGCTTGACGGCCTGCTGCACGGCCTCGAAGAGATCGCCGTTGTAGAGGTGGTTGACCAGGTGGGCGATGACTTCGGTGTCGGTCTGGCTTTCGAAGACGAAGCCGGCCTGCTGCAGCTCGGCGCGCAGTTCGGCGTAGTTCTCGATGATGCCGTTGTGGACCAGCGCGATGCGCGGCTCGTCCTTGCCCAGGGCCGAGAAGTGCGGGTGGGCATTGTAGGTGGCGGGCACGCCGTGGGTGGCCCAGCGGGTATGGGCGATGCCGGTGAAGCCGGCCAGGCCTTCTTCGGCCACTTGCTCGGACAGTTCAGAGACGCGCTGGGTGCTGCGGGTGCGGCGCAGATGGCCATCCATATAGACGGCGACCCCGCAGGAGTCATAGCCGCGATACTCGAGACGGCGCAGGCCTTCGACCAGCACCGGAGTGATGTCGCGCTGGGCGACGGCGCCAACAATACCGCACATGAGCATAGCTCCTATAAAGACAGTGTGCGCATTGTGCGCGCAGCCGCAAGAAATTTGATTTCTATATTAGCGTCTTCGTGAACGTTTATTTTTTTACAAATAAGTGATTAAATATTCTTTCTTGACGGACAGATTATTGAAATAAATGGTCGAAAATCCCTCTCCCGCCACCGGCTTGCCCGAGTTGGACGACCTGGATCGACGCATCCTGGAACAACTGCAACGCGACAGCGCCCTGACCAACCAGGAATTGGCCCAGCGCGTGCATGCCTCGCCGCCGACCTGTCTGCGCCGCGTGCGCCGGCTGACCGAGACCGGGGTGATCGCCCGCCAGGTCGCGCTGCTCGATGCCGCCAAGCTGGGGAGTTCGCTGACCGCCATTGTGGAGATTACGCTCGATGTGCAGGCGGCGGAACGCCTGGATGAGTTCGAGCAATGGATGCTGGCCGAACCGGCCGTGCTGCAGTGCTACCGGGTCTCGCCAGGACCGGATTTCGTGGTCATCGTGCTGGTGCGCGATATGCCGGCCTACCATGCGCTGGCCCACCGCGCCTTCACGGCGCATGCCAATGTGCGCAATGTGCGGACGTTCTTCTCGGTGCATCGGGCCAAGTTCGAGACCCGGGTGGAGCTGCCGCCCGCCCAGCCGGCGGCCTGATCAGCGCGCCAGGCGCTCGAACTCGGCCAGATAGCGCCGGCCCATTTCCGTGACGTCGTGCTCGCTGCGCACGTAGTCGTAGGCCCGCTGCGTGGCCTCGGCGCGGAAGGCCGCGTCATCCAGGCAGCGCGCCATGCCGCGGGCCATGGCCTCGTGGTCGCCCACGGCCACCAGCACGCCCCGGCCATCGGCCAGGCTTTCCTTGAGGCCGCCGGCGTCCGTGGAAACCACGGGCACCTTCTGCAGGAAGGCGTCCAGCACGCTGCTGCCCAGCGCTTCTTCGCTGGAGGCCATCACAAAGACGTCCATGATGCTGTAGAAGTCCTCGACGCCGTTGCGAAAGCCGGTGAACAGATAGACGTCCTCGATGCCCAGCTTGCGCGCTTCGGCGCGGGCCTCGGCCTCGCGGTCGCCGCCGGCGCCGAAATGCAGGAATACGAAATCCCGCCGCTGGCGGGCCAGTTCGCCGACCGCGCGCACCAGGGTCACGGGGTCCTTGTCGCGGATGAGCGCGGCCGATGTCGCCAGCACCTTGCGGCCCGCCAGCCCGAACTCCTCGACCAGGCTGGCGACATTGGCCGGGTCGATCACGTGCGGCTCGACGGCGCTGCGGATGATGACGGGCTCGATGCCCAGGCGGCGCGGCTCGCTGGCGGCCATTTCGCTGATGGCCACCAACAGGTCGACGTGACGCCATTTGAAGCCCGTCTTCCATTCTTCGCCGGGCTGGACCACGAAAGAAGTGCGGCGCGAAAACACCACCGGCCGCCGGTGCAGCAGCTTGGTCAGCACGGCCCAGGTATTGGTGTTGGCCGTCTGCGAATGCAGGACGTCGTAGCCGCGGCCATGGCGGGCCAGGAAGGCCAGCTGGCCCGGCACGTTGCGCACGCCGTGGGCCACGAAGCCTTCGGCGCGGGCGCGCTCCTGCAGCGGCCCGCCGGCTCGGCACAGCAGTTCGACCTGGTGGCCGGCCTTGCGGAAGGCTCGCATGCAATACAGCGTCTGCCGCTCCCCCCCGCGCCAGCCCTTCTCGAAGTTGAGCTGCAGGATCTTCATGCGCGGCCTATGCCCTGGTAGTCGAATCCCTGCTCGCGCATCTCGGCCGGCACCCAGAGGTTGCGCCCGTCGATGACCAGCGGCCGCTTGAGCAGGCGCTTGACGCGCTCCAGATCGGGCGCGCGGAAGACTTTCCATTCCGTGGCGATGAGCAGGGCGTCGGCGCCATCGAGGGCTTCGTACATATCGGCCGTCATGCTCACGGCCGGGTTATGGGCCAAGAGCGGCCGGGCCTGCTCCATGGCGACCGGATCGAAGGCGCGCACCTCGGCGCCCCGGCGGGTCAGCTCGGCGATGATGCTCAGGCTGGGCGCCTCGCGCATATCGTCGGTGTTCGGCTTGAAGGCCAGGCCCCAGAGCGCGAAGCGGCGGCCGGCAAGGTCCTCGCCATAGACGTCCTGCACCTTCTCGGCCAGCCGCAGCTTCTGGCGCTCGTTGGCGGCTTCGACCGCGCTGATGACCCGCATGGGTTCGCCATGCTCGGCGCCCATGCGCAGCAGCGCCTGCACATCCTTGGGAAAGCATGAGCCGCCATAACCCACGCCGGGATAGAGAAATTGATAACCGATGCGCGGATCGGCGCCGATGCCGCGGCGCACCTGTTCGATGTCGGCGCCCAGCTTCTCGGCCAGATTGGCCATTTCGTTCATGAAGGAAATGCGCGTGGCCAGCATGGCGTTGGCCGCGTACTTGGCCAGCTCGGCCGAGCGCACGTCCATCACCATGAGGCGCTCGTGGGTACGCTGGAAGGGCGCGTAGATGCGGCGCATCACATCGACGGTATGCGCGTCGTCGGCGCCGACGATGATGCGGTCCGGGCTCATGAAGTCGGCGATCGCCGCGCCTTCCTTGAGGAACTCCGGATTCGAGGCCACCGAGAACGGCAGCGCCACCCCGCGCCGGGCCAGTTCCTCGGCCATGGCGGCGCGCACCTTGTCGGCCGTGCCCACGGGCACCGTGGACTTGTCCACCACCACCTTGGCCTCGGTCATGTGGCGGGCGACATTGCGCGCGGCGGCCAGCACATATTGCAGGTCGGCCGAGCCGTCCTCGCCCGGCGGCGTGCCCACGGCGATGAACTGCACGCTGCCGAAGGCCACGCTTTGCGCGACATCGGCGGTGAAATGCAGCCGGCCGCCGGCCACGTTGCGGCGCACCAGGTCTTCCAGGCCGGGCTCGTAGATGGGGATGCGGCCCAGGCGCAGCTGGGCGATCTTGTCGGCGTTGGTGTCCAGGCACATGACTTCATTGCCCATATCCGCCAGGCAGGCGCCCGACACCAAGCCCACGTAGCCGGTTCCTATCACCGTGATTTTCATGCGCGCAGCCTCGTAAATCCTTGCGCTCCCCCAAGGAGGCGCTTCCGGCCGCCATTATAGAAGCCGGCCCGGCCGCGTCAGGCGCCGGGCTGGCCGATCTTCCTGGCGATGCGCACTGAATTGACCACGATGGCCAGGCTGGCGCAGCAAGCCGCCGCCATCAGCCCCAGCGAGGGGCCGTGCGCGGCGCTCAGGCTGAAGGCGATGGCCACCAGGGCCGTGCCGAAGCTCTGGCCGAATACCCGGGTCGTGGCTTGCAGCCCGCCGGCCGCGCCGCTGCGCTGGCGCGGCGCGCCCGACAGCATGGCGCGATTGTTCGGCGTCTGGAAGAAACCGAAACCCACGCCGGTGACGAACATGCCGGCCATGATGCGGGCGTTGGACGCATCCAGCGGCGAAAGCACCAGCCACAGCAGGCCCAGCACCATGGCGCCGGCTCCCACGCCCGAGAGCACGGCGGCCGAATAGCGGTCCGATAGAAAGCCGGCCGCCGGCGCGATCAGCCCGGTGCCCAGCGGCCAGGCCGCCATCAGCAGGCCCACCTCCAGATGGGGCCGTCCCAGGACGTGCTCGAAATAAAAGGGCAAGGACACATAGGAGGACATCTGTGCCGCGAAGGTGCAGGCCGAGGCCATGACGGCAAAGGCCACGGGCCGGATGCGCAGCAGATCGATGGGCACCAGCGGGGCAGTCTGTCCCCAACTACGGCGCACCAGCAGCAGGCCGGCCAGGATGGCCACGGCGATCAGGCCCAGGCTGCGCAGCACGTCCTGGGCCAGGGAATCCACCCCCGAGATGAAGCAGCCCAGCGCGGCCATGGAAAGCAGGGCCGAGACGTAGTCCATGCGCGCCGTATTGCGCTGCACTTCGGGCAGGAACCGCAGGCCCATCATCAGCAGGATGCCGATGGGCAGGTTCACGGCGAAGATCCAGCGCCAGTGCGCCACGCTCAGGATGAAGGAACCCAGGGTCGGCCCCAGCACCGACATCAGCGCCACCGTGGTGGCGTTGATGCTGATGCCGCGTCCCAGCATACGGGTGGGGTAGATGTTGCGCACCAGGCCGCCGAACATGCACATCAGCGTGGCCGCGCCTATGCCTTGCACCATGCGCGCCAGGCTCAGCTGCAGCAGCGAACCGGAGACGGCGCAGCCCAGCGACGCCAGGGTGAACAGCGCCAGGCCGATGGTGAACATGCGGCGAAAGCCGATGCGCTCGGCCACCGCCGACATGGGCAGCAGCATGGTGACCACCGCCAGGTTGTAGGCATTGATCACCCAGACCGCCGCCGAGGGCGGAGAGTTCAGGTCCGCGGCGATGGTCGGCAGGGCGACGTTGGCGATGGTCGCGTCCAGCACCGACAGGCTCATGCCGGTGAGGACCGTGGCGGCGGCGTAATAGCGCCGGGGCGTGGGCAGGCCATCCGGCGGCGCCTTGCCCTGCGCGCCGGCCAGGGGCGTGCCCGGGCTCACGATTTTTTGACCGGACGCTTCCAGCCCGCGACCGTCGTCTGGCGCGCGCGCGACAGCGTCAGGGCATCGGCCGGCGCATCACGGGTCAGCGTGGTGCCCGCGCCCAGGGTCGCGCCCCGGCCCACGCGCACCGGCGCGACGAGCTGGGTATCGGAACCGATGAACACATCGTCCTCGATGATGGTGCGGTGTTTGTTCACGCCATCGTAGTTGCAGGTGATGGTGCCCGCCCCCACATTCACGCGCGCGCCGATGTCGGCATCGCCGATATAGGCCAGGTGATTGGCCTTGCTGCCTTCGCCCAGCACGGCATTCTTGATCTCGACGAAATTGCCGACATGCGCCTGGCGGCCCAGGTCGGCGCCCGGACGCAGGCGCGCATAAGGCCCCACGCGCCCCTCTTCGCCCACCTTGGCCTGCTGCAGATGGCTGAAAGCCTCGATATGCGTGCCCGCGCCGATCTCGACGTCACGCAGCACGCAATGGGGACCGACGCGCACGCCGTCGCCCAGCGTCACCTTGCCTTCGAACACACAACCCACATCGATATAGACGTCGCGGCCGCACACCAGCGTGCCGCGCTGGTCAAAGCGCGCCGGGTCGGCCAGCGTCACGCCGGCCTCGAGCTGGCGGCGCGCCAGCTCCTGCTGCCAGCGGCGCTCCAGCTCGGCCTGCTGTACGCGGCTGTTCACGCCCAGGGTTTCCCAGCCGGCGCCCGGATGCGCGGCATGCACCGGCACGCCATCGGCCACGGCCAGGCCGATGATGTCGGTCAGGTAATACTCGCCCTGGGCGTTATTGTTGTCGATGCGGGTGAGCCAGTCTTTCAGCTTGGCGGTCGGGGCCACCAGGATGCCGGTGTTGACCTCCTGGATGGCGCGCTCCTGTTCGTTGGCATCCTTGTGTTCGACGATGCGGACGATCTGGCCCTGGGCATCGCGCACGATGCGGCCATAGCCGGTGGCATCGGCGAGCACCTCGGTCAGCACCGCCACGCCCTGGCCGCGCGCCTGCATCAGGCGGCGCAGCGTCTCGGGCTGCACCAGCGGCACATCGCCGTAGAGCACCAGGGTCGCATCCTCGGCGCCGTCGCCGCCGGCCAGTTGCGGCACGGCCTGCTGCACCGCGTGCCCGGTGCCATGCTGGGGACGCTGCAGCGCGAAGCTCAGGCCCGGCTCGCCGGCATAGGCGGCCTCGACCCGCTCGGCGCCATGGCCGACCACGACGATGATGCGCGCCGGATCGAGCTGGCGGGCGCTGTCCAGCACATGGCCGAGCATGGAGCGCCCGGCCAGCGTATGCAGCACCTTGGGCAGATCGGACTGCATGCGTTTGCCCAGTCCGGCGGCGAGAATCACGACATTAAGCATAGAAGACATAACTCTTGAAAATGACACGGGCGCCTGGGCGCCCGTGCGGAGACGAACGGAGCGCGCCTAGCCGGCGCGCGTGGATTTGCGGACCACCTTGCTGGCCGCGCGCGCCCCGCGCGGGGCGGCGGCCGGCTTGGACGGGTCGGACTTGGCGGTCTTGCGCGGCGCGGCCTTCTTGGCCGCGGCAGGCGCCTTGCCCGCCTTGGCCGTCTTGGCGGCGGCGGGCTTGGCCTCGGCGGCCTCCATGCCCGGCATCATGGCCGGCAGACTGGCCGCGGTGGCCGCGGCGATCTGGCTGAACTGCTGGTTGAGCAGATCCCACCAGGCTTGCGAGGCCGACTGGGCCGCCTCGTTGACGCGGTCGGGCGCGGGCGGGACGGGATCGGCCGCGGCCTGCGGCGCTGCCGCCTGCGGCGCGGCGGGCTTGTCTTCGGCCCGGCCCGGCTTCAGGCCCAGCGCGACCTCCAGCGGCGAAGCCTCGCCCTCGGCGGCCGAGGGCATGCCCGAGACGGAACCCACGAAGGAGCGCAAGGTGGCGATGGTGGCGCGCTGGACCTCCATGCCCTGGATGGTGCTGGACAGCATCTGCAGGTTCAGCCTGAGCCAACCCTCGACCGTACGCAATTCGGCGATACGGCGTTCCAGCTCCTCCAGGTTCAAGGGCGGGGTCAGCGGCAGGCTCTGGCCCAGTCCGCCCGGACCGGCCAGCCCCGCCCAGGCCTGGCGCATCATCTCCATGCTGGCCAGCAGCGGATTGCCGGAAAGCTCGGAGTTCTGGCCCATGCCAGGCAGGACGAAGGGGTTGGAATCAGTCATTCGGTCTCCGGTCAACGCGGCAGCAATTGATTGTTTTCGACACGGACCTGAGCGCCCTGGCCATAGGCGAAGGGCTGCGCGCTATGGAACAAGCGCTTGCTGCCGTCGGCCATGCGCACGGTCAACTCGTATTGGGTCACGGTTTCTTGCTGCCTAATATTACGCTCGACTTCACGGCCTGCCAAAGCGCCGCCGACCGCGCCCAGGACCGTCAGCGCGTCCTTGCCGTGGCCGCCGCCGAATTGATTGCCGACCACGCCGCCGACCACCCCGCCGGCCACGGTGCCGATGATGTGGTTGCTGTCATCCCGCTTGGGCACCTGGACCTGGCGCACGGACTCGACCACCCCGCAGGTCGGGCAGGCCGCGGGCGCCGGCGCGGGGCGCTGCGGCTCGGGAGCGGGCCTTGCGGCCTGGGGCGCGGGAGCCAGATTGGCTGACTCCGGCCCGCTGGTCGCCGCCTGTTCGGCGCTCATGGGCGGCGTGCCCTCGGGCACGCCGCCCTGCGCGGGGCTGCGGGGCAGCCAGCCCAGGATGGCGGCCACGCCGACGGCGCACAGCACGATGACAGCCACGGCGGCGCTGGCGAACAGGGGGTGGATCCGGCGCGTGCCGGTCGGGGTGCTCATGATGGCTCTCCTTGCGTACTAGACGGCCCGTTGTATAGCACCCGGCCGTCATTTCGGCTTATTGCTATGGTGACGCTTTGCAAAGCCTTGCCGATGGACAGACGGCTGCATTCTGGGACAATGCAGCCATGGACACCGTCATCCCGCTGACCGACCTCGAACAAGCCATCAACTACTGGCGCAACCTCAGGCCCGCCCAAGGGGAAGAGGCTCGATTGTGCGCCGAAGCGGCGGCGCTTGCCACGCCCTACGCGATGATGATCGTGGCGCGCCGCCAGACCCTGGGCCTGGACGAACTGGGCCCGGCCGCCCGCCAGGCCTACGATGCCTGGCGCGCCGCCATGCAAACGCCCTGAACCCGGCGCGGTTCAGCGGCCGTCGACCAGCAGCTTGATATCGTTGGCCAGTGCCTGCGCGCCCAGGGTGTTGTTGGCCAGCACGCGCGACTCGCCCTTGCCGTCGATCAGATAGAACGCCGCCGTGTGGTCCATGGTGTAGCCGCCATCCTTGGTGGGCACCTTGGCGTAATAGGCCTTGAACGAAGCGGCGGCCTGCCTGAGCTGGTCTGGCGTTCCGGTCAAGGCCAGGAAACGTTTATCGAAGCTCGTTACATATTGCTTGAGGATTTCCGGCGTATCGCGCTCGGGATCCACCGTCACCAGCAGCACCTGCACGCGATCGGCGTCCGGCCCCAGCGCCTGCATGACCTGGGCCATTTCGGCCAGCGAGGTCGGGCAGACATCCGGGCACTGCGTGAAGCCGAAGAACACCACCGTGACCTTGCCCGCGAAGTCTTTCAGCGTGCGGGGCTGGCCGTTCATGTCGGTCAGCGCCATGTTCTTGCCCAGCTGCGTGCCGGTGATGTCGCTGCCCTTGAAAGGCGGCGGCGTTTCGCCGCAAGCGACCAGGGCTCCCAGGACGGTCACGGCGGCAATGGCCTGCACGGCCCGGCGGCGGGCGGACGAAAACACGGACATGAAGCAAACCCCCGTCAAGAAGGTCAGGCCAGGAGGGCGCTGACCCAATGATCCACCAGCAGCGCGCCGAACAGCAGCGACAGATAGAGGATGGAATAGCGGAACAGGCGCCGCGAACGCTCGTCGCTATAGTGGCGATACAGGCCCACGGCCTGGGCCACGAAAATGGCCCCCAGGCCGACCGCGGCCAGCAGATAGAGCAGCCCGCTCATGCGCATGGCGTAGGGCAGCAGCGTCACGGCCAGCAGCGCGAAGCTGTAGAGCATGATCTGCAGGCGGGTGTATTTGCTGCCATGGGTGACCGGCAGCATGGGCAGGCCGGCTTTTTCGTAGTCCTGCGTGCGATACAGCGCCAGGGCCCAGAAATGCGGCGGGGTCCAGATGAAGATGATGAGCACCAGCACCCAGGCCTCGGCCGGCACGGAGTTGGCCACCGTGGCCCAGCCCAGTGCCGGGGGCATGGCGCCCGACAGCCCGCCGATGACGATGTTCTGCGGCGTGCGCGGCTTGAGGATGACGGTGTAGATGACCGCATAGCCCACGAAGGTGGCGAAAGTCAGCCACATGGTCAGCGGATTGACCAGGTGATAGAGCACCAGCATGCCCGCGCCGCCCAGCAGGCCGGACAGGCTCAGGACCTGGGCGGGCGAAATCGTCCCGCGCGCGGTGGCGCGACGCGCCGTGCGCGTCATGCGGGCGTCGATTTCCTGTTCGATCAGGCAATTGATGGCGAAAGCGGCGGCGGCCAGCAGCCAGATCCCGACGGTGCCGAAGAGCACACGCTTGAGGTCGGGCAGGCCGGGCACCGCCAGGAACATCCCGATCACGGCGCAGAACACAGCAAGCTGTGTGACTCTCGGCTTGGTGAGCACGAGATACTGGCGCAGCAATCCGGGTTGGGAAGCAGCGATGGACGTCATGATTTGCCTATTTTAGCCTCCCTGGCGATCAAAGCCTGCGCAGCGGCGGGCCGCCCGCCGTCGCCAGGCGCACGAGCACCACCACCGAGGCCAGGACCAGGCCCGCGGCCCCGCCGTTATGCAGTACGGCGATCAGCAGCGGCCACTGGAAGAAAATCGTGGTCAGACCCGTCACCAATTGTGCGGCCAGCAGGGCCAGCATCAGGCGGGCCGGGCCCGACACACCGGCCAGCGCCCGCAGGCGCCAGGCCAGGATGCCCATATAGACAAAGACGACGAAGGCAAAGTTGCGATGCACCCAGTGGATGGCCGTCAGCGCGCTCTGGGAGATCATTTCTCCCGAGGGCAGCTCGCCCAGACCCCGGATCACCGAAAACCCGCCATGGAAATCCATCTCGGGCACCCACCGGCCGTGGCAGGTGGGGAAATCCATGCAGGCCAGCGCGGCGTAATTGGTGCTGACCCAGCCGCCCAGCGTCACCTGGACGGCCAGCAGGACCAGTCCCCCCGCCATCCAGGGCCGCAGCCGGGCCGCGGCGGCCGGCACCGGCAGATGGGGCCGCTCGCGCGCGGCCAGCCAGGTCATCAAGGCCAGCAGCGACAGTCCGAGCACCAGGTGGGCCGTCACCACGGCCGGCATGAGCTTGTGGGTGACCGTCCAGGCGCCGAAAGCGCCCTGCACGCACACCGCCACCAGCGACACCGTGGCCAGCGCGGGCGAGCGTCCCAGCTGGCGGCGGTAGCGCCAGGCCAGGTAGACGATGGCGATGATGAGCATGCCCAGGAAGGCGCCCACGTAGCGGTGGATCATTTCGATCCAGGCCTTGGACAGGGTCACCGGCCCGAAGGGCATGTCGCTGGCGGCCTGGTGGATGTCGGGCAGCGCGCCCAGCGGCGTGACCTTGCCGTAGCAGCCGGGCCAGTCCGGACAGCCCAGGCCCGAATCCGTCAGGCGCACGAAGGCGCCGAACATGATCAGGTCCAGCGTGAGAAACCAGGTGAAGAAAACGAGTTTGCGATAACGTTGAACGATGCGGTCCATGGACTCAGCCAATACGCGAGTTATACAAAAGCCTGCTGAGATCCTTGCGCACCTTGACGCCATCGGCATCGGCGGGGAACTGCAACATCAGGTTGCCCAGGGGGTCAACCACCCAGATGGGCCCGAGCAGGCCGCCGGCGGGATCCGGCGGCAGGAAACGGGCCAGCTGATCGGCGCGCGCACGCAGCATGAGGGTGCCCTGATAGGCATCGAGCACCTTCTGGGGGACGGCGGCATTGTCGGTGATGAACCACACGCGCGTGACGCGATCGACGTTCTTGCCCTGGCTGGCGTGCGCATTGCGCGCGACGAATAGTTTACGCGCACAAGCCTCGGGACATTCGGCCCGGTCCACCGACACCAGCAGCCACTGCCCCTTGAGCGAGGCCGGATCGAAGGCCTGGCCGTCCAGCGTGGTCAGCGTGAGCTCGCCGGCGCCGGGCAGGGGCCGCTGCGGTTCGATCAGCCTGCCGTAGTTGCTGGCGTCATCGGGCCACCACTGGGGGTTGTAATAGACCACCACGGCGGCCACGATGGGCGCCAGGGCGCACAGGAAAATCAAGACCATGGGCAGCAGCGAGGCTTTACGGGGCATGGCGGGCGCGTAAGTCATGGCAGGGCTTCCTCTCAGGGGCGGCGGCGCCAGGCCCTGACGGCCACCGCCACCCAGGCCAGCACGGCGATGGTTGCAAAGGAGAACCACTGCAGGGCATAGCCCTGGTTCTGGTGAAAATCGACGGACGGCTGCGGCCAATCGCGCAGCAAGCCGTCGTCCTCCGATACCGTCTGCATCAAGACCACGGGCAAGAGCGCCAGGCCGGTGGCCTGCCCATAGGCGGCCAGGTCCAGGTTCTGCACGGTGGGCAGCTGGCCCGGGGCCAGGCGGGCAGGCAGGCTGCCGCCGCCGCCCATATTCCATAGCTCGAACAGGCGCGGCACGCGCTGGGCCAGTTCGCCCTGCACCGTCACGGGACCGGCGGGGGTGGGCGGCGCGGCGGGCGCGGTCCCGGGCTGGCGCGCCAGCCAACCGCGCAGCACCAGCACGGCGGGGCCGCCCGGCGCGAGTTGCAGCGGCGTGGCCAGCCAATAGCCCGGGCGGCCATCGTGGTTGCGGTTGTCCAGCCAGACACTGTACTGCGCCAGCCATTGGCCTCGGGCGCGCGCCGGCCGCCAGGGCGCGAAGTCGCCCGGCCGGGCGGAGGCGCCGCTGCCCAGCTCCAGCGGGGCCTGGCCGCGGCCGGACTCGATCGCGGCCAGCACGGCGCGCCGCTCGTCGGCGCGGTGCAATTGCCAACGCCCCAGCGAGACGGTCACCGCCACGACCCCAGCCAGCAGAAGCAGGGCTATCAGGGTAAGTCGGGTCGAATGCGGTCGTGCCATGTCTGCAATAATTTTGTTTTCAGCGGAGGCCGGAATGCGTGTCATCGTCATCGTGGCCTTCATCGGTATTCTGGCCAGCCTGGGGTCGGCCCTGGTCTATCTGATGAAGGATAAAGGCAGCACCAACCGTACCGTCAATGCGCTGACCGTGCGCATTGGCCTGTCCGTGGCGCTCTTTCTGTTCGTGCTCATCGCCCATCACTTCGGCTGGATACAGAGCACCGGCCTGCGTTGACATCCCGCCCATGAAACGAATGCCCCCGTCGCCGGGGGCATCGCGCGGTCGGCGGCGAAGCGCTCAGAACCAGTAGACGAACAGATACAGGCCCAGCCAGACCACGTCCACGAAGTGCCAGTACCAGGCCGCGCCCTCGAAACCGAAGTGATGATCGGCGGTGAAGTGGCCGCGGATCAGACGCACCAGGATGACGGTCAACATGGTCGCGCCCATGATCACGTGAAAACCGTGAAAGCCCGTGAGCATGTAGAACAGCGAACCATAGGCGCCCGAGTTGAACTTCAGGTTCAGTTCGGAATAGGCGTGATGGTATTCATAGGCCTGGCAGGCCACGAAGGTAAAGCCCAGCAGCACGGTGGCCGCCAGCCAGAAGATGGCCGAGCCGCGATGGTTGGCGCGCAGCGCGTGGTGCGAGATGGTCAGCGTCACGCCCGAGGTCAGCAGCAGGGCGGTGTTGATGGTGGGCAGCCAGAACGGGCCCACGGTCTGGAAGTGCTCGACCACGCCGGCCGGCCCGAAGTTGGGCCATACCGCCTGGAAGTCCGGCCACAGCAGCAGCCGGTGGTCCATATCCCCCAGCCAGGGCGTGGTGATCGTGCGCACATACCACAGCGCGCCAAAAAAGCCCGCGAAGAACATCACCTCCGAGAAGATGAACCAGCTCATCCCCCAGCGGTAGGAGAGATCCACCCGCTTGCTGAACAGTCCGCCCTCCGATTCGGCGATGGCTTCGCCGAACCAGAAATACAGCACGGTGATCACGCCCAGGAAGCCGGCCAGGACGGCCCACTTGCCCCAGCCCACGCCGTTGACCCAGGCCGCCGCGCCCAGGCCGACGACCAACAGCGCCAGCGCGGTGCGCACGGGGTGGCCGGAGTCCGCCGGCACATAGTAGTACGGCGCCTCTTTACCTTGAGCCGAGTGGCTTGCACTCATGGTTCTCTCCCTGCAACGATAGTTGTAAGTTGCTCAGGTCAGGCTGGCGACCGCCCATCGGACGATCATGACCAGCACGACGACGAATATCACGGCGCCCAGCAGGCCGGCCAGGATGACATGGACCGGATTCAACCGGGCAATGTCCTCGCGATAGCCGGCGCCCTTGCGCACACCGAAGAAAGCCCAGGCGATCGCCTTCAGCGTCTGGAAAAAGCTCAGCTTGCGCTGCGCGGCCTGGTGCAGATCTTCGCTCATGGTTCTACTGCCCCGCCATCCGGGCCAGAAAGCCCGCGCCGCGCACGAACGTCCAGCCGAACACCGCCAGCACGAAAGCCAGCAGGATGAGCCCGGCGATACGGTTGCGGCGGCGCTGCTGCGGCGTCATGACGGCGCTCATTTGACTTGCGGCGGCGTTTCAAAGGTGTGGAAGGGCGCGGGCGAGGGCACCGTCCATTCCAGGCCTTCGGCGCCGTCCCAGGGCTTGGCGGCGGCCGCCTCTCCCTTGCCGCGGTAGCAGCGGATCACCGCCCACAGGAAGATCAGCTGCGACAGGCCGAACCAGAAGGCGCCGATGGTGGCGATCTGGTGGAAAGTCGTGAACTGGGCGGCGTAGTCGGCATAACGGCGCGGCATGCCGGCCAGGCCCAGGAAGTGCATGGGGAAGAAGGTCACGTTGAAGGAAATCAGCGAGGACCAGAAATGCAGCTTGCCCAGCTTTTCGCTGTACATGCGGCCCGTCCACTTCGGCAGCCAGTAATATGTGCCCGCGAACAGGGCGAACAGCGAGCCGGCCACCAGCACGTAGTGGAAGTGCGCCACCACGTAATAGGTGTCGTGCACCTGGATGTCGATGGGCGCCACCGACAGGATCAGGCCGGTGAAACCGCCCATGGTGAACACGAAGATAAAGCCCACCGCGAACAGCATCGGCGTCTCGAAGGTCATCGAACCGCGCCACATCGTGGCCACCCAGTTGAAGACCTTCACCCCGGTGGGGATGGAGATCAGCATCGTGGCGTACATGAAGTACAGCTGGCCGGTCACCGGCATGCCGGTGGTGAACATATGGTGCGCCCAGACGATGAAGGACAGCACGGCGATGGAGGCCGTGGCGTACACCATGGAGGCGTAGCCGAACAGCGGCTTGCGGGCGAAGGCGGGCACGATGGCCGACACGATGCCGAAAGCCGGCAGGATCATGATGTAGACCTCGGGATGCCCGAAGAACCAGAAGACGTGCTGGTAGAGCACGGGGTCGCCGCCGGCGGCGGCGTTGAAAAAGCCCGTGCCGAAATGGCGGTCGGTCAGTACCATGGTGATGGCCGCGGCCAGCACCGGCAGTACCGCGATCAGCAGGAAAGCGGTGATCAGCCAGGTCCAGCAGAACAGCGGCATCTTCATCAGCGTCATGCCGGGCGCGCGCATGTTCAGGATGGTCACGATGATGTTGATCGCGCCCATGATGGACGAGGCGCCCATGATGTGCATGGCGAAAATGGCCAGGTCCATGCCGGGGCCCATCTGGGTCGACAGCGGCGCGTACAGCGTCCAACCGGCGGCCGTGGCGCCGCCGGGCACGAAGAAGGACACCGTCAGCATGATGCCGGCCACCGGCAGCAGCCAGAAGCTGAAGTTGTTCATGCGCGCGAACGCCATGTCCGACGCGCCGATCTGCAACGGGATCATCCAGTTCGCGAAGCCCACGAAGGCCGGCATGATGGCGCCGAACACCATGATCAGGCCATGCATGGTGGTGAACTGGTTGAACAGTTCGGGCCGGAAGAACTGCAGGCCCGGCTCGAAGAGCTCGGTGCGCAACAGCAAGGCCAGCGTGCCGCCTTCCAGGAGCATGACGAACGAGAAGATGAGATACATCGTCCCGATGTCTTTGTGGTTGGTAGCAAACAGCCAGCGGCGCCAGCCCGTCGGGGTGGCGTGGTGGTGGTCATCGTGGCCGTGGCCCGGCGACACGTGATCGACTATGACGCTGCTCATGGTGGACTCCTTCCTGCTGATCCACCGGTCCCTGTCCAAGGGGACCGGCGCTATATCTGTATCTACGGAAACAGCTTCTTAAAACAGCGAGGGGACCGCGCTCAGCGCGCGGCCGCAACGTCCTTGGGCTGGACCACGGGATCCTGCCCCTTGCCTGCGTTGCTCCAGGCGTTGCGCGTATAGGTAATCGCCGCCGCGATCTCGACGTCGTTGAGCTGGCCGCCAAACGCGGCCATGGCCGTGCCGGGTTTACCCTTGAGCACGGTATTGATCTGCGCGGCCTTGGGGCCCAGCACGACGGGATCGCCGTCCAGGGCCGGGAAGGAGCCCGGGATGCCCTTGCCATTGGCCTGGTGACAGGCCACACAGGTGCTGGCGAAGACTTTCTCGCCGCGGGCGATCAGCTCGGCCTGGGTCCATTCCTTGTTGGGATCGTCGGCTTGCGCGGCCATGAGCTTTTTCTGCTCGGCCACCCAGGCGTCGTAATCGGCCTGCGACTTGACCTCGACCACGATGGGCATGAAAGCGTGGTCCTTGCCGCACAATTCGGCGCATTGGCCGCGGTAGATGCCCACCTTTTCGGCGCGGAACCAGGTGTCGCGCAGAAAGCCCGGGATGGCGTCCTGCTTGACGCCGAAATCCGGCACCATCCAGGAGTGGATGACGTCGCCGGCGGTCAGGACCACGCGGACTTTCTTGTCCACGGGCACGACCATATGGTTGTCCACCTCCATGAGGTAGAACTCACCCTTGGGCTCGCGGTTCTCGATCTGCGCGCGCGGCGTGGACAGCGTGGAGAGGAATTTGATGCCGCTGGCTTCGCCATCCAGGTATTCATAGCCCCACTTCCATTGGTAGCCGGTGACCTTGACGGTCAGGTCCGGGCTGGAAGTGTCCTTCATGGCGACCACGGTCCGCGTGGCCGGCAGCGCCATGGCGATGACGATAATGAAAGGAATGACGGTCCAGGCGACCTCGACGCCCAGATGCTCGTGAAACGTGGCCGCCTTGTGGCCGCGCGACCGCCGGTGCGCCCAGATGGAATAGAACATCACACCGAACACACCAATGAAGATCACGACGCAGATCGTGAGCATCATCCAGTGCAGCCACATCGCATCGCGCGCGATTTGCGTCACGCCCTCATGCAAATTCAGCTGATTGACACGCGGTCCGCCCGGCATATCCTGCACCTGGGCAAAAGCCATGTTGCCAACCAGTAATGCACCAGCCCCCAGCAACCCTCTCCACATCTTCATGCTTACCTCGAAACATGGCGCGGATGGCCCAATACCACCGCACGCCGTACGGGCCGCCGGAAGGCAGGGAACGCGCAATTATTAGACGGTAGTCACGAACCAGGCGAAAGACAACAGACCCTGTCGCTCCCACACACAACACATCTAAAACCGCGGAATTATAGCTACAGGCCAAGTCTTATGTAAGTTCTAGATAGCGAGACTTGCCTGCGGGCTATTTAAATGCCATGCCTGGAACGAACCAGATAAACAATCATGGCCGCCTGTTTACCCCCGCAATCGTACCGATTCGGGGCAACCGGTCCCTAGACTATACCGTGAACTAAAATCCGCTTCATGCTTCGACCGTCTTCCCTTCCCGCACCCGAACGCCTGAACCGCTTGTCGGCCGCCCTGCGCGACAAGGCGCTGCAGCCTCCGCCCGAGCATGCCAGGCCCGTCTACATCGCCGGCCAGCGCTGTGGCTGGGCCACGCTGGCGGCCTGCGACGCCTTGCGCGACAGCGGTCTGGTCCGCATCGAAGACGACGCCTTGCGTATCTTGCCCGCGCTCGGTCCGGGCCCGGCGCTGGACGCCGCGCTGGCCCAGGTGGCCCAGACGCTGCGCGATGCGCGTTGCCTGCGCGGCTGGCGCGACGAGCTGCTCGACATCACCGCCGGCACGGCGCATCTGGGCGTGATCGAGCGCGCGGCCATGCGCCCGCTGGGCCTGCTCACCGTTGCGGTCCATCTCAATGCCTGGACACCCGATGACCGCCTCTGGGTGGCGCGGCGCGCCCTGTCCAAGTCCACCGATCCCGGCATGTGGGACACCCTGGTGGGCGGGCTGGTGGGCAGTGGAGAGTCCTTCGATCGCGCCTTGGAGCGCGAATGCGCCGAAGAAGCCGGCCTGGAGCCGGACCAGATCGGCCAGCGCGGCCCCTTGCGCACGGTGCTGCGCATGCAGCGCCGCCTGCCCGAGGGCTATCAGGTCGAAGCGCTGCTCACCAGCACTTGCGTGCTGGCCGAAGACACGCGGCCGGCCAATCGCGACGGTGAAGTCATGGAAATCGCAACCCTGGAAATCCCCGAGGTCGTGGACCGCATCGAGGCCGGCGAATTCACCCTGGAAGCCGCCCTGGTCATCCTCGAGGACATCCAGCACCGCAGCGCAGCATAGGGGCCGACGCGCCGGCCATCGCCATGACGACACGCAGACCCCGCAGCGCCGGCAAGGGCCGTGTCACCATGCACGACGTCGCCCAGCGCGCTGGCGTAAGCGCCATCACGGTCTCGCGCGCCCTGCGCACGCCGCACAAGG
Source organism: Bordetella hinzii LMG 13501 (assembly GCF_001548475.1). GTDB lineage: Bacteria > Pseudomonadota > Gammaproteobacteria > Burkholderiales > Burkholderiaceae_B > Bordetella > Bordetella hinzii. The sequence goes on from NZ_LRUJ01000020.1 coordinate 29,658, forward strand.
TCGCGCCCGAGCTGCGCGCCCGCATCGAGGCCGCGTGCGCCGAAATGGGCTATGTCATCAACCACGCCGCCAGCGCGCTGGCCTCGGCGCGATCGCGCATCGTGGTGGCGCTCATCCCGGCCTTGTCCAATGTCGTGTTCATTGACATCCTGACCGGCCTGAAGGAGGTCTTCGACGAGCACGGCTATCACCTGCTCATCGGCGTGACCGGCTATTCGCCAGCCGCGGAAGAGACCCAGCTGCGCGCCTATCTGCGGCACGCGCCCGACGGGCTCGTCCTCACCGGCATCGACCATACGCCCGGCGTCTGGGACATGCTGCGCAGGCATCACATCCCGGCCGTGCACACCATCGAAAACCTGCCCGAAGGCGATCCGGGCATGAGCGTGGGCTTCTCCCAGTTCGATTCCGGCCATGCCGCCGGACGTCATCTGATCGCGCGCGGCTACCGCCGCATCGGCATCGTCGGCGCCCAGCTCGATCCCCGTTCGCTGCGGCGCTGCGAGGGTTGCCGCCAGGCTCTACGCGAAGCCGGGCTGCATGACCCGGGCCTGGAAATCATGACGCCGCGGAAGTCCTCCATCGCCCTGGGCGCCGAACTGCTGCGCCAGCTCGTGCAAGCCCATCCCGATTGCGACGGCGTGTTCTTCTGCAATGACGATCTGGCGCAGGGCGCGGTCTCCGAGAGCGCCCGCCTGGGCATCAAGGTGCCCGAAGCGCTCGGCCTGGTGGGTTATCACGACCTGGCCGGCAGCGCCTGGACGCATCCGCCGCTGTCGACGATCCGCACCCCGCGCTACCAGATCGGCCGCGTGGCCGCCCAGCTGCTGATGGAGCAGCTGCAGGGCCACCCGCCCGGGCAAGGCCGCGTGGACCTGGGCTTCGAGCTCTTGCAGCGCCAGACCAGCTGATCACTCCGGCGCCGGCAGCGGGCCCTCGGCGGGCTGCCTGGGCGGCGGCTGGACGCCTGGCGGATAGACCTGGCCGGTTTCGGAGAACTGGCGCCACACTTCGATGGCCCGCAGGCGCTGCTTGACCACCTTGTCGATGCGCTCGCGCAGATCGGCATCGCGCGCCAGCACGGCGTGCAGGTCGCGCGCCGAGAGCATCAGCAGCTTGCTGTAGCCCAGCGAACGCACATCGGCATTGATATGTTCATCGCCCAGGAGCGCCAGCTCGCCGAAGAACTCGCCGCTGCCCAGTTCCACCGTGGTGTTGTCGGGCAGCTGCACCACGACGGCCCCGGAAGCCACGAAGCACATCTCCTGTCCATGGCGCCCATGGGCCAGCACACGCTGGTCGGGCAGGGCCAGGCGCGGCTTGAGCAGCTTGCAGATGGCCCGCAGCGAGTCCGGGCTGAGCCCTTCGAAGATGGGCACGCGCTTGATGAGTTCGGCCGCCCCCAACTCGATATCCAGCGGCGGACGGCGGTCGATGTGCGCCCAGCGCGTCTTGAGCTGGGCCATCAGGTCGGCATAGACTTCGCCGCTGATCAGGAACTGCTCCAGCATGTCGCGGTAGCGGATGCGCTCCAGCTCCCGGGCCACCCGGCCCAGATAGCTCTCCTGCAGCCACAGGGCATAGCTCGGATACTGCAGGTTGAGCGCCTGCAGGGCATTGTCGACCAGGTCCAGGCGGCGCTGGTGGGCGGTCACGATGTGCTGGGCGGCATCGTCGCCCAGCAAGGGGCCGATCTGCTCGCGCGCGAACTGCATCAGGCGCTGCGCCACCGACCGCTTGGTCTGCAGATTGGCAAAGCGCTGGCCCAGCTCGCGGGCCAGCCAGCCCTGGAAGCCGAAGACATAATGCAGCCGCAAGGCCAGCCGGAAACCCGTGGAATAGCGCACGTCGGCCACGATGGCCTCGTCAAAGCCCTTCACGCCCCCCGTGCGCACGGCGTCCTCCAGGCGTTCGGCGCGCGCCAGCAGGCTTTCGGCCATGCGCCAATCGACGATCTGGGCCTTGAGAATGTCGAAGAACATTTCCTCTTCGTGCCGCGCCACGATGGCCAGGCCCACGGCCGTGCGCTGCTCCAGGCTCATGCGCGCGACCTGGCTGTCGTGCACGGCCGTCAGGCTGGCATCGAATACGGCGTGGATGCGGTCGCGGGCCTCGGGCGCGATATGGTCTTCCTTGGCGATTTCATCCGTCTTGCCCTGCAGCGTCTCCAGGGCCACGGACAAGGCCTGGTTGCGGATGGTGCGCTCCACGGGCGAGAGCTGGTTCAGGCCCAGCATGCGGATCAAGGGGCGCAGGCTGATGCCGTTGATGAAGAGCGTGGCCAGCACGAAACCGGTGGTCGCCACCGCCACGAACTGGCGCGCCTCCTCGGATACCGTGGTCTGCTCGGTGACGGCCAGCGCCAGCGCCAGCGACACCGCCCCCCGCAATCCTCCCCAGAGCATCACGCTCTTGTACGGATTGCTCACCTCGGCCCCGATCTTGAATATCTGCAACAGCGGCAGCAGCCCGAACACCACGATGGCGCGCGCCACCAGCGTCGCCGCGAACACCACCACCACCAGGAACAGCTCCTGCCAGTCGGCCGCCGCCATCAGCTTGGGGATGAGCATGGCGGCAAACAGGAAGATGAGCGAATTGGCCCAGAAGCCGAATTGCCCCCAGAAGTTGGACAGGTACTCGAAGGTAGTGGGCGACATGCGGGTGCGCCCCGTCGACCCCACCACCAGGCCGGCCACCACCGTCGCCACCACGCCCGAGACATTCAGATAGTGCTCGGAGATGAAAAAGGACAGATAGGCCAGCGTGAGGGTGAGGGTGATCTCGGCGGTCGGGAAGCCGCGCAGCCAGGCAAACAGCGAGCAGGCCGCCCGGCCCATCAGCCAGCCGGCGATGCCCCCGCCCAGGAAGTGGATGATGAAGTCATTGAACACGGCCCGGGCCGAAAGCTCGCCCGAGCCGCCCAGCGCAGCCAGCAGCACCGAATACAGCGCGATGGAAGCCGCGTCATTGAACAGGCTCTCGCCCTCGACCAGGGTGGTGAGCCGCTTGGGCGCACCCACCTCCCGGAAGATGCCGACCACGGCCGCCGGATCGGTCGTGGCCACGATGGCGCCCAGCAGGAGGCAGACCAGCAGCCCATAGGAAGACACGGCGTTGACCGCCACGCCGACCACCAGGGTGCACACCACCACCGCGACGATGGCCATCATCAGGATCGGGCCGATGTCGTTCATCAGGCGCCGCACGTTCATGGACAGCGCCGTCTCGAACAGCAGCACGGGCAGGAAGACCATGAGAAAGGTCTCGGAAGAAATCTCGAAACGCTCGATGGTGTCCAGCAGGTCGCCCAAGACCGGCGGCGCCCAGCCATGCAGATGAATCCCAATGCCCAGCAGACAGCCGACGATGGCCAGCAGCACCGAATATGGCAGGCCCAGGCGGCCGGCCAGGGGCGGCATGAAGCAGACCAGGGTCAAGAGCCCGGCGAGCCCGAAAACGAGAAATCCGATATCCATGGGGAGGCGCGGCCGCGCAAGAGAACAAGGGCCAAGGATAGCGTCTTTTTCGCGCCGGCTTGCCGGGGCGCCCCGCCCCGCGCCCACACTTGGTTACGCCTGCCCCGGATATGGGTCATGCCAGCGCCACGATTTTTCGCTAAGGTTGGCGGTTTCCGATACCGGGAGCGGCCTTGCCCCAGAACCCGCTTGCGGCGCGCCGCCACGAAGCGCCCGCCTTGCTTGTGCAACTGACCGACTCGCATCTGATGGAAGACCCCGAGGCGCTCATGCTCGGCGTGAACACGGACGCCAGCCTGCGGGCCGTGCTCGACCTCGTCCGGCGCCAGGAGGCCCGGCCCGACCTGATGCTGCTGACCGGCGATCTCTCCCAGGACGGCAGCCCGGTCGCCTACCAGCGCCTGCGGGCGCACCTGCGCGACGCCACCCACCCGGTGCGCTGCCTGCCCGGCAATCATGATGCGCCGCAGGTGCTGCGCCAGGAACTGGGCGATTGGGTGCAGCCCGTCCACGACCTGCCCGGCTGGCGCGTCATCATGCTGGATTCCACCGTGGCCGGCCAGGACCTCGGCCGTATCGGCCCGGCGCAATTCGACTTGCTCGACCAGGCCCTGCGGGACGCGGGCGAACGCCATGTGCTGGTCGCCCTGCATCACAACCTGGCCCGGGTGGACGGCAATTGGCATGACCCCATGATGGTCGACAACGCCGCGGCGGTCTTTGCGCGCCTGTCCAGCCACCCGCGGGCCCGGATCGCCCTCTGGGGGCATATCCACCAGGAGTTCGACTGCCGGCACCATCATCTGCGCATGCTGGGCACGCCTTCGACCTGCTTTCAGTTCATGCTCAAGGACGGCCGCCACGCCATCGATCCCCGGGCGCCCGGCTATCGCTGGATCAAGCTCTATGCGGATGGGTCGATTGCCACGGGCGTGCGCCGCCTGGATGCCGGCGTATGGGCCGCCCTGCGCGGCCAGGCCGCGCCCCAAGCCAGGGCCGCCTGAAAAAAGGCCCCGCGGCACGGCAATAAAAAACGGGGCACCGATATGCGTAGGTGCCCCGCAAAACCGTCCGTCTCATAGGGGAGGGGAAAGAGGAGAAGCCGAGACGGACGCCAAGACTGCAAAACCGTAAATAGCATTGCGGTCTACGTTGTTTAGTCAGGGCCCCGGAGGATAAGTTTCGGGCAAATGCCGGGCTTTGCCGGCGAATTTGTATCAATTGGTGTCGAATCTGCCGGCAAGCCTCGCGGCGCCCGGAATGCACAAGGCCTGCTCCGCTGGAGCAGGCCTTGTGCCATGGGCGTGGAAATCAGGCCGGCGCCAGGGCCCCGCGCATCTTCTTCAGCGCGGCGGCCTCGATCTGGCGGATGCGTTCGGCCGAGACGCCGAACTCGGCGGCCAGCTCATGCAGCGTGGCGCCCCCGTCGTCTTGCAGCCAGCGGGCCTCGACGATGCGCCGCGAACGCGGATCCAGCGCCATGATGGCGTCGGACAGGCCCTTGCCTTGCAGATCGTCGCGCGCCTTGCGCTCCAGCACACGGGTCGGTTCTTCGCGGCACTCGTCGGACAGGTAGGCAATGGGCGCGTAGCTGTCGTCGTCATCGTCCTGGTTTTCCAGTGACAGGTCGCGGCCCGACAGCCGGACTTCCATCTCGCTGACGTCTTCGCGGCGGACATTGAGTTCGCGCGCGATGTGGTCGACCTGCTCGGTATCCAGCGTGTGGCCGTCCGGACGCATGCTGCGCAGGTTGAAGAACAGCTTGCGCTGGGCCTTGGTGGTCGCCACCTTGACCAGGCGCCAGTTGCGGATGATGTATTCGTGGATTTCGGCCTTGATCCAGTGCACGGCAAAGGACACCAGGCGCACGCCGCGCTCAGGGTCGAAACGCTTGACGGCCTTCATCAGGCCGACGTTGCCTTCCTGGATGAGGTCGGCGTGGGGCAGTCCGTAGCCCAGGTACTGGCGGGCGACCGACACCACCAGCCGCAGGTGCGACAACACCAGTTCGCGGGCGGCTTCGAGGTCGCCGCCGTCGCGCAGGCGGCGCGCCAGCGTGGACTCTTGTTCGGCGGTCAGCACCGGCAGGCGATTGACCGTCGAGATATAGGCATCGATCGTGCCCAACGCGCCCGGATTGGCAACCGCCAAGGCCAAGGCGTTGCCCGAGGCGGCCAACGAGGGACTGGCAGAATTCATATTGCGGCCTCCATGGAACGAGGGGAAAACGGCATGAGCTTGATGTTAGCACTCCAACACTTTGAGTGCTAATTCGACTATTGCGGCGCACCAAAGTTCCGGCCTTTCCCCTCGGAAAACGATGTGACCCTATTTCTGGGCAACCCGTTTGCCCACCAGTTCGATGGCCGGGGCGAGCCGCCCCTGGAGGTCGGGCGGCAGGCCCAGGTTGGCCGTGGGGTGCATCAGCACCTCGACCCGGCCGTCCTGCTCGCGCACCAGCACGCGCAGGGGCAGGTCCAGCGCCACATCGGGCGCGGCCAGCATCAGCGGCGTGCCGGCCTTGGGATTGCCGAAGACAAGCACCTTGGTGGGCGGCATGGTCAGCCCGACGGCCTTGGCCGCGCCGGCGTGATCGATCTCGGCGAAGACCGTCATGCCCTGCTCGACCAGGCCCTGGCGCAGATGCGTGACCGTCTCGTCAAAGCCGCGCGCGCTGTTGAATTTGACCAGGGCATCATGGGCCTGGGCGCCCGCCGCCATGGCCAGGGCCATGGCGGCGCCTCCGATGAAACGCCTGATGAGGGTGAATGGGGTGCCGTGCTTCATGTATGCGCTCCTTGGCTGGCTTAGAGAGCGGGCAAGTATAGAAAGCCGGCCGGGCAGGACGGCCCGGACCCGGCCCGAATTGGACCAAGGCCCGGCGGCTACCAGCCGCGCTGCTTCAGTCCTTGCGCCGTCGCCTCGTCGGCCGGGCGGATGAAGAGCGCGCCCCGCGGGTCGAACAGCACCTGGTAGCGCGCGCCGTCGAAAAGCGGCATATACGCCGCGCTGCCATAGGTGACGTCGACAAAGGGCAGCCAGCCGGGAAGCCAGCGCTTGACCGCGCTGATATCGGGTGCAGGCCAATCGTCCAGCACATGGACGGAGCGCGTGCCGCTTTGTTCGCGCCCGGCATCCCGGTAACGGCCGGACAGGCGTTCCAGGCGATACAGCGGCGGCGCGCCCGTGACCACGGCCGGCAGCCGCCAGCGCACCACCTTGGCGTCGATCTGCCATTCATCGCCGTAGAGGGTGTAGTCGCGCGTGCCCAGGCCCTGGGCCTGCGCCGACACCAGATATTGATTGTCGGCCTGGCGGCTGACGCGGATCTCGGCGACCGGCACATCGGTGGTCAGACGGAAGAACTGCACCAGCGACAGCGCCAGCAACACCGCCAGGGCGGCCACGGCCGCCAGCAGCAGGCCGAACAGGCGCCGGACCGGCCTCAGACGGAACCGCCCCATGTCGTCGCGCGCGCCGCCGCGGCCCAGCAACATGCCTAGGCCCAGCAGCAGCACGACGATCGCCCCGAGGGCGACCCACACGAAAGGCGTCAGCAGATCAGTCAAGGACAAGCGCTCCGGTCAGGGGTCGCGCAAGTATAGAAGCGGCCCCGCCGGCAAGCCTTAACGCAAGCGTTCGACGTGAAACCGGATGTGATCCGCCATGAAGGTCGAGATGAAGTAATAGCCATGGTCGTAGCCCTCATGGCGGCGCAGCGTGAGCGGCTGTCCGGCATCCCGGCAGGCGGCCTCGAACACCTCGGGATACAGTTGCTCGGCCAGGAATTGATCCGACAGCCCCTGGTCGATCAGGATGCCCTCGGGATAGGGCACGCGCCGGGCGCGCATGAGCTCGCTGGCATCGTGCTGGGCCCACGCCGCGGCGTCCTCGCCCAGATAGCCGGCGAGAGCCTTCCTGCCCCAGGGGCAGCGCGTGGGCGCGGCGATGGGCGCGAAAGCCGACACGCTGGCCCAGCGCCCCGGATGGCGCAGCGCCAGCGTCAAGGCGCCATGGCCGCCCATGGAGTGGCCGAAGATGCCCGCGCGCGCGGCATCGCCGGGCAGCTCGCCGGTGACCAGGTCGAACAACTCCCCGGCCACATAGCTTTCCATGCGGTAGTGCGGCGCATAGCCTTCGGTGCGCGCGTCCAGGTAGAAACCGGCGCCCACGCCGAAGTCCCAATGGTCGGTCTCGCCGGGCGCGCCCGCGCCGCGCGGGCTGGTGTCGCAGCTGACCAGCATGATGCCGTGCTCGGCGGCCAGGCGCTGGGCGCCGGCCTTGATCATGAAGGTCTCTTCCGTGCAAGTCAGGCCGGCCAGGTAGAACAGCACCGGCACGCGGGCGGCCTCGGCCTGCCGGGGCAGGAAGACCGAGAACCGCATGGGCAGACCGATCTGCGCGGAATCATGGCGATAGAAACGCTGCCGTCCGCCGAAAGCGCGATGTTCAGAGAGCAGTTCCATGGCGCATCCGTCAGTACAGCACGACCGACCGGATCGACTCGCCGCGCTTCATCAGGTCAAAGCCCTCGTTGATACGGTCCAGCGTCAGGGTGTGGGTGATCAGGTCGTCGATATTGATCTTGCCTTCCATATACCAGTCGACGATCTTGGGCACGTCGGTGCGGCCGCGCGCCCCGCCGAAGGCCGAACCCTTCCACTCGCGCCCTGTCACCAGCTGGAAGGGGCGGGTGCTGATCTCGGCGCCGGCCTCGGCCACGCCGATGATGATGGATTGGCCCCAGCCCTTGTGACAGCACTCCAGCGCCTGGCGCATCACCTTGGTGTTGCCGATGCACTCGAAGGAATAGTCGGCGCCCCCGTCGGTGAGCTGCACGATATGGTCGACCACATTCTCGACATCGTTGGGATTGACGAAATGCGTCATGCCGAACTTGCGCGCCATGGCCTCGCGCTGCGGGTTCAAGTCCACGCCGATGATCTTGTCGGCGCCCACCATCTTGGCGCCCTGGATGACGTTCAGCCCGATGCCGCCCAGGCCGAACACGACCACATTGGCCCCGGCCTCGACCTTGGCCGTGTAGACCACGGCGCCAATGCCGGTGGTCACGCCGCAGCCGATGTAGCAGATCTTGTCGAAGGGCGCGTCCTCGCGCACCTTGGCCACGGCGATCTCCGGCACCACGATGTGGTTGGCGAAGGTGGAGGTACCCATATAGTGAAAGATGGGCTTGCCGCCGATGGAGAAGCGCGAGCTGCCATCCGGCATCAGGCCCTTGCCCTGGGTGCTGCGGATGGCCTGGCACAGATTGGTCTTGCGCGACAGGCAGAACTTGCACTGGCGGCATTCCGGCGTGTAGAGCGGGATCACATGGTCGCCCTTGCGCAGCGAAGTGACCCCCGGCCCGACATCGACCACCACGCCGGCGCCTTCATGGCCCAGGATGGCGGGGAAAATCCCCTCCGGATCGGCGCCGGAGAGGGTGTAGTAGTCCGTGTGGCAGATGCCGGTGGCCTTGACTTCGATCAGCACCTCGCCGGCACGCGGGCCGTCCAGATCGACTTCTTCGACGGTCAACGGGGCACCGGCCTTCCAGGCGATGGCGGCTTTGGTCTTCATACGAGGCTCCTAGGTGTATCTGCGGGTACTGAAAAACAGTTCCAGATGTTAACCTGACCGGTCGTGTGTCTCCGGAAGCGAAATCGCGGGCTTGACCGCGGGCGACGGTGGCACTATTTATATAGGGTATAGATCCCTAATGTGCTTGCGCCACCGCGAGACCCGATATGGCCCGTCTGCCCCGCCTGTATGCCCCAGGGCTGCCCCAATTGGTGCAGGCCAACTTTGTCCAGTCGCTGGCATCGCCGTCCCAGCCCGCGCCTTCGGACATCCTCAATCAGCTGGCCGGTTGGTTAGGCGAGTCGGCGCAGCGCCACAAGGTGGCGGTGCATGGCTGGGTCCTCGCCAATGACCGCATTCTGCTGCTGGCCACGCCCGCCGACGAAGAAGGCCTGCCGCGCCTGATGCAGACGCTGGGCCGCAATCTGGCAGCCAGGCTGCGCGGCGGCCGCGTCTTCGCGGGCCGCTACCGCTCGGCCCTGCTGGAGCCCGGCGTCTGGGTGCTGCCGTCACTGGTGTGGCTGGAGACCTATCCGGTGCGCAGCGGCGCCTCGATCGATGCCGATACCTGGCCCTGGTCCTCGGCGGCCAGCCATACCGGCAATACCAGCGTCGCGCCAGCGCAGTGGCAATCCGACCACGCCGATTACTGGGCTTGCGGCAACACGCCGTTTGACCGGCAGGCCAACTACCGCAAGCTGCTGCATGACGGCCTGTCACGCGAGCAGACCCAGCGCATCGAGCAGGCGGTGTCCGGCCAGTGGGCGCTCGGCGGCCCGGATTTCATCGCTAGCCTGGCGCACACGGCCAGCCGCCGCGTGGCGCCCGGGCAACGCGGACGCCCGCGCAAAAAGCCGGCCGCCGCCCCGGCGGCCGACACCCCGGACACTCCTCCCGCCATCCCGCCATCCCCCGGCAACGGCGGCAGCGCCAGCAGCTGATCCTTCCCCCACCCGGCCGCGGCCGGGTGGCGTCATTGGACGCCCCTCCCTTATCCCATTCCGCCATGGCTTTCGTGCGCCCAAGGGTTTTTGTCGCCCGCCATTTGTGGTTATTTAATTGGTGACGCATAACAACGATTTCGATGGTTTTCGTGCCGCAACCGGCAAACCCCGAAAATTGCGACACTTCAAGCCATTGAAATAAAACAAGTTTATCTGCGTCCCCTTTTATTATCCGGACAACCATGGTTATCTATATTTAGGGACATACCCCCAAAATACATCTTGCGCTCCCCCCGTGCAGGGGGTAACTTCACCCTGCACTGCAACATTCACGACGCAGGCCACTGCGGAGCGCGTTATGTCCCATACCCCCCAAAAAGAATCCTGTCGCCCGGTCGCGGCCGTCGCCATCGACGCCACGCGCATCGGCCTGCCCGCCGCCCAGGGCCTGTACAGCCCCCTGAACGAGCATGACGCCTGCGGCGTCGGCTTTGTCGCCCATATCAAGGGCCGCAAGAGCCACGCCATCATCCAGCAGGGCCTGAAGATCCTCGAGAACCTCGACCATCGCGGCGCCGTGGGCGCCGACAAGCTGATGGGCGACGGCGCGGGCATCCTGATCCAGATTCCCGACACCCTGTACCGCGACGAGATGGCCCAACAAGGCGTGACCCTGCCGCCGCCGGGCGAGTACGGCGTGGCCATGGTCTTCCTGCCCAAGGAAACCGCCTCGCGCCTGGCCTGCGAACAGGAGCTGGAGCGTTCGGTGCGCGCCGAAGGCCAGACCGTGCTGGGCTGGCGCGACGTGCCGGTGGACCGCGACATGCCCATGTCGCCGGCCGTGCGCGACTGCGAGCCGGTCATCCGCCAGCTGTTCATCGGCCGCGGCGCCGACGTGATGGTGCCCGACGCCCTGGAGCGCAAGCTTTACGTCATCCGCAAGACCGCCAGCCACGCCATCCAGAACATGCGCCTGGCTCACGGCAAGGAATACTTCGTGCCCTCGGCCTCGGTGCGCACGGTGGTCTACAAGGGCCTGCTGCTGGCTGACCAGGTCGGCCGCTATTACCGCGACCTGGCCGATCCGCGCACCGTCTCGGCCCTGGCCCTGGTGCACCAGCGCTTTTCGACCAACACCTTCCCGGCCTGGCCGCTGGCCCACCCCTACCGCATGATCGCCCACAACGGCGAAATCAACACGGTCAAGGGCAATTTCAATTGGCTGCGCGCCCGCGAAGGCATGATGCAGTCGGCCGTGCTGGGCGAAGACCTCAAGAAGCTCTACCCCATCGTCTACGAAGGCCAGTCGGACACCGCCACCTTCGACAACTGCCTGGAACTGCTGGTCAACTCCGGCTATTCGCTGGCCCACGCGATGATGATGATGATCCCGGAAGCCTGGGAACAGCACACGCAGATGGACCAGAGCCGCCGCGCCTTCTACGAATACCACGCGGCCATGATGGAGCCCTGGGACGGCCCGGCGGCCGTGGCCTTCACCGACGGCCGCCAGATCGGCGCCACCCTGGACCGCAACGGCCTGCGCCCGGCCCGCTACCTGGTCACCGACGACGACATGGTCATCATGGCTTCGGAAGCCGGCACCCTGTCCATCCCCGAGAACCGCATCGTCAAGAAATGGCGCCTGCAGCCCGGCAAGATGTTCCTGATCGACCTGGAGCAGGGCCGCATCATCGACGACAGCGAGATCAAGTCCCAGCTGGCCAACAGCCGCCCCTACCGCCAGTGGATCGAGCGGCTGCAGATCAAGCTGGAGTCGCTGCCCGCGCCGCGCTCGGCCTCGCCGGCCACGCAAAGCCCGGTCTCGCTGCTGGACCGCCAGCAGGCCTTCGGCTGGACCCAGGAAGACTACAAATTCATCCTGGAACCCATGGCCAGCACCGGCGAGGAAGTCATCGGCTCCATGGGCAATGACGCGCCCCTGGCCGTGCTGTCGAACCGCGCCAAACCTTTCTATAACTATTTCCGCCAGCTGTTCGCGCAGGTGACCAACCCGCCGATCGACCCGATCCGCGAACAGATGGTCATGTCGCTGGTGTCCTTCATCGGCCCCAAGCCCAATCTGCTGGACATCAACAACGTCAACCCGCCGCTGCGCCTGGAAGTATCGCAGCCGGTGCTGGACTTCGCCGCCATGGCGCAGATCCGTGACATCGACCAGGTCACCGGCAAGAAATTCCGCAGCTACGAGCTGGACATCACCTATCCGGCGGCCTGGGGCTCCGAAGGCATCGAAGCCCGCGTGGCCGCGCTGTGCGCCCGCGCCGTGGACGCGGTGCAGAGCGGCTACAACATCCTCATCGTGTCCGACCGCCTGGTCGACAGCGAGCGCGTCGCCATCCCGGCCCTGCTGGCCACCTCGGCGGTGCACCAGCACCTGATCCGCGCCGGCCTGCGCACCAACACCGGCCTGGTCGTGGAGACGGGCTCGGCGCGCGAGGTGCATCATTTCGCGCTCCTGGGCGGCTACGGCGCAGAGGCCGTCCACCCCTATCTGGCGCTGGAATCGCTGGGCCGCATGGCCAGCCCCGAGAAGGCCGTCAAGAACTACATCAAGGCCATCGGCAAGGGCCTGAACAAGGTGATGTCCAAGATGGGCATCTCCACCTTCATGTCCTATTGCGGCGCCCAGATCTTCGAGGCCGTCGGCCTGCAGCGCGAGCTGGTCGAGAAATACTTCACCGGCACCGCCTCCAATATCGAAGGCATCGGCATCTTCCAGGTCGCCGAAGAAGCGCTGCGCATGCACCGCGCCGCCTTCAGCGCCGATCCGGTGCTCGAGAACGCCCTGGACGCCGGCGGCGAATACGCCTTCCGCATCCGCGGCGAAGAGCATATGTGGACGCCGGATTCGATCGCCAAGCTGCAGCACGCCTCGCGCTCGAACAACTACCGCACCTACAAGGAATACGCGCAGATCATCAACGACCAGAGCCGCCGCCACATGACGCTGCGCGGCCTGTTCGAGTTCCGCGTCGACCCGGCCCGCGCCATCCCGCTGGACGAGGTCGAGCCGGCCAAGGAGATCGTGCGGCGCTTTGCCACCGGCGCCATGTCGCTGGGCTCCATCTCCACCGAGGCCCACTCGGTGCTGGCCGTGGCCATGAACCGCATCGGCGGCAAGTCCAACACGGGCGAGGGCGGCGAGGACGAACTGCGCTACCGCGCCGAGATGCGCAAGGGCAAGAGCACCATCAAGGACGGCGACACCCTGGCTTCGCTGCTGGGCGACGACCGCATCGAGGCCGATGTGCCGCTCAAGAAGGGCGACTCGCTGCGTTCGCGCATCAAGCAGGTGGCCTCGGGCCGTTTCGGCGTGTCGGCCGAATACCTGTCCAGCGCCGACCAGATCCAGATCAAGATGGCCCAGGGCGCCAAGCCCGGCGAGGGCGGCCAGCTGCCCGGCCACAAGGTCTCCGAATACATCGCCAAGCTGCGCTATTCCGTGCCCGGCGTGGGCCTGATTTCGCCGCCGCCGCACCATGACATCTACTCCATCGAGGACCTGGCCCAGCTGATCCACGACCTGAAGAACGTCAATTCGCGCGCCTCGATCTCGGTCAAGCTCGTGTCCGAAGTCGGCGTGGGCACGGTGGCCGCCGGCGTGGCCAAGGCCAAGGCCGACCACGTCGTCATCGCCGGCCACGACGGCGGCACGGGCGCCTCGCCGGTCTCGTCCATCAAGCACGCCGGCACGCCCTGGGAGCTCGGCCTGGCCGAAACCCAGCAGACCCTGGTGCTCAACCGTCTGCGCAGCCGCATCCGCGTGCAGGCCGACGGCCAGATGAAGACGGGCCGCGACGTCATCATCGGCGCGCTGCTGGGCGCCGACGAATTCGGCTTCGCCACCGCGCCGCTGGTGGTCGAGGGCTGCATCATGATGCGCAAGTGCCACCTGAACACCTGCCCGGTGGGCGTGGCCACGCAAGACCCCGAACTGCGCAAGAAATTCCAGGGCAAGCCCGAGCACGTCGTGAACTACTTCTTCTTCGTCGCCGAAGAAGTGCGCGAGATCATGGCCCAGCTGGGCATCCGCAAGTTCGACGACCTGATCGGCCGCACCGATCTGCTGGACATGCGTACCGGCATCGAACACTGGAAGGCCCAGGGCCTGGACTTCCAGCGCGTCTTCCACCGCGTGACGTCCGACATCCCGGTGCGCCATACCGAAGAGCAGGATCACGGCCTGGCCGGCGCCCTGGATCACCAGCTGATCGAGCGCGCCCGTCCCGCCCTCGAACGCGGCGAGAAGGTTTCCTTCATCGTCCCCGTGCGCAACCGCAACCGCACCATCGGCGCCATGCTGTCCGGCGCGGTGGCCGCGCGCTACGGCCACGAGGGCCTGCCCGACGACACCATCCACATCCAGTGCAACGGCACGGCCGGCCAGAGTTTCGGCGCCTTCCTGGCCCATGGCATCACCATGGACCTGGTCGGCGAGGCCAACGACTATGTCGGCAAGGGCCTGTCCGGCGGCCGCATCATCGTGCGCTCGCCCAATGACTTCCGCGGCTTCGGCCCGGACCACATCATTGCCGGCAACACCGTCATGTACGGCGCGCTGGCCGGCGAGGCCTTCTTCAATGGCGTGGCCGGCGAGCGCTTCGCGGTGCGCAACTCGGGCGCGGCGACCGTCGTCGAAGGCACGGGCGACCATGGCTGCGAATACATGACCGGCGGCACGGTCGTCGTCCTGGGCAATACCGGCCGCAACTTCGCCGCCGGCATGTCCGGTGGCGTGGCCTACGTCTGGGATCCGGACCGCAGCTTCAAGGAGCGCTGCAACCTGTCCATGGTCGAACTCGAGGCGGTGGCCCCGCATGCCGAGCAGCAGGCCATGGGCAACATCGAAATCTGGCACAGCGCGCAGCGCGGCGGCGAGCGCGAAACCGACGAAACCATCCTGCGCCGCCTGGTGGAGGATCACTTCCGCTACACCGGCAGCTTCCGCGCCCGCGAAATCCTGGGCGACTGGGAGGCCGCGCGCGGCAAGTTCGTCAAAGTCATGCCGACGGAATACCGCCGCGCCCTGGGTGAATTGTGGCGTGCAGCCAACCCGCAACAAATGGCTGCCTGAGGACCGACATGGGAAAGATCACTGGTTTCATGGAGTATCAACGCCTGCAAGAGGCGTCGGAAGCTCCGCAAAAGCGCCTGAAGACCTGGCGCGAATTCGTCCTGCATCTGAACGATGACCAGGCCAAGCAACAGGCCGCGCGCTGCATGGACTGCGGCATCCCGTTCTGCAACAACGGCTGCCCGGTCAACAACATCATCCCGGACTGGAACGACCTGGTCTACCGTCAGGATTGGCGCGCGGCGCTGGACGTGCTGCACTCGACCAACAACTTCCCGGAGTTCACCGGCCGCATCTGCCCGGCACCCTGCGAAGCCGCCTGTACCTTGAACATCAATAGCGACGCCGTGGGCATCAAGTCCATCGAGCACGCCATCATCGACAAGGGCTGGGCCGAAGGCTGGGTGCTGCCCAAGCTGCCGGCGCGCAAGACCGGCAAGCGCGTGGCCGTGGTGGGCTCCGGCCCGGCCGGCCTGGCCTGCGCCCAGCAGCTGGCGCGCGCCGGCCACGCCGTGACGGTCTTCGAAAAGAGCGACCGCATCGGCGGCCTGCTGCGCTACGGCATTCCCGACTTCAAGCTCGAAAAAACCCAGATCGACCGCCGCATCGTGCAAATGGAAGCCGAAGGCGTGGAGTTCGCGCCCTCGACCTTCATCGGCAATGCCAGCGATCCGGCCGCCGATGGCCTGAGCGTGCGCACCCCGCAATCGCTGCTCGACGAGTTCGATGCCGTGGTCATGAGCGGCGGCTCGGAAACCCCGCGCGACCTGCCCGTGCCCGGCCGCGAACTGGAAGGCGTCTACTACGCCATGGACTTCCTGCGCCAGCAGAACAAGGCCGTGGCCGGCGACCGCCTGAGCAACCAGACCCTGGCCCGCGGCAAGCACGTCGTGGTGATCGGCGGCGGCGACACGGGCTCGGACTGCGTGGGCACGAGCAACCGCCACGGCGCGCTGTCGGTGACCCAGTTCGAGCTGCTGCCCCAGCCGCCCGAGCAGGAGAACAAGCCCATGGTCTGGCCCTATTGGCCGCTCAAGCTGCGCACCTCGTCCTCGCACGAAGAAGGCTGCCAGCGCGACTGGTCGGTCACCACCAAGGCCTTCAAGGGCGCCAATGGCAAGATCGAGAAGCTCGTCGGCGCCCGCGTCGAATGGGTCAAGGACGAGGCCACCGGCCAGATGAAGATGCGCGAGATCGAGGGCTCCGAGTTCGAGATCAAGGCGGATCTGGTGCTGCTGGCCATGGGTTTCGTCTCGCCGGTGCAAAGCGTGCTCGACGCCTTTGGCGTGGACCGCGACCCCCGCGGCAATGTGCGCGCCAACACCGATGACTACCAGACCAACGTGCCCAAGGTCTTCGCCGCCGGCGATATGCGCCGCGGACAGTCGCTGGTGGTCTGGGCCATCCGCGAAGGCCGCCAGTGCGCGCGCTCCGTGGACGCTTTCCTGATGGGAAGTTCCGAGCTGCCGCGCTGATTTTCCGGGCTTGCAGCCAAGGCCGGCCGGCGCCATGCGCCCGCCGGCCATTTTCTTGGGCGCGCCGGGCTGTCGCGCCATTCCCACATTTGCGGCATGAGGCTGGCGGCCTTGACCCAGGTCAAGGCCGTCCGGCCCGCCGTCTGCGAATCTGTGCTCCTACCGTCAAGACATCTGGAGAGAGGAAATGCATTCGGTTCCCGGGCGCGGTCGCGCTATTGTCCTGGCCGCGCTGTGCGCCGCCGCCCTGTCCGCCCCCGTTCAGGCCCACGAAGAGGGCGATTGGCTGTTCAAGGTGGGGGCCACGCAGGTGCGCCCGAAATCCAATAACGGCAGCGTGCTCAACGGCACGGTGGACCTGGACGTCAACAACAGCGTCCGCCCGTCCTTCACCATTACCTACATGGCCACGCGCAACGTCGGCATCGAACTGCTGGGCGCCTGGCCCTTCGAGCATGACATCCGCGGCAGCGGCCTGGGCAAGATCGCCAGCACCAAGCACCTGCCGCCCACGCTCAGCCTGCAATGGCATTTCCTGCCGGACAGCACCGTCCAGCCCTATGTCGGCGTGGGCCTGAACTACACCCATTTCTTCGACACCAAGACCACCGGCGCCCTGTCCGGCTCGGACCTCAAGCTGAAGGACTCCTGGGGCGTGGCCGCCCAGCTGGGCGTGGACATCAAGCTCAGCGAGCGCTGGTTCATGAATGCCGACCTGCGCTATATCGACATCTCGTCCAAGGTGAAACTCAACGGCGAGCGCATCGGCACCGCCCGCATCGACCCCTGGGTGGCCACCATCGGCGTGGGCTACCGCTTCTGATCCCCCCGCGCCCCGCCGGGGCGCGGCATCCGGCCCAAAGACCCTGGGCCGGGCAAGGCTATTGCCGCCCGGCAGGCGCCAGGGAGCGGGCGCCGCGGCGGCCTCCTCAAGGCCGGCAACATCGCGCTGCAATCAGTCACTTCCCGCCGGGCGGCTTGCCTTTACCGTTTCTGGGCCCGCACCCGACCGGTCTTGCTGTCGGAAAACACTGTTCCACGGGCGCGCCACCCTCGCGGCGCCGAGGGGGCTCGGGCTACAATGCCCCCTTTGCCAACCGCGAACGCGCCCGGGATGCCTCCCGCGCAGCGTCCAGCAACCCACCCGCTGCCCATGCCCGTTTCTACTCGCAACAGCTCGGATCTCGTACTGTCCTGCAAGGACGTGGCGCTGGGTTATGGCGACTTCACGGTGCTGTCGGGCATCACGCTGGAAGTCCACGCCGGCCAAGTGGTCGCCATCATGGGCGGCTCCGGCTCGGGCAAGACCACGCTGCTGCGCGCGGCCACCGGCCAGATCCTGGCCCAGCGCGGCGAAGTCCAGGCTTTCGGCCAGGACATCGCCACCGCCAGCCCCCAGGCCCTGCAGGGCCTGCGCAAGCGCATGGGAGTGCTGTTCCAGCAGGGCGCCCTCTTTACCGACCTGAACGTCTTCGAAAACGTCGCCTTCCCGCTGCGCGAGCACACCGCCAGCAGCGAAGCCGAGGTCCTCGAGAAAGTGCTGGACAAGCTCGATGCCGTCGGGCTGCGGGCCGCGGCGCACCTGCGCGTGGCCGAGATCTCGGGCGGCATGGCGCGCCGGGTGGCCCTGGCCCGCGCCGTCGTCCTGGAGCCCGAGCTCATCCTCTACGACGAGCCCTTCGCCGGCCTGGACCCCATCTCCATGGGCATCACGGCCCGCTTGATCCGCCATCTGTCCGACCGCCTGCACTGCGCCTCGGTCCTGATCACCCATGACATCCAGGAATCCTTCGCCATCGCCGACCGCGTCTACCTGGTGGGGCAGGGCCAGCTGAAGGCCTCCGGCACGCCGCAGACGCTGGCCGGCTCCGAAGATCCCTATGTCCGCCAGTTCCTGGACGGCGCGCCCGACGGGCCTGTGGCTTTCCGCTATCCGGAGACGCCGGCCTTCCAGGCCTGGCTGGGGCAACAGCAAGGACGCAGACCATGAGCGCCCGTTTCATCACCGCCATCGGCGCCGGCCTGGGCAACACCATCCGCGGCGTCGGATTCTTCACCCGCTTCTTCGGCGCCGTGCTGGCCCGCTCGGGCATCGTCCTGCAGCGCCCGCGCCTGGTGTCCCAGCAAGTCCATTTCATCGGCAATTATTCGCTGCTGATCATTGCCGTGTCCGGCATGTTCGTGGGTTTCGTGCTGGGCCTGCAGGGCTACTACACCCTCAACCGCTATGGCTCCGAAGAAGCGCTCGGCCTGCTGGTGGCCCTGTCGCTGGTGCGCGAGCTCGGGCCGGTGGTGACCGCGCTGCTGTTCGCCGGCCGCGCCGGCACCTCGCTGACCGCCGAGATCGGTCTCATGAAGGCCGGCGAACAGCTCGCCGCCATGGAGGTCATGGCGGTCGATCCCATGCGCCGGGTGCTGGTGCCCCGCTTCTGGGGCGGCGTCATCGCCATGCCCATCCTGGCCTCGGTCTTCTCCATGGTCGGCATCCTGGGCGGCTGGGTCGTCGGGGTGGTCTTGATCGGCGTGGACACCGGCGCGTTCTGGTCGCAGATGCAAGACGGCGTCGACGTCTGGAACGACGTCGCCAACGGCGTCATCAAGAGCCTGGTCTTCGGCGTCACCGTGACCCTGGTGGCGCTCTACGAGGGCTGGCAGGCCCGCCCCACGCCCGAGGGCGTGGCGCGCGCCACCACCCGCACCGTGGTGGTGGGCTCGCTGGCCGTGCTGGGCCTGGACTTTCTCCTGACTGCCCTGATGTTTGGCAATTGATACGGATTCATCATGTCACGTGAAAAAACCGATTTCTGGGTTGGGCTGTTCGTGCTGCTGGGCGCCGCGGCGCTGGTGTTCCTGGCGCTGCGCGCCGGCAACCTGAGCAGTTTTTCCTTCGCGCCCACCTATACGCTCACCGCCAATTTCGACAATATCGGCGGCCTGAAGGTGCGCGCCCCGGTCAAGAGCGCTGGCGTGGTCGTGGGCCGCGTCTCGCGCATCGCCTTCGATGACAAGAGTTTCCAGGCCGTGGTCACCATGGACCTCGAAACGCCGTATCAATTCCCGTCCGACTCCTCGGCCAGCATCCTGACCTCGGGCCTGCTGGGCGAACAATACATCGGCGTCACGCCCGGCAGCGAAGAGGAAAATTTTGCTGATGGCGGCAAAATCCGCTATACACAAAGCGCCGTCGTCCTGGAGCAGCTGATCAGCAAGTTCCTGTACGGCACGGCGGAAAAGCAGGGTACGGCGGCCGGCGCGGCCCCCTGAGCCCAGGCGCGGGATCCGCGGCCCCATACCATCAAAAATACGAATACCTCTCGAAGGTGCGCTACACCATGAAGATGCAAGCCCTCACCCGACTGACCACCATCGCCGCGGCCGGCGCCGTGCTGGCCGGCTGCGCCGCGCCGCAGCACCCGGATCCCCGCGATCCCTGGGAGGGCTTCAACCGTGGCGTGTACAAATTCAACGACACCGTGGACCGGGCCCTGTTCAAGCCGGTGGCCCAGGGCTATACCTATGTCGTGCCTTCGCCGGTGCGCACCTGCGTGCACAATATGTTCAGCAACCTGGGCGATATCTGGGCCGGCACCAACAGCATGCTGCAGGGCCGCGGGCACGACTTCATCAACACCCTGGGCCGCTTCCTGTTCAACACCACCATGGGCGTGGGCGGCTGCATCGACGTGGCCTCCATGAACGGCGCGCGCAAGATCCCCAACGACTTCGGCACCACGCTGGGCGTCTGGGGCTTCGGCCAGGGCCCCTACCTCGTGCTGCCTTTCTGGGGTTCGAGTTCCGTGCGCGACGGCGTCGGCCTGATCGGCGACTGGAACGGCAACCAGCTGGCCACCGTGGGCCGCATCGACAACATCCCGCTGCGCAACTCGCTGTGGGGCCTGGAGATCATCGACGCCCGCGCCAATCTGCTGGATGTCACCGACACGGTCGACCGCGTCGCGCTGGACCCCTACAGCTTCGTGCGCGATGCCTATCTGCAGCGCCGCGCGGCCATGGTGCGCGGCGACCGGGTCGGCGACGAATCGAGCCTGCCCAACTATGAAGACGACGAGGACGACACGTCGTCTAAGGCGGCCCCCGCCGCCACGCAACCGGCCAAGTAAAGCCGGGCAAGAAAGAAGGAGTTTCCATGCAGTTTTCCGTTTTTGCCTTTCTGCAACGTATTTTCCTGGCCTGCGCCCTCGTGGCGAGCGGCGCGGCGGCGGCCCAGACGCCTGATCCCAAGGGCACGCCCGACCAGTTCGTCCTGAATGCCGCCAACCAGACGATCAATGTCCTGAAGGCCGACCGTGGCGTGAAGTCCGGCGACCTGAACCGCATCAACCAGGTGGTCGACCAGCACATCCTGCCCTACGTCAATTTCGAGAAGACCACGCGCCTGGCCGCCGGCCGCTACTGGCGCCAGGCCACGGACGACCAGAAAAAACGCCTGGCCGAAGCCTTCCGCGGCACCCTGGTGCGCACCTACAGCGGCGCGCTCACCAAGGTGGACAACGGCACCACCATCAAGCTGCTGCCGCAGCGCGGCGACCCCAACGCCAACGACGTGGTCGTGCGCTCGCTCATCAGCCAGACCAACTCCCAGCCCGTGCAGGTGGATTACCGGCTCGAAAAGACCGCCCAGGGCTGGCGCATCTACGACCTGAACGTCGAAGGCATCTGGCTGATCGAGAACTACCGCAACCAGTTCGCCCAGCAGATCAACCAGAACGGCATCGACGGCCTGATCGACGCCCTGAACCGCCGCAACCAATAAGGGGCAGCGGCCGGCGGCCCCGGGCCGCCCGTGGGGGCAAGGCGGGGCCCACGGCCCCGGCCCCTCTATAATGGCGGTTTCGCTCTTTCCGGGCGCCAACCGGGCATGACCCGGGAATTTCCGCCGCGTTTATGTCAGCCGTCAGCCTCGAACACGTCTCCAAGATCTATCCGCCTCGCCGGCAAGGGTGGAAAAGCCTGTTTGGCGCTTCGGCCGGGCCGGGCTTCCAGGCCCTGAAGGACGTCAGCCTGCGCATCGAGCACGGTGAGTTCTTCGGCCTGCTGGGCCCCAATGGCGCCGGCAAGACCACACTGATCTCCATCCTGGCGGGGCTGGCCCATGCCACCGAGGGCCGGGCCAGCGTCTGTGGCTACGACGTCGTCGCCGACTACAAAGAAGCCCGCCGCGCCCTGGGCGTCGTGCCTCAAGAACTGGTATACGACCCCTTTTTTACGGTGCGCGAGACCTTGCGCCTGCAATCCGGCTATTTCGGCTTGCGCAACAATGACGACTGGATAGACGAGATCCTCTTCAACCTGGGCCTGGCCGACAAGGCCGACGCCAATATGCGCGCGCTGTCCGGCGGCATGAAGCGGCGGGTGCTGGTCGCCCAGGCCCTGGTGCACCGTCCCCCGGTCATCGTGCTGGACGAGCCGACCGCCGGCGTGGACGTGGACCTGCGCCGCACGCTCTGGGAATTCATTTCGCGCCTGAACCGCGCCGGCCACACCATCATGCTCACCACCCACTACCTCGAAGAAGCCGAGGCCCTGTGCGGCCGCATCGCGATGCTCAAGGGCGGACGCATCGTGGCCCTGGACACGACCCAGGCCCTGCTGGCCCGCGTGGGCGGGGTGGACCTCGAAGACGCCTTCGTGCGCATCATGCACCAGGATGATCCGCCGCCGGCGGCCCTGGTCGACGAGGAGACCCTGTCGTGAGCGCCTCCCAGCCGCTGGTGCAGCCGCGCCTGGACGCGGGCTCGGGCTTCCCGACCCTGTTGCGCAAGGAATTGCTGCGCTTCTGGAAGGTGAGCTTCCAGACCATCGCCGCGCCCGTCATCACGGCGCTGCTCTACCTGCTGGTGTTTGCCCATGTGCTGGAAGGGCGGCTGATGGTCTACGGCTCGGTGCCGTACACCGCCTTCCTGATCCCTGGGCTCATGATGATGAGCATGCTGCAGAACGCCTTCGCCAATCCCTCGTCCTCGCTCATCCAGAGCCGGATCACGGGCAATCTGGTGTTTGTGCTGCTGCCGCCGCTGTCGCACCGGGAGTTCTTTGCCGCCTATGTCATCGCCGCCATCGCGCGCGGCATCGCCGTGGGCCTGTGCGTCTGGCTGGTGGCGCTGTTTTTCGTGCCGCTGGTGCCCAGCCACCCGCTCTGGGTGCTGGCCTTCGCCGTGCTGGCCTGCGGCATCATGGCGGTGCTGGGCGTGGTGGCCGGACTCTGGTCGGAAAAATTCGACCAGCTGGCCGCCTTCCAGAACTTTCTCGTGATGCCGGCCACCTTCCTGTCCGGCGTGTTTTACTCTATCCATACCCTGCCGCCATTCTGGCAGGCGGTGTCGCACTGGAACCCGCTCTTCTACACCATCGATGGTTTTCGCCACGGCTTTTTCGGCGTCTCCGACGTCTCGCCCTGGCATAGCCTGGCGGTGGTGGCCGGCGTGTTCCTCGTGCTTTCCTTACTCGCGCTGCGCCTGCTGGCGAGCGGCTACAAGCTTCGGAACTGACCCATGCTTCCCACCCCCGAGCAAGTCCGCCAATACATCGTGGACGGACTGCCCTGTGAACATATCGACGTGCAAGGCGATGGCTCGCATTTCGACGCGGTCATCGTCAGCCCCGCCTTCGAGGGCAAGCGCCTGATCGCCCGCCACCAGCTGGTCTACGCCGCCCTGGGCGACCGCATGAAAGCCGAAATCCACGCGCTGTCCATGCGCACCCTCACGCCCGAGGAATTCCGCAAGGCGGGCCGCTGATGGACAAACTGCGCATCACCGGCGGCGCCCGGCTCGAAGGCGAAATCTCCATCTCGGGCGCCAAGAATTCGGCCCTGCCCATCCTGTGCGCCGGCCTGCTGACCGCCGACCCGCTCAGCCTGGCCAATGTGCCGCAGCTCAACGACACCCGCACCATGCTGCGCCTGCTGGGCCAGATGGGCGTGAAGGCCGAGAGCGCGGGCACGCAGGTCATGCTGCAGGCCGACCAGGTCGACAGCCTGGAGGCGCCCTACGAGCTGGTCAAGACCATGCGCGCCTCCATCCTGGTGCTGGGCCCGCTGGTGGCCCGCTTCGGCGAGGCGCGCGTGAGCCTGCCGGGCGGCTGCACCATCGGCCAGCGCCCGGTGGACCAGCACATCAAGGGCCTGCAGGCCCTGGGCGCCGAGATCACCATGGAACACGGTTTCGTGGTGGCGCGCGCCAAGCGCCTGAAGGGCGCCTCGGTGCGCACCGACATGGTGACCGTCACCGGCACCGAGAACCTGCTGATGGCCGCCGTGCTGGCCGAGGGCCAGACCGTCCTCGAGAACGCCGCGCGCGAGCCCGAGGTCGTGGACCTGGCCGAACTGCTTATCAAGATGGGCGCCCGCATCCAGGGCCACGGCACCGACCGCATCGTCATCGACGGAGTGCAGCGCCTGCACGGCGCCACGCACACCGTCATCTCCGACCGCATCGAGGCCGGCACCTTCCTGTGCGCCGTCGGCGCGGCGGGCGGCGACATCATGCTGCGCAACACCGACCCGGCCATCATGGGCGCCACGCTGGACAAACTGGTCGAAGCGGGCCTGACCATCGAGACCGGCCCTGACTGGATCCGCGGCGCCATGGACAGCCGCCCCAAGGCCGTCGGCCTGCGCACCCACGAATACCCCGGCCTGGCCACCGACATGCAGGCCCAGCTGATGGCCCTCAATACCGTGGCCGAAGGCACCGCCGTCGTGGTCGAGAACATCTTCGAGAACCGCTTCATGCATGTGCAGGAACTCTGCCGGCTGGGCGCGGACATCGATATCGACGGCCACACGGCCGTGGTGCGCGGCGTGCGCCAGCTCTCGGGCGCCAAAGTGATGGCCACGGACCTGCGCGCCTCGGCCAGCCTGGTGATCGCCGGCCTGGCGGCCGAGGGCATCACCCTGGTCGACCGCATCTACCACCTGGACCGCGGCTACGACCGCATGGAAGTCAAACTGCGCAATCTCGGTGCGCGCATCGAGCGCGTCTCCGGCAAGGAAGAGGAATGAGCATCGCCCCCGCGCCCCTGACACTGGCCCTGTCCAAGGGGCGCATTTTCGAAGAGACCATGCCGCTGCTGGCCGAGGCCGGCATCGAAGTGGGCGAAAACCCCGAAAGCTCCCGCAAGCTGATCCTGCCGACCAGCGACCCCGGGCTGAGGCTGATCATCGTCCGCGCCTCCGATGTGCCCACCTATGTGCAATATGGTGCGGCTGACTTCGGCATCGCCGGCAAGGACGTGCTGATCGAGCACGCCGCCGGGCAGCCCGGCCGCCTGTACCAGCCCATCGACCTGAACATCGCCAAGTGCCGCCTGAGCGTGGCCGTGCGCCATGATTTCGACTACGCCGCGGCCGTGCACCAGGGCGCCCGGCTGCGCGTGGCCACCAAATACGTGCAGTCCGCGCGCGAGCACTTCGCCAGCAAAGGGGTCTACGTCGACATCATCAAGCTCTACGGCTCGATGGAGCTGGCTCCCCTGGTCGGCTTGGCCGACGCCATCGTGGACCTGGTGTCCACCGGCGGCACCCTGCGGGCCAACGGCCTGCGCGAAGTCGAGGCCATCATGCCGATCTCTTCGCGCCTGATCGTCAACCAGGCCTCGCTCAAGACCCGCGGCGACCGCCTGCAACCGTTGCTGGACGCCTTCCAGCGCGCCTCGGCGCGCCAGGACTGATCCGCCCCTCTTGAAGACCGACGCCATGGCCTTGATCAATCGACTCGATTCCCGCGACGCGGGCTTCCAAACCGCCTTGTCCCGCCTGCTGGCCTTCGAAGCCTCCGAGGACGAGTCCATCGACCGCGCCGCCGCCGGCATCCTGGCCGATGTGCGCGCCCGCGGCGACGCCGCCCTGCTCGAATACACCCAGCGCTTTGACCGCGTGGCGGTGGACGGCGCGGCCGCGCTCGAAATCCCCCAGTCCGACCTGCACGCGGCGCTGGCCTCGCTGCCGGCCGCGCAACGCAATGCCCTCGAAGCCGCCGCCGACCGCGTGCGCGCCTATCACGAGCACCAGCGCGCCGAGACCTGGACCTATACCGACGCCGAGGGCACCATGCTGGGCCAGCAGGTCACGCCCCTGGACCGCGTGGGTCTCTACGTCCCGGGCGGCAAGGCCGCCTATCCGTCCTCGGTGCTGATGAACGCCATTCCGGCCAAGGTGGCCGGCGTGCCCGAGCTCATCATGGTCACGCCCACGCCCGACGGCCTGCGCAATCCCATCGTGCTGGCCGCCGCGGCCATCGGCGGCGTGGACCGCGTCTTCGCCATCGGCGGCGCGCAGGCCGTGGGCGCCCTGGCCTATGGCACGGCCACCGTGCCGGCGGTCGACAAAATCGTCGGCCCCGGCAATGCCTATGTCGCGGCGGCCAAGCGGCGCGTCTTCGGCGTGGTGGGCATCGACATGATCGCCGGCCCGAGCGAAATCCTGGTCATCTGCGACGGCAAGACGCCGGCCGACTGGATCGCCATGGACCTGTTCTCGCAGGCCGAACACGACGAACTGGCCCAGTCCATCCTGCTGTGCCCCGACGCGGCCTATATCGACGCGGTCGAAGCCGCCATCGAGCGGCTGCTGCCCACCATGCCGCGCGCCGACATCCTGCGCGTGAGCCTGGCCAACCGGGGCGCCCTGATCCAGGTGCGCGACCTGGACGAAGCCTGCGCCATCGCCAACACGATCGCGCCCGAACACCTGGAAATCTCCACCGAGCAGCCCGAAGTCTGGACCGCCCGCATCCGCCACGCCGGCGCCATCTTCATGGGGCGCTACAGCTCCGAGGCGCTGGGCGACTACTGTGCCGGCCCCAACCACGTGCTGCCCACGTCGCGCACAGCCCGCTTTTCCTCGCCGCTGGGCGTGTATGACTTCCAGAAACGCTCGAGCCTGATTCAGGTATCGCGGCAGGGCGCCCAGACGCTGGGCCGCATCGCCGCCGAGCTGGCCCTGGGCGAGGGCCTGCAGGCTCACGCGGCCAGCGCCCAATACCGCCTCGACGGGCAATCATGACCAGCGCCGCCAGCCGGGTCGCCCGCACGGTGCGCGCCGACATCCAGGCGCAGACCGCGTATCCGGTGGCCCCGAGCGCCGCGGACGTCATCAAGCTCGACGCCATGGAATGCCCCTACCCGCTGCCGCAGCGGGTGCGCCAGGCCATTGCCGACGCCGTCAGCGCCACGCCCCTGAACCGCTATCCGCAAGCCGACCTCTCGGCCCTCAAGGCCGAGGTGGCTGCCGCCTTCGGCGTGCCGCCCGAAGCCGGCCTGCTGTTCGGCAATGGCTCCGACGAGCTCATCCACCTGCTGGTGCAAGCCTGTTGCGAGCCCGGCGACACGGTGCTCTCGCCCTGGCCGTCCTTCGTCTACTTCGAGATGGCGGCGCGCTTTGACCACGCCCGCTTCGAGGGCGTGCCGCTGACCGCCGACCTGGAGCTGGACCTGCCCGCCATGCTGGCGGCCATCGAGCAGCACCAGCCCAAGCTGGTCTTCCTGGCGCTGCCCAACAACCCCACCGGCGGCTTGTGGCCCGACGAAGCCGTCGAAGCCATCCTGCAAGCCGCCCCCGGCCTGGTGGTCATCGACGAGGCCTACCAGCCCTTCGCCGGCCACAGCTGGATGCCCCGCGTGGCGCGCCTGCCCAATGCCGTGGTCATGCGCACCGTCTCCAAGATCGGCCTGGCCGGCCTGCGTTTCGGCTACCTGGCCGGCCATCCGGACTGGATCGCCCAGATCGACAAAGTGCGCCCGCCCTATAACGTCGACGTGCTGACCCAGGCCGTGCTGCGCGCCGTGCTGCGCGACAAGGCCGTGCTCGACGAGCAGGCCGCGCGCCTGCGCGCCGACCGCGAGCCGCTGGCCCGGGCGCTGGCCGCGCTGCCCGGCGTCAGGGTCTACCCGAGTGCCGGGAATTTCATTCTTGCGCGCTTTTCCGGCAAGCTGGACGGCAACGCCGTGCATCTTGCCCTGAAAACGCGCAAAATACTGATCAGAAACTTTTCGGCGGCGCACCCGTTGCTGGCCAACTGCCTGCGCATCTCGGTCGGCACCCCCGAAGAAAACGCGGCCCTGCTCGCCGCCCTGCAAGACATACTGAGCCCCTGACATGCGTACCGCAGAAATCATCCGCAACACCAACGAGACGCGCATCCGCGTGGCCGTCAACCTTGACGGCACCGGCAAGCAGAGCATAGACACCGGCGTGCCCTTCCTGGACCACATGCTGGACCAGATCGCGCGCCACGGCCTGGTCGACCTCGAGATCAAGGCCGAGGGAGACCTGCACATCGACGCGCACCACACCGTCGAAGACGTCGGCATCACGCTGGGCATGGCGATTGCCAAGGCCATTGGCAACAAGGCCGGCCTGCGCCGCTACGGCCACGCCTACGTGCCGCTGGACGAAGCGCTGTCGCGCGTGGTGATCGATTTCTCCGGCCGTCCGGGGCTGGAGTACCACATCGACTTCACGCGCGCGCGCATCGGCGACTTCGATGTCGACCTCACGCGCGAATTCTTCCAGGGCCTGGTCAACCACGCCCTGATGACGCTGCATATCGACAACCTGCGCGGCTTCAATGCCCACCATCAGGCCGAAACGGTATTCAAGGCCTTCGGCCGCGCCCTGCGCATGGCCATGGAGGTCGACCCCCGCATGGGCGACGTCATCCCGTCGACCAAGGGCGTGCTGTAACACCGAGGCCCACGAATTGAGCACTATCGCCATCGTCGACTACGGCATGGGCAATTTCCATTCCGTCGCCCGCGCGCTGCAATACGCCGCGCCCCAAGCCAATATCCGCATCTGCAACCGCAACGAGGACATCGACGCGGCCGACCGCGTCGTCTTTCCCGGCCAGGGCGCCATGCCCGATTGCATGCGCACCCTGAATGAATCGGGGCTGGCCGAGTCCGTGCTGCGCGCGGCCCGCAACAAGCCCCTGCTCGGCGTGTGCGTGGGCGAACAGATGCTGTTTGCCTCAAGCGAGGAGGGCGACACGCCCTGCCTGGGCATCTTCCCCGGCCAGGTGCGCCGCTTTGCCGGCCCGCGCTTTGCCGACGTCGTGACGGCCGATGCCCAGGGCAATACCGGCCCCGTGAGCGCCGACACGGCCGAGGAACGCCTCAAGGTCCCGCACATGGGATGGAACAAAGTCCGTCAAACACGCTCTCATCCGCTATGGGAGGGCATTCCCGACGAGGCGCATTTCTATTTCGTGCATAGCTATTACGCCGTCCCCGAAGACCCGTCCTTGACGGTCGGGGAAAGCGATTACGGACTTGCCTTTACCTGCGCTGTGGCCGCCAGTAACATTTTCGCGGTGCAATTCCACCCCGAAAAGAGTGCCGAACACGGTTTGCGCCTGTATCGCAATTTTGTAGACTGGCAACCATAGCCGCCTCCGGACGAGCCCCGGCCGGCCTTTTTTCAACCGAACTTTTCTACGCTCGCTATCCACCATGCTGCTGATCCCCGCCATCGACCTCAAAGACGGGCGCTGCGTGCGCCTGCGCCAGGGAGACCTGGACGATGCAACGGTGTTCTCCGAAGACCCGGCCGCCATGGCCTCGCATTGGCTCGCCCAGGGAGCCCGCCGGCTGCATCTGGTCGACCTGAACGGCGCAGTCGCCGGCAAACCCAAGAACGAAGCCCCCATCAACGCCATCCTGGACGCCGTGGGCGATGACATCCCGGTGCAGATCGGCGGCGGCATCCGCGACCTGGACACCATCGAGCGCTATCTCGATGCCGGCATTTCCTACGTCATCATCGGCACGGCCGCGGTCAAGAACCCCGGCTTCCTGCATGATGCCTGCGGCGCCTTCCCGGGCCAGATCATCGTCGGCCTGGACGCCCGCGACGGCAAGATCGCCACGGACGGCTGGAGCAAGCTCACCCGCCACGACGTGCTCGACCTCGCCAAGAAGTTCGAGGACTACGGCTGCGAGGCCATCATCTACACCGACATCGGCCGCGACGGCATGCTCTCGGGCGTGAACGTCGAAGCGACCGTGCGCCTGGCCCAGCATGTGCGCATTCCCGTATACGCCTCGGGCGGCATCGCCGGCCTGCCGGACATCGAAGCGCTGTGCGCCGTCGAATCCGAGGGCGTCGAGGGCGCCATCCTGGGCCGCAGCATCTATGAAGGCGCGCTGGACTTCCAGACGGCCCAGACCCGTGCCGACGAACTGACAAAATGACGCAACCCCAAGGCGCCGCCGGCGCCGGCCTTTCCTCGGCGCTCACGCGCCGCATCATTCCCTGCCTTGACGTCACGGCCGGCCGCGTCGTCAAGGGCGTGAACTTCGTCAACCTCACCGACGCCGGCGATCCGGTGGAGATTGCGCGCCGCTACAACGAGCAAGGCGCCGACGAGCTCACCTTCCTGGACATCACGGCCACCAGCGACGGCCGCGACCTCATACTGCCCATCATCGAGCAAGTGGCCTCGCAGGTCTTCATCCCGCTGACCGTGGGCGGCGGCGTGCGCCAGGTCTCCGATGTCCAACGCCTGCTCAATGCCGGCGCCGACAAGATCAGCATCAACAGCGCCGCGGTGGCCAACCCCGAGCTGGTGCGCGCGGCGGCCGCCTACCATGGCTCGCAATGCATCGTCGTCGCCATCGATGCGCGGCGCGTCAGCGGCCCGGGCGAGCCGGCCCGCTGGGAAGTCTTCACCCACGGCGGACGCAAGGCCACGGGGCTGGACGCCATCGCCTGGGCGCGGCGCATGGCCGCCTATGGCGCCGGCGAAATCCTGCTCACCAGCATGGACCGCGACGGCACCAAGGCCGGCTTCGACCTCGAACTGACCCGCGCCGTCTCCGACGCCGTGCCCGTGCCGGTCATCGCCTCGGGCGGCGTGGGCAGCCTGGAGCATCTGGCCGAAGGGGTCACCACCGGCCGCGCCAGCGCCGTGCTGGCGGCGAGCATCTTCCACTTCGGCCAGCACACCGTGCGCGAATGCAAGGAATTCATGGCGCAACGCGGCATAGACGTCAGACTGGATTGATCATGAGCACCGAACCGGATTGGATGGCCGATGTCGTATTCGACGCCGATGGCCTGATTCCCGCCATCGCCCAGGACGCCGAAAACGGCCAGATCCTGATGGTGGCCTGGATGAACCGCGAATCCCTGGCCGAGACCGCCGCCACCGGGCGCGCGGTCTATTGGTCGCGTTCGCGCAAGAAACTCTGGCGCAAGGGCGAGGAGTCCGGCCATGTGCAGCAAGTGCATGAGCTGCGGCTGGATTGCGACGGCGACGTCATCCTGCTGAAAGTCCACCAGAATGGCGGCATCGCCTGCCATACCGGCCGGGCCAGCTGTTTTTACCGCCGCCTGGACGGCTCCTCCCAGCGCGCCGCCTGGGTGACGGTCGATCCGGTCCTGAAAGACCCTGAGCTGATCTACAAATGAGCCATCCCCCCGCCTTCGGCGCCGACGTGCTCGCGCGCGTGGCCGACACCCTGGAGTCCCGCCGCCCCGAAAACGGCGGCGATCCGCAGACTTCCTATGTGGCCAAGCTGCTCTCGAAAGGGCCGGACGCCTTTCTGAAGAAAATCGGCGAAGAAGCCACCGAGCTGGTCATGGCCGCCAAGGACGGCCAGGCCGAGCGCATCGTCAGCGAAACCGCCGATCTCTGGTTTCATTGCCTGGTAACGCTGGCTCACTACAATCTGCGCCCCGAAGACGTGCTGGCCGAGCTGGCGCGCCGCGAAGGGCTGTCGGGCCTCGAGGAAAAAGCCCGCCGGCCCGCCGACTGAGAACCGTATGAGCGAAAACTGTATCTTCTGCAAAATCGCGCAAGGCGATATCCCGGCCAAGAAAGTCTACGAAGACGATGAATTCGTCGTTTTCCACGACATCAACCCGGCCGCGCCCGTGCACCTGCTGCTCATCCCGCGCCGCCATATCGCTTCCCTGCAGGACGTCACTGCCGAGGATGCGGGCTGGTTGGGTAGAATGATGGCACTCGTGCCTCGCCTGGCCCAGGAAAACGGCTGCAATCCAGGGCCGGAAGGCGGCTTCCGCCTGCTGGCCAACTCCGGCGCCGAGGGTGGCCAGGAAGTTCCGCATCTGCATTTCCACATTATTGGCGGTTCGCGTCCCTGGAAAGGCCGCGTAGCCCCCAACGCATAAACACGGAGAGTTGTCATGGGTAGCTTCAGCATCTGGCATTGGTTGATCGTTCTGGTCATCGTCGCCCTCATTTTCGGCACCAAGAAACTGCGCAACATCGGCTCGGACCTGGGCGGCGCGGTCAAGGGCTTCAAGGACGGCATGAAAGAAGCCAATGCCGAAAAACCCGAGCAGGTCACCCAGCAGCGCGCCGACGACACGATCGACGTGCAGGCCAAAGAAAAGCACAATTCCTGAGCCCCGGGCGGGCTTGCCGCCCGCCTGATCTAACCAAGCGGCAGACGCATGTTTGATGTCAGCTTCACGGAACTGATCGTAATCGGCGTCGTGGCGCTGATTGTGCTCGGCCCCGAACGCCTTCCCAAAGTCGCCCGCACCGTCGGCCACCTGCTTGGCCGCGCGCAGCGTTACGTCAATGACGTCAAATCCGATATCCAGCGCGAGATCGAACTCGACGAGCTGCGCAAGTTCAAGCAGCAGATGGACAGCACGGCGCAGGATGTGAACCAGTCCTTGCAGCAGGCCACCGAATCGATACGCTCGACCGGCGACACGCTGCGCGCCGAGCTGGACGACACGGCCCGCGCCGTCAACGAGGCCGCCGCCGATATCGAGCGCAGCATCGCGCCGCCGGCCGCGCCGGCCATCGCCAAGGAAGACACGCCGCCGGCCGGCGAGCCTGCCGTCCACGGCGCCCCCGTCCCGGCCGCCGCGCCCGAAGCGCCGTCCGCCGCTCCCAAGACCCCGCCCACCGGTAACGCAACGTGAGTCAGGACAAGCAACAGCAAGAAGAAGAGATGCAACAGGAAAGCTTCATGTCGCATCTGGTGGAGCTGCGTTCGCGCCTCCTGAAGGCCGCGGGCTCGGTGCTCGTGGTCTTTCTCGTTCTCTTTGCCTATCCGGGCGCCTCGGCCATCTACGACGTGCTGGCCCAGCCCATGCTGGCCTCGCTGCCGCAGGGCACGCGCATGATCGCCACCGGCGTGATCACGCCTTTCATGGTGCCGGTCAAGGTGACCATGATGGCCGCCTTCATCGTCTCGTTGCCCATCGTGCTCTACCAGGCCTGGGCCTTCGTGGCCCCCGGCCTGTACCGCCATGAAAAGCGCCTGGCCCTGCCGCTCATCCTGTCCAGCACGCTGCTGTTCCTGCTGGGCATGGCGTTCTGCTATTTCTTCGTGTTCCGCACGGTCTTTCACTTCATCGCGACCTTCGCGCCGCAATCGATCACGCCGGCGCCGGACATCGAGGCCTACCTGAGCTTCGTGATGACCATGTTCCTGGCCTTCGGCATCACCTTCGAAGTGCCCGTGGCCGTGGTGCTGCTGGTCAAGACCGGCCTGGTCGAGGTCGAAAAGCTGCGCCAGGCCCGCGGCTATGTCGTGGTCGGCGCCTTCGTGATCGCCGCCATCGTCACGCCGCCGGACGTGGTGAGCCAGTTCATGCTGGCCGTGCCGCTGTGCCTGCTCTACGAGGTGGGCCTGATCTGCGCGCGCATGATCAAGCCCCGCGAGAAGAGCGAATCCGAGGGCGGCGAATTGACCGAACGCCAATAGCCGCGCCCTCCAATGCAAAACGCCAGGCCCCGCCTGGCGTTTTGCATTGCGCCGCCGGCTTCATTTGGGCCGGGCCGGGCGCGTTCCCATCGTGACCTTGATGTCCAGCGTCTTGCCGGCGCGCAGCACCCGCAGGACCGCGCTCTGGCCCGGCGTGACGGCGGCGATCTGGCCCAGCAGCGTGACCGTGTTGCGCGCGGGCTGCCCGTTGAGCGCCTGCACGATGTCGCCCACGCGCAGGCCCGCCTGGTCGGCCGGACCGCCGCGCAGGATGCCGGCGATGATCACGCCGGATGCCGAGGCATCCAGGCGGAAGGCGCGCGCCAGCTCCGGCGT
Organism: Bordetella hinzii LMG 13501; assembly: GCF_001548475.1. Taxonomy (GTDB): domain Bacteria; phylum Pseudomonadota; class Gammaproteobacteria; order Burkholderiales; family Burkholderiaceae_B; genus Bordetella; species Bordetella hinzii. The sequence goes on from NZ_LRUJ01000020.1 coordinate 63,283, forward strand.
GAGGTCCTGCGGCTCGATGCCCAGCCAGCCGCGGCGCACCTTGCCCGTCTTGATGATTTCGTCCATCACCCGGCGCGCCGCGTCGATAGGGATGGCGAAACCGATGCCCAGCGATCCGCCGGTCTCCGAGTAGATCGCGGTGTTGATGCCGACCAGATTGCCCTGGGTGTCGATGAGGGCGCCGCCCGAATTGCCTGGATTGATGGCGGCATCGGTCTGGATGAAGTTCTCGTAGGTGTTGATGCCCAGGCCGTTGCGGCCCAGCGCCGACACGATGCCCTGCGTGGTGGTCTGCCCCACGCCATAGGGATTGCCGATGGCCAGCACCACATCCCCCACCCGCAGATTGCGGCCTTCGGCGTAGCTGGCCACCGGCAGCGGGTCCAGCTGGCCCGCCAGCTTGAGCACGGCCAGGTCGGTCTCGGTATCGGCGCCCACGACCTTGGCCGCCGCTTGCCTGCCATCGGCCAGGGCCACCTCGATGGCGTCGGCCGCCTCCACGACATGGAAGTTCGTCAGCACATAGCCTTGCGGGCTCACGATGACGCCCGAGCCCAGGCTGTTGGAGGACTCGCGCCGCGACAGGCCGGGGATCTGGCCAAACAGCTGACGCAGGGCAGGGTCATCCGGCAGGGGCAGCAGCGGCACGTCCACATGCTTGGTCGTGTAGATATTGACCACCGAAGGCGCCGCATGGGCCACGGCCGGCGCATAGCTGTCCACCGTGGCCCTGGTGGCGGCCGGCTGGCCGGGACCGGCCAGCCGCAGCCAGTCCGGCCGCAAGGTGGTGACGACGAATAAAATGGCCAGGCAAACTGTGACAGCCTGAGCGAAGATCAGCCAAAGGCGACGCATATTTTCCACAGGACGAACAATGAAGAAAGTCGACATCCGCGCGCTCACGGCCTGGCTGGACGCCACGCTGCAGGCCGCGCGATTCAAGGACTATGCCCCCAACGGCCTGCAGGTCGAGGGCAAGGCCGACGTCGCGCACATTATCACCGGCGTGACCGCCTCCGAAGCGCTTTTGCGCGCCGCCGTCGAGCGCGGCGCCGACGCCGTGCTGGTGCACCACGGCTGGTTCTGGCGCAACGAAGACCCGCGCGTGCTCGGTCCGCGCCGCCGGCGCCTGGCGCTGGCCCTGGCGCACGACCTCAACCTGATCGGCTACCACCTGCCGCTGGACGCGCATCCCACGCTGGGCAACAACGCCCAGCTGGCCCGCGTGCTGGGCCTGGAGCCCGCGCGCGATGCCGAAGACGCGCCGCTGACCTGTGGCAGGGACGGCCTGATCTGGCTGGGCACGGCGCCCGGCGTGGGCACGCTGGGCGACCTGGCCGCGCAGATCGGCCAGCGCCTGGGCCGCCAACCCTTGTGGGTGGGCGAGCCCGACGCGCCGGTGGGCCGTGTCGCCTGGTGCACGGGGGGCGCCCAAGGCATGATGGCCGAAGCCGTCGATGCCGGCGCCACCGTCTATCTCACCGGTGAAGCCTCGGAACCCAACACCCACCTGGCGCGCGAGACGGGCGTGGGTTTCATCAGCGCAGGCCACCACGCCACCGAACGCTATGGCGTGCAGGCGCTGGGCGCCGCGGTCGCGGCGCAGTTCGGCATCAAGGTCGAATTCGTCGATATCGACAATCCGGTCTGATGCCGGCCGCGCGTCAGTTCACTTCTTGAGCGAATCGCGGATTTCGCGCAGCAGGACGACGTCTTCCGGCGTCTCCGGCGCGGCCGCTTCCTCGGGCCGGCGCGCGCGGTTGATGACCTTGACCATCCAGAAGATGACAAAGGCCAGCAGCACGAAGTTGATCAGGATGGTGAGGAAGTTGCCCCAGGCCAGGACATTGGCGCCGGCCTTGCTCAGATCGGCGTAGGTCATGGGGCCCGTGTAGTCCTTGGGCATGGACAGCACCAGGAATTTATTGGTGAAATCCACCGACCCGCCCAGGATGAAATTCACCAGGGGCATGACGAGGTCTTTGACAATGGAATCGACGATCTTGCCGAACGCCGCGCCGATGATGACACCCACCGCGAGGTCAATGGCGTTACCCTTGACGGCGAAATCGCGGAATTCCTTGAGAAACCCAGTGGCTTTGCTCATGCGTGCTCCCTTCCCTAATAACAACACACCCGATGGTGGGCTAGGACTATAATACGCGGTTGCTATGCTGTCTGTTACATCTTCCCGCTAAACGGATGCCGCGAGACTGATCCTAAAGCAGTCCTTGCGCACCAACAAGGATAGGAAATGAGTGAGGATATGCTGGTGCAGGACGAAGACGGTGCGGTGGATCCCAAGCTGCCGCCCGACCCTTCACGACGTTTCTGGGTAACCACCGCCTGTGCGGTGGGCGGCGTGGCCGGAGTGGCGACCGCCGTCCCGTTTGTGAGTACCTTTGCTCCGTCGGCCAAGGCCCGCGCCGCAGGCGCGCCGGTCGAGGTCGACATCGGCGATCTGGCGCCCGGCCAGATGCGTACCGTCGAGTGGCGCGGCAAGCCCGTGTGGATCATGCGCCGCACCGACGACCAGCTCAAAGGCATCAAGTCGCAAGACGGCCTGGTCGCCGACCCTGAATCCAACCGACCCGGGTTTACCCCGGCGTACGCCAAGAACGAATACCGTTCACGCAAACCCGACCTGTTCGTCTGCGTCGGCATCTGCACGCATCTAGGGTGTTCTCCCACCGCCCACTTCGAAACCGGTTCCGCCGCGGGCATGCCCGCGAACTGGCAGGGGGGCTTTCTCTGCCCCTGCCACGGCTCCACCTTCGACTTGGCCGGACGGGTCTACAAGAACAAACCCGCCCCCGACAATCTCGAAGTTCCGCCGTATCAGTATTTGTCCGATGCCCGCATCATTGTGGGCGTCGACGAAGACAACAAAGCCTGATCGTCTCCGCCCAAGGGGAGGAGAGACCGGGCTGTTTGCGGCAGCAAATACGCCACGTATAAGAGAAGAGAGAAGGAGCCGTTAGATGGCTGGCGAGAAAACCGTCGAGACGACAGGCCTGCTGGGCTGGCTGGACCGGCGCTTCCCGGTGACGTCCACCTGGAAAGCGCATCTGTCCGAGTATTACGCGCCCAAGAATTTCAACTTCTGGTATTTCTTCGGATCACTGGCCCTGCTGGTGCTGGTCATCCAGATCGTGACCGGCATCTTCCTGGTCATGCACTACAAGCCGGACGCCGACAAGGCCTTCCAGTCCGTCGAGTACATCATGCGCGAAGTCCCATGGGGCTGGCTGGTGCGGTATATGCATTCGACCGGCGCCTCGATGTTCTTCGTGGTGGTCTATCTGCACATGCTGCGCGGGCTGTTCTACGGCTCCTATCGCAAGCCGCGCGAACTGGTCTGGATCTTCGGCGTGGCCATCTTCCTGTGCCTGATGGCCGAAGCCTTCTTCGGCTATCTGCTGCCCTGGGGCCAGATGTCCTATTGGGGCGCCCAGGTGATCGTCAACCTGTTCTCGGCCATCCCCTTCATCGGGCCCGAGCTGTCGATCTGGATCCGCGGCGACTATGTCGTGTCCGACGCCACCCTGAACCGCTTCTTCTCCTTCCATGTGATCGCCATCCCGCTGGTGCTCATCGGCCTGGTGGCCGCCCACCTGGTGGCGCTGCACGAAGTCGGCTCCAACAACCCGGACGGCGTGGAAATCAAGGAAGGCCCCAAGGACAAGTACGGCCGGCCGCGCGACGGCATCCCCTTCCATCCCTTCTACACCGTGCATGACATCATGGGCGTGGCCGGCTTCCTGCTGGTGTTCGCGGCCATCGTGTTCTTCGCGCCGGAGATGGGCGGCTACTTCCTGGAGTACAACAACTTCATCCCGGCCGACTCGCTGAAGACGCCGCCACATATCGCGCCGGTGTGGTATTTCACGCCCTTCTATTCGATGCTGCGCGCCACCACCGACGAGTTCACCTGGGTGCTGGCCGGGGCGGCCGTGCTGGGCGCCATCGCGCTGTTGCTCAAGAGCCAGCTCAAGGGCTTCGCGCGCGTGGCCCTGCCTGTGCTGCTGATCGTCATCGCCGTGCTCCTGCGCACCATCGACGCCAAGTTCTGGGGCGTGGTGGCCATGGGCGGCGCCGTGGTCATCCTGTTCTTCCTGCCCTGGCTGGATCACTCGCCGGTCAAGTCCATCCGCTACCGGCCGACCTGGCACAAATGGCTCTACGGCATCTTCATCGTCAACTTCCTGGTGTTGGGCTACCTGGGCACGCAGCCGCCCAGCGACGCCTTCAACCTCACGTCACAGATCGGCACGCTGATCTACCTGGGCTTCTTCTTCCTGATGCCCATCTGGAGCCGTCTGGGCACCTTCAAGCCGGTGCCCGACCGCGTGACCTTCCATCGCCACTGAGCCCACACCTCGAAACGGAACGACCATGATCAAGAAGCTGATGGGTGCCGTAGCGTTGATGCTCTCGTGCACCGCCACCTATGCCGCCGAGGCCGGCTTCCCGCTTGACCGGGCGCCCAACCTGGTCAACGACCTGGCCTCGCTGCAAAACGGCGCCAAGCTGTTCGTGAACTACTGCCTGAACTGCCACAGCGCCAACGCCATGCGGTACAACAAGCTGCAGGAAATCGGCCTGACCGACAAGCAGATCCAGGACAGCCTGCTGTTCAGCGGCGAGAAGGTCGGCGACCTGATGACCATCGCCATGACGCCGAAGGAAGGCAAGAAGTGGTTCGGCACCAACCCGCCGGACCTCTCGGTGATCGCCCGGGCCAAATCGGTCAATGCCGGCCCCAGCGGCTCCGACTACATCTACACCTACCTGCGTACCTTCTACCGCGACACCGAGCGCGCCACGGGCTGGAACAACCTGGTTTTCCCCAACGCGGCCATGCCGCACGTCCTCTGGCAGCGCCAGGGACCGCGCGAACTGACCCTGGTTTCCATGCACCAGGTGGAAGCCTCGGACGGCACGAAAAGCTGGGAACGGGTGACAACGTTGTATGATGCACAGGGTTATTCCACAACGAAGGCGGAACCCGTTGCCCATTTCAGTGGCCACGCGGGACCGCCCGAGGCGAAGTTCAAGGCCCTGGATCCGTCGCGCGTGGCCGCTTATGACCGCGATGTCGCCGATCTGACCGCCTTCATGACCTGGATGGCCGAGCCCGTTCAACGTTTCCGCGTCCAGCTGGGCGTGGGAGTGATGATCTTCCTGGGCTTGTTCCTGGTGGTCGCCTGGCGCCTGAACGCGGCCTACTGGAAACACGTACGCTAACCTGTAACGCCCCGCCGACCCGATCCGACCCCTTTTGGTCGGATCCTCTGCACAGATAGGACCACTCCCTGTCGTTGCCTGGCATTCGGGGCCAGCGCCTGCTATTTTAGAGGGCGCTGGCCTTTCGCTTTTCAATACAAGGACTTACCGCCATGATGGTGCTCTACTCCGGAACCACTTGCCCGTTTTCGCAACGCTGTCGCTTCGTGCTGTTCGAAAAAGGCATGGATTTCGAGATCCGCGACATCGACCTCTATAACAAGCCGGAAGACATCTCCGTCATGAACCCCTACGGCCAGGTGCCCATCCTGGTCGAACGCGATCTCATCCTGTACGAGTCGAACATCATCAACGAGTACATCGACGAGCGCTTCCCGCACCCGCAGCTCATGCCGGCCGACCCCGTCATGCGCGCGCGCACCCGCCTGTTCCTCTTCAATTTCGAGAAAGAGCTGTTCGTCCACGTCTCGACGCTGGAAGACCGCAGCGCCAAGCCCGACGACAAGAAGATGGTGCTGGCCCGCCAGGCCATCCGCGACCGCCTGGCCCAGCTCGCCCCCTTGCTGCTGAAGAACAAGTACATGCTGGGCGAGGAGTTCTCCATGCTCGACGTGGCCGTGGCCCCGCTGCTGTGGCGCCTGGACCACTACGGCATCGAACTGCCCAAGAATGCCGCCCCGCTGCAAAAGTACGCCGAGCGCATCTTCTCGCGTCCCGCCTACATCGAAGCGCTGACGCCTTCCGAAAAAGTCATGCGTCGCTAAGGCAAGCCATGGGTGAAACTTCGACCAAACCCTATCTGATCCGCGCCCTGCACGAGTGGTGCACCGATAACGGCTATACGCCCTATCTCACCGTGCAGGTCGACGAGCACACCCTGGTGCCCATGGCCCATGTGCGCGACGGACAGATCACCCTGAACGTCGGCACGCTGGCCACCAACAAACTGCTCCTGGGCAACGAGTACATCGAGTTCCAGGCGCGCTTTAGCGGCGTGACCGAAAACGTCATGGTGCCGGTGGCCGCCGTCAGCGCCATCTACGCGCGCGAAACGGGCGCCGGCATGGGCTTCGAAGTCCAGCCCTATGAACCGCCCGTGCGCGAAGACGCGCCGGAAGACGGCCCGGCCGCTTCCGGCGGCGAGGCCCCCGCCGCCGCCGATGAAGGCGGCGCGGATGCCAAGCGTCCTCACCTCACCATCGTGAAGTAAACCCGGCGCCAAACTTTGTTTACAATGCCGGTCCCTGCGGGATCGCGCATGGCCGGTGTAGCTCAGTTGGTAGAGCAGCTCACTTGTAATGAGAAGGTCGAGGGTTCGATTCCTTTCACCGGCACCAATGAATTCACGGGCTTGGCCAATGGCCAAGCCCTTTTTCTTTGGCGGATCCGATGTGTCGCGCCAACATCAGAAAGTGGAGCAAACTCCTTTCCGCGCCACCAGAAAATCCCATGCACGAGCCCGATCACACCCCCTCTTTGCAGCGCGCCGCCGGCCTGATCTCGGACGCCTACGCCATCCTGGTCGTCGCGGGCGCCGGCATGGGCGTTGATTCCGGCCTGCCGGACTTCCGGGGGCGCAATGGCTTCTGGAACGCCTATCCCGCCCTGGGGCGGCAGCGTTTGGACTTCACCGACATCGCCTCGCCCGCGGCCTTCAACGCGGTTCCCGGCCTTGCCTGGGGCTTCTACGGGCACCGCCTGCGAACGTACCGCGCCACGCCGCCCCATGCCGGTTTCGGCATCCTGCGCCGCTGGATCGACGCACGCCCGCTGGGCGGCGCCGTCTTCACCAGCAACGTGGACGGGCACTTCCAGAAGGCGGGTTTCGACGAAACCTTGCTGCTCGAATGCCACGGCTCCATCCATCATCTGCAATGCCTGACGCCATGCCAGCCCGACATCTGGTCAGCGCAGCGCTTTCTGCCCGAGGTGGACATCGACAATGGCCTGCTGCGCAACGAGCCGCCACGGTGTCCCCATTGCGGCGGGCTCGCCCGCCCGAACGTGCTCATGTTCGACGACGCTGGCTGGCTGCCGGCGCGCACTCGCGCCCAGGCCCGCCGGCTGGAACACTGGCTGCGCGGCGTGGAGCGCCCGATCGTGATTGAAATCGGCGCGGGCACCGCCGTCGCCACCGCGCGCGGATTCACACACCGCATGGCCTTTGAGCGGCGCGCGCCGGTGATCCGCATCAACCCGGACGACGCCGCCATCCATGGCGACCCCCGGCACGTCTCCTTGCCGATGACGGCCCTGGAGGCGCTACACGCCATAGATCAGCGCCTGGCCTGAGGCTTGCTGGTGACTCCACCGTCAGCGCAGGTCCCGGCGCCACGCCCTGGCCGCCTAGGCAAAAAAAAGCCCAACCGCGCGGTTGGGCTTTTTGCTTTTGGGGCTTGCCCCTTACTTTCGCGCCGCGGCCAGCGCGGCTTCGACGGCCAGGCCGATGGCCAGGATACGGCGGTCCGCGCCATTGGAACTGGCGATCATCAGGCCGACGGGCGCCGTGCCCGGCGCATGGCAGGGCAGCGACAGCGCGCAGCCGTCCAGGAAGTTGATGAAGGTGCAATTGCGCAGCATGGCGAGGTTCATGCGGGTGAAGGCCTCGTTGGACGCCTCCAGCGGGGCGAGGGCCGGCGCGACTTCGGGAACGGTGGGCATGACCAGCGCATCGTAGTGCGCGATGCGCGCATCGACACCGGCCACCCAGGCCTCGCGCGCGCCGAGCAGGTCGATATAGTCGGCCGCCGTCATGTCCTTGCCGCGCAGGATGCGGGCGATCACGCGCGGGTCGTAGCGGTCGGCCTTGCGGGCCAGCAGGCCGCGATGCCAGGCATAGGCTTCCGAGGCGGTGAATCCGCCCTTGGCGTTGATGTCGGCCAGCCGGGCGAACTCCGGCACTTCGATGCGTTCGATCAGCGCGCCCGCGGCGGACAGCGTCGACAGGGCGGCGTCAAAAGCCCGTCCGACGGTCTCGTCCAGGCCGTCCAGCGCCACGGTCGTGGGCACGGCCAGCCGCAGCCCGCGCAACGGCAGGGCGTCGACCGGCATGGCGGTGTCGTCGGCCAGGATGGCGTCCAGGGTCGCGCAACAGGACACGCTGGCCGCCAGGGGGCCGATGGAGTCCAGGCTGGTCGACAGCGGCAGCGCGCCGGCCATGGACACGCGCCAGGCGCTGGGCTTGAAGCCGGTCAGGCCGCACAAAGCGGAAGGAATGCGCACCGAGCCGCCCGTGTCCGAACCGATAGCCGCCAGGGCCATGCCATCGGTGACCGACACGGCGGCCCCGGAAGAGGAGCCGCCCGGGATGCGGCCGGTGGCGCGGTCCCAGGGGTTGCGCGGCGTGCCGTAGTGTGGATTCAGGCCCAGGCCCGAATAGGCGAACTCCGACATATTGGTCTTGCCCACGATGACCGCGCCGGCGGCGACCAGGCGGCGCACCACGTCGGAGTCGGCCGTGGCGGCGGGTTCGCCCTCGCGCGCCACGGAGCCGGCCATGGTGGTTTCGCCGCGCACGTCGAACAGGTCCTTGATGCTGATAGGCAGCCCGTCGATAGGCGAGCGTTCGATGCCGGCGGCGCGCAGCGCGTCGGCGGCGCGGGCCTGGGCGCGCGCGGCCTGCGGATAGACGCGGGTGAAAACCCGGGCGCCTTCGCCGGCGGCGTCCTGCGCGCGCGCCAGCGCGGCCTCGGCCAGTTCCAGCGACGTGACGCGGCCCGAACGCAGGGCCTCCATTTGTTCATGCAGGGTGGGCAACATTCCGATGGGTCCTCAGGTGGTCAGGCCGTTTGAGCAAGCGGCCCCGGCCTTGCCCACATGATAGCGCCGGCCCGAAGACAAATCCCGCCCGCGTTTGCGAGGGCTTTTCTTTTGGTGCATAATTGCGCCCCTCTACCTCTTCCCCGATAGCTCAGTCGGTAGAGCGACGGACTGTTAATCCGCAGGTCGCTGGTTCGAGCCCAGCTCGGGGAGCCAAATACCAAGGCCCGCGCAATTGCTGCGCGGGCCTTTTCGTTTTCAGGGCATCAGGCCATGGCGCGGCGCGGCAGGCGCCAGCGGGCGAACACCATGAGGTTGCCCGCCATCACCAGCGCCAGTCCCAGCAGGCTTGCCCAGGTCCAGCGATAGCCCTCGGCATAGGTGGAGACGGACAGCGCCACCACCGGAAACAGCACGGTGCAATAGGCCGCCCGCGAGGGCCCCATGCGGCCCACGAGCGTGAGATAGGCGGTAAAGCCCACGATGGATCCGGGTATGGCCAGATAGAGCAGGGCGCCGGTATAGCTTGCCGATGTGTCGAAGGCAAAGGGCTGGCCGGTGGCCAGGCAGCCCAGCAGCAGGATGGCCGCGCCATAGAGCATGCTGTAGGCATTGCCGCTGGCCGGCGCGATGCCGGCGCGCTGCTGCTTGGAAGACAGCATATTGCCCGTCGAGAAACACAGCGTGCCCAACAGCGCCAGGCCCAGGCCCTTCAGGGTTTCACGGCTGGCGGGATGGGCGGCGACTTCGGGCCAGAACAGCAGGATGAGGCCGGCCAGGCCGAAGGCGCCGCCGGCGATCACGCGCGGCGCGATGGGCGTGCCGAACCAGATGCGGGCATTGATGGCATTCCAGATCGTCGCGGCCGAGAAGACCACCGAGACCAGCCCGCTGGGTATCCACAAAGTGGCCGCGTAAAAGCAGAGAAAGTTCAGGCAGAACAGGCACAGGCCCTGGCCCAGGCACAGCAAATGGCCCTGGCGGTCCAGGCGCTGCAAGCGCCCCAGCAGCGCCATGGCGCCGAACAGCAGCACCCCGGCCAGGGCGAAGCGGTAGAAAATGGACACCGGGATGGCGACCACCCCCAGCTGCAGCTTGATGGCGATCCAGGTCGTGCCCCAGATGAGCACGGTCAGAAGATAGAGAGCGAGATTCACGGTGAGGAGTCGGGCGGGCCTGCCGGGCAGGCGAGACGTTCAGTGTCGGCGCGGCGCCAGGCCCCCGGTTGCCGAATCTTGCGGTTTTGCCTCACACGGGACCGATACGGACACGGCAGGGCGCATCGGGGCCGGGCGCCGGCGGCCCGGATGGCTTAGCATGGGAACATCATGAGCAACCCCACCGCCTTTTCGGTCTACCGCACGCTGTCGGCCTCGGCCGCGACGCTGGAGCGCGCCACGCCGCTGGGCGCCGGGCTGGCCGCCGCGCAATGGCATCGCGGCGGCCACGAAGTGCTGGGCTACGAGGCGCCCGGCCATCACACTCTGTCGCTCTACCTGGAAGGCGGCGAGCAATCATTCCGGGTGGGCAACAGCGGCTTTGGCGGCGCGGGCAAATTCTGCGTGCTGCCCGATGAACACCGATCGCGCTGGAGCATGAACGGGCCAGTGCGCTTCCTGCACCTGTATATCGCGCCGGAACGCCTGGGCCGTGAAGCCGTCCTGCGCATGGACCGCGAGCCCCGCAGCCTGGAGCTGCGCGACCAGACTTATATCCACGCGCCCGAGCTGGCCCAGGCCTGCCGCGAGCTGCTGGGCAGCAACTGGAGCGATCCGGCCCAGCGCCTGGCCGCCAGCAGCGCGGCCGAGACGCTGCTGCACCATCTGCTGGCCGGCGGCACCGCGCGGCGCCAGGAAAGCGCGCCCAAGGGCGGCCTGGCGCCCGCGGTGCGCCGCCGCGTGCGCGACTACATCGACAGCCACCTGGACTCGCCGCTGAGCCTGGATGAACTGGCCGGCGTGGCCATGCTGTCGACCTATCATTTCGCGCGCATGTTCGCCGTTTCCTTCGGCCAGACCCCGCATGCCTGGGTGCAGCGCCGGCGCGTCGAACAGGCCCGCCACCTGCTGGCCGTCAGCCGGCTGGACCTGGCCGGCATCGCCCAGCGCGTCGGCTTCGGCAATGCCAGCCACCTGAGCCGCAGCTTCCGCCAGCTGATGGGCGCCACACCGGGCGCCTATCGGCGCTACGTGCAGGGCCGCTGACTCCGTCCCCCAGGGGGAACCGTCTACAATGGAAACGGGTCTATATCCGCATTGCCCCCGCGCGCGGCCTTGTTCACGGGAATCGATATGGCTTCGGCATCCACCTCCTACGAAAACGCCTATTCCGAGCGCCGTTTCTGGCACAAGCTCGGCGGCCACGCCAAGGCCTCCGGCCGCCAGGTCCTGGAAAAAGCCCTCTGGCTCTATTACGCCCTGCAAGACCCCGCCACGCCCAAGTGGGCGCGCCGGGTGATCTACGGCGCGCTGGGCTATTTCATCCTGCCGCTGGACGCGGTGCCGGATTTCGCGCCGCTGGTCGGCTATACCGACGACCTCACCGTCATGACCGCCGCCCTGGCCACCGTGGCCTTCACCATCAATGACCAGGTCAAGGCGCAGGCGCGCCAGCGCCTGGACAGCTGGTTCGGCACGGCCGGATGACCGCCTCCCCCGGGGGCCTGACGGCCCAATGGCTGGCCGAGGCCCTGCGGCTGCGCGAAGAGCACTGGGGCCCCCTCGAAGACCGCGACGAAGCGCGCCGGGCGCGCCAGGCCGAAGGCGATTTCCCCGCCCGGGTGCTCTGGCGCGCCTTGCTGCTGGCCCGCCGCGAAGGCCTGGACACCGTCCTGGCGCACTGGCGCCAGGGCGCGGTGCTGGCCCTCATCGTGCTGATGCTCCTCGTGCTGGCCACGGGCGCGGGCGTGGCCTATGGCGCCCTGGGCGACGGGTCGCGTCCGGTCAACGTGCTGTGGGCGCTGGGCGCGCTGCTGGGCCTGCATGCGCTCATGTTCGTGCTCTGGCTGGCGAGTTTTCTCCTGCCCGCGGCGCGCGCCACCGGCCTGGGCCGCGCCTGGCTGTGGATCACGCGCAAGCTGGCGCGCGGCCCCGACAGCGCCCTCGTCCCCCAGGCGCTGCTCAACCTGCTGGCGCGCGCCGGCGCGCTGCGCTGGCTGCTGGGCACGGTCAGCCACCTGCTGTGGCTGGCCGCGCTGTGCGCGGCCCTGGGCACCCTCATCGTCATTCTCTCCACGGCCAGCTACCGCTTCGTCTGGGCCACTACCTTGCTCTCGCCCGAGGCCTTCGTGCGCCTGACGGCCTGGGCCGGCTGGCTGCCCGCCCAGTTCGGCTTCAGCCTGCCCGATCCGGCCATGGTGCGCGCCAGCGACGGACAGCAGATCCTGCCGGCCGCCGCCCAGGTGCAGTGGTCGGTCTGGCTGATCGGCATGATGGTGTGCTGGGGCATCGTGCCGCGCCTGCTGGCCGCCCTGGTCTGCCTGGCCATGAGCGCCCGGGCGCTGGGCCGGCTGCGCATCGATGCGTCGCTGCCCGGCTATGCCGCGCTGCGCGACCGGCTCACCCCGACAGCGCCGGCCAGCGGCGTGGACCGCCCGGCCGACCCGCTGCACACCCCCCGCATCAGCAATACCGGCGCCATCGCCGGCAGGCCGGTCTATGCCAGCCTGGAGCTGCCGGCCGACCAGGGCCGGCCCGCGCCCGGAACCGACGCGGTCTTCGACGCAGGCAACCTGGACACGCGAGAACAACGCAATGCGCTGCTCGACGCCCTGGCGGCCAGCCCGGCCTCGCGCCTGCTGCTGGCCTGCGATACCCGCCAGACGCCGGACCGTGGCGCGCTGGCCCTGATCGCCTCGCTGTCGGCCCACGCCGGCCAGACCCGCATCTGGCTCGTGGGCCAGGGCGAGCGCCTGGCCCAATGGCGCGAACGCCTGCAGGCCGCCGGGTTGCCCGGCTCGGCCATCCTGGCCGAGGACGAGCCGGCGCTGCTGTGGCTGGAGCGGGGGCCGGATGGCTGAGCGTCTGCGCCTTGCCGTCGTCGGCCATAGCAACACGGGCAAGACCTCGCTGTTGCGCACGCTCACGCGCGACCCGGATTTCGGCGAGGTGGCCGACGCCGCCGGCACGACCCGCCACGTCCAGAGCACCCTGCTGCGCGGCCACGGCGCCATCGAGTGGTTTGACACGCCGGGCATGGAGGACAGCGTCGCCCTGCTGGAATACCTGGACCATATCGCGCCTCTGTCCGAGCGCCTGGACGGGCCGGCGCGCATCCGCCGCTTCCTGGATTCACCCGAAGCCCACGGCCGCTACGAACAGGAAGCGCGGGTGCTGAACAAGCTGTTGGACTGCGATGCCGGCCTCTACGTCATCGATGCGCGCGACCCGGTGCTGAGCAAGCACCGCGACGAGCTGGCCCTGCTGGCGGCCTGCGCGCGGCCGCTGCTGCCAGTGCTGAACTTCGTGCACGCGCCCGGCCACCGGGCCGCCGAATGGCGCGATGCCATGTCGCGCCTGGGGCTGCACGCGGTGCTGGAGTACGACACGGTGGCGCCGCCGCTGGACGGCGAACAGCAGCTCTATGCCCGCCTGGCCGTGCTGCTGGACCGCCATGCGGCCATGCTGGCCGGCATATCGGCCGCGCTGGCCGACGAACGCGCCGCCCGCCGGCAGGCGGCCTACCGCCTGGCCGCCGAGCTGCTCGTCGACGCCGCCGCCCTGCACCTGCCCAGCCCCCCGCAGGCGCTGCAGGAAACGCTGCACGCATTGCGCGACAAGGTGCGCGGCCGCGAGCAGGCTTGCGTCCGGGCGCTGCTGTCGCTTTACCACTTCCATCGCGATGACTACCGCGCCGACGCCTTGCCCCTGCAGGGCGAGCGTTTCGGCATGGATCTTTTCCATCCCCAGGCGCTCAAGGACATGGGCGTGCAACTGGGCATGGGCGCGGCCGCCGGCGCCATGGCTGGCGCGGCCGTGGACCTGTTCTCGGCCGGCCTGAGTCTCGGGACGGGAATGTTGATCGGCGCGGCCGCCGGCAGCCTCTGGCAGGGCGTGGACCGCCTGGGCAAGCGGCTGTCCGGCAAACTGCGCGGATACCGCGAACTGAGCGTGGACGACAACGTGCTGCGCCTGCTGGCGCTGCGTCAGCAGCAGCTCATCGAGGCGCTGGAGCGCCGTGGCCACGCCGCGCGCTCGCCCATCGTCCTGCCCCAGGCCGCGCAGTGGCAAAGCGGGCCGCTGCCGCCGCCGCTGAAAGAAGCGCGCAGCCGCCCCGAATGGTCGGCGCTGGCGGACGGCTATGTCGATGACGACCGGCGCAAACAGCAGATCGCGGCCCTGGCGGACCTCCTTGCTGATCCGGTCCGACACGGTGCGGATACCGGGTGATAACCCCAATCCAAAACGATTGACGCTTAAACGACCGCCTCTATAAGATTCGCCTACACAGAGGCGCGGGCCGATCCCTGGCGCCACAGCACAAGGGGCCGCTCTACCGTGAAGTCCTCCGCCACACCCGCCGCCTGCCGCGGCGTATCCGCCGGCGCTTCTGCCGACCCTCCCAGTTTCTAAGCAGTACGCCTTACCCGGCCGCCCGACGCGGCCGGCCCTGCCACTGTCGCGCCTCGCGCACTACACGGAGTACAAGGGCTATGCGTATCAAATCTGCATTGAAATATTCGGCATTGGCCTTGGCGCTGGGCGCCGCGGCCTTGGGCAGCGCCGCCCAGGCCAAGACGCTGCGCTGGTCGTACCAGGGCGACGCCACGTCCATGGACCCCATGGCCTTGAACGAGACCTTCACGCTCGGCTTCCAGGGGAATATCTACGAGACGCTGGCCGGCTACGACGGCGACCTCAAGCTGGTGCCCATGCTGGCCGAGAGCTGGTCCAATCCCGAGCCCACCAAGTGGATCTTCAAGCTGCGCCAGGGCGTCAAATTCCATGATGGCTCGCCCTTCACGGCCGACGACGTGATCTTCTCCTGGAAGCGCAGCCTGACGCCTGGATCGGACATGAAGGGCTACGGCGCCAAGGCCAGCGACATCAAGAAGATCGATGACTACACCATCGAAGTGACCACGCCCACGCCCAATCCCATCCTGGTGCGCGAGTGGACCTTTCTCTACATCATGAGCAAGAGCTGGTCCGAGAAGAACAAGACCACCGAGGCCACCAACGTCAAGGGCGACAACCAGGGCAATTACGCCAACCTCAATGCCAACGGCACCGGGCCCTTCATGCTGGTCGAGCGCCAGCCCGACGTGAAGACCGTGCTCAAGCGCTTTGATGGCTATTGGGACAAGAAGATCAAGACCAACGTCGATGAGGTGATCTTCCAGCCCATCACCCAGGAAGCCACGCGCGTGGCCGCGCTGATTTCGGGCGAGATGGACATCGTGCAGCCCGTGCCGGTCCAGGACTGGAAGCGGCTCGAAGACGCCAAGGGCGTCAAGCCGCTGTCCGCCCCCGAGGCCCGCGCCATCTTCATCGGCATGGACCAGGACCGCGACGAACTGCTCTTTTCCGACGTCAAGGGCAAGAACCCCTTCAAGGACCCCCGCGTGCGCGAAGCCGTGGTCCTGGCGGTGGACACCAAGGCCATCAATGACAAGATCATGCGGGGCGCGGCCAAGCCGCTGGGCTCGCTCATCGCCACCGCCATCAATGGCTACGATGAATCCTATGGCGCGCCGACCAAGCCCGACATCGAGCGCGCCAAGAAGCTGATGGCCGACGCCGGCTACGCCAAGGGCTTCACCGTCACGCTGGACTGCCCCAACGACCGCTACGTCAACGACGAGAAAGTCTGCCAGGCCGTGGCCGGCATGCTGGCCCGCGTCGGCATCAAGATCAACCTGCTGGCGCAGACCAAGTCCAAGTACTTCGGCAAGATCCTGCTGCAGGCCGGCAACCAGACCAGCATGTATATGCTCGGCTGGACGCCCAGCTCCACCGATGCGCACAACGCGCTCCTGAACCTGGCGGCTTGCCGCGATGCCAAGACGGCGGCCGGCCAGTTCAACCTGGGCGGCTACTGCAACAAAAAGGTCGACGAGCTCACCACCAAGATCGGGGTGGAGACCGACCAGGCCAAGCGCAATGCCATGATCAAGGAGGCCTTCGAGATCGTGCGCAAGGACTTCGGCTATCTGCCGCTGCACCAGCAGCCCATGTCCTGGGGCGTGAAGGACAGCATCAAGGTCATACAGCGCGCCGACGACGTGCTGGACCTGCGCAACGTCGTCATGCCCTGACGACGCCGGGAAACGGACGCAACGGCGGCGCAGACCGCCGCCCGTCCCGGGGGCAGTCCCTCTCGTAGCCACATTTTCCAGGGCCCCACTATGCTTGGTTTCATTACGCGGCGCCTTTTTCAGTCGCTCATCGTCATGCTGGCGGTGGCGCTGATCGCCTTTGCCATGTTCCGTTATGTGGGTGATCCGATCGCCAGCATGGTGGGCCAGGACACCACACCGCAGCAACGCGAACAGCTGCGCGCCGAACTGGGCCTGAACGACCCCTTCGTGGTGCAGTTCGCGCGCTTCGTGGGCAATGCCGCGCGCGGTGATTTCGGCATTTCGTATCGCCATCGCCGGCCGGTGGCCGACCTGCTCGAAGAACGCTTCCCGGCCACGCTGGAGCTGTCCTTCGTGTCGGCCGTGATGGCGCTGGCCTTCGGCATCCCCATGGGCGTCTATACCGCGCTCAGGCGCCATGGCCTGCTGTCCAAGGCCTTCATGGCCTTGTCGCTGGCCGGCATCTCGCTGCCCACCTTTCTCATCGGCATCCTGCTCATCCTGGTCTTCGGCGTGCAGCTGCGCTGGCTGCCCAGCTTCGGGCGCGGCGAGGTGCTCAGCCTCGGCTGGTGGACCACGGGCCTGCTCACGCCGTCCGGACTGGCCGCGCTCATCATGCCGGCGATCACCCTGGCGCTGTTCCAGATGACGCTGATCATGCGCCTGGTGCGCGCCGAGATGCTGGAAGTCCTGCGCACCGACTTCATCAAGTTCGCGCGCGCCCGCGGCCTGCCCGAGCGCCTGATCAATTTCCGCCACGCGCTGAAAAACACCATGGTGCCCGTCATCACCATCACGGGCCTGCAGCTGGGCTCCATCATCGCCTTTGCCATCATCACGGAAACGGTCTTCCAGTGGCCCGGCATGGGGCTGCTCTTCATCCAGTCGGTCAGCATGGTGGACATCCCCGTGATGGCGGCCTACCTGATCCTGATCGCCTTCATTTTCGTCGTCATCAACCTGGTCGTCGATCTGCTGTACTTCGCGGTCGATCCGCGCCTGCGCGTGCAGAGCAAATAGGAAGCCGTATGATCGCCCGTATCGCACCGCTTTTTTCCCGCGCCGCCGACAGCGACCTGTGGCACAGCTTCAAGCATTCGCCCGGGGCCATTGTCTCGGCCTCGCTCACCCTGGCGATCGTGCTGGGCGCCTTGCTGGCGCCGCTGATCGCGCCGCACAACCCCTTCGACCTGGCGTCGCTGAACATCATGGACGCCAACACCCCGCCGGCGTGGATGGACGAAGGCTCGCCCGATTTCCTGCTGGGCACCGATGACCAGGGACGCGACATCCTTTCGGCCATCCTGTATGGCGCGCGGGTCTCGCTGCTGGTGGGCTTTGCCTCGGTGCTCTTCTCCATGGTGCTGGGCGTCTCGCTGGGCCTGATCAGCGGCTATGCCGGCGGGCGCGTGGACAGCGTCATCATGCGCATCGCCGATGTGCAGCTGTCCTTTCCCACCATCCTGGTGGCGCTGCTGATCGACGGCGTGGCCCGCGGCCTGCTGCCGCGCGACATGCACGACCAGCTGGCCCTTTATGTGCTGATCTTCGCCATCGGCATCTCAGGCTGGGTGCAGTACGCGCGCACGGTGCGCGGCTCCACGCTGGTCGAGCGCAACAAAGAATATGTGCAGGCCGCCAAGCTGATCGGCATCGGCCCCTTGACCATATTGCGGCGCCATATCCTGCCCAATGTGATGGGACCGGTGCTGGTCATCGCCACCATCCACCTGGCCATCGCCATCATCACCGAGGCCACGCTGTCGTTTCTGGGCGTGGGCGTGCCGCCGACCGCCCCCTCGTTGGGCACGCTCATCCGCATTGGCAACAGCTATCTGTTCTCCGGCATGTGGTGGATCTCGATCTTCCCCGGCATCGCGCTGGTCGTCCTGGTGCTGTCGGTCAACCTGCTGGGCGATTGGCTGCGCGATGCGCTCAACCCCAGGCTGCGCTGAGGTCCGGACATGGCACTGCTGAACATCGACCATATCCGCATCGAATTTCCCAGCCGCCGCGGCACCCTGGTGGCCATCGACGATGTCTCGCTGGCGCTGGACAAGGGTGAGATCCTCGGCGTGGTGGGCGAGTCCGGCGCGGGCAAATCCACGATAGGCAATGCCGTCATCGGCCTGCTGGAAGCCCCCGGCCGCCTGACCGGCGGCCAGATCAGCCTGGAGGGCCGGCGCATCGATGGCCTGCCCCGGCATGAGCAGCGCAAAGTGAGAGGCCGGCGCATCGGCATGATCTTCCAGGATCCGCTCACCTCGCTCGATCCGCTCCAGACCGTGGAAAGCCAGCTGGTCGAGACCATGCAGGTCCACCTGGGCGTATCGGCCGCCGACGGCGCCCGGCGCGCCGTCGATATGCTCCGGCAGGTCGGCATCGACCAGCCCGAACTGCGGGTCAAGCAATACCCGCACCAGTTTTCCGGCGGCATGCGCCAGCGCGTGGTGATCGCGCTGGCGCTTTGCTGCGAGCCTGAGGTCATCATCGCCGACGAGCCCACCACGGCGCTGGACGTCTCCATCCAGGCCCAGATCCTCGATCTGCTGCGCAAGCTGTGCAAGGAGCGGCAGGTGGGCATGATCATCATCACCCACGACATGGGGGTGATCGCCGACATCACCGACCGCGTGGCGGTGCTCTACCGCGGCAAGCTGGTCGAGGAAGGGCCCACCGCCAAGATCCTGGGCGACCCGGATCATCCCTACACCCGCAGCCTGATCTCCGCCGTGCCGCGGCCCGACATCAAGCTGCGCCGCTTTCCGCTGGTGACCTATATCGAGGATGTGCGCAAGCCCACGGCCGCGGTGGACCTGTCCACGCACTGGCTGGGCCAGCGGCGCGACTTCGGCCAGACGGGCGAGGGCGCCCTGGTCGAAGTGCGCGACCTGGGCATGCGCTTCGTGCTGCGCCCGGCCTTCCTCAAGCGCAACCAGCGCACGCTGGACGCCGTGAAGAACGTCAATTTCGCCATCCGCGAGGGCGAGGTCTTCGGCCTGGTGGGCGAGTCCGGCTCGGGCAAGTCCACCGTCGCGCGCCTGATCTCCAACCTTTACCAGCCGACCTCGGGCACGGTCTGGTTCAATGGCAGCGACCTGACGGCCATCAAGGACGAAAAAGCGCGCAATCCCTTCCGGCGCCAGATCCAGATGGTGTTCCAGGATCCCTATTCCTCGCTCAATCCGCGCATGCGCGTGCTGGACATCGTGGCCGAGCCCATCCGCTTTCATCACCTGGCCGACAGCGAGGCGCAGGCGCGCCGCATCGTGGCCGACCTGCTCGACGTGGTGGGCCTGGGCCCGCAGGCCGCGCAGCGCTTTCCGCACGAGTTCTCCGGCGGGCAACGCCAGCGGATCTGCATCGCGCGGGCGCTGGCCACGCGGCCGCGCTTTCTGATCTGCGACGAGCCGACCTCGGCGCTGGACGTGTCCATCCAGGCCCAGATCCTCAACCTGCTGAAAGACCTGCAAGAGCAATTACGCCTGACCATGCTCTTCATCAGCCATGACCTGCCGGTCATCCGGCAGATGTGCGACCGGGTGGGCGTGATGCGGCATGGCGAACTGCTGGAGGTCGCCGAAACCGAAACCCTGTTCACGGCGCCGCGGCACGCCTATAGCCGCCATCTGCTGGGCCTGATGCCCAAGCTGGCGGCCATGTCGCGCGAGGGCCTGGACGTGGTCGCCTAGGCGCGGCTACCAGCGCCCGGAGGCCCCGCCGCCGCCGCTGCTGCCGCCCCCGCCGCCGAAGCCGCCGCCCCCGCTGCTGCCGCCGCCCCAGCCGCCGCCGCCGCCAAAACCGCCGCCTCCGCCGCCGCCTCGGCCGCCACGGCTCAGGAAGGCTTTCTTCAGGCCGGTGACACCCAGCAGGAAACTCAGGCCGCCCACGATGACCGCCGCGATGGCCGCGATCAGCAGGCTGCCGCTCATGAAGCCGGCGGCCACGCCACCGACCAGCGCGCCGATGATGGGCGGGGCGGCAATCAGCACCACCAGCAGGAACATCCCCACGTCGAGCAGGTCGCCCCACTCGAAGCCGCTGCCGCCGCCGCTGTCCGATTGCGCAGCCGGCGCGGGCAGCGGTTCGCCGTCGATCAGCTTGATCAGCGCATCCACCCCGGCCTCGATGCCGCCCGCGTAGTCGTCCTGCTTGAAGTGCGGCACCACCTGCTCACGGATGATGCGCCCGGCCATGGCGTCGGGAACCGCGCCCTCCAGCCCATAGCCCACCTCGAAACGCAGGGTGCGATCGTTCTTGGCCACGACGAAGAGAATCCCGTCATCGACCTTCTGCCGCCCCAGTTTCCATTGGTCGAAAACCCGGGTGGCGAACTGCTCTATCGTGTCGGGCCCCGTGGTGGGCACGATGAGGACGGCCACCTGCGCGCCCTTGCGCTCTTCAAGCGCGGCCAGCCGGGTCTCCAGCGCCTGTTGCTGGCCGGCATCCAGCGTGCCCGTCAGGTCTGTGACCCGCTTGGACAGCGCGGGCACCGGCACCTCCTTGGCCACCTGGGCCTGAGCCGGCCCGGCCAGCCACAGCAGGCAGGACAGCGCCCAGGCGAGCGCCGCCAGCCAGCCCTTATTGCTTGCGAGATTCATTGCTGAACTTCACTTCCGGCGGCCTGGAAATCGCGGCTTCGTTCTCGACGCCGAAATTGGCCTTGGGCGAATAGCCGAAGATCTTGGCGGTGATCACCCCCGGGAATTGGCGCACCAGCACGTTGTAGGCCTGCACGGACTGCACATAGCGTCCGCGCGCCACGGCGATGCGGTTCTCGGTGCCCTCGAGCTGGACTTGCAGGTCGCGGAACACGCCATCGGCCTTGAGCTGGGGATAGTTTTCCGACACCGCGATCAGGCGCGAGAGCGAGGAGGACAGGGCGGCCTGCGCCTGCTGGAAGCGCTGCAGGGCCGCGGGATCTTCCAGCTGGTCGGCCGTGATCTGCACACTGCCGACCTTGCTGCGCGCCTCGGTGACCTGGGTCAGCACATCGCGCTCGTGGGTCATATAGGCGTCGGCCACCTTGACCAGCTGCGGCACGAGATCGGCGCGGCGCTGATACTGGTTCAACACCTCAGACCAGGCGGCTTTCACCTGCTCATCGGCCGCCTGCATACTGTTGTAGCCGCAGCCGGACAGCAGGACCGTCAGGGACATCAGCCAAGTCCAAGCCAGCACACGCATCGTTCTCATAGTGTTACCCCAAGGTGAAAACCCACGCATTACAGCACCAAAGGCCCATACAAATGTATCGCGTCTTGTTACAGCTTAGTCTATCGGCAACGGGCGCATCGGTTACACTCCTGCTCTGTGTGCATTGCCAATCGGCACACGTCCCAAGGCGCCTTGCCGCCGGCCGGGCATCCGCCCTGCCTATCCCGTTTTCTCCTCGTTCGTCCGCCTGGATTGGAGTCTCTCAACTTGAGCGACAGGCTGCCGCTGGAGTTGTTTTTGACTACCTCTTCTTCTTTTGCCGACCTCGGGCTGGCTGATTCCCTGTTGCGTGCGATCGCCGAGACCGGCTATACCGCGCCCACGCCCATCCAGGCCCAGGCCATCCCGCAGGTGCTGCGCGGCGGCGACCTGCTGGCCGCCGCGCAGACCGGCACCGGCAAGACCGCCGGCTTCACCCTGCCCATCCTGCATCTGCTGTCGCAGCGCAAACCCGCCAAGCGCATGGCCGGCCGGCCACGCTGCCTGATCCTGACCCCCACCCGCGAGCTCACCGCCCAGGTGGCCGAGTCCGTCCAGGTCTACGGCAAGCACACCGGCCTCACCTCGATGGTGATGTTCGGCGGCGTGAACATCAACCCGCAGATCACGGCCCTGCGCAAGCCCCTGGACATCCTGGTGGCCACGCCTGGCCGTCTGCTGGACCACGCCGGCCAGAAAACCGTCGATCTCTCGGGCGTCGAGATCCTGGTGCTCGACGAGGCCGACCGCATGCTGGACATGGGTTTCATCCGCGATATCCGCAAGGTGCTGGCCCTGCTGCCCAAGTCACGCCAGAACCTGCTGTTCTCGGCCACCTTCTCCGACGAGATCCGCGAGCTGGCCCGCGGCGTGCTGAACGATCCGGGCGAGGTCTCCGTGACCCCGCGCAACACCGCCACCGAGCTGGTCACGCAGACCGTGCACATCGTCGAGCAGGCCCACAAGCGCGACCTGGTCAGCCACCTGATCCGTGAAAGCGGCTGGCACCAGGTGCTAGTCTTCACCCGCACCAAGCACGGCGCCAACCGCCTGGCCGAAAAACTCGTCAAGGACGGCCTGTCGGCCGCCGCCATCCATGGCAACAAGAGCCAATCGGCGCGCACGCGCGCGCTGGCCGGCTTCAAGGACGGCAGCGTGGCCGTCCTGGTGGCCACCGACATCGCGGCGCGCGGCCTGGACATCGATCAATTGCCCCAGGTGGTCAATTTCGAACTGCCCAACGTGCCCGAAGACTACGTGCACCGCATCGGCCGCACCGGCCGCGCCGGCGCCACGGGCGCGGCTGTCTCGCTGGTCGACAGCAGCGAGATCAAGCTGCTCAAGGCCATCGAGCGCCTGATCAAGAAAACCATCGAACGCAAGACGGTCGACGGCTGGACGCCGCCGGTGGGCGTGGCGGCCGAGCCCGAGCCGCAAGACGACGAAGAACGCGGCTTCGGCCGCCGCAACGGCCGGGGCGCGCCCGGTGGCCGCAACGGCGGCAACCGCGGAGGCGGCCACCGTCCTGGGGGCGAAGCGCGCGCGCCGCGTCCGGCCCGCAGCGCCGAAGGCCGCCCG
>NZ_LRUJ01000021.1 GCF_001548475.1 Bordetella hinzii LMG 13501
CCCGCGCCGGGCGCCGGCGCCGGCGCGCCGCAGCAGCAAGGCCAGCCCGGTTCGGGCGCCGCCGCCGGTTCGGGCGGCAGCCAGGACACCCGTCCGGCCCGCTGAGGCCGGCGTCGCCACCATCCGGCCCCGCGGCGCCGTCGCGGGGCCTTCTCAGGGAGAACTTCCATGCGCGCATTTCACCAAGCCACGACCCTCCTGTTCCTGGGCGCCATGCTGGCCGCCCCGCCAAGCAGCCAGGCGCAAACGGCCAAGCCCGACGCCGGCCCGGTCAATTCCGCCCATAACATCGAGACCGAAGACCGCGATTTCCTGTCCAACGCGGCCCAGGCCGGCCATCTGGAGATCGAAGGCAGCAAGATGGCGCTGCGCAAATCGGCCAACCTGGACATCAAGACCTTCGCCCAGCGCATGATCGACGACCATGGCAAGGTGGCGCAGGAGCTGGCCGGCCTGGCGCGCAACAAGGGCGTCGAGATCCCCGGCGAGCCGTCCCTCATGCAGAAGGGCGTGCTCAAGGGGCTGGACCTGCGCAGCGACGGTTTTGACGAAGCCTATGCGGATTCCATCGCGGTCTCGGCCCACAAGGACGCGGTGGAACTCTTCGACAAAGCCGCGCGCGAGGCCAAGGACGCCGAGGTCAAGGCCTTCGCCGCCCGCGTGCTGCCCCAGCTCAAGCAACACCTCGCGATGGGCCAGGAGCTCCAGCGCAAGGTGTCGGCCAAGCAAAAACAGAAGGACTGAGCCGCCTAGCGCCGGCGCGTCATCGCGGTTCCCAAGAGCAGCAGGGCGCCGGCGCCCACCCACAACATGCCGCCGCCATGGGTGCGCAGCTGGGTGTAGACGCTATGGCGGCGCACGTTGGAAGGGCGGGGCGCCGAGGTGCGCAGGCCGGGCTCGTACAGGGCGTCGCCATCATGCGTGGCCGGCACATCGCTGCGCTGGCGGCGCGTCATCCACCCGGCCAGGCGGTCCATGACGCCCGGCACGCGCTGGCCCAGGGACCCCATCATCGCCGCCGCCGAGCCCACATAAACGTCGCGGGCCGGCGTGCAGGCGGCGTACAGGATGGCGTCGGCCACCAGTTCCGGCGCATAGACTGGCGGGATCAGGGTCGGCTCCACGTCCATATAGTTGCGCGCATGGCGCGTGAAACCGGTGTCGATGGAGGCCGGCTTGATCAGGGTCACGCTGACGGGGGCCTCCTGGGTGCGCAATTCCATGCGCAAGGCGTCCGTGAAACCTTTGACGGCATGCTTGGCCGCCGAGTAGGCGCCCTGCAGCGGGATGGCCCGGTCAGAGACCTCGCTGCCCACATTGACCAGCGCGCCGCCGCGCTCCTTGAGATAGGCCGCGGCCGTCAGCGACCCGTAGACCACGCCCCAGTAGGTGGTCTCGAACAGCTGGCGCTGGTCCTCCAGCGGCACGGTCAGCAGGTCCCCGAAGATGGACACGCCCGCATTGTTGACCCAGGTGTCCACGGCGCCGAAGGACTCCTGCGCGCGCTGCAGCAATTGCGAGTGATCCTCCTGGCGGCCCACATCCATCACGACGGAAATCGCTTCGCCGCCCTCGGCGTGGATGGCCTTGGCGACCTCGCCCAGCGCGGCCTCGTCGCGCCCGGCCAGCACCACGCGCGCGCCGGCGCGCGCCGCCGCCTTGGCCGTGGCCGCGCCTATCCCGCTGCCGGCGCCGGTGATCACGATCACCTGTTCGGACAGGGGCTTGAGTTTGAGTTTGTTCATCGATGGTTCTCCGTGCGGGCCCGGTCCCCGATGAACCGGGATCCGGACAGGGAGTCCGGAGCAGGGCAGGCGGCGGCAAGCCGCGTGCCCGGGCAGGCACGCCACCTGCTGGCCCACCCGGCTCTTCCACCCACACCGGAGCCTTCCATGTTTGCGCACAACAAACGCCTGCAATACACCGTCCGCGTCGCCGGCGGCGACCCGGGACTGGCCAACCTGCTGCTGGAACAATTCGGCGGCCCGCAAGGCGAACTGGCGGCCGCCTGTCGCTACTTCACCCAATACCTGGCCGAAGACGACCCCGGCCGCCGCGATATGCTGATCGATATCGCCACCGAAGAGCTCAGCCATCTCGAGGTGATCGGCTCCCTGGTGGCCATGCTCAACAAGGGCGCCAAGGGCGTGCAGGCCGAAGCCACCGAAAAAGAAGCCGACCTCTACCGGCGCCTGCAAGGCCCGGGCAACGACTCCCACCTGACTCAAGTCCTCTATGGCGGCGGCCCGGCGCTCACCAACTCCGGCGGCCAGGTCTGGAACGCCGGCTATATCGACACCATCGGCGACCCGCTGGCCGACCTGCGCTCCAATATCGCCGCCGAGGCGCGCGCCAAGATCATCTACGAGCGCCTCATCAACGCCACCGACGACGCCGGCGTCAAGGACGCGCTGACCTTTCTCATGACGCGCGAAGTCTCGCACCAGCTGTCCTTCGAGCGCGCCCTGCATGCCATCGAACCCAACTTCCCCCCGGGCAAGCTGCCCGGCGATCCGCGCTACGCCAATACCTACTTCAATATGTCGCAAGGCGAGGGCGATATGCGCGGCCCCTGGAACCGCGACGATATGTTCGAGTATGTCAGCGACCGCGAAGCACAGATGGGCATAGACGGCCAGGGCGAGGCCATCGTGGCGCTTGCGCCGGAGGAAAAGCAGGCGGTCGAAGCCATGCGCAACCGCCTGGCGACGCGGACCTAGGCGCCGGCTACAGGCTGCTGCCCAAGGCCCGCATCTGTTCGCGGATCTCCTGGCCGGGCAGGTCGCGCAGCCGGCGTCCCGAGGTGATGGACAGGGCCGCGGCAAGTGCCGCGGCCCGGCCATATTCGAAAATTCCGCCACGGCCTGGCGGCTTTTCCGTCTTGTCCCCTGGCGACCGTCAAAATACGCATAATGTATATTATGTAAAGTAACGGAGATGGCGGAAGCCCGGTCCGCCCTGCGTGGTTTGGCAAGCCCCCGCCCGAAGCCGCCGCTTGCCCTATCCACCCCCATCCCGCTGTCCTCACACGGCCAGCCTCGCCACCAGCCCGATGACGGCGCAGGCCGCGATGACTTCGATCACGCCGCGCTTGAACCTGAAGAGCGCGAGCGCGGCGCCCAGGGCGATCAGCGCCGACAGCGCATCGAACGGCCCCGCCAGCCCCTGGGGCCAGAGCACGTGATAGCCGAAGAACACCGCCAGGTTCAGGATGACGCCGACAACGGCCGCGGTAATGGCGGTCAAGGGCGCGGTGAATGTCAGGTCTTCCTTGGTGGCCTCGACCAGCGGGCCGCCCGCCAGGATGAATAGAAAGGACGGCAGGAAGGTGAACCAGGTCACGATGACGGCGGCCACGGCGCCCGCGGCGAACAGCAGCTCCGGGCCGAGCAGGCTATGCGCGTAGCCGGCGACAAAGCCGACGAAGGCAACCACCATGATCAGGGGGCCCGGGGTGGTTTCGCCGAGGGCCAATCCGTCGATCATCTGCACGGGCGTGAGCCAGCCGTAGTGGTCGACCGCGCCTTGGTAGAGGTATGGCAGCACGGCGTAGGCGCCGCCGAAGGTCAGGTAGGCGGCCTTGGTGAAGAACCAGCCCATCTGGGTGTAGGCGCCCTGCCATCCGCCAAGCGCCGTGAGGACGGCCATCGGGAGGCCCCACAGCGCCGCGCCGACGGCCAGGACGCCGATCAGGCGGCCCCAGCGGAAACGGGCGTGTTCCGGCGAGGGCGTGTCGTCGTCGATCAAGGCCGGGCCATGGCTTTGGGCCTTTGATCCATGGCGCGCGCCAGCGTGGAAGTATGCCGGCCATCGGCGGCCGCCCACGGCGCCGGCCAAGGCCGCGATGGCGACAATCAGCGGAAATGGCAGTGCCAGCGCGAAGATCGCCACAAAGGCCGCGGCGGCGATGCTCCAGAGCACGGGGTTTTTGAGGGCCCGGGATCCGATGCGGTGGGCCGCATGCAGGACGATGGCGGTCACCGCCGGCTTGATGCCGTAGAACAGCCCGGCGATGACGGGCACGTCGCCCCAGGC
This sequence comes from Bordetella hinzii LMG 13501, assembly GCF_001548475.1. Lineage (GTDB taxonomy): Bacteria > Pseudomonadota > Gammaproteobacteria > Burkholderiales > Burkholderiaceae_B > Bordetella > Bordetella hinzii. Next base: position 4,036 of record NZ_LRUJ01000021.1, read on the forward strand.
GATGTAGATCCAGGACAGGCCGATGAGGATGAACAGCGAAGGCAGGACGAACAATCCGCCCGCGACCACCCCGCCCCAGGTCCGATGCAGCAGCCAGCCGATATAGGTCGCCAGTTGCTGCGCCTCCGGTCCGGGCAACAGCATGCAGTAGTTCAGGGCATGCAGGAATCGCCGCTCGCTGATCCAGCGCCGGCGCTCGACCAGTTCGGTGTGCATGATGGCGATCTGGCCCGCCGGGCCGCCGAAGCTGATGAAGCCCAGCTTGAGCCAGAACCACAGCGCCTGCCGGAAGCTGACCGGCCCGGGCCGCTCCAGCGGCTTGTCCTCGGGCGCGCCGGCGGCCACGGCCGTCTCCCGCGTGTTCATCATGCCCCGCCCTCCTTCTCGAAGCTGGCCAGCAGCCCATCGAAGACGCCGCTGGCCAGCGCCAGCAGTTGGTCATCGTCGGCGACCGTGGCCCGCAGACCCGCCAGAATCTGTTCCACCCCGGCGGCTTCGGCGGGCTGCACACCGCCGGCATCCAGAAAATGCACGATGGCGCCGAGCCGGTCGATGCCACGGCTTTGCAGGCCAAAGGCGGCCGCCAGGTGCTCAAACGTGACCTTGGCGCCGACATGCGAGAAGCTCGCGCCGTCGAAGTCGAAGCCCACGGCCGTCCGGGGGCAGTCGGCCGGCGACGCCAGCCACAAGATGCGGGCATCCTTGTCGATGCGGCGCCGGATCAGCCAGGCGCTCGCCAAGCGGTCCACCCAGGGCCGGGCGCGCGTCGCCCAGGTCCGGCCCTGGTAGTCCTCGACCCGCAACCGCACGATGGGCGAATCGAGCGCATGCGGCTCGTCGGCCGACAGGGCGCGATGCGCGCCCTCCTCCAGTTCGCGCAATGCCGCATCGGCCTGGCGCTGGGCCTCGCCCGGAAAGAAGTCCGTCTCGGCCAGCTGGACATAGGTTTTGCGCAGCTTGCGCAGTTGTTTCAGGGTCTCCAGCGCGGTATCGGGCGACAGCGCGCTTCGCAGCGGCTCGACGCCCTTGGCCATCAGCTCGCCATACTCGGCCGACCGGTCGAACAGGGCCTGCAGCCGCGCCGGATCTTCCTCGGCAAACGCGGCATCGGCCAGATAGGCCGTCCCGCCGCTATCGCGGACCTCGCGCGCGATCGTTTCCAACGTCTGCCGGCTGCCGCCGCGTGACGGCAGCAGATAGACGCCGTCACGCAGCACGGCCGCCCCGCAGGACTTCAGGGCGCGCCAGGCGCGCATGCGCGCCGCGGCGTTTTCCGTGGGCATCGAAAGAATCAAGGCTAACCAGTCCATGCCGGGCTATCGTTATGTAGAGTATTTAACGTTTTTGTAGCGTACTCTTCAAGCCCAACAAAAGCAACAAGGCCGGGGCGGCGCCAGGGTTTTCCGGCTGCCTATCCTCCCCCCGGGGATATGATGGCGGCATGATGAAGAGCGACCCCCACACCCATCACGATGCCGTCGCCAAGCGCCTCAAGCGGGCCGAGGGCCATTTGCGCAGCATTCTGCAAATGATGGAGGACCACCGCGGCTGCCTGGAGCTTGCCCAACAGCTGCACGCGGTCGAACGGGCGATCTCGCAGGCCAAGAAAATCCTGATCCGGGACCACGTCGACCACTGCCTGCAGGAGGCGGTGGGCGGCGCAGGGGCGGACAGGCAGCGCGCCATCGACGAGTTCAAAGCCATCACCAAATACCTCTGAGAGCCCTTACCCATGCTGTCGTTTTCCGCGCTGTTGGCCCAAGGCGCCGCGCACGCCTGGCTGTTCATTCCCAGCGCCATCCTGCTGGGCGCCCTGCACGGCCTGGAGCCCGGCCACTCCAAGACCATGATGGCGGCCTTCATCGTGGCGATCCGCGGCACGGTCTGGCAGGCCGTGCTGCTGGGCCTCACCGCGACCCTTTCCCACACCCTCGTCGTATGGGGCATCGGCCTGGGCGGGATGTATCTCTGGCGCGGCGTGGCGCCGCAGGCGCTGGAACCGTATTTCCAGCTGGCTTCCGGTGTGATCGTCGCCGCCATCGCGGCCTGGATGTTCTATCGGACCTGGCGCGAACAGCATGCCGGGGCGCATGTCCACCCTCACGCGCACGACCACTCCGCGCACGACCACTCCCCGCACGACCACGCGGGGCATGTCCATGACCGGGGCGGGCATCACCATGACGCCGACGACGACGGCCATACCGACGCCCACCAGCGGGCGCACGCCCGCGACATCCGCCGGCGGTTCGCCAACCGCGACGTGACCCATCGGCAGATCGCCCTCTTCGGCTTGACGGGGGGTCTCATCCCCTGCCCCGCGGCCATCACCGTCCTGCTGCTGTGCCTGCAGCTCAAGGCATTCACCCTGGGCGCGGTGCTGGTGCTGTGCTTCTCCATCGGCCTGGCCATCACGCTGGTCACGGTCGGCGTGGTCGCGGCCCTGGGCGCGCGCCAGGCCAGCCGCCGGCTGCCGGGCTTGAACACCTTCGCGCGGCGGGCGCCCTATCTGTCCAGCCTGCTCATTCTGGCGGTCGGGGGCTACCTGGGCCTGCTGGGGTGGTCGGGGCTATCCGCGAACCCGGCGGCGCAGAACCCCGGCACCGCCGGCCTGTCTCTTCCGGCTGGACATTAAGCTCCGCCCGGGCGCGATGCCCGGGCGTGAGCGCCGCCGATTCGCCGTGGCGAGCGCGACGCCGGCAGGTTCGGCGGTGCGCGGCCCATCGCTCCTCCCCCTGCCCCTCCCTCCCTCTCCGCCTCGCCCGACATCTGCCGCAAGGAGGCGGTTTACCGTTGGCCTTGGCGGTTTCACCTTGCTCCGGCCAATGAGTGACACCCCTTGACGGCTTTATTTGCAACAAACTTATCGTGCCGACCACGGCCGGCGGCAGCATTGGCGTCACGCAAATGGTGCGCTCCGCGCCGGACGGCAACACGGTGGCCGGCGTCTGGCTGGGCCCGGTGACGGTGGCCCCGCATACCATGCCGGTCTCCTACACCCTGCAGGACTATATACCCGTGGCCCAGCTCACCAGCGCGCCCTATGTGATGTGCGTGCAGAGCAGCTTCGCCGCCGACGACGGCAAGGCGCTGATGAAGACGCTGCGCGAGGCGCCCAACCGCTATTCCTTCGGCACCGACGGCGCCGGCGACACCCTCATGGCCTTGCTGGGTGGCCATATCGATCTGTACGTGGGCTCGATCCCGCCCGTGCTGCCCTATGTGAAGAACGGCAAGGTCAAATGCCTGCAGCTGACCTCGGCCGACAAAGTGGCGGCATTGCCGCAGGCCACCAGCCTGAACGAGCTGGGCCTGGGCGAGGAGCAGACGCTGTTGTGGCGCGGCATCCTGGCGCCGAAGCAGACGCCGCCCGAGCGTATCCGGGTGCTGGAACAGGCTTTCACCACGGCCGCGCAGGCGCCGGCCACGCGCCGCTTCGTCGAGGAGGCCGGCGAGCAGGTCACCATCGTGACCGGCGAGGCGCTGCGCAAGCAGATCGAACAGGAGTACACCGCCTTGGGCAAGGTCGCGCAGGGCTTGAGCCTGACGAAGTAAGGGCCGGCCCGCCAGGCCGCTCAGCCTGCCCGCAGACGCCGCCAGAGCGTCGTCGGGCTGATGCCCAGGACCTCGCAGGCGGCGCGCCGGTCGCCGCCACAGCGCGCCAGTACCTCTCGCACATGGGCCGCCTGCTGTCGGCGGCCATGTTCGGCCAGGTTGCCCTCCATGGCCGAAGCGGCGGGCGGGGCCGGCGTGGTGTCCCGGACGAGCTCGGGCGCCACGTCGGCCACGATCTGGCGCAGCCGCGCCGGCGGCAGGTTCGCGGGCGTCTCGGCCAGGAAGACCGCCAGGCGCTCCAATACGTTCTCGAGTTCGCGGATATTGCCGGGCCAGCCATAGCCCAGCAACACCGCCTCGACCGCCGCGGGCAAGGGCGCCTCGCCCGTCAAGCCCAGGTTCTGCCGCGCGCGGCCATACAGCTTTTGCGCCAGCAGCCAGATATCTTCGCGGCGCTCGCGCAGCGTCGGCATGTCGATGCGCAGGATATTCAGGCGGAAGAACAAGTCTTGCCGGAACGCGCCCGCGGCCACCATGGCGGACAGGTCGCGATGGGTGGCGGCGATGATGCGCACATTGACAGGCACGGCTTCGCTTCCGCCCACGGGCATGACCTGCCGCTCTTGCAGCACGCGCAACAGGCGGATCTGCAAGGCCGGCGGCATGTCGCCGACCTCATCCAGGAACAGCGTGCCGTTGTGGGCCGACTCGAACAGCCCCGGCTTGCCGCCGCGGCGCGCGCCGCTGAAGGCGCCGTCCTCGTAGCCGAACAGTTCGCTCTCGAGCAGGGTCTCGGGCAGCGAAGCGCAATTGACGGCGATGAAGGGAAAATGATGGCGGGCGCTTTCCTGGTGGATGCCCTGGGCCATGACTTCCTTGCCGGTGCCGCTTTCGCCGCCGATCAGCACGGTGGAATCCACGCGCGCGTAGCGCCGGGCCAGCATGCGGGCTTTCTCCAGCGGCCGTGACACGCCGTAGAGGTCGTCCAGCGTGTAGCGCACCGTCTTGCCGCGCGCGCGGGCGCGGGTGCGCAGGTTGCGGTCGGCGCGATGGATGGCGCCGGCCTCCTGCAGTGTCAGCACCGCGCCCGACAGGCCGGCGCGGGTGGCCAGCGGGATGCGGTTGACCACCACCATCTTGCCGCCCAGCCGGTGCACGGATTCGGCTTCGCGCTGGCCGCTGCGCAATACCTTGTCCAGCGACAGCGCGGGCGAGATTTCCTCCAGGCGGCGGCCGGCCAGCCCGGCCGCGCTGATGCCGAGCAGCCGCTCGACGGCCGGATTGAGCGCCTGCACATGGCCGGCGGCGTCCACCGCGGCCACCCCTTCGTCCAAGTTGGCCAGCACCGCGTTGAGATAGTCGCGGCGGCTGGACTCGATGCGTTGCAGGCGGGTGATCTCGATGGCGTCCTCGATACAGGCCGCCACGGTGGACAGCGTGTAGACCAGCACGCCGGCCAGGCCCATGCGTTCGGCATAATCGACGATCAGGCCCGACCCCACCAGCACCTCGATGCCCTCGTCCTTGAGCTGCTTGGCCTGGGCCAGCGCGTCGTCCTGGTCGAGGTAGGTGCGCACGGGGATATCGACCGCGAAGGTCTGCATGAAGGTCTGCAGCGCGGGATACTGCGCATGCTGGCCCAGCAGGGCGATGCGCGGCGAGATGCGCCGCGCCGTGGCCAGGGCGTTCATGACCTCGAAGCCGCTGATCTTGACCTGCACCACCGGCACGCTCACGTGGCGGCGCAGATAGCTGCCGTTCAGGCCGGCGGCCACCACGGCATCGACCCGTCCCTGGCGCGCGGCCTCATTGATGGCAATGGCCGCCGCATCGAAGCCGGCCTCGATCAGCTTGAACTCGCCCCGCTCGGCATAGCTGGGCAGGATCTGGGCGAAGCTGCGCGCGATGCGCGCCACGGCGACGGCCCAGATACGCGGCAGCGCGGCGACTTCGGACTCGGCGGGAGCGGTCAGCATGGGGTTCCGGCGGCGGAGAATGGGCCTGCATTTCAGCATTGCAATGCCGTGATTTCAATCCTGAAATACCCCGCCCCTGCCCAGCCGGCCTTTCCCCGGGACAAGGCGGTTGGCATATATCTTGCATGGATGGGGAACATCATCCCCCCATGGAGTGCTTCATGTTGCCTTTCTCCGAACACGCCCTGCCCGCCAGCGCCGGCCTGCGCCTGCGCCAGGCCATGCAGGCCGAACAGCCTTTGCAGGTCGTCGGCGCCATCAACGCCAATCACGCCCTGCTGGCGCAGCAGGCGGGCTTCCGGGCCATCTATCTTTCTGGCGGCGGCGTGGCGGCGGGCTCGCTGGGCGTGCCCGACCTGGGCATCGTGGGCCTGGAGGATGTGCTGACCGATGTGCGCCGCATCACCGATGTCTGCCCCCTGCCCCTGGTGGTCGACGTGGACACCGGCTTCGGCGCCTCGGCCTTCAATGTGGCGCGCACCACCCGCTCGCTCATCTCGGCGGGCGCGGCCGCCATGCAGATCGAGGACCAGGCCGGCGCCAAGCGCTGCGGTCACCGGCCCAATAAAGAGGTGGTGACGCTGGCGGAAATGGTCGACCGCATCAAGGCGGCCGTCGACGCCCGCAGCGATCCGGACTTCGTGATCATCGCGCGCACCGACGCGCTGGCCAGCGAAGGCCGCCAGAGCGCGCTGGACCGGCTGGCCGCCTGCATCGAGGCCGGCGCCGACGTGGCCTTCCCCGAAGCCGTCCATGACCTGGAGAGTTTCCGCGGCTTCGCCCGCGCCCTGCCCGCGCCCATCCTGGCCAATATCACCGAGTTCGGCCAGACGCCGCTGCTCACGGTGCAGGAGCTGGCCGCCGCCCAGGTGGCGCTGGCGCTCTATCCGCTGTCCGCCTTCCGGGCCATGAACCGCGCCGCGCAGCGCACCTATGAAGCCATCCGCCGCGACGGCACGCAACGCGCCATGCTGGACCAGATGCAGACGCGCATGGAACTGTATGAGAGCATCGGCTACTTCGCCTATGAACAGCGCCTGGACGCCCTGTACGCGGCCCGGCCCGTCGGACAATGACCATGAAGACCGGCGAAACCATCGTGACCGATCCCTATCTCCAGGTCTTTGACCCGCAAGCCGCGCACGGCCGGCACTTCAGCGTGCCGGCCTTTGCCGCCGACCACGGGCTGCGCGCCGACCGCCTGCCCTATGTGGCGCGCGTGCTGATCGAAAACGCCCTGCGCCACGAGAGCGCCGCCCACCGCGAGCGCCCGCGCGCGCTGGCGCTGCTGCGGACCTATCACGCCGATGCCGCCGCGCCCGCGGAGCCGGCCGACGTCTGGCTGCACCCGACGCGGGTGCTGGCTCAGGACGTCAGCGGCATCCCCAGCCTGATCGACCTGGCCGCCATGCGCGACGTGCTGCGGGCGCGCGGCGGAGACCCGCGGCGCATCAACCCGCTGATCCCGACCGACCTGATCGTCGATCACTCCCTGATCGCCGAAGAAAGCGGCCACGCCGGCGCGCGGCAGGCCAATGAGGCGCGCGAGTACCACCAGAACCGCGAGCGCTACACCTTCCTGAAATGGGCCCAGGACGCTTTCGACAACCTGCGCCTGGTTCCGCCGGGCAAGGGCATCCTGCACCAGATCAACCTCGAATACCTGGCCGACGTCGCCACCGCGGTGCGCACGGCCGGCGGCGTGGCGGTCACCTGTCCGGACACCCTGGTGGGCACCGACAGCCACACGACGATGATCAATGCCCTCGGCGTGCTGGGCTGGGGCGTGGGCGGCATCGAGGCCGAAGCCGCCATGCTGGGCGATGCGCTGGTCCTGCGCGCGCCCGAGATCGTCGGCGTGCGGCTGTTCAACCGCCCGGCGCCCGGCATCACCGCCACCGATCTGGTCCTCAACCTCACGCGCATCCTGCGCGAAGCCAAGGTCGTGGCGCAGTTCGTCGAATTCACGGGCGAGGCGCTGGACGGCGTGCTGTCGCTCGAAGACCGCGCCACGCTGTCGAACATGGCGCCTGAATATGGATCGACCTGCGCCTACTTCCCCGTGGACGAGGAGACGCTGGCCTATCTGGCGCGCACCGGCCGCAGCCCCGGCCACGTCGAGGCCGTGCGGCGCTATGCGCAAGCCGCGGGCCTGTGGCGCGGCCCGGTCCCGCCCGCCTACAGCCGCCTGGTGGAGGTGGACCTGGCGCGCCTGGGCCGCGTGGCGGCCGGGCCCAGCCGGCCCCAGGACCGCATGACGCTGGCCGAGGTGCCCGTCAGCTTCGCCCGCGCCACCGCCGCCCTGCCCGCCCGCCCGGACGCGGCCCTGCCCGAAGGGGCCGTGGTGCTGGCCGCCATCACCAGTTGCACCAACACCTCCAACCCGCGCCTGCTGGTGGCGGCCGGCCTGCTTGCCCGCAAGGCCCGCGCCCTCGGTCTGCGTCCGCCGGCCTGGACCAAGACTTCGTTCACGCCCGGCTCGCGGGTGGTGACCGACTATCTGCGCGCCAGCGGCTTGCAGGACGACCTCGATGCGCTGGGCTTTCATACGGCGGGCTATGGCTGCGCCAGCTGCGCCGGCCTGTCGGGTTCGCTGCCGCCCGAGGTAGAGGCGGCCATCGGCGCGGGCAGCACGCGCGTGGCGGCCGTCCTGTCCGGCAACCGCAACTTCCCCGGCCGAGTCCATCCGCTGGCGCGGGCCAACTACCTGGTGTCGCCGCCCATGGTCGTGGCCTATGCCCTGGCCGGCACCGTCGCCCGCGACCTGGAACGCGAAGCCGTCGGCGCCCGCGAAGACGGGCGGGCCGTGATGCTGGCCGAGCTCTGGCCCGACGACGCCGAGATCGACGCCGTGGTGGCCGATCATGTCCGCCCCGGGCTGTTCACCGAGCGCTACCGCGACGTCTTCGAGGGCGACCGCGCCTGGCGCGACCTGCCCGCCGGCGACGGCGCCTGCTACCAATGGGACGCCGATAGCCTGTACCTGCGCCGCCCGCCCTATCTGGACGTGCCCGCGCACACGGGGCGCGTGCGGATCGAGGGCGCGCGCGCCCTGCTCGTCCTGGGCGACTCGGTCACCACCGACCATATCTCGCCGGCCAACGAGATTCCGCCCGCCTCCAGCGCCGGGCGCTATCTGCTGTCGCTGGGCGTGCCCGCCGATGGCCTGCACACCTATCTGGCGCGGCGCGGCAACCACCGCGTGATGATGCGCGCCACCTTCGCCCAGCCCACCCTGGTCAACGAACTGCTGCCCCAGGGGCCGGCCGGCGCCACCCGCCATCAGCCCGACGGCGCCGTGCTGCCCATCTACGATGTGGCCATGCAGTACCGCGACGCCGGCGTGCCGGTGATCGTCGTGGCCGGCAAGGATTACGGCAACGGCTCCTCGCGCGATTGGGCCGCCAAGGGCACGCGCCTGTTGGGCGTGCGGGCGGTCGTGGCCGAGAGTTTCGAGCGCATCCATCGTTCCAACCTGGTGAACATGGGCGTGCTGCCGCTGGAGCTGCCGCCGGGCGTCACGCGCTTGACGCTGGGCCTGGACGGCACGGAGATTTTCGATCTGGACATCCCCGCTTCCCTGGCTCCCCGGGGCACGGTGGCTTGCCTGATCCGGGGCTTGGGCGCGCCCCGGCCATTGTCCCTGCTCTGCCGCCTGGACAATGCGCACGAGATCGAGATCTGGCGCGCGGGCGGCATCTTGCCCGCGGTATTGCGCCAGGCCCTGGAGGAGACGCGCTGAGCGTTCTTCCCTCATATCCATAAACAGGAGACAAGATGAACCTCGACCGATTCAAGACCTCCCTGTCGGCGCTCGCGCTGGCCGCCGGCCTCGCCGCCGCCTCGCTGGCGCAGGCCGCGCCCTGGCCGGACCGCGCCGTGCGCCTGGTCGTGCCCTTCTCGGCCGGCGGCCAGCTGGACAACATGACCCGCATCTTCGCCACCGGGCTGTCCGACCACCTCAAGCAGCCCGTCATCATCGACAACCGGCCGGGCGCCGGCGGCATCATCGGCTCGGACATGGTGGCCAAGGCCGCGCCCGACGGCTACACCTTCCTGGTGGCCGGCAATGGCGCCATCACCAACAAGATGCTGCGCAGCAAGATGCCCTATGAGGACAGCGACCTGGTGCCGGTCGGCCTGCTGTTCGAATCGGCCTCGGTCATCGTGGTCAATGCCAACAGCAAGATCCGCTCGCTCAAGGACTGGCAACAGCAGGCCGGCCAGGCCAGGCATCCTATCCTGTTCGCCACCGCCGGCACCGGCAGCACCGGCCACTTCGTGGCCGAGATGCTGGGCCAGGCGCTCAAGGTGCCGGTCACGGTCGTGCCCTACAAGAGCGGCTCGGAAAGCTCCACGGCCCTGATGGGCGGCCAGGTCGACGCGGCCTCGGAGGCCGCCGTCTCGGTGCGCAACTATGTCAGCGCCGGACGTGTGCGCGCCCTGGCGGCCACCGCCGACCACCGCTCGCCGCTGTTGCCCGACACGCCCACCACCGCCGAACAGGGTTTCGGGCAGATCAACATCACCCACTGGGGTGGCCTGTACGCGCCCAAGGACACGCCGCCGGCCATCATCCAGGCCATGAACCAGGCCATCGCCGACGTCATGGCCAACCCCAAGGTCAAGCAGCAGCTGGAAGACGCCGGCTACGAGGCCATCCCCGGCAGCGTGGACAAGTTCAAGGCCTTCATCGCCGCCGAGGACAAGCGCCTGGGGGCCATCGTCAAGAGCGCCAACATGAAGGCGGAGTGAGCCCCGGGGGAGACGGCATCGGCCGGAATAGCCGGAAGGCGGCGTCCGGCGCCAGCAAAAAACAAACGGCCCCTATCGAGGCCGCCGGGCGCCTCAGGCCGCTGCCGGCGCATGACTCCGCGCCAGCAGGCACAGGCATTCATACATCAGGGTGGCGCCCAGCAAGGCCGTGTTGCCGCTGGGGTCATAGGGCGGCGCGACTTCGACCACGTCGGCGCCGACGAAATCCAGCCCGTCCAGGCCGCGCAGCAGCGCCAGCGTCTCGCGCGTGGACAGCCCGCCGATCTCCGGCGTGCCGGTGCCGGGCGCATAGACCGGATCCAGGCCGTCGACATCGACCGACAGATAGGCCGGCCCCGGACCCACCACGCGCCGCGCCTCGCGGACGATGGCCTGGACGCCGGCGGCGTCGAACTCCTCGATGAACACCACGCGCATCCCGTGGTCCAGCGAGTAGCGCCAGCCCTCGTCGGTGTTCTGCGCCCCGCGTATCCCGATCTGTATGGTGCGCCTGGGATCGAGCAGCCCGGCCTCGACGGCGCGCCGGAAGGGCGAGCCATGGCTGAACTTGGAGCCGGCGTGTTCGTCCCAGGTGTCGGTATGGGCGTCGATATGAACCATGCCCAGGGGCTGGCGCGGCGCGATGGCCTGGAAGATGGGAAAGGTGATGGAGTGGTCGCCGCCGGCGACCAGCACCTTCTTGCCCGCCGCGAAAAGCGGCGCGAAGAAGCGCCGGATATCCTCATGGGCGGCTTCCAGCTGCCCGAATCCCGTGAACGGCACATCGCCGATGTCGGCCACCTTGCACACGGCGAAGGGATTGAATCCGGTCACATGGTGGATGGCGCGCGTCATGCTGGACATGTTGCGGATCTCGCGCGGACCGAAGCGCGCGCCCGGGCGCAGGGTCACGCCGCCGTCGAAGGGCACGCCCGCCAGCGCGATGTCGAAATCGTCCTGGGGCGCGGCCTGGGGCACCCGCATGAAGGTCGGCATGCCGCTGTAGCGCGGCAGGCCTTGCATCGTGATGTCAGTACTCATGAAGGCATCCTGGTGGTCAGAAGGTGGCTGGCGTGTTGACCCACAGCACCCGGGCCATCGCGCGGCCCGGGTTGCGATAGCTGTGCGGCACCTCGCTGGAAAAGTAGAAGGAATCTCCCTGGCGCAGGTGGTGGACGGCCTCTCCCAGGTGCAGCTCGAACTCGCCTTCGAGCACATAGCCCATCTCCTCGCCCGCGTGCGAGATTTTTTCCAGGCTCTCCGCTTCGGGCTCGAGCTGGTGGATGTCGGCCTGCAGCAGCTGGCCGCGCATGGGCACGATGACCCGTTCCAGCTTGACGCCGGGTTTGCGGCCGCGCGCGCTGGTGAACTCGATGACGGGCCTGTCGCCCTGCCGGATCACCGGCGACGAAGGCGGCGCGTGGGCCGCCATGAGCTCGGCCACGTTGGTGTCCAGCGCCCGCGCCAGCCGGTGCAGATTGGCCAGCGAGGGCATGACCTGGCCCCGCTCGATGCGCGACAGCAGGCTTTCCGAGCAGTCGGCCGCCTGCGCCAGGGCCTTGAGCGTCAGGCCGTGCACCCGGCGGGCATGCTTGATCCGGGTGCCCAGCGCGGGCTGCATGGATACGTCGGGCGGCGCGGGCGGCCGTGGACGGGAAGCGGATGGAGGCGTCATGGCGGCGCCCGGCTCAGGCCAATACCGAGAAATGGATCTCGACCGGCCGGTTGTCATTGATGGGCACGATGTCCTGCGGGCAGGCCGAGAGCACCACGACGCAATCCATGTCGGCGCGCAGGTCGACATAATCGCCCGCCTTGGAGACCGGGGGCAGCCATTGGACGCCGCCATCCGGGCCCACGGGAATGTTCATCCACAGGTTCAGCGGTTGCGGCACCTCGCGGGCCCGCAGGCCGATGGCCTTGAGCGCCAGGCGCATATTGTCGGCGCAGTTGTCGTGATAATGCTCCACCCCCAGGTTGCGATAGCGATAGGCGTCGCAGGCGGCCATCAGGGTGTCATGCACGCCGGGCGAAGTATCGGCCAGCAAGGTCATGATGCTGCGCCGGCGGTTGCTGTAGAGGGCGTCGCCCGCCTTGGGGATGATGCGGTCGATGGCCGCGCGCGCATGCTCCATGGACATGAACTCGCTCAGGTCGTCGCTCTTGAAGGCCCAGGTATCGCAGACCTGGCTGCCATGGGTATTGACAATGCGGATCACCTGGCCGCGCGCCAGGCGGACCGCGCGGCCATGGCGCGCGGGGACCTCATAGCGCCTGCCGGGCTCCGGCGTGCCGTCGGGCGAGATGGGCTCCAGATGGGTGTTGTTCAGGCCAACGGCTTCGCCATTGTCGGCGACGGTGGCGGCGAGGTGGGTGTCCATGCGGGTTTCCTTGACGGTGGTGGGTGGAACAGGGAATCAGGATGAGCAGGGTTCGGCCAGGTGCAACAAACACCAGGCCAGCGCCCGCGTGCAGGCGGCCAGGTCGGCGATCGCCGTGTCTTCGGCCGGGTGGTGGCTCACGCCCGCCACGCTGGGCGCGAACAGCATGGCGGTCGGGCAGAAGCCCGCCATCGGCATCGCGTCATGAAAGGCGCCGGACAACATGCGGCGATGCGGCAAGCCCAGCGCCTGGCAGGCCGAGAGCGCGAGCGCGACCAGCTCGGGGGCGAAATGCACGGTGGGCTTGTCCTGCAGGACCTCGATACGCCCTCCCTCGGGCAGCGCGGCGTCCATCACGGCGCGCACGGCATCCAGCGCCCGCGCCTCGGGATGGCGCGCATCGACCGTGAAGCTCACCCGGTCGGCGATGGTGTTGATCGAACCCGGGGTGCACTCCCAGCGGCCTATCGTGACACGCAGCCGGTCATCGCCGGCCCGGGCATGCTCCAGCACGGCATGGGCCATGCGGATGGCCTTGGCCTGCGCGTCGTCGCGGCTGGCCAACGGCGTGGTGCCGGCGTGCGCGCTGCGTCCGGGCACCGTCACGCGATACCAGCGCACGCCCTGGATAGCGCTCACGCATCCGACCTGCAGGCCCTGCGCCTCCAGCACGGGGCCTTGTTCGATGTGGGCCTCGATATAGGCATGCACGGGTTCGCCCAGGCGCCGTGCCATCCCGGCCCAGCCCGCCCGCGCCGCATGATCGCCGAAGTCCGCCACGGCCCGGTCGCGGGCGTGCCCGAACGACACGCCCCCGGCGTCGGTCACCGCGAGAAAATCCGCCAGGCGGCCCGGGTCGGCATAGGAGACCGAGCCCATCAGGCCGGGCGCGAACCGCGACCCCTCTTCATTGGTCCACATGACCACCTCCAAGGGACGCCGGGTGGCGATGCCCAGGTCATCCAGGGCGTCGAAGACCTCCAGGCCCGCCACGATGCCGAAGGCGCCGTCCAGCCAGCCGCCCAGGGGCTGGGTGTCGGCATGGCTGCCCGTCATCACCGGTTCGGCCCGGGGATCGCGGCCCAGCCGGCGCACATAGACATTGGCGGCGGCATCGATGCCCACGCGATAGCCGGCGCGTTGCCCGAAGTCCTGCGCCAGCCAGCGGCGCGCCTGCAATTCCTCCGCGCTCAGGGCCTGGCGCGCCCCCCCGCCGGTGGCCACGCCGCCATGGCCGGCCAGGCCGCGCTGGCGGGCCGCCAGGCGGGCGGTATCGACAGCCCCGGCCAGGCGGGCCGCCAGGGCCGCGGCGCCGGCCGCGCTCATGGCGCCACCCCGGCCAGGCTGCGCCGTATCCAGGGCTGCAAAAAAGCCCGCAGCCGCGGGTGCTCGGGCCGGTAGATGATCTCCTGCGGCGTGCCCACGGCGACAATGCCGCCTTTTTCCATGAAGACAATACGGTCGGACACCTCGGCCGCGAAACTCATTTCGTGGGTGACCATCACCATGGTCATGCCCTCGCGCGACAGCGACTGGATGACCTCCAGCACTTCGTCGACCCGCTCGGGATCCAAGGCGGAGGTCGGCTCGTCCAGCAGCATGGCCTCGGGCCCGATGGCCAGGGCGCGCGCGATGCCCACGCGCTGCTGCTGCCCGCCGCTCAGGTTGGCGGGCAAGGCATCGGCCTTGGCCGACAGCCCCACGCGCGCCAAGGCGTCGCCCGCGATCTGGCGCGCGCGGTCGGCGCGCATGCCCTTGGCCAGCGTCAGCGGCGCCATCACATTGGCCAGCGCGGTCATGTGCGGCCAGAGGTTGAACTGCTGGAACACCATGGCCAGGGGTGCGCGCACCTCGGCGATGACGCGGTCGGACTCGGGCCGCAGGCGTCCCGCGGCGTCACGCTGGTAGCCCAGCAAGGCGCCGCGCACCCTCACCTCCCCTTCATCATAGGCTTCCAGGAAATTCATGCAGCGCAGCAGCGTGGTCTTGCCCGAGCCCGACGGACCGATCAGGCTCACGACCTCGCCGCGCGCCACATCCAGGTCCACCCCGGCCAGCACGCGGTGGCCATCGAAGGACTTGCCCACGCCCCGCAGGGACAGCATGGGAACGGCAGTATTCATGGACAGCTCCTCAACAAGCCAGGCGGCGCTTGAGCGCGGCGCCCAAGCGCTGGATCAGCATCGCCAGCAGCAGATAGCTCAGCGCCAGCAGGAAATAGGGTTCGATGTAGACGAACTGCTCGGACACCACCTTGCCCGCCGTCATGGTCAGTTCGGGATAGGTGATCACCGAGGCGAGCGCGGACTCTTTCATGAGCAGGATGGTCTGGTTCAGGACCAGCGGCAGGCTGGCGCGCAGGGCTTGCGGCGCCTGGATGCGCAGGAAGACCTGCCGCCGGCTCAGGCCCATGCAGCGCGCCGCCTCGACCTGGCCCTGGGGTATCGCTTGCCAGCAGCCCCGGAAAATCTCGGCGAAGTACGCGCCGCCATACACCGACAGCGTGACCGCGGCCGCGGTAAAGGGGTCCATCGTGATGCCTGCGGCCGGCAGGCCGAAGTAGACGATGAACAGATGGATCAGGAAGGGCACGCCGCGCCACACCGCCGTATACGTCCAGTACAGCCCGCGCAGCGCCGGCAGCCCCGTCTCGCGCAATACGTGGGCGACGAAACCCAGCGCCAGGCCGCCGGCCAGGCCCGTGGCCACCAGGGCCAGGGTGCGCAGCGCGGCCAGCCCGAATACGGGCAACAGCCCGCCCAGCATCGTGATGTCTATCATGTCTTGTTGATGGCCATGCGGTTCATCACCGCGGCGCTGGCGCGCCGCCCCTGCCCCAGCCGCCTACCCAGCCAGGATCCCAATACAAAAATGGCGCCGGTCATGAGCAGGTACAGCGCGCCCACCGACAGATAGACCTCCAGCGGCCGGAAGTTGGCCGACGCGATCTGGCGCCCGGCGCGGGCCAGCTCGGCCACGGCGATCACCGACACGATGGACGAGTTCTTGACCACATCGATGGCCTCCGACACCACGGCCGGCCAGACCGCCCGCGCCACCTGGGGCAGCTGCACATAGCGGAAGACCTGGTGCCGGCTCAGGCCGAAGATGACGCCCGCCTCGACCTGGCCGGGCGGCACCGCGGCCAGCCCGGCGCGCAAGATCTCCGACTGAAAGGCGCCCGAGTTCATGCTCATGACCAGGATGGCCACCAGCAAGGGCGGCAAGTCCAGCCCGAAGGCGCTGGGCAGGTAGAACAGCATCAACAGCTGCACCAGCAAGGGCGTGCCCCGGAAGAAACCCACATACCCGGCCACCGCCCGCCGCAACGGCCCGCGGCCGCGCAGCGACAGGCCCAGCAAGACGGCGCCGAGCATGAAGCCCAGCACAATGGCCGAGGCGGACACCACCAGCGTCATGCCCGCGCCCTGGAGCAGCGCCGGCAGATAGGCCTGCCACCGGTCAAGGAAAGAAGCGGCATTCATCGCGCGGCGCGGCTCAGAGTTCGGGGACCGGCACGGCGTCGGTGGGAACGTCCATGGTGAAGCCGAACCACTTGGTCTGCAGCGCCTGCAGCTGCCCGGACTTGGCGGCCTGGGCGATGCCATCGGAGAAGAACTTCACCAGCGTCGCGCTGTCGGCGTCCTTGCGGCCGACCCAGCCGAAATAGGTCTTGGGGCCGATGGGCGTGGACAGCACGGCGTAGACGTCCGAGCGCGTCTTCACCAGCGAGGCCAGGTTGGCCAGGGACTGCGCCACCGCCGACAGACGCCCGGCGGCCAGGTCGGCATAGGCCTCGTCAAAGCTGACGTACTCGCGGATGGTGACAGGCGGCTTGCCCTCGGCCTGCAGCTTCTTGGCGTAGTCCTGCAAGGCTTTCAATTGCGCGGAGCCGGCTTGCGAGCCCACGACCTTGCCGGCGATGCCGGCTGGATCGCTGAGCGCGGTGTCGTCCTTGCGCTTGACCAGCGCCGTCGTGGCGTCGGCGATGGGCACCGTGAAGGCGAACTTGCTCACGCGGTCCTTGGTAAGCGTCACCGACGTGACGATGAAGTCAAAGCGCTTGGTGGCCAGGCCCGGCAAAATTCCCTGGAAAGGCACGTCCAGCTGCTTGACCTTGACCTCGGGCAGCCCGGCCAGGATGAGCTTCATCAAGTCCGGGCCATAGCCCACGATCTTGCCGTCCTGGACGGACTCGAAAGGCGCGAACTGCGCCTCGGTGCCGATCACGATCTCTTTCTTCTGCTTGATCGTGCTCAGCAGGTCGGCGCTCTGGGCGGCGCCCGCCACGAACAAAGACAGCACTCCCGCGAATACTTGGCGTAGCAGCATGGCAATTCCCCTGTGTCGGATTCCTGGCCTGGGCGGCGGCCCGGCCAGGCAAGTCACTGGCATCGCACGCAAGTGACTTGCATGACTAGCAAGCAAGTTGCATGCCAGTTCTGCGACAGGGGGAAAAAGGGCATCGTGGGACCCCGGCGGCCGGCAGGCGCACCGGCCTTGTGCGCAATGCATGGCGGCCCGGCACCAAGCCGGGGCGCGCCGGCCGCCCGGCTGCGGGCGCGCTTACTCGAAGTAGTCGGGATAACGGGCGGCCAGGCCGTCCACAAAACTCTCGATCAGGCGGATGTGGTTGCGCAGCGACGCCACCAGCGCTTCGGTATCGCCTTCCACCAGCGCGGCCACGATGATCTCGTGCTGGTCCAGCGCCTTGGTATTGCTTTGCAAGGCCGGGATGGCCATGCGGCGGACACGTTCCATGTGGGTACGCGCCTGGCGCACCGGCTCCCAGGCGCCGGGATGGCCGGAGAGGTCGATGATGGCTTTGTGCAGGTCTTCGTCGCGGTCCAGGCCGCCTTCGACATCGTTGCGGCCGATGGCCTCGCGCTGGCGCCGCACGATGTCCAGCACCGCCCGCCGGTCGGCCTCGGGAGCCAGGACCGCCAGGCGCGCCGCGCCGCATTCGATGGTTTCGCGGATGAACAACGCATCGGCCAGCACCTGGCGGCTCATCTTGCGCACGGTCGTGCCCACCTGGGGCGCCACGGTCAGCAGGCCCTCGGCGGCCAAGCGGCGGAACGTCTCGCGCACTGGCGTGCGGCTGACGTGCAGCATCTCGCCGATCTCCACTTCCGACATGGCGGTGCCCGGCGGCAAGATGCCGCGCACGATGGCCGCGCGCACCGCGTCGTAGACCTGGGTGCTGGCCGTGCCCCGGGTGGCGATGGCCAGGGGGCCGAGTGACGACGCCAGCCCGGGCGTGCTGGCGAGATGATTAGCGGTGCGTGCCATAGATCGGATTGGACGGGTGAGCCGAGCGCCAAAGGTAGCATCAAAACAACGTCCGGGCGTGGGCCCTGCCCTCGCAGGAAATCGTTGACGCCCGCCGGGAAGATGCATAGACTTCGCATAGAAGTATCCTAGTATACCAATTAACGATAAGCGATAACTTCCCGGAGACAAGCATGCGCAAGCTCATCGTCGCGTCCCTGCTGGGCGCTCTTTTCACGCCGCTTGCCGGCGCGCAAGACACTGTGACCCTTACCTATGGCGATTGGCAGCTCGCCCAGGAGGTCTGGGGCAAGTCCCTCAACCAGGTGATCGACCAGTTCGAGAAAGAACATCCCGGTATCAAGGTCAAGCGCGAGCCGGTGCCGCTGGGCCAGCGCGACGTCAAGTACAGCACCGCCATCCGGGCCGGCGCCGGGCCGGATGTCTTTGCGCTGGACGCCAATCCGGTGCGCCAGTACATCGCCGAGGGCTGGGTCCGCGACTTGACTCCCCAGGTGCAGCAGGCCGGCGGCGCCCAGTTCCTGTCCGACTTCTATCCCATCGCGCTGGAGCCGGTCACGGTCGATAAAAAAATCTATGGCCTTCCCATGAACACCGTGGCCATGGTGCTGGTCTACAACAAGCAGCTGTTCAAGGAAGCCGGCATCGACGGCCCGCCCAAGACCTGGACGGCCTTCCGCGAGGATGCGCGCAAGCTCACCCGCTCCTCGACCGGCGGCCAGGCCATCGACCGCTGGGGCTTCGGTTTCGTGCTGGCGCCGGCCGGCTTCGACTTGCGCTTCTCGGCCATGCTGCGCGGCTTCGGCGGCGACTTCGTCACGCCCGATGGCAAACACTCGGCCCTGAACACCCCGCAGAGCAAGGCCGCCTTCAACCTGCTGCTGGACATGGTCGAAAAAGACAAGTCCATTCCGCCCGGCGTGACCCAGGTCGACGCCAATGGCGCGCGGCGCCTGCTGGCCAACCAGACCACGGCGATGAAGATCGGCACGACCTGGAGCCTGCCCGAAGTCAGCGCCATGAATCCCAAGCTCGACGGCTGGCACACCCTGGGCCTGGCGCCCATCCCCCAGCCCGAAGGCAGCACCGAAAAAATCCGCACCACCCTCTTCCAGAAGTCCATCTTCGTCAACAAGAACAGCAAGCATCCCGAGCAGGCCTGGCTGCTGGCCAAATACCTGACGGACGCGGCCGCCATGAAGACCTGGTACGACTTCAACAACATGCTGTCGTCGCGCCGCAGCGTCAACGAAGGGTACGACAAGATCAGCGGCAGCGAGTCGGCCCGGATCGTGTCGGCCGAGATCGAGCACGGCGCCTTCCTGCCCCAGACGCCCAAGTGGCCGCAGATCCAGGAAGCCTTCCGCCAGAACCTGCAGGCGGCGGTGGCCGGCTCCAAGACGCGCGAGCAGGCGCTTGACGACGCGCACAAACAGGCCGAGGCGCTGCTGCAACAGCCCTGAACCGGCGGGCCACGGCCCGCCTCCAACGAGAACATCAATGGAAAAGAGGCAATGGGCCGGGTACGCCTTCGTGGCGCCCGGCGTGATCCTGCTCATCCTGATCCTGGGATTTCCGGCCGTCATGGCGGTCCTGCAGAGCCTGGGCATCGGCGAGGCTTCGGGACCGAGCCTGGCCGGCTACGCCCGCCTGGTCCAGGACGCCGAGTTCCGGGCGTCCTTGCTGAACACGGTCATCTTCGTCGTCTGTGTCGTCAGCCTGCACTTCCTGCTCGGCCTGGGCGTGGCCCTGCTGCTTAATCAGCGGTTCCGCGGCCGCTGGCTGTTCCGGGTGATCGCCATCCTGCCCTGGACCATGCCCGATGTCATCGGCGGGCTGATTTTCCGCTTTATCTTCGACACCCTGTCGGGCGGCGTGAACCTGGTCATCCAGCTGGCCGGCGGCACGCCGGTGGATTGGCTGGGCCATCCGCAATGGTCGCTGATGACCGTCATCCTGGCCGAGGCCTGGCGCGGCTATCCCTATGTGATGCTGATCCTCTTGGCCGGCCTGCAAGCCATCCCGCGCGACCAGTACGAGGCCGCCGAGATCGACGGCGTCGGCAAGTGGAAGGTCTTCGCGCACATCACCCTGCCCAATCTGCGCCCCATGATCGCCATCGCGCTCATCCTGGACGCCATCTGGGAATGCCGGCTGTTCGGCATGATCTACGGCATGACGGGCGGCGGGCCCGGCTATGCCACCCAGAACCTGACCCTGCTGGTCTACAAGAACTACTTCCAGTTCTTTGACAGCGCCTATGCTTCCTCGATCGCCGTCGTGCTGGCCGCCCTATTGCTGGTGCTGGCGGTCCCCTATGTGCGCACGACGCTGAAGGAACAAAGGTAATCCGATGCGATCCCGTCTCACTTCCTGGATATGGACGTACGCCGCGCTGTTCGCGATGGCCGCCTATAACCTGCTGCCCTATTTCTGGATGGTGTCCTCGTCCCTGAAGACCGATCTGGAGGTCACGGCGGTGCCGCCCACCCTTTTTCCGCACGAGCTGACCACGGCCGCCTACCGCCGCATCTGGGAGCAGGAAGGCTTTGTGCGCTACTTCCTGAACAGCGTGCAGGTCTCGGCGGCCACCGCCCTGCTGTCGGCCGCGGCGGGGCTGTTCTGCGCCTATGGTTTCTCGCGCTTCCGTTTCCGGGGCCGCGAGTTGCTGATGATCCTCTTCCTGGCCAGTCAGGTCATTCCCGGCGTGCTGCTGGTCGGCCCCTACTTCAAGCTGGTGACGCTGGCCGGGCTCTATGACACCCATCTGGCGCTCATCCTGGCGCAGACCACCCTCACCCTGCCGTTCTCGGTCTGGATGCTCAAGGGCTATATCGACACCGTGCCCACCGAGATCGACCAGGCGGCCGAGATGGACGGCGCCTCCAAGCTGCAATGCCTGCGTTATTGCATCCTGCCCAACATCCTGCCGGGCCTGGTGGCCACCATGATCTTCGCCTTTCTGCTGGCCTGGGGCGACCTGCTATGGGCGCTGTGCCTGATCAACGATCCGGCGCGGCAGACCATGACGCTGGGCATCACCAACCTGGTCGGCCAGTTCCGTGTGCTGTGGTCGGACGTCATGGCGGCCACCGTCATCGGCTGCGCCATCCCGGCGTTTGCCTATGTCTTCCTCCAGCGCTATCTGGTCCAGAGTTCTGCCGGTTCGGCAGTCAAGGGGTAACGGCGTGCATGCTATCGATCTGCCCAATGGCGGCGGCCTCAGCGAGTTGATCCTGGGCGGCCACGAATACCTGCCCGATGGCCGCTCGCGCGCCTTCAACGAAGACATGGCCCGCGCCGTGATGCCGGGCGTGGTGTTCCCCGGCTTCGGCGGCCCGGGCCGCCTGGCGGTCCTGCGCCGCGCGCTCGACGCCGGCGTGCGCGCCTTCGACGTGACCATAGACTCCGAGAAAGAGGCCCTGGGCCGCAACCTGCGCCAACTGGGCGTGCGGGACGCGACCGTGCAGACGCGCCCGGAAGGCATGCTGTATGGCTACGATCCGGCCAACCGCAAGCTGGTCACCCCCGGCCTGCTGCGCGCCGAAGTGCGGCGCATCATCGACATGATGCAAGTGCCCCGGATCGACATCCTCAACATCGGCATCCTGCGCGACGCCCTGGACGCCGACGCGGCCTACCTGTCCAGGCTGGCCGACATCCTGGACGGCCTCAAACAGGAAGGCCTCATCGGTCACGCGGCGGCCGACAGTTTTTCGGGCGCGCGCTGCTATCTCGCCATGATCGCCTGCGGCGCCTTCGACAGCATCAATATCAATTTCAACCTGGCCGACGACCGCGCCTTGGACGAAGTCATCCCGGCCGCGCGGGCGCGCGGCATGCGGGTCGTCGCCCGCGAAATCTACCTCAAGGGCGAGCTGTTCCGCATTGCCCGCGACCTCGGCCTGCCCGCCGCCCAAGCCGCCCGCGCCGCCTACAAATGGGTGTTGAGCCGGCCCGGCATCGACGCCTGCATCCTCGGCGCGCAGGACGAGCTCCAACTGCAGGCCAGCCTCGACGCCCTGGCCTCGCGCCGGCTGGACAGCGACGACCTCGATACCCTGGACCGCCTATTCGCGGCCCCCGCCTTGCGGACGCTGCGCGAGAACAATCGCGCGCGTTTCCTCCTTTGACTCCACGAACCCACGACATCATGAGCAACCCAGTTTCCGACGCGCTTCGCCAGCAACTGTCCCAAGTCAGCATCGCCACGCTGTCCACGGCGCTGTTCAAGCGCGGCTTTCGCAACACCGTGATCCAGGGCGTCCTGCCCGTGAATCCGGGCGCGCCGCGCATGGTGGGCGCGGCCACCACGCTGCGCTACATCCCGTCGCGCGAGGACATCGACCATGTGGGCGTGTTCGCCGACCCGGAAAACGCCCAGCGCAAGGTCGTCGAACACATGCCGGCCGGCAATGTGCTGGTCATCGACAGCCGCGCGGACGCCGGCGCGGCCTCGGCCGGCAGCATCCTCATCAACCGCCTGAAGGTGCGCGGCGTGCGCGGCATCGTCACCGACGGCGGCTTTCGCGACACGCCGGAGCTCCAGGCGCTGGATTATCCCGTCTATTGCGCCCGGCCGTCGGCGCCCACCAACCTGACCCGGCACCATGCGGCCGACATCGACCTGCCCATCGGCTGCGGCGGCGTCCCCGTCTATCCGGGCGATGTGATCGTCGGCGACGCCGAAGGGGTGATCGTGATCCCGGCCCATCTGGTGCAGGAGATCGCCGACGAAGCCAGCGAGATGACGGTGTTCGAGGACTATGTGACCGAGCGCGTGCGCGCGGGCGCCAGCACCTTCGGCCTCTATCCGCCCTCGGAAGCCGCCAAGGCCGTGTTCGAGGCCTGGCAGCGCGACAACCACCGCTGAAACCGGAACGAGACATCATGGCATCCGTCGCCCTCGACAATATTGAGAAACGCTACGGCGATACCCACACCATCAAGGGGGTGAGCATCGATATCGCCGATGGCGAATTCGTCGTGCTGGTCGGCCCCTCGGGCTGCGGCAAATCCACTCTGCTGAGAATGATCGCCGGCCTGGAAGACATCTCCGGCGGCGAGCTGCGCATCGACGGCGAGCGCGTCAACGACCTGCCCGCCAAGTCGCGCGATATCGCCATGGTCTTCCAGAACTACGCGCTCTATCCGCACATGACGGTGTTCGACAACATGGCCTTTTCCATGAAAATGCGCGGCGTGGACAAGGCCGGCATCGCCCGCCGCGTGCAGGCCTCGGCCGAGATACTGGGCCTGCAGCCCTATCTGAAGCGCTATCCCAAGCAGCTGTCCGGCGGCCAGCGCCAGCGCGTGGCCATGGGCCGCGCCCTAGTGCGCGACCCCAAGGTGTTTCTCTTCGATGAACCCCTGTCCAACCTGGACGCCAAGCTGCGCGTGCAGATGCGCGCCGAGATCAAGAGCCTGCACCAGCGCCTCAAATGCACCACCGTCTATGTCACGCACGACCAGATCGAGGCCATGACCATGGCCGACAAGATCGTGGTCCTGCAGGACGGCGTGGTCGAGCAGATCGGCGCGCCCCTGGCCCTCTATGACGCGCCGGCCAATCTTTTCGTGGCGACCTTCCTGGGCTCGCCGACGATGAACCTGGTGCACGGCGCGGTGCGCGAGGCCGAGGGCGGCTTGCACCTGGCCACGCCCAAGGGCGCCTGCCTGCCCCTGCCCGAGGCGGCGCGCGCCCACCTGGGCCGGGACTGCGTCTATGGCATCCGGCCCGAACATCTGGCGCCGGCCGATGACGGCGTCGCGGTGGACGTCTCCGTGGTCGAGCCCACGGGCGCCGAAGTCCATGTGGGCGTCGAGCTGCACGGCCAGCCCATCACCTGGGTCTCGCGCGAGCGCGTGGCGCACAAGCCGGGCGACGCCGTGCGCCTGGCGCCGCGGCCCGACCGGGTGCATCTGTTCGACGCCGCTTCCGGCGAGCGCCTGGCCTTGTGACGCCCTCCAGGCCGGGCGGCCGCCCCGGGGCTAACCGCCGCCGCCGAAGCCGCGCTCGCGCTGCCTGACCAGCCGCGTGAGCGTCTGGTTCACGGGGGCGGTCATGCCGCATTTGGCGGCCTGTACCGGGATGGCCCCGTTGATATAGCCGATCTCGCTGACGCGCCCGCGCTCATGGTCCAGCATGACCGAGGGCTTGGCATCGCGGATGCGGTTGCCGAAAGCCCGCACATGCGCCACCGGGTCGGCGACCGCGATCGGCACGCCCAGCGCGCGCGCCACGGTCCAGGCTTCGGTGGCCGCGGCCTGGCTCACCAGGCTGACATCGGGGTCGTCCATGACGCCGCCTATGGTCAGGCCGCTCAAGGTGCACGGCGCGCTGTAGGCAACGTTGCAGATAAGTTTCTCCCATTGCATGGCCGCCAGGTCCGTCACCGCCTCGGCCGTGAATCCGGCCCCGCGCCAGATGTCGGCGATCCGCTCCACCTGCTCGGCGCGCAGGCCGGCATAGGCGCCCATGCGCACCGCCGACATGCCGTTGTGGTGCACATGCCCGGGCGCGGGCAAGGAGGCGCCGAAAGCCGCGGCGATCCCCACGGCCAGGCGGTCCGCGCCGATGGCGCCGGCCACGTCGTCGGCGCTGCCCAGGCCGTTCTGCAGGGTCAGCACCAGCGTATCGGGTCCGGCCATGGCGCGCGCCTGGGCCGCCGCCTCCGCGGCCTGGGCCGCCTTGACGGCGATGATGATCAGGTCGACCGCCTCCTCGGGAGGCTGGGTATAGGCCCGCAGGCGCACCGTGCGGTCGCCGCTGGCGCCCTCCACGCGCAGGCCGCGTTCGGCCATGGCGGCGATATGCTCGGCCCAGCGGGCGATGGCGATGACGTCATGGCCGGCCGAGGCCAGCAGGCCGGCGTAGACCGAGCCCATCGCGCCGCAGCCCATGATGGCGATTTTCATATGACGCTCCTTCTTCAGCGCGCGGCCAGCGCCGCGATGGACCCGGCCAGCTCCGGCTTTTGCTCCAGGCCGAAGCCCGGCGCATCGGTGGGCCGGACCTTGCCGCCGCCCAGCGCGCACTGGGGCGAATAGCCGCCGAAGGGCTGGAAGACGCCCGGATAGGCTTCGCAGCCGCCCAGGCCCAGGCCCACGGCGATATGCAGGTTGATCAAGTGCCCGCCGTGCGGATGCAGGCTGCGGCGGTCGAAACCGGCCGCCTCCACGGCCGCCAGCATCTTCAGGTATTCGGTCAGGCCATAGGACAGGCCGGCATCCATCTGCAGGATATCGCGTCCGGGCCGCATGCCGCCAAAACGCAGCAGATTGTTGACGTCGGGCAGCGAGAACAGGTTTTCGCCCGTGGCGATGGCGCCGCCGTAGGCCTGCGCCACCCTGTGGTTGAGCGCATAGTCCAGCGGATCGCCGATTTCTTCGTACCAGCGCAAGGCATAGGGTTCCAGGGCCCGCGCATAGGCCAGCGCGGTGGCCTCGTCAAAGCGCCCATTGGCGTCCACCGCCAGGTTGGCGCCCTCGCCGGCCACGGCCAGCGCCGCCTCGATGCGCGCCAGGTCATCGGCCAGGGGCGCGCCGCCGATCTTCATCTTGAACTTGCCGAATCCCTGGTCGCGGTAGGACTGGAACTCCTGCCGCAGGCGCTGCCGCGCATCGCCGCTGTCGTAGTAATAGCCGCCGGCCGCATAGACCTGGGCGCTTGCCTCGCCCACCGCGCGGCCCGCGTGGCGCGCAATCGTCAGATAGGCCGGCTCGTCGCGCAGCTTGGCGTTCAGGTCCCACAAGGCCAGCTCCAGCGCGGCCACGGCCGCCGCCCGGTCGCCATGGCCGCCCGGTTTTTCGTTGCGCATCATGACGGCGCTGGCGCGCGCCGGATCGAAGGCGCCGCCGCTGTCGTCCAGCAGCGCCTGGGGCGCGGCGGCCAGCAGTCGCGGGATGAAGCGCTCGCGCAACAGGCCCGGCTGGGCGTAGCGGCCGATGGAATCAAAGGCATAGCCCACCAGCGGCCTGCCCTGGCGGCGCACATCGCACTCGATCGCCACCAGGGAGACCGTGTGCTCGGCGAAGTTGACCAGCGAATTGGAGATATTGCCTTGGAGAGGGACTGACATTTCCCGGATGGCGGTGATGCGCATGGGGTGAGACTCTGCAGAGTTGAAGTAAGAAATCGGGGCGGCCCGCGCGGGGCGGTGTCATTGCACGGAGATGCCGGCCGCCTGGATGATTTGCGCCCAGCGCGCGGTATCGTCATGGATCAGCTTGGCGAAATCCTGGCGGCTGTCCACCACGGGCCAGGCGCCCAGCTCGATCATGCGCGCCTTCATGGCCTCGCCGCCCAGGGCCTGGCTGAGCGCGGCGTGCAGCTTGTCCAGCACCGGCACGGGCGTGCCGGCCGGGGCGAGCAGGCCATACCAGCTCGGGGAGTCGAAATCCTTCACGCCGCCCTCGGCGATGGTCGGGATGGCGGGCGCGCCCGGAAAACGCTGCCCCGAGGTCACGGCAATGGCTTTGAGCTTGCCATTCTTCAGGAAGGGATCGGCCACGGCCAGTCCGGTGACCAGCAGCGGGATCTGCCCCGAGACGATGTCGGCGATGGCCTGGGCGCCGCTCTTATAGGGGATATGGGTCATCTTCATGCCGGTGGCGCGGGCAAGCCGTTCGCCGACCAGGTGACCCATGCTGCCCGCCCCGGCGCTGCCGAAGTCCAGCGTGCCCCCCTCCTTGCGGTCCAGCGCCACCAGCTCGGGCAGCGTATCGGCCTTGAGCCGCGGGTTGGCCACCAGCACCAGGGGCACATTGGCGATGCGCGAGATGGGCGCGAAGTCGCTCTGCGGCTTGAAGGGCAGCTGCTTGTACAGCGAGGGATTGATGACCAGCGTGGCGTCGGCCGCGAAGAGCAGCGTATACCCATCGGGCGCGGCCTTGGCCACCGCATCGCTGCCGATGTTGCCGTTGGCGCCGGGGCGGTTTTCCACCACCACGGTCTGCCCCAGCGCCTCGCCCAGGGTCTGGCCCAGCATCCGGCCCAGGATATCGGTCGTGCCGCCCGCGCCGAAAGGCACGATCAGCCGGATGGGCCGTTCGGGGTAGCCGGAAGCCTGCGCCGGCGCGCCGCCCAGCGCCAGGCCCAGCGCCGCCACCATGGCCAGCGCGCGATTGCGGACTTGCTTGATGCCTTTCATCGATGTCTCCCTGCTGTTTTATCGTCGTGCTTATTTGATGCACACGTTTGCACTGAGAGGACTATAATCCTTGTCGTGCTGATGAATAACTACTCGTTTACCCGATTAAAAATTTAAAAATCGTTTTTCATACGTGTGCACCAAAGAGGGAAACATGACCCCATCCATCGCCCGCAGGCCGCAGACGCTGTTCGACAAGTTCTGGGCCAGCCACCATGTCGCCGAGCTGGAGGACGGCCGCAGCCTGGTGCACATCGACCGCCACCTCCTGCACGACCTGTCCAGCCCGCAGGCCTTCGACGCCCTGCGTGCCGCCGGCCGCCGCGTGCACAGTCCCGGACGCAACATCGCCATCGCCGACCACATCGTCTCCACCGCCCCTGGCCGCCAGGCCGAGCGCGTGCCCGGCGGCGACGCCATGCTGGACGCCCTGGCCGCCAATGCGGCCGAGTTCGGCCTGCGGCATTACGGCCCGGACCACCCGGACCAGGGCATCGTCCATGTGCTGGCGCCCGAGCTGGGCCTGGTGCTGCCCGGCATGACGGTGGCCTGCGGCGACAGCCACACCTCGACGCTCGGCGCCCTGGGCGCCTGGGCCTGGGGCATAGGCACCTCGGAGGCCGAGCATGTGCTGGCCACCCAGACCCTGGCCATGCGCCGCCCGGCCGCCATGCGCCTGACCCTGACCGGCGCCTTGCCCCCGGCCCTGAGCGCCAAGGACATGGCCTTGCATGTGCTGCGCCGCATCGGCGTGCGCGGCGCGCCCGTGGGCTTTCTCGAACTGGCGGGTCCGGCCATCGCCGCCTTGCCCATGGAAGGCCGCCTGACCGTCTGCAATATGGCCATCGAGGCCGGGGCGCGGGCGGCCGTCATCGCGCCCGACGCGGTCACGCTGCAATACCTGCGCCAGCACGCGCCCGAGGTCTGCGCCGATCCGCGTGCCGTGGCGGATTTCCAGCACTGGCGCAGCGATGCGCGGGCGCGCTATGACACCGAGCTGGCGCTGGAGCTGGCCCTGAGCGAGCCGCAGCTGACCTGGGGCACCGATCCCTCCCAGGTCGCCGGGGTGGGCGAGGCCTTGCCCGACCCGCAGCAGGCCGATGACAAGGCCGGCCGCGACGCGCTCTTGCGCGCCTACCGTTATATGGATCTCGCGCCGGGCCGGCCGCTGGCGGGCACCCCGGTGCAGTGGGTGTTCATCGGCTCCTGCACCAATGGCCGGCTGTCTGACCTGCGCGCGGCCGCGAGCATCGCGCAAGGCGGGCGGGTGGCCGCCGGCGTGCGCGCGCTGGTGGTGCCCGGCTCGCGGCGCGTCAAGCGCGCCGCCGAAGCGCTGGGGCTGGACCGCATCTTCATCGAGGCGGGTTTTGAATGGCGCGAGCCGGGCTGCTCGATGTGCGTGGGCATGAACGCCGATAAAGTCCCCGCCGGCCAGCGCTGCGTGACCACATCCAACCGCAACTTCGAGGGCCGCCAGGGCCCGGGCGCGCGCAGCCACCTGGCCAGCCCCGCCAGCGCGGCCGCCGCCGCCCTGGCCGGCCACATCGTCGATCACAGGGAATTGGTCTAACATGAAGCCCTTCCTCAGCGCCCACGGCAGCATGCTTCCCTTGAACCAGGACAACATCGACACCGATGCCATCGTGCCCCAGCGCTGGCTGGTGACCGTTGCGCGCAGCGGCATGGCCGACGGTTTCATGGGCGCCTGGCGCTATGACGAGCAAGGCCGCCCGCGTCCCGGTTGCGTGCTCAACCAAACGGCCTACCAAGGCGCGGCCATTGTCGTGGCGCGCAAGAACTACGGCTGCGGCTCCTCGCGCGAGCACGCGGTCTGGGCCCACCAGGAATACGGCATCCGGGCCATCGTGGCCGAGAGCTACGGGCCCATCTTCCACGAAAACTGCCTGAAAAACGGGCTGCTGCCCGTGACCCTGCCGGCCGCCGCCATCGAGGCGCTGACACGCCAGGCGCTGGCGCGGCCCGGCGCCGGCTGCACCGTGGACCTGGCCGCCCAGCGCGTCACCGGCCCCGACGGGCAGGCCTATGGCTTCGACATCGACCCCGGCCGGCGGCGCCTGCTGCTCGAGGGCATCGACGACATCGGCCTTGCCTGGCGCCGCGCCGCGGCCATCGAACGCTTCCAGACCGAACAGCAAGCACAAAGACCATGGCTGGCATAGTCGCCCGCACCAACGTCACCATCAAGGACATCGCCACCGCGCTGGGCATGTCGCACACGACCGTCTCGCGCGCCCTGGCCGATCATCCCAAGATCAGCGCGGCGACCAAGGCCAGCGTGCGCGAAGCCGCGCGCAGCATGGGCTATGTGCCCAACGGCACGGCGCAGAACATGCGCACCGCGCACAGCCCGGTCATCGGCCTGATCGTGCCCGATATCCAGAACGACTTCTATGCGGCCACGGCCAAGATCGTGGCCGACGCCGCCGCGGCGCGCGGCTTTCAGCTGGCGCTGAGCATCACCGAAGACAACCCCGAGCGCGAGCTCAATGACCTGCGCGCCTTCGTCGTCTCGCGCGCGGCCGGCGTCATCATCACACCCACCGTCTCGCCCAAGGCTGAAACCGTGGCCCTGCTCAAGAGTATCCACGCCATCCAGCTCATACGCCAGCACGCGGCCATGGAAGCCGAGGCCGTGGTCATCGACGAGCGGGCCGCCACGCGCGCGGCCGCCGAACACCTCATCAATTACGGCCATCGCCGCATCGCCTATGTGGGCACCACGACCGACCTGAGCTGCGGCGAGGACCGCCTCGAAGGCTTCCATGGCGCCATGCGCGACGCCGGCCTGGACGCCAGCCTGACGGCCGTAGGCCCGCCGCGAGTCGAATTCGCCCATCGGGCCGTGCATGGCATGATGGGCGGGGCCAAGCCGCCCAGCGCCCTGATCGTGGGCAGCTCGCGCCTGACCGTGGGCGCGCTCAAGGCGCTGCGCGGCCTGGGCCTGTCCTGCCCGGGCGACGTGTCCGTGGTCGGCTATGGCGATCCCGACTGGTTCGAACTGATCGGCGAAGGCCTGACCACGGTCGCCCCGCCCGTCTATCCGCTGGGCGCCTACACCATCAACCTGCTCCTGGCGCGCATCCACGGAGAATCCGAACCCGCGCGCGCCGGCCATGCCTGCCCCTCGCGCTTTCCGGCCACGCTCACCATACGCGGCTCGACCCGGCCCTACGCACCGCGAGGCCCGGCGGGCGGATAATACGGTTCCCCCCCACCACTCGAGGATGACGATGTCTCGCTGGACTTTCTACACGGCCCCCGGCACCTGCGCGCTGGCCACCCATATCGCCCTGCACGAAGCCGGCGCCGAGTTCGACCTGGTCAAGCTGGACATGTCGGCCAACCAGCAGCAAAGCCCGGCCTATCTGAGCGTCAACCCCAAGGGCCGCGTGCCGGCCCTGGCCACCGAGCACGGCGTGCTGACCGAGACCCCGGCCCTGCTGGCCTTTGTCGCCCAGCGCTTCCCGGCCGCGCGCCTGGCGCCGCTGGACGACCCCTTCGCCTTCGCCCGCATGCAGGAGCTGGCCAGCTACCTGGCTTCGACCGCCCACGTCGCGCACGCGCACAAGCGGCGCGGCGCGCGCTGGGCCGACGACCCGGCCGCGCACGAAGCCATGCGCGCCAAGGTGCCGCAGACCATGACGGCCTGCGCGGCCTACCTGGAATCGCAGATCGCCGGGCCCTGGGTGGCGGGCGAGGCCTACAGCGCCGTCGACGGCTACCTCTTCACCGTGGGCAGCTGGCTGGAAGGCGACGGCGTGGACATGAGCCGCTTCCCCAAGCTGTCCGCCTACCTGGCCCGCGTGGCCGCCCGCCCGGCCGTCCAGCGCGCGCTCGCCGAAGCGCAGGCCTGAACCCAAAGCCAGTCCATCGGACTGGCTTTTTTACCGCGCGGCGCGTCGCTCAGCCGGGCACGCCCTGCCCGGCTTCGTCGGGCTGGCCGCCCGCCAGGTCGTAGTACAGGACGTCGCTCCAGTACATGCCCAGGGAATAATCCGCCATCCGGGCGGGCGTGCCGTCGCAAGCGCGGTCCAGCCGCAGGCCGAAGAAGGCATCCAGCGGCGCCTCGCCCTTGTGCGTGGTGGCGGCTTGCAGCACCCGGGCGGCCTGATCGATATCGGCCGGCAAGGCGTCCAGGGCCGCGCCGGCCTGGCGGCAGCGCTCGATCTCGTCCTCCACCCTGGCTTTCAAGGCCTGCGGCTCGCCTTCGGCCATGACGTCCAGCTCCAGCGTTTCGAGCAGCACATAGCGGTCGCGGTGCGCGCGCAGGAACGCCAGCATGTCGTCCAGCCTGTCGCCTAGCGCCCGGGCCGCATCTCCCGTGGGTTCGGCCGGACCGAACAGGCTCTTGATCTTGCCCAGCACGGAAGTCGGCGGCGGCGGCGGGGGCTGGGCCCCGGGCAGTGTCTTGACGATGTCGGCAAAGCGCTGCACGCGCGCCAGGCCCGGCTCGAACGGGCTGGCGATGGCGTGCAGCGGCACGGCGGCGCCGTCGAGCGTGTCGGAGATCAGGCTGGCGCACAACCGCGGGTCGCCGCTGGCCAACAGGCGATACAGAAAGGGCAGCTCATATGCCCATTCGGACAGGCCGCTGACGGTCAGGGGGCGGTCATCGTGCGATGCCGGCGGGTGGCTGATGGCGAACAGATAAGAGCGATTGGCCATGGGGACTCCGTTGAACGGACGCATCGCGTTTATTCCATAGAATGCCGCGGGCGGCCAGCCCTGGTAGGTTCTTGATACAGAGCTTCGCGTCCTGTTGCGCCCGCCTCGATAGCGACATTGACGAAACCCGTCCGCCGCCGCAGACTGGCTGCGCGGCAGCCTTCTTGTCGCTGGCTTGTGTGATCCCGTGTATGCCCTGAACAGGATGTGCCATGTCTGAGCGAGTGAGTCGTTTTTGCCTGGCCGGCCTGCTGGCCGCCAGCGCCCTGGCCTGCCTGCCGGCGGCGGCCGCGCCACCTTCGGCGTCCACCGAGGACGCCGCCGCCCTGGCGGCGCTGGACCGCATGGGCCGCGCCCTGCGCGGCCTGCAGGATTTTCGCGTGACCGCCCGCAGCTGGGCCGATGTGGTCATGGACAGCGGCCAGAACATCTCGGTCAGCCATGAGACGGATTTGCTGGTCTCCCGCCCCCGCGGCCTGCGGGCCACGGTGCGCGGCGGCGGCGCCGAACGCGGCATGGTCTACGACGGCAAGACCGTCAATTTCACCAGCCGGGCCGGACAGGGCCCAGCCTACTACAGCGCCACCGCCGCGCCGCCCGATCTCGATGGGCTGGTGTCATGGCTGGCCACCCAATACGGGATCGAGCCGCCGCTGGCCGACCTGTTCTATTGGGGCCGCGTGTCCCAGGAGAACGTCGAGTCCGGACGCGAGATCGGCGCCGAACGCATCAATGGCGATTGGTGCCATCACTATGCCTTCCGGCAACCGGGCGTCGATTGGGAGATCTGGCTGCAGACCGGCGCCCGGCCGCTGCCCTGCCGGCTAGTGCTGACCGACACCGCCTATCCCTCGCGGCCGCGCTATGTGGTGGACTATCGCTGGGATCTGCGGCCCAGATTGCCCAAGGACGCCTTTGTGTTCCACGCGCCAGCCGGCGCGCAGCGCCTGCCGCTGCAGGCCGTGACCGCAGGAGAGCCGCGATGAGCAGACCCCGCTTGGCGTGTTGCGCACTGAGCGCGCTCTTGGCCGTGGTCAGCGCCGACGCGCTGGCCTTCCGGGCCATCGGCATGGCGCGCGGCAGCCTGCATGGCGCGGGCGGCTTTGCGCATTTCCAGGGAGGCGGCATGCACGAAGGCGGCCGCTTTGCCGGCGGCGGCTTCGAGCCAGGTCCCCGGCGCCTGCCCGATGGAGGGCCAGGGCCACACCCCGGACCTGGGCCACACCCCGGGCCTGGACCTGGACCCGGACCTGGACCTGGACCTGGGCCTGGGCCTGGGCCTGGACCTGGACCTGGGCCTGGACCCGGACCCGGACCCGGACCCGGACCCGGACCCGGACCTGGACCTGGACCTGGACCTGGACCTGGACCTGGACCTGGACCTGGACCTGGGCCTGGGCCTGGGCCTGGACCACATCCGGGCCCCGGGCCGCACCCCGGACCTGGCCCGGGGCCCGGACCGCATCCCCCACCCCCCCCGCCGCCGCCTCCCCCGCCCTACGGCTGGGGCTGGGGCTGGTACGACCCGGTGTGGGCGGGCGTGGCCGTGGGCGTGACCGCCGCGGCCATCGGCTCCATGGTGGCCTCGCTGCCGCCGGACTGCCGCGGCGAGACCATCAATGGCGTGAATTATCAGCACTGCGGCGATGCCTGGTATGAGCCGGTCTATGCCGGCGCCAGCGTGCAGTTCCGCGTGGTCGCGCCGCCTTATTGACGCGCTCAGGCCGGCGCGACGCCCTCCCGGTCGGCGCCGGCCACCACTTCCCGCAGGCAGTCCATGGCCAGGCGCACCGCCTGCGACATGAAGGCATCGCGCGACCAGTACATGGCCACGGCGCCAAAGCCCGACAGGCGCACGGGCAGGATGCGGATCACATTGAGCTGCGCCAGCCTCAAGGCCGCCCGGTGCGAGGCCACGCCTATCATGTCGCTGTTGTTGAGCAGGGTGAGGTTGGCCGTGACCGAGTTGGTCTCCACCGTGTCGCGCGGCAGGGCCTGGCCCGCCTCGGCCAGGGCATTGTCCAGGGCATTGCGCACGGGCGTGCCCTTGGGCCAGATGATCCAGCGGTAGGCCTGCATGTCCGGCCAGCGCGGGCTCTTGATCTGCAAGAGCGGATGGCGCGGCCGCACCACGAGATGGATGGTGTCCACGAACAGCGACTCCATTGCCAGCACGGGATCGCGGAACTCCGGATCGGCGCGGCCCAGCACCAGGTCCAGGTCGCCCTGGGCCAGCTGCTCGGTCAGGCGGTCCGTCGTGCCCTCGACCAGGCTCACGCGCGCCAACGGCATGCGGTCCAGGATGCGCATGATGGCCAGCGGCACCGTATCCGAGGCGGCCACGCCGCTGGCGCCGATGACCACGCGGCCGCTGCCGCCTTCGCGCAGGGCCTCCATGTCGCTGCTGGCGCGGTCAAGCTGGGAGTCCAGCCGCTTGGCATGGGCGATGAGCACCTCGCCATAGGGCGTGGGGACCAGGCCGCGGGCGTGGCGCTCGAACAGCGGCAGGCCGATGTCTTCCTCGAGGTCCTTGAGCCATTTGGACAGGCCCGGCTGGGTGGTGTTGAGGATGACGGCGGAGTGGCTGAGGTTGTGGGTCTGCGCCAGGCTCAGCAACATCCTGACGTGCCGCAGGCGCAGCCGGTGGGTCCAATCCATGTCTCGCTCCAGATATACTTGATTTTGTATGATCAATAAGAAAATATCATTTTTTTTGACATACCTGAAGCACCATAATGCGCTCCATATCGGGCGTCAGCCGCCCAGGACAAGCCGGAATACCGGCGCAAGGAGACAGATATGGCCGATGGACACTCCCAGGCGCGCGCGGACTACTACGCCCGCATCGCCGCCAAGCATCTCAGCCCGCTGTGGGAGTCGCTGCACAGCCTGGTGCCGCCCAAGCCGGCGCCGCGCTGCATTCCCTTTCTCTGGAAATACGACGAGCTGCGCGCCGACGTGCTGACCTCGGGCGAGCTCATCACCGCCGAGGAAGCCGTGCGCCGCGTGCTCATCCTCGAGAACCCCGGCCTGCCCGGCCAGGCCAGCATCACGCAGACGCTGTATGCCGGCCTGCAGCTCATCCTGCCCGGCGAAGTCGCCCCCAGCCACCGCCATACGCAATCGGCGCTGCGCTTCATCGTCGAAGGCAGTGGCGCCTACACGGCCGTCAATGGCGAGCGCACGACCATGCATCCGGGCGACTTCATCATCACGCCCTCGTGGACCTGGCATGACCACGGCAACGCCGAGACCGTCGATGGCGGCGAACCCGTGGTCTGGCTCGACGGCCTGGACATCCCGCTGATCCGGGCCCTGGACGCCGGCTTCGCCGAAAACTACCCGGCCGCCACCCAGCCGGTCACGCGCGCCGAAGGCGACAGCATGGCCCGCTATGGCTACAACATGCTGCCCGTGCGCCACGATGCCTCGCGCGTGGGCGCTTCGCCCATCTTCAATTATCCCTACGCCCGCAGCCGCGAGGCGCTGGACCAGCTCTACCGCCATGGCGAGCTCGATGCCTGGGACGGCGTCAAGCTGCGCTATGTCAATCCGGCCACCGGCGGTCACGCCATTCCGACGATGGCGACTTTCATGCAGTTCCTGCCGGCCGGCTTCCAGGGCCGCACCTACCGCAGCACGGACTCGACCATCTACAGCGTCGTCGAAGGCCGCGGCACGGCGCGCATCGGCGACCAGGATTTCGCCTTCGGCCCGCGCGATGTCTTCGTGGTGCCGTCGTGGATGCCGGTGCAGCTGGCCGCGCTCAACGACGCGGTGCTGTTCAGCTATTCCGACCGCCCGGTGCAGGCCGCGCTCGGCCTGTGGCGCGAGTCCCGCGAGGGCTGAATAACCGGGGCGCCAGCCGGCGCCCTGTTTTCTTCTTTGTTTCCGCAAGGGTTTTCTCATGGCTTATGTATTCGCCCCGCCGGCCGTGGTCGGCGTTCCCGTGGCCGGCAGCGCCGAACAATTCCCCGTGCGCCGCGTCTATTGCGTGGGCCGCAATTACGCCGCGCACGCCCGCGAAATGGGCTTCGATCCGGACCGCGAGCCGCCGTTCTTCTTCTGCAAGCCCGCCGACGCCGTCGTGCCGGTGGCGCAGGGCGAGACGCTGTCGCTGCCCTACCCGGCCGAGACCGCCAACTTCCACTACGAGATCGAGCTGGTGGCCGCCATCGGCAAGGCCGGCGCCGATATCCCCGTCGAAACCGCGCTGGAACACGTCTGGGGCTATGCGGTGGGCCTGGACATGACGCGCCGCGACCTGCAGATGAAGATGCGCGAGGCCGGCCGTCCCTGGGAGCTGGGCAAGGCTTTCGACCAGAGCGCGCCCATGGGCCCGCTCTACCCGGCCGCGCAGGCCGGCGACATCCACCATGCCGGCCTCTGGCTGAACGTCGATGGCCAGACCAAGCAGCAAAGCAATGTGGATAAGCTGATCTGGTCGGTGGCCGAGACCATCGCCTATCTGTCACGCTACTTCCGCCTGGAGGCGGGCGACCTGATCTTCACCGGCACACCCGAAGGCGTGGGCCCGGTCGTGGCCGGCCAGCTGATGGAAGGCGGCGTCGATGGCCTGGGCACGCTCAAGGTCAAGGTGACGCAGTGACCCAGCTCTACAATTTTTTCAATAGCTCGACCTCCTATCGCGTGCGCATCGCGCTGGCGCTCAAGGGACTGCCCTATGAGTACCTGCCCATCAACCTGCGCAAGCAGGAGCAGCGCGAGGCCGGCTATGTGGCGCTCAACCCTTCGGCCGGCGTGCCGCTGCTGGTCGAGGGCGAGCTTCGGCTGTCGCAGTCGCTGGCCATCATCGACTATCTGGACGCCACGCATCCCGAGCCCCGCCTGCTGCCGGCCGACGCGCTGGCGCGCGCCCGCGTGCTGGAGGTCTCGCAGGCCATCGCCTGCGACATCCATCCTGTCAACAATATGCGCATCCTGCGCTATCTGCAGGACGTGCTGGGCGTGACCGAGGCGCAGAAGAACGCCTGGTACGCCCACTGGATACAAGAGGGGCTGACCGCCGTCGAGGCATTGCTCGCCCGTCACGGCCATGGCGCTTACTGCTTCGGGGACGCGCCCACGCTGGCTGATTGCTGCCTGGTGCCCCAGGTGGCCAATGCCCAACGCATGAACTGCGACCTGTCGCCCTATGCGCGCGTGTTGCGCGTGTACGAACACTGCTCGGCCCAGCCCGCGTTCCAGGCCGCCGCGCCCTCGCGCCAACCGGATTTTTCCAAGTAGGCAGCACCCCGGGGCCGCCAGGCGCATGGCGGCCCCGGACAAGGACAGTACGACTCCGCCGGCGGCGGGGTCCGGAGACGAGACATGAATACAGCATCGGTGGGCAGATCCGCCCGGCAAACGGCCATCGTGGTGGGAGGCGGCATCGGCGGCCTGGCCGCCGCCCTGGCCCTCACCCGTCAAGGCATCCAGGTTCAATTGCTGGAGCAGGCCTCGCACATCGGCGAGATCGGCGCCGGCATCCAGCTCGGGCCCAACGCCTTCGCGGCACTGGACGCCCTGGGCGTCGGGGAGATGGCACGCCAGAAAGCCGTGTTCACCGATCACATCATCATGATGGACGCGGTGGACAACACCGAGGTCGTGCGCATCGAGACCGGGCAGGCCTTCCGCGACCGCTTCAACGGTCCCTATGCGGTGATCCACCGCGCCGATATCCACGGCGCCATCCTCGAAGGCGTCAGGCACGACCCCCTGATCACCTTCCGCACCTCCACCCAGATCCAGTCCTTCGAACAGGGCGACGGCTATGCCGAGGTCCGCGACACGGAAGGCAATGTCTATCGCGCCGACATGGTCATCGGCTGTGACGGGGTGAAGTCCGTGGTCCGCCAGAGCCTGATCGGCGACCCGGCCCGCGTGACCGGCCACGTGGTCTACCGCGCGGTGGTCGAGCGCGGCAACATGCCCGAGGACCTGCGCATCAACGCCCCGGTGCTCTGGGCCGGCCCGCGCTGCCACCTGGTGCACTATCCGCTGCGCGGCGGCGAGCAATACAACCTCGTGGTCACCTTCCACAGCCGCGAACAGGAAGAATGGGGAGTGCGCGACGGCAGCAAGGAGGAAGTGTTGTCGTATTTCGAGGGCATTCATGCGCGGCCCCACCAGTTGCTGGACCGCCCGACCTCTTGGCGCCGCTGGGCCACCGCCGACCGCGAGCCGGTCGAACAATGGAGTTTCGGCCGCGCCACCGTGCTGGGCGACGCCGCCCATCCCATGTCCCAGTACATGGCGCAGGGCGCGTGCATGGCGCTGGAGGATGCCGTGACGCTGGGCCTGTCGGTGCAGCAATGCGAGGGCGACCTGCCCGCCGCGCTCCAGCTCTACCAGTCCCTGCGCATTCCGCGCAGCGCGCGCGTGGTGTGGTCCACCCGCGAAATGGGCCGCATCTACCACGCCAAGGGCGTGGAGCGCGCGGTGCGCAACGCGCTGTGGCAGGACTGCCCCCAATCGCGCTTCTATGACGGCCTGCAATGGCTGTACGGCTGGAAGGCCGAGAACTGCATGCAAGGGCCCCGCATCTGACGTTTTTTTCCGCCGTTTCCCCAGCCATAACAACAGCTCCAGGAGACACACCATGAAACGCCGCCGTCAACTCTTGTCCGCCGCCCTGGCCGCCAGCTGCCTGCTGGCCAGCCCCTGGGCCCGGGCCCAGGCCCCGGCCTATCCCAGCCGCACCGTCACGCTGTACACCGCCTTTTCGGTGGGCAGCGGCCCCGACGTGGTGCTGCGCATCCTGAGCCAGGAACTCGGCAAGCTCTGGAAACAGCCCGTGGTGGTGGAAAACCGCCCCGGCGGCGGCGGCTTCATCGCCATGGAGGCCGTGGCCAAGCTGCCGGCCGATGGCTATGCCTTGCTGCAGCTCGACAGCGAGCACGTCTCGGCCCTGCCCCATCTGTACAAGGCGCGCAACTACGTGCCGCTGCAGAAGTTCGACCTGGTCGCGCCGCTGTTCTACACCCCGTTCATGGTGTCGGTCAGCCAGAAATCGCCGTGGAAGACGATGAGCGACCTGATCGAGGCGGCCAAGACCCGCAAGGACAGCCTGACCTATGGCTCCTGGTTCGTGGGCAGCCCGGGCCACCTGGGCGGCGAATGGCTGGCCTCGCTGACGGGCACCCGCATGATCCATGTGCCCTACAAAGAAGTCAGCCAGCTCTACACCGCGGTGGCCAACGGCGATGTGGACTGGGCCTTCGGCACCATCCCGTCCACCCGCCCGGTCTATGACAGCGGCAAACTGCGCTACCTGGCCATCGCCGCGCCCAAGCGCCATCCACAGTTCCCGGATGTGCCCACCGTGGCCGAGGCCGGCGGCCCGCCGCAGCTGGACGTCAACTCCATCGTCTCGCTGCTCGCGCCCAAGGGCCTGCCGCAGGACGTGCGCGACAAGGTCTATGCCGATGTGACCCGGGTGCTGTCCATGCCGGAGGTGCGCAAGCGCCTGGACACCTTCGCCTTCGAGCCGCTGACCTGGCCCCTGCCCGAGCTGCGCCAGCGCCTGGACCAGAAGTCGCAGACCTATAAAGCCTTGATCGAAGCCGCGGATATCCGCCTGGACTAGACCGTTTCCGGCCGCGCGCGGGGCGGGTTACGATCACGCGCATGACGATCTGCTTCAACCCCCGCGCCCTGGCCGCCGCCCTACTGCTGTTCATCGCGCTGGCCGTGCTGGCCACGGCGGGCGCGGGCTGGGGCTGGGTGCGCAGCTTCCTGGGCGACACCCTGGCGGTGATCTGGGTCTATTACCTGTTCAAGATCTTTCTGCGCGCCCACGTGCTGGCGCTGGCCGGGCTGGCCTTCGGCATGGGCGTGTTCGTCGAGCTGGGCCAATACGCGGCCGCCCACCTCGGCTGGCGGCTGCCCAACCCCGTGCTGCGCATGGTGCTGGGCAGCACCGCCGACGGATGGGACATCCTGGCCTATGCCCTGGGCTGGGTGGCGGTCGTTGCCATCGAGCTGCCGCGCCCGCCGCGGGGGACGGGCGGGAAGACAGCGGGACCATAATCCGGCAGGTGCCAGACACCGCGGGCGCGGTGTCGCGGCCGGCGCTTGGGGTGTGCCTGGCACCTGGGCAGGGTTCAGCGCTGCGAATCCAGGATTTCGCCGTTCTTCACGACGTCCTGGGCGCGGGCATAGCTTTCGATCAGCAGCTGGTAGGCCGGGAAGATCTTGGTGTAGACCTCGGCCCACTTGGCGGCGTCGGCGCGGTTCCAGGTGCGCTGCAGCTCGGAGGCCACCGCGGCGGTGTCCATGGGCACCACGCCGGCCTGTACCACGCGCGCCAGCGTGATCTCCTGGGCCATCTTGCTGTAGGTGCCCGAGGCGTCGATCACGGCGAAGACCTTGTAGCCTTCGGCCACGGCGCTGATGGACGGAAAGGCCATGCACACGCTGGTGATGGTGCCGGCGATGATGAGGGTCTTGCGGCCGGTGGCCTTGACGGCGGCGACGAAGTCCGGATTGTCCCAGGCGTTGATCTCGCCCTTGCGCGCCACGTACTGCTGGTAGTGATGCGCGCCCCAGGAACCCGAGACATTGGTCCAGCCCGTCCAGCCCTTGGTGAAGTCGGCGTGCAGGCCCAGCTTGACAGTGATGCAGCTTGACCTGGGTATTGCCCTGGTAGAACCAGCCTTCGGGCGTGCGCAGGCGGGCAAAGGCTGCCAGCGCGGCCGGATACTGGCCGCCCTCATAGGCGGCCCGCCCCTTCCAATAGGGGTCCTCGAACGCCGCGGCCGCCTGCTGGAAGTCCCCGCGCTCGAACGCCCGCCGCCCCTGCTGGTCGGGGGTGAAAAAAGCATCGGCCAGGGCGCCGGCCCTATACCGGCATATTCCCTGAATCCAAAATGCAGCTCGATGCGGTGGCTTCGCTGCAGCTGTATACGCGCAATAACGCCACGGATTATCGCAACGCCCCCATCTTCGGCCTGGACGTGATGGCCCGGCATATGTTTGGCAATGGCGTGGGCGCCGGCCTGATCGTGGGCACCCAACAGCAATTGGGCGCCGACTCCGGCCCCACCGCGGACCGCCTGAACGGCTTCAAGGGCCGCGACTGGGCCCTGGGCCCCATTCTTACCTATGACCGGAAGCTGGCGAACAACCGCTCGCTGTCGCTGTCGGCGCGCTGGACGCCGACGATCAGCAGCACACGGCGCCCGGACAGCACCAGCACCTTCATGGTGAGCGCGGCGCTGGTGTTCTGAGGCCGTAGACGGGGGCATCCGGGGCCTCGGGATCGAAGGCCCAGCCCGGCGCGGGGCGGCCGGTCAGATAGCCCTGCAGCACATCGCAGCCCAGGTCCACCAGCAACTGCCGCTGGGCCTCGGTTTCCACCCCTTCGGCCACCACCGACAGCCGCAAGGCATGGGCCAGCGCCAGGATGGCCGAGATGATGGACACATCCTCGGTATCGCGCTCCAGCTCGA
Organism: Bordetella hinzii LMG 13501; assembly: GCF_001548475.1. Lineage (GTDB taxonomy): Bacteria > Pseudomonadota > Gammaproteobacteria > Burkholderiales > Burkholderiaceae_B > Bordetella > Bordetella hinzii. The sequence goes on from NZ_LRUJ01000021.1 coordinate 45,288, forward strand.
CCAGGAACCCGCGGTCTATTTTCAGTTCGCGCGCCGGAAAACGCTTCAGATAGGACAGGCTGGAGTAGCCGGTGCCGAAGTCGTCGATGGACAGGCCCACCCCCATGGCATAGAGCCGCCGCATGATCTTCACGCTCTGCGCGCCCTGCTTCATGGCCGTGGTCTCGGTGATCTCCAGCACCAGGCGGTTGGGATGCAGCCCGTGCCGCTTGAGCGTGGCGGCGATGTCGTCGACGAAACCGGCCTGTTGGAACTGCAGCGCCGGGATATTGACGGCGACGGTGCGGATATCCGCGCCCTGCCGGTCCCAGGCCACGACCTGCCGGCAAGCTTCGTCCAGCACCCAGGCCTGCAATGGCAGGATGAGATTGGTCTGTTCCGCCAGCGGGATGAACTCGCCGGGCGGCACATAGCCCAGCTCCTTGCTCTGCCAGCGCAGCAGGGCCTCGACGCCGATGCGCTCGCCGGTGGCCGCCTTGACCTTGGGCTGGTAGAACAGCCGCAGCTCGCCGCGCTCGATCGCCAGGCGCAAGTGCTCGATCACGCGCAGATGGCGGTCGCTGCCGGCGTTCATGGTCGGCTCGAAGAAAGCGTAGCGGTCGCGGCCCAGGTTCTTGGCGTGCGCCTTGGCCGCCTCGGCCTTGGCCATGAGGGCGTGCGGGTCCACGCCATCATGCGGGTAGACGGCGATGCCCACGCTGGCCGATAGCCGGATCTCCTGCCCCAGCACCCGAAACGGCTGGCGCAGGCTGGCCAGATAGTTGCCGGCCACATGGCCGGCGTAGGCCGCGCGCTCGACCGTCGCCACCGCGACGAACTCGTCTCCGCCCAGGCGCGCGAAACTGTCGTCGGGCCCGGCCGCCAGCGACAGGCGCTGGGCCGCGTGCATCAGGACCTCATCGCCCACCGGATAGCCGTAGGCCTCGTTGATGGCCCGGAAGCTATCCACGTCTATCACCAGCAGCGCCAGCATGCCGCCCTCGGCGCGGCCGCGGTCGATGGCGGCGGCCAGCCGCTTGTCGAACATGCGGCGATTGACCGCCCCGGTGACGCTGTCGTGGGAATGCAGATAAGAAAGCCGGTGGCGCGCCTCCTGCAGCGAGGTGGCCAGCTCGGCGCTCCTGGCCGTCGTCTGCGCATAGCTGGCCGACAGCTTGTTGGCCGCCAGCGACAGCGCCACGGTCAGGCCCAGGATGGTGGCGGCCAGCCCATCGGCGCTGATGGCCAGCGACAGCGTGCCGGCGCCTCCGCCGTGCACGGCCGAGGCCATGCCGCTGTAGTACATGGCGGAAAAGCCCAAGCCCATGGCGCCCGCCTCCCAGGCGCGCAAGGAGGGACGCTCGGGATAGGCGCGCTGGCGCGCGCCGCGCCAGATTCCTAGGCCGGCGGCCAGGATGGCCGCGGCAAAAGACAGCAGCACCAGGGGCCAGGAGAAGCCCGACGCGATGCGCACGGCCTCCATCCCCGTGTAATGCATGCCGGCGATCCCGGTGCCCACGATGACCGCCCCCAGCGCCCGCTCCCAGCGCGCCAGTCCGGGCTGTGTCATCAGCCACAGCGCCAGGGCCGCGAAGGCCACGGCGATCAGCAGCGCGATCAGGGTGGCCAGACGGCCATAGCCCCAGGGCAGGGGCAGACCGAAGGCCAGCAGCCCGACGAAGTGCATGCCCCACAGGCCGAAGCCCGTGATGCAGGCGCCCACCCACAGCCAGGCCGAGCCCACCCCCTCGCGCTCGACGACGATGCGCGCGGCGATCGCCAGCGCCGTATAGGAAGCGAGTACCGCCAGGGCGACGGACAGCAGAACGAGTGCGGGGCTATAGCCGGCCGGGACCATATCGGAGCGTCTGAGAAAGCATGCGCTCAGATTAGATCCAGGCCGAAATGAAGGCAAGAAGAACGAAGATAACTACAATACGCTGCGAATTTTTGATATTTACGAGATTCGCAGCGCTGCGAGCATCAGGCCGCCGCCACCCGCCGGCAATGTTGCAGGGCGGCTTCGATCAGGTTGTCGCTGGCCTCGGGCGTGCGGAAGGCCGAGTGCGCCGACAAGGTGACATTGTCCAGCGCGTACAGCGGATGGCTGGCCGGCATGGGCTCGACGTCAAACACATCCAGCGCGGCATGGCGCAGCTTGCCGCTTTGCAGGGCGGCGATCATCGCGGCCTCGTCGACCAGGGCGCCGCGCGCCGTATTGACCAGGATGGCGCCGTCGCGCATCCGCGCGATGCGCTCGGCCGATAGCCAGCCCCGGGTCTCGTCATTGAGCAGCAGATGCAGCGACAGGACATCGCTGCGCGCCAGCAGCGCGTCCGGCGTCACGAAGCGCACGCCCGGATGCGACTTGCTGCTGCGGTTCCAGGCCAGGACCTCCATGCCCACGCCTTGCGCCAGCCTGGCCATTTCGGCGGCGATGCCGCCAAAGCCCAGCAGGCCCAGGGTCTTGCCGGTCAATTGCACGGCATCGGTGCGCAGCCATTGCCCCGCGCGCATGGCGCGGTCCATTTTGCTGAAACTGCGCGCCGCCGCCCACATCAGGGCAAAAGCGCATTCCGCCACGGCCGTGTCGCCATAGCCCTTGATGATGTGCACCTCGATGCCCAGGGCGGCCAATTCCTCAGGATTCATATAGGAGCGCGCGCCCGTGCCCAGGAAGACCACATGCTTGAGACCCCGGCACGCCCGCGCCACCTCGGTGGGCAGATGCGTATGGTCGATGATCGCGATCCCGGCCCCGCCCAGCACGCCCGGAATCTGCTCGGGCCTGATGTCCGGCTGCCGGTTGATGACCAGCCCGGGATCGTCCGGGCGGTGCAAGCGTTCGGCGACGGCGGCCAGGGTGGGATTGGCATCGATGAAAACGGCTTGCATGGGGGGCTTCCTCTTCAGTGGCGGTCCCCGAGAGGATAGCAGGCCGGCCCGGCGCCCTTGCATCGGGCGCCGGGCCGGCCTTCAAGCCGCCGCCTTCACCCGCCTGAGCCGGCCGCTGCGGCCCCCGCCGCAGAAAAAGCCCGAGGCCCCATCCGACTCCAGGCCGGAGACGGCGACGTCCTCGGGCAGGGTGATGCGCTCCAGCACCTCGCCCGAAGCCGGGTCCACCCGCCTGAGCTCTCCCTGCCCGCCGCCATCCCCCACGCCATGCCAGAGCTGGTCGCGCGCCCAGGTCACGCCGGTGACGAAGCGGTCCGAACGCAGCGTGCGCAGCACCGCGCCGTTGGCGGGATCGATCTCGAGGATGAGGCATTCGCGCCAATGTCCCACCCATAGCGAGCCCTCGCCCCAGGCCAGCCCCGAGTAGCCGCTGCCGGGCAGGGGCAGCCTGGCGACTACCTGGCCGCTGGCCATGTCGATCTTCTGGATCACGTCGCCGCCGATCTGGTAGAGGTGCCGGCCATCGCAGGCCGTGCCCGCGTCGGCCTTCAGTTTCAGCTCGCGCACCACCTTGCCGCTGGCGGGGTCCATGGCCAGCAACTGCCCGCCGGTGGCGAACCACACATGCCGGCCGTCATAACTCACGCCGTGGATGGGCGGCTCACCGTCGAAAGGTCCGTACTCGCGCAGGATTTCCGCCTGATGCACTGTCTTAGCCATGATGATCTCCAAGGAATCGGTGCAGCCCATTCTAGGCAGGCGGCTCATGGACGGGGAGTAACAAGTCTGTCGGGTATCCCGGCAGGGGCGGGCTCAGCCAGCGCCGCGCCCGGCCCTGCCCCACCGCCCGCGCCCCGTCCTCGGCGGCCAGCGCCTGCAGGCCGCGCTGCACAGTGCGCGCGCTCAGGCCCAGGGCCTGGGCCAGCGCGGCGGCCGACCAGGCCTGACCGTCGGCCAGCAAGGCGGAGATCGCCGGCTCGGCGCTCGTGGCCGCCGGCAGGACCACCGCCACGCCGGCCGGCTCGCGAGGCAACAGCGCATAGCCGCCGGCGGTGGCCTGCACGCGCGCCAGCGGCGCGATCTTCTGGCGCAGCCTGCCTATTTCCACCCGCAGGCGGGCACGATGCGTCTCATCGATGCGCCGGGCGCGAAAGACCCGGCGCAGCAAGGTTTCGCGGTCCACATCCGCGGGCCAGGCCAGGGCCAATTCACGCGCCAGCGCCAGCAGCACCGGACGTGTGCGCAAATCCACCCGCAAAGCGCCGGCGCGCAACCCATGGCGGCAGCCATCGACCACCAGCCGGCCGCTGTCGAACAGCGCCTGCACCTCATCGAGGCAAAGCAGGCGTCCGCCCCCGGCGCCGGCCAACAGCGCCGCCGGCGCGTCCAGCTGCGCCATGGCGCGCGCGATCTCCTCGGCCAGGCCGGCCTCGGCCACGACCGCCGCCGACCGCGCATCCAGGCCGCGCATCTGGATGCCGGCCATCAGCAGATCCCAGGCCGGACGCAAGCGGGGCAGCAGATCGCCGGGATCGGCCTGCTCCAGCAAGGCGCGCGCCTGGACCACATGCCCGGCCAGCAGACAGCTGCGCGCCCGCAAATACACGGCATAGGCGGCGTTGTGTGGATCGTCCCGCAAGGCCGCGTGCGCCCGGGCCAGCGCCGCGTCGACGCCGCGCAGCTCGCGGCGCGCCAGCGCGATCTCGGCCAGCGCCAGCTGACAACGCGCCCGGGACTGCGGCTGGCGCGCGCCAAAACCGGCCGCCGCGCGCGCCAGCAGCGCCCGCGCCCGGTCGAAATCGCCGATGCGCGCCATCACCACGCCGCGCAATGCCAACGCCGGCGCATCGTCGCGCCGCGCCACGCCGTTCAACGCCGCCAGCGGGTCCCCTTGCATCAAGGCCCGCCAGGCGGCAGCCAACTCAGTGTCCATGCCCCTCCCCGCGAATACCAAGGAGTATCGCCCGGGGCCGGTCGCTTGTGTCGGGCGCGCCGGACAACCGGTGACAGGGGCTCGCAGACCGGGACGCGGACGCCGCCGCGCCTGCCCGCCACGGGCTAGAAAAAACGCCCCTGGTCGAGGTCTTCGATCAGGCCCGGGCCACTGGGGCGCCAGTTCAGGCGGGCCTGCGTCCAGGCGCTGGAGGCCGGCATGTCCATCGTGGCGAACATCGCGCACCAGCCGAAATGCGCGGCGGCGTCCTCGGGGGCGAGGGAAACCACGGGCAGCCGCATATTCCGCCCTAGCGCTTCGGCAATGTCGCGCATGGCGATGCCGGTTTCGCCCACGGCGTGATAGCGCGCGCCGCGCTCGCCCGCCTCCACGGCCAGGCGGAAGAGACGCACCACATCCGATAGGTGGCCGGCCGGCCAGCGGTTTTGCCCTTCGCCTACATAGGCCGCCACGCGCTTGTCGCGCGCCACCTCGACCAAGGGCGTGACCAAGCCCTGCCGCAAGGGGTTGTGCACTTGCGGCAGGCGCACCACGGACACATTGATGCCCTCGCGCAACAGGACCTCCACCTTCAACTCGGTCGCGCGGCGGGGATTGGGATGCTTCGGGTTGAAGACGCTTTCGATCGCCGGCCCGCCCTCTTCGGGCAGGCCCATGCCGGTGCCGGAGGTCACGATCAAGGGGCGATCAGAGCCCGCCAGCTCGGCGCCCAGCACCCCGACCACCCGCTGGTCCTCTTCACAGCTGGCCGCAAAACGGGAGAAATCATGACCGAACGCGGCGTGGATCACGGCGTCGGCGCCGGCCGCGCCCTGGCGCACGGCGGGAAGATCATCCAGCGTGGCCCAGTGCGCACGGGCGCCCAGCCGCGCCAGCACTTGAGCGCCCGCCTCGGAACGGGTCATGCCGATGACCTCATGGCCGGCCTGGCGGAGCTCGCAGACCAGGGCCTGGCCAATGAAACCGGTCGCGCCCGTCAGGAAAATACGCATGATGCCTACCTCAGTGTGGGAAGAAGGCGCTCACTATCCTATGGCGGTTTATCCCGTTAAAGTAGTGAGATTATCCTAGTAAGCATGCTACCCCCCTTGCTGTCATGGCGCTCCCGCACGAATCCCTGGGTGCTTTCCTGCGCAGCCGCCGCGCGCGGCTGGATCCGGCCAGCTTCGGCTTTTCCGGGCGCCGCCGCACGCCGGGCCTGCGCCGCGAAGAGGTCGCCCAGCGCGCCCACATCAGCCCCACCTGGTACACCTGGCTGGAACAGGGCCGAGGCGGCGCGGCTTCGCCCGAGGTGCTGGAACGCCTCGCCGCCGCGCTCCTGCTGACCGACACCGAGCGCGAGCATCTGTTCATCCTGGGTCTGGGCCGCCCGCCCGAGCCGCGCCACACACCGGACGAAGGCGTCAGTCCGCGCCTGCAGCGCGTGCTGGACGCGCTGCGGGACTGCCCGGCCATCATCAAGACCGCCCTCTGGGACGTGGTGGCCTGGAACCGCGCCGCCGCCGTGGTGTTCACCGACTACGGCGCCCTGCCGCCAGCCGGGCGCCACATCATGCGCATCCTGTTCCTGGACCCGGCCGTGCGCGCCAGACAGCATGATTGGGAGGGCCTCTCGCGTTTCGTGGTCGCCACCTTCCGCGCCGATGTGGCGCGCTTCGGCCGCAGCGCGCAGGCCTCCGACCTGGTCGACGAACTCAGCTCGGCCAGCCCCGAGTTCGAGGCGCTGTGGCGCGGCAATGACGTGCTCAGCCATGCGGACGGCGATGGCATCAAGCGCATCCGGCACGCCCAGCTGGGCAGCGTCGCGCTGGAATACTCGGCCTTCGCGGTGGACGGCCGCCCGGACCTGAGCATGATCGTCTACACCCCGCTGCAAGCCGGGATCACCGAGCGTATCCGCGCCCTGGCCGCCCGCGGCTGAGCCGCGGCCCCTAGACGGGCCGCGCCGTCCGGCCCGCGCGGCGCGGGGCGGCCAAAAGGCCGGCGATCTGCTCGTCCTTGACCGCCAACTGCGCGCGCAATTGGGCCGCATGCGCCTCCATGTCGGCATGGCGCTGCGCCAACGCCTGCTCGTGCAGGGCCAGGGCGCGCGCGCCGGCTTCGGCCTGGGCCTGCCAGTGCGCCTGCGCGGCCTGGGCAGCCGCCAGCGCGCCGGCCAGCCCTTCCACCTCGGCGCGCGCCTCGTCACGCAAGACCTGCAGCGCTTGGGCGTGGGCCTGCTCGCGCCCGGCCAGGCTGCGTGCCGCGGCATCGCGCTCCTCCTGCAGGCGGCGCACGGCCTGGCGCTGGGCATCCAGGTCGGTGAGCCAGCGCCGCTCATGGCTGGCGTGGCGGGCCTCGGCCTGGGCCAGGGCTTGCTGGTGCTGCTGCTGGGCGGCGGCCAGGCTGTCGCGCCCCTGGCGCTCGGCGCGCTGGGCCTCCTGCCGCGCCGCCTCGGCCGCCTGGCGCTGCGTCTGCAGCTCGGCCTCAGCATCCTCCAGCCGCGCCTGCAAGGCTTGCGCTCTTGCCTGGGCGGCGCCGGCCAAAGCCTGTGCGGCGGCCAGCGCGGCTTCCAGGTCGGCCTCGCGCTGGGCCAGCCGCGCCTGTGCCTGGGCCAGCGACTGGCGCTCGGCCTCCATGGCGGCCCGCTCGGCCCGCAGCCCCGCCTGCGCCTGGGCGGCCTGGTCCGCGGCCTCGGCGCGCGCCTGCGCCTGGGCTTCGCGCCATAGGCGCTGGGCGGCGTCCATGACCGCATCGGGCGGCCCGGCGCCGTCCAGCCGCCCGCCCAGCTCGCGCAGCCAGGCCTTCAAATGCGGCCCCACCGTATTGGGCGACCCGCGTCCCAGATGCTGGCGCACGCGCTCGATCGTGGGCTGCTCGCCCGCCCGCAGCAGGGCATCCGCCGCCGCCCAGACATCCTCTTGCTGAACCCCGATGGCCATGATCATTCCTTTACGCGGCGCGCGCCAACGTCTTAATTAGCGCGGATAATAGATGTTTATCCGCGCTATAAATCGCTAGATAGTACTGTTTAATACATACTACATATGATTTACAACAATTCCAAGCCCGACAGGCTGGCAACTCCCCGGAAAACCGCGTCGGCGGGCGGCGCGAGCAGCCTGGGGCAAGCCCTGGCGCGCCTGGGCGGCAGCGGCGATTCCCTGCGCGCCTTGCTGCGCGAAGGCAGCTCGCCCAACACACAAGCCGCTTATCTGGCGGCCATCCGCTATTGGGAGGCTTGGCATGCCCTGCGGCTGGGCCGGCCCTTCGCCCTGCCCCTGCCCGTCGCGGCCGTGCTGCAATTTATCGCCGACCACCTGGAACACAGCACCGCGGCGGGGCTGGCGCACGATCTGCCCGAAGCCATCGACCGCCAGCTGGTCGCCTCGGGCGCCAAGCGGGCGCCCGGGCCGCTGAAACTCTCGACGGTGCGCCATCGCCTGGCGGTGTTGTCCGAAGCCCATGAGACGCAGGCGCTGCCCAATCCTTGCCGCGACCACGCCGTGCGCACCCTCATGCAGCGCAGCCGCGCCGCCTACGCCCGGCGCGGCGATCTGCCGCAAGGCAAGGACGCCCTCACCCGCGAACCGCTGGAACAATTGCTGGCGACTTGCGACGACACGCTCATCGGCTTGCGCGACCGCGCCATGCTGCTGTTCGCCTGGGCCAGCGGCGGGCGCCGCCGCTCCGAAGTCGTGGCCGCCACGCTGGAGAACCTGCGCCGCACGCCCGAGGGCTATCTCTACGTGCTGGCGCATTCCAAGACCAACCAGGAGGGCCGCGCCCGGCCCGATATCTATAAGCCCGTGGCCGGGCGCGCCGCCCAGGCGCTCGACGCCTGGCTGGCGGCCGCCGGCATCACGCACGGCGCCTTATTCCGCCGCGTGCGCCGCGGCGGCATCGTGGGCGAGGCCCTGGGCGCCGAGGCCCTGCGCCGCATGGTCCAGGCCCGGGCGCGCCAGGCCGGGCTGGACGGCAACTACGCCGCCCACAGCCTGCGCGCCGGCTTCATCACCGAAGCCGGGCGGCAAGGCCTGCCGCTGGCCGAGGTCATGGCCATGAGCGGCCATGCCAGCGTCGCCACCGTCATGCATTACCACCGGGCGGGCGCGGCCGTCTCCTCCAGGGCGGCCCGCCTGCTCGACGAGGACTGAGCCGCCCGCCCGCGCTACACTAGCGGGCCACGCGGGCCCTGCCCGCGCCATTCATCCGGCGCCGGCCCGCGCAGCGGCCGGCCCTCACTGGAGCCACACCATGGCACAAGCCTCCGCCCGTCACATCCTCGTCTCCACCGAAGCCAAAGCCCAGGAACTGAAGACCGCCATCGAAAACGGCGCCGACTTCGCCCAGGTCGCCCGCGAAAACTCCAGCTGCCCCTCGGCCCGCCAAGGCGGCGATCTCGGCACCTTCGGCCCCGGCGAAATGGTGCGCGAATTCGACCAGGTCGTCTTCAGCGCCCCGGTCAACCAGGTCCAGGGCCCGGTCAAGACCCAGTTCGGCTACCACCTGGTCGAAGTCACCAGCCGCCGCGACTGAGATCGCCAGCGCCCCAAGCAAAAACCCGGCCTCGCGCCGGGTTTTTGCTTTGCAAGGAACGCCCAGGCCTAGAGATCACGGCCCAGGAAGCGCGTGCCCGGCACCGGGTTCTGCGTCACCGGCTCGGCCTCGCGAAAGCCCAGCGACTCGTACAGATAGCGGGCCGCCAGGAACTCGGGCAGCACATCCAGGCAGATGCGGGCATAGCCCGCGGCCTTGGCCTCGCGCAGAATGCGCTCCATCAATTGGCGGCCGAGCTGTTGGCCGCGCGCTTCGGGCCGGACATAGACGCGCTTCATTTCGCAGCTGCGGGCGTCCACTTCGCGAAATCCTCCGCAGCCCACCACGCCGCCGTCCTTCCAGGCCAGCAGCATCAGGCCACGCGGCGCGGCGTACTTGCCCGGCAGCCCGTCGAGCTCTTCTTCGTAGTTCTGGAAATCCAGGCTGACGCGCGTGCTGCCGATATATTCGCGGATGATGCCGATCAAGGCATCGCGGTCTTGCGGAAAACGGGCGGCTTGAATCTGAAACATGGCCTACCTTCGCGGCGCTCCGCGCCGCCGATGACAATCAAAAAAGGCCTGCGCCGTTGCCGGGGCAGGCCTTGCGTTCGCGTTTGGCGCTCAGCGCGCGCGCATCCCCCGGGACCGGGCCGTGCTTGGGCGGCAATGGACGGCGGAAACAATGATGGGCGACATGTCCATAAGTGTGGGCCGCCGCCGGCCCCTTTGTCAAACCGGGCCACGGCGCGCGCCAGGCGCTATGCTGTACGCAAGCCATAGACGGAGAACCCTCATGCGCGCCATGCCGTTTCTGATGTTCCAGGGCCAGGCCGAAGAAGCCATGCGTTTTTACGTCTCGCTCTTTCCCGATGGCGCCGTCGAGAGCCTCGAGCGCTACGGCGCCAGTGGCCCGGGGGCGCCAGGCACGCTCCACCAGGCGCGCTTTACCGTGGCCGGCCAGCGCGTGATGTGCATCGACAGCCCCACCCCCCACGGCTTCGGCTTTACACCCAGTGTCTCTTTTTTCGTCGATTGCGACGACGAGGCCCAGCTCGCGCGCCTGGCCCAGGCCCTGGCCGAACAGGGCGCGACGCTCATGCCGCTGGACAACTACGGCTTCAGCCGGAAATTCACCTGGGTGCAGGACCGGTTTGGCGTGTCGTGGCAGCTGAACCTGCCTTGAGCCTCGCGGCGCCTATTTGAAGCGGGCCAGGGCCTGCGCGCCGGTCATGCCCTCTTGCAACCCCATGGCGCGGGCGGCCTGGCTCACCGCGATCAGGGGCGCCTGCAGCATCTGCGCGTGATCGGACACGCCGGTGACGATGGCCGCCGCCTCGCCCGTCTTGTCGAAGGTGGCCACATTGAGGTAGCCGCAAGCCAGGATGCCCTGCCCGCCCTTGAGCAGCAACAGGGGGCGCGCCAACTCGTGGCGGATTTGTTCGAAGTCGCTGAGATTGATGTCCATGGTCATCCGACCCCGAGACGATAAAGAAGCCCTCCTTGTGTCACAGCCGCCGCACTCTGCGGTTTAATACCGCCATGGAACACGAACACGAACTGGCTGCCCGCGTCACCGAACTGGAGGTCAAACTCGGCTTTGCCGAAGACCTGCTGGACCGCCTCAACCTGCTGGTCTTCGAGCAGCAGAAGCAGATCGAAGCCATGGCCGCCCAGATCGGCCAGCTGCGCAACCAACAGAACGACGGCACGGGCGGCCCCTGGCGCAGCCTGCTCGACGAGCGTCCGCCGCACTATTGACTCCCGCCTGGAGAACACCATGAAGATCGCCATGGGGCAATTCGCCGTCCGCCCCGTCTGGGAAGAAAACGCCGCCATCTGCCGCGACCTGATGCAGCGCGCCCGCGCCGGCGGCGCCGACGCCCTGGTGCTGCCCGAAGGCGTGCTGGCCCGCGACATCACCGACCCGGACATCGTCAAGCGCTCGGCCCAGCCGCTGGACGGCCCCTTCATCGCCGCGCTGCTGCCCGCCACGCAAGGCTTGACCGTGTTCTTCTGCGTGCATGTGCCGGCGGCCGACGGCAAGGTCTGGAACACCCAGCTGGCCTTGCGCGACGGCCGCATCATCGCCCAATACCGCAAGCTGCATCTCTACGACGCCTTCAATATGCAGGAGTCGCTCAATGTGCTGGCCGGCGCCGAGATCCCGCCCCTGGTCGAGGTGGCCGGCCTGAAGGTCGGCATGCTGACCTGCTATGACCTGCGCTTTCCCGAGTTGCCGCGCCGCCTGGCGCTGGATGGCGCCGACGTGCTGGTCGCCCCTTCGGCCTGGGTCAGGGGCCCGCTGAAAGAAATGCACTGGCAGGTGCTCTCGCAGGCGCGCGCGCTGGAGAACACCTGCTATCTGGTGGCCGTGGGCGAATGCGGCCCGCGCAACATCGGCGCCAGCATGGCCATCGACCCGCTGGGCGTCATCATCGCCCGGGCGGCCGAGACCGATGCCCTGGTCTTTGCCGACATCGACGCGGCGCGCCTGGCGCAGGCGCGCCTGGCGCTGCCCGTGCTGCAGAACCGCCGCTTCGCGCGTCCCGAACTGGCCGCCTGAGCCCGGCCCGGCCGGCCGCCGTCCTGGCGCCGCCGGCCTCCCCCCTTAAAGCCTGCATTAACCCTGCCTTCCGTAAAGTCGAATAGGACGGCAGGGACGCGCTCCCTATACTCCTTTGCACATCCGGAGTGTCCGCACTCCGCATAAAAGAAGGCGCGGCTCGCGCGCCATATCAAAGAGACAAAAAGACGCCGACAGCGCGTCCGTGCCATCGCTGGGGGATCCCGGGGAGGGGTGCGCCTCTAGGGAGACGATGCTTGAGCTTGGATCTGCTACCCCTGGCTCTGGTCGATGGCATTGCCTACGCCAGCCTGTTGTTCCTGGTTTCCATGGGCTTGACCCTGGTGTTCGGCGTGATGGGCATATTGAATGTCGCCCACGGCGCCTTCTACGCTTTCGGCGGCTATGCCGCGGCCAGCTTCGTGATGTTCCTGGCCGGCCGCAGCGACTCTTCCTTGCTGCTGTTCCTGGCCTTGTTCGCCGCGGCCATCGTGGTCGGCCTGGTGCTGGGCACGGCGCTGGAGTTTCTGCTCATACGGCGCGCCCAGAACTACGACCCGGTCCTGAAGCTGCTGCTGACCTTCGGCGCCTTCCTCATGCTCGAAGACATCCAGCGCGCGATCTGGGGCGCGCAGCCCTATAGCGCCAGCGAAGTCGTCAACCGCCTAGGCAATATCGAACTCGGCGATATCACCTACACCACGTATCAGCTGGTCGTGGTGCCGGTGACCGCCCTGCTCGCCTATGTGGCGCTGGAGTGTTTTCTCAAGCGCACCAAGCTGGGCAAGCAGACCGTGGCCATGACCCACCACCGCGAGGTCGCGACCTCGCTGGGCATCAACGCCAAGAAGATAGGCCTGGTCACCTTCGTCATCGCCACCATGCTCGGCGCATTGGGCGGCGCGCTGGCCGCGCCCACCACCTCGCTGGTGCCCGGCGCGGGCACCGATATGACGGTGCTGTCCTTCGCCGTGGTCGCCACGGCCGGCCTGGGCCAGATCACGGGGGCCCTGATCGCCGCGCTGCTCATCGGCGTGGTGCGCGCCATCGCCGTCTACATGGCGCCCGAACTCGAGGTCGCCGTTCCCTACATCATCATGGTGCTGGTGCTGATCATCCGTCCGCATGGCCTGTTCACCGTGGCACAGGCGAGGACGATCTGATGAAGGTCCCTGTTATCAGTGTGCTGGCCGCCGTCGCGGCGCTGGCGGTCGGCTACCGCTTCGCCTGGACCATCACCCCCATCGTGTTCGGCCTGACCTATGCCATCGCAGCCCTGGGCGTGTCGGTCATGGCGCGCGCCGGCCAGGTGTCTTTTGGCCACGCCATGTATGCCTGCATCTCGGCCTATACGGTGGCCTTCGTGGCGCGCGCCTACCCGCAGGCCGACGCGCTGGTCCTGATCGGCGCGGGCGTGGCGGCCAGTTTCGCGGCTGCCTTGCTGGTGGGCTCCTTCGTGGTGCGCTATCGCGGCATTTTCTTCGGCATGCTCAACCTCGCCCTCAGCATGGTGCTGTTCGCCCTGTTGGGCAAGCTCTATACGCTGACCGGCGGCTCCGACGGCCTGCGCATCGTGCGGCCCACGCTGGCCGGCATCGCGATGGAGCGCGAGTCCTTCGAGCGCGCCCTGCTCGTGCTGGCGCTGCTGTTGTCCCTGTTGCTGGCCTGGTGGGTGCAGCGCTATTTCCGCTCCGGCAGCGGCCAGGCGCTGTCGGCCATCAAGACCAACGAGACCCGCATCGAGTACCTGGGCTTCTCGGCCTATCTGATCATGTGGAAGGGCTATCTGCTGTCGGCCGTGGTGGTCGGCATCTCGGGCGCCCTGCTGGCCCTGATCCAGGGCCTGGTCACGCCGGAAATCGGCTCCTGGCTGCGCTCGGGCGAGTTCGTCTTCATCACCATCCTGGGCGGCGCGGGCCATGCGGCCGGTGCCTTCCTCGGCGCCATCTGCTTCGAGACCGTCAAGCTGGCCTCGTCGGCCTACTTTCCCGGGCTGTGGCAATTCGTGCTGGGCCTGACGCTGATCCTGGTGATCTTCCTCTTTCCCAATGGCTTTGTCGGCCAATTCAAGAAACGAGCCCGCGCATGAAGCCGCTGATCCAGACCCGAGACCTGAGCCTGGCCTTCGGCGGCGTGGTCGCCGCCGACGCCATCGACTTCGAATTGCATGAAGGCGAACGCCTGGCCGTGATCGGCCAGAACGGCGCCGGCAAGACCACTTTCATCAATATCTGCACCGGCTATCTCAAGCCCGACCGCGGCAGGGTCTGGTTCGACGGCACCGACGTCACCGCCATGACGCCGCGCAAGATCGTGCGCCTGGGCCTGGGGCGCTCTTTCCAGCTGCCGCAGCTGTTCGCCGAGCATAGCGTGCGCGAATGCGTGCAGATCGCCTCGGCGCGCCGCAACAAGGACCTGAGCTGGTTCCGCGCCCTGGAGCATACGGTCGATGGCCGCGACGTCGACGCGACGCTGGATCTGGTCGGCCTGCTGCCCGACGCCGGCGAGCGCAGCATCGAGCTGCCCGAAGGCAAGCGCAAGCTGCTGGACGTGGCCATGGCCCTGGCCCTGCGCCCCAAGTTGCTCATCATGGACGAGCCCACCAGCGGCGTGGCCTCCGAGGACAAGCACGGTCTGATGGAAACCGTGATGCAGGCGCTGGACGAGCGCCGCGTCACCAGCTGGTTCGTCGAGCACGATGTCGACATCGTGTCGCGCTACGCCAGCCGGGTCGCGGCCTGGATCGCCGGCAAAGTGGCCGCCGACGGTCCGCCGGCCGAGGTGCTGGAACATCCGCAGATCAAGAGCGAAGTCCTGGGAGTCTGACCATGTTGACGCTGACCGCACTGAACGTCGATCTGGCCGGCAACCGCGTGCTGCGCGATGTCTCGGCCAGTTTCGCCCCGGCCCGGACCATAGGCATCGTCGGCCGCAACGGCGCCGGCAAGACCACGCTGCTGCGCACCATCATGGGCCTGGCGCGCCTGAAGTCCGGGCGCATCGAGCTGGACGGCGTGGAGCTGTCCGCCCTGCCGGGCCACGCGCGCGCGGCCCACCGCATCGGCTATGCGCCGGAAGACCGCGTGATCTTCCCCACCATGACCGTCGAACAGAACCTGCGCCTGCCCTGCGAGGTGCAAGGCCAGTCGGCCGAGGTCATCGAAGGCCGGCTGGCCACCGTGCTCAAGGTGGTGCCGCAGCTCGAAGCCATGCTGCCGCGCTCCGGCGCCGCACTGTCCGGCGGACAGGGCAAGATGGTGGCCCTGGCGCGTGCCGTCATGGTGGGCACCCGCCTGCTGATGCTCGACGAGCCCTTCCAGGGCCTGGCGCCCAAGCTGGCGCGCGACTACACGGAGGCGCTGGCGCGCCTGAAAGAACTGCAACCCCAGCTCTGCGTTGTGATCACCGAATCCAACATCAAGCTGCTGGGCGACATTCCCGACCAGATCTGGACGATCGAGCGCGGCTCGATCTCGCTGAACCCATCTTGATGGAGAACCGCATGACGCACATGATCATCAACGGACAGAAAGCGACGGCCCGGGACGGCCGCAGCCTGGAAGTGATTTCGCCGGTCGATGGCCAGGCCTTTACCCGCATCCCGCGCGGCCAGGCGGCCGACGTGGACCTCGCCGTGGGCGCGGCGCGGGCCGCCCTGGACGGCGGCTGGGGCCATTCGACCGCCCTGGACCGCGGCCGGCTGCTGCTGCGCCTGGCCGAGAGCATCCTGGCCCACCACGAAGAGCTGGCGCAGATCGAATCGCGCGACACCGGCAAGCCCCTGTCCACGGCCCGCGCCGACATCACGGTGCTGGCGCGCTATTTCGAGTTCTATGGCGGCGCGGCCGACAAAGTGCATGGGCAGACCATTCCCTTCCAGGAGAACTATTCGGTCCAGCTGATCCGCGAGCCCCTGGGCGTCACGGCCCACATCATCCCCTGGAACTACCCGGCCCAGATGTTCGGCCGCAGCGTGGCCCCGGCCCTGGCCATGGGCAACGCCGCCGTGGTCAAGCCGGCCGAGGACGCCTGCCTGTCCATCGTGCGCGTGGCCGAGCTGGCGCTGGAAGTCGGCTTCCCGGCCGGCGCGCTCAATGTGGTCACCGGCCTGGGCGAAGAGGCCGGCGCCGCGCTGTCGGGCCACCCCGGCATCAATTTCGTGACCTTCACCGGCTCGAACGAGGTCGGCGTGCTGGTGCAAAGCGCCGCCGCCCGCAATGCCGTCAAGTGCGTGCTGGAGCTGGGCGGCAAGTCGGCGCACATCGTCTTTGACGACGCCAATGGCAAGCTGGCCATCCCGGCCATCGTCAAGGGCATCGTGCACAACGCCGGCCAGACCTGCACGGCGGGCAGCCGCCTGCTGGTGCAGAAAGGCATTTACGCCGATTTCATGCAGGCGGTGGCGCAGGAATTCTCCAAGGTGCGCGCCGGCACGCCCGAGATGGACCTGACCTGCGGGCCGGTGGTCAACCGCGCGCAGTTCGAGCGCGTCAACCGCTATATCGCCAAAGGCCTGGCCGACGGCCTGAAAGTGGTGGCCGAAGGCAGCATCGCCGAGGGCGTGCCCGCCGGCGGCTTTTATGTCAAACCCACGCTGTTCAGCGCCGCCACGCACGACAGCGATCTGTTCACGCAGGAGATCTTCGGCCCGGTGCTGGTCGCCCTGCCCTTTGACGACGAAGAGCAGGCCATCGCCCTGGCCAACGCCACCGACTACGGCTTGCTGGGCGCGGTCTGGACCGAGAACGGCGGGCGCCAGCAGCGCGTGGCGCGCGGCATCAAGGTCGGCCAGGTCTATATCAATGGCTTTGGCGCCGGCGGCGGGGTCGAGCTGCCCTTCGGCGGCGTCAAGAAGAGCGGCCACGGCCGCGAGAAGGGTTTCATCGCGCTTGAAGAAATGAGCACCACCAAGACCATCATCCAGTACTACGGCAAGTAAACCCTGACACAGCAGACGGAGACAGACATGGGTCAATTGCAAGGCAAGGTCGCTATCGTTACCGGCGCGGGAAGCGGTTTCGGCGAAGGCATCGCCAAACTCTATGCCCGGGAAGGCGCGCAGGTCGTCATCGCCGACATCAACAAGAAAGCCGCCGACCGCGTCGCCAGCGAGATCGGCAGCGTCGCCCTGTCCCTGCAGGCGGATGTGTCCAGCCGCGCCGATATCGACGCGGTGGTCAAGCACACGCTCGAAGCCTTCGGCCGCCTGGACATCGTGGTCAACAACGCCGCCATCACCCACAAGAACCAGCCCATGCTGGACGTGGACGAAGAGACATTCGACCGCATGTTCGCCATCAATGTGAAATCCATCTATCACATGGCGCAGGCTGTCATTCCCTATATGCGCCAGCAAAAGCGCGGCGTGATCCTGAACATCGGCTCGACCGCCGGCATCCGTCCGCGTCCGGGCCTGAGCTGGTACAACGCCTCCAAGGGCGCGGTCAATGTGCTGTCCAAGTCCATGGCGGTCGAACTCGGCCCCGACAATATCCGCGTCAACGCCATCTGCCCCGTGATGGGCGTGACCGGCATGTTCGAACTCTTCATGGGCTTGCCGGACACGCCCGAGAATCGCGCCAAGTTCCAGTCCACCATTCCGCTGGGCCGCTTCTGCCAGCCTTCGGACGTGGCCGCCGCCGCGCTGTACCTGGCCAGCGACGCGGCCGAATTCATCACCGGCGTGGAACTGCCGGTCGATGGCGGCCGGACGATCTGAGCGTCCCGCGCCGCACCGCTGAGCATCAAACACAATAAAGGAGACAGCAGATGAAGACCTTGAAACTGGCCGCCGCGGCGGCCTTGTTGTCGGGGCTGGCCGCTTGGGCCCAGGCCGCCGACAAACCGCAGGAACTGAAGATCGGCATTTCCACCTTCCTGTCGGGCTCGGCCTCGGTGTTCGGCGTGCCGGCCAAGGACGCCGCCGACATCCTGATCCAGGACATCAACGCCGCCGGCGGCATCGACGGCGTCAAGCTGGTGCCGACCTATATCGACGAGGGCGGCGGCGGCGAGAAGCTGCTGTCCGAATACCGCCGCCTGGCCGAAGGCGGCACCAAGGTCATGCTGTCGGCCATCTCGAGCGGCCATTGCAATATCGTGGCGCCCGTGGCCGAGGACCTGAAAGTGCTCAATGTGCTCTGGGACTGCGGCACCGAAAAGGCGCTCGAAGGCAAGACCTACAAGTATGTCGTGCGCACCCAGGCCAACGCCACCACCGAAATGGTGGCCCAGGTGCTCTACCTGATGAAGGTCAAGCCCGACTTCAAGACCGTGGCCATCGTCAACCAGGATTACGCCTGGGGCCGTGATTCGCGCGACATCTTCCTGGCCGCGCTCAAGAAGTTCAAGCCCGACGTCAAGGTCGTCGCCGAGATGTTCCCCAAGTTCGGCGCGGCGGACTTCTCGACCGAGATCAGCAAGCTGCAGGCCTTGCGCCCGGACGTCATCGTCTCGACCTCCTGGGGCGGCGACCTGGACAACTTCGTGCGCCAGGCCGCGCAGCGCAATCTGTTCAAGAACTCGACCTTCGTGCTCTCGCTGGCCGAAAGCTCGCTGGAGCGCCTGGGCAACGCCCTGCCCGAAGGCGTGTACGTGGGCGCGCGCGGCGACCATTACTTCCTGCACCCGGAGACCAAGGACGATCCGGCCCACCAGGCCTTCATCAAGAAATTCCACGACAAGACCAAGGCCTATCCGATCTACTCGGTCTATCACATGGTCCAGGCCATCCAGGGGCTGAAGGCCGGTTATGAAAAGGCCATCAAGGACAACGGCGGCGCCTGGCCGGCCCCCGAGCAGGTGGCCGCCGCCATGCACGACGTGACCTTCAAGGGCTTCGGCCGCCCGGTGCGCATCCACCGCGCCGACGGCCAGGGCCTGGAAGACCAATTGTTCGGCGTGACCAAGAAGAGCGATAAATACCCCTTCAAGGTGCTGTCCAACATCACCATCGTGCCGGCCGAATTGGTCACCCCGGGCGTGTCGGATACCTCGATGGACTGGATCGCCAACAAACTCGACACCAACGCCGTCAAGAGCGACACCATCCAGGTGTTCAAGGACTAAAGCGGGCCCAGCCCTGCCACGCGCCAGCTTGCCCATGGCGCGTTTTTTGTTTTAGATCAATGAGTTATATGACATAGATCAAGTGATTTATCACCATCAGTCCGAAACGATTGTCCGACTCCGAATCAATTGGTAATACATCCGCCCCCTATAAATCAGACGATTGCTTATCATCGCGCCATGACAACAAGCAAAGGCCGGCGCCGCCGGCACGGGATACATGGCGCAAGCGTTCATGGCATTGACGGCCGGGCAGGTGATGCTGGCCGGGCTGCTGTTTTTCGGCGGCATTTATCTGCTGTTCGGCGCGGCGACCTGGCTGCTGACCCGCCATGTATTGCCGGCCCTGGGCCTGGGGCGCCCGCTGGACCCGCGGCCGCTGGCGCCGGGCCAACTGCGCCGCGAATTCGCCCAGTCCGGCCTGTCCATCCTGCTTTTCGGCACGGGCATGATCTTCCCCTGGGGCCTGCTGCAGCTGGGCTGGGCGCGCCTGGATCCGGACGCCGGCGCGCTGAAGATCAGCCTGGAGATCCTCTTCCTGCTGGCCTGGAACGACGTGCATTTCTGGATCAACCACCGGCTGCTCCACACCCGCTGGCTGCGGCGCTTCCACCTGCCGCATCACCGCTCGGTGGTGACCACGCCGTTTTCCACCTATAGCTTCCATCCCATCGAGGCCTTGATGCTGGGCAATGTCATCCTGCTGCCCATGCTGCTGCACGACTTCAGTTTCTGGTCGCTGCTGTCGGTGCCCTTGTTCAGCCTGTTTTTCAATTGCATCGGCCACGCCAACTACGATTTCTTCCCCGGCGTGTCGTATGCGCACTGGTTCGCGGCCAGCCGTCGCCATCACCTGCACCATGCCTGCTACAACGGCAACTACGGTTTCCAGTTCACCTTCATGGACCGGCTGTTCGGCACGCGCCTGGCCGCCGATGCGGCCCAGCGCCAACTGGACGCGCACCGCGCCCGCGCGGCCGACGCCGGCGCGGCCTGAGATGATGCCCCGGCTGCGCCATGGGCGCGATGTGCAAAGCCTGGCCTATCTGGCGCTGGCCCCGGCGCTGGCGGCATGGCAGTGGTGGCGGGGGTTTTCCTGGCCGCTGTACGGCCTGCTGCTGTTTCTCACCCTGGGCATCGGCGTCATTCATCACAACCATACCCACCTGCGCATGTGGCGCGGCCGGCTGGCCAACCGCCTGACCGATTTCTGGATCACGCTGCTGCAAGGCCATCCCACCTTCGTGTTCTGGCCCGCCCATGTCGCCAATCACCACCGCTACAAGCACGGCGCGCGCGACGCCGCCCGCACCTATCGCTTCGGCGGCGACCGCAACGACCTGCCGGGCTATCTGCTGCATCCCTTCCAGGCCGTCTGGGTGCTGGCGCCGCTATTCCTGGGCTGGCTGGCGCGCATGAAGCGCTGGCGCCCGGGCGTCTGGCGCTATTGCCTGGCGCAGTACGCCGCCTGGCTGGCCCTGTGGGGCGGCCTGCTGGCCATCGACCCGGCCAAGGCCCTGCTCTTTGTCATCCTGCCGCAGCTGCACGGCCTGCACTGGCTGCTGGCCACCAACTACCTGCAGCATGCCCACGCCGACGGCGGGCCGCGCGCCGGCCTGGACTATGCGCGCAACTTCGAGGGCATGGTCAACCCCCTGCTCTTTAACATCGGCCTGCACACGGCCCACCACGAAAACCCGCGCGCCCACTGGACCGAACTGGCCCGCCTGCACCGCGAACACTACCGCGCGCGCGTGCATCCGGCCCTGAACGAAGCCGGCCTGCTGCCCTATATGGCGCGGGTCTTCGTGCTGGGCAGCGTCATCGCGCGCCTGCGTTCGCGTCCCCTGATGGCGCCCGAACACATCCGCTGATCCCGACGAGAATCCGCCCATGCCTATCGCCTTTGACCGCGTCTACCTGGAAGCCGCCGGCTATTTCATGCCGGGCGAGCCCATCGACAATGCCGCGATGGACGCCTATATCGCGCCGCTGAACCGCATCTCCGGGCGCATCAAGCAGCGCATCCTGGCCGAGAACGGCATCAAGACGCGCCACTACGCCATCGGCCCGGACGGCCGCACGGTCTTCAGCAATGCCCAGCTGGCCGCCCGCGCCATCGGCGATTGCCTGGCGCGCCATGACAGCCGCCTGGCCGACATCGGGCTGCTGGCCGCGGGCTCATCGGGCGGCGACGCCCTCATGCCCGGTTTTGCCAACATGATCCAGGGCGAGCTGGCCGCGCCGCCCATGGAGACGCTGTCCGTGCACGGCATCTGCGCGGCCGGCGTCGGCGCCATCCAGGCCGCGGCCAGCGGCGTCGAGCTCGGCGGCCACGCCCGCGCCCTGGCCGTGGCCGCCGAACTGCCTTCGCGCCTGTTCAAGCGCTCGCGCTTCGCCGCGCGCGGCTACGACGCCGATTTCGACGCGCATTTCCTGCGCTGGATGCTTTCCGATGGCGCCGGCGCGGTCCTGCTGGGCACGGGCAGCCGGCCGCTGCCAGGCCCTTCGCGCGGGGTCCGGCTGCGCCTGAAGTGGATACACCAGCGCGCCTTCTCGGGCGACTATCCGGTCTGCATGCAGCTGGGGCTGTCGGCCGACCGGGAACGCGGCCATCTGGACTATCCCTCCTGGCAGGACGCCGAGGCCGACGGCGCGCTCTCGCTGCGCCAGGACATCCGCCTGCTGCCCCATCTCTTCGATATCGGCATCCATGAGTATGCGCGGCTGGTGCGCGACGGCTGGCTGGACCCGGCGCGCGTGGATCACTTCCTGTGCCATTACTCCTCCGAGAAATTCATCCCCGTGGTCGAAGACCTGATGGCCAAGGCCGGCCTGGTCATCCCGCGCGAGCGCTGGTTCAGCAACCTGGCCTGGCGCGGCAACACGGGCGCAGCCTCCATCCTCATCATGCTGGCCGAGTTTCTGCAGACGCGCGAGATCCAGCCCGGCGAGCAGATCTTCTGCTACATCCCCGAGTCCGGCCGCTTCATGGCGGCCTATATGCTGCTCGAAGCCGAGGCCGACGGCCGCCCCGCCCGGCCGGCGGCGCGCGCGCCGGCCGCGCTGGCCGAGGACGCCGAGACCATCGCGCCGCCGCACGACCCGGCCATGGCGCCCCAGGGCCTGTCGCCGCTGCTGACCGAACTGGCCGCGATCTGGCACGACTACCGCTCGCGCGTCTGGCGCACGCCGCTGGTCCACAAACTGCGCCGCCGCGCCTTCGAGACCGCCGACTATGTCCGCTGGATGGAGAGCTGGATCCCGCAAGTGCGTGAAGGGAGCAAGTGGATGCGCGAAGGCGCGGCCTCGCTGGGCGCGGCGTATGCCCCGCTGGCCGCCCTCATCCAGACCCATGCCGGCGAAGAACAGAACGACTTCCGCATCCTTTTCGAGGACTACCGCAAGGCCGGCGGCACCCAGGAAGATATCGACCAGCTGCGGCGCAATCCGGGCGGCGAAGCGCTCAACGCCTATCTGCACGCGCTGGCCGCCACGCGCGACCCCATCGGCCTGCTGGGCGCCGTCTACATCATCGAGGGCACGGGCCAGCGCATCATCCCCGCCCTGCTGCCCCTGCTCAAGGCCAGCCTGGCGCTGCCGCCCGATGCCTTCCGCTTCCTGGAGTACCACGGGCACAATGATGAACATCATCTGGCGCGCTGGCTGGCCGCGGTCGAACTGGCCCTGGACTGCGATCCCGCGGCGGCCCGCCCCATCGTCGACACCGCAAGGCGCACCGCCGCCCTGTACCTGATGCAGTTCCACCACGTCATGGAGCAGGCATGAAAGAGGATCCGGCCTTTCTGGCCCAAGGCCACGACCCGGCCGACCCCAACCCCTGGCTGGCGCTTTACCTGGACCGCAGCACGCCCCTGCCCGATGAGGTCAAGAAGGCCTGGCTGGCCGACTCCAGCAGCGGCTCGCGCCAATACCTGCTGCCCTTCCTGCGCCCCATCGCGCGGCTGTGCATCGTCCTCATCCAGGTGGTCAAGACCTTCCTGCCGCGCCGCTGGTCGCACTCGCGCTTTCTGCACCGCATCCTGGCCTGGGGCCTGAAGCGCTTTGTCTCCCCGCAAGCCAACTGGCTCATCCTGCGCCATTTCCACCTCGGCGCCCAGATCCTGTCCTTCATCGGCGGCAACTCGCCCGTGCCCGTGAGCACGACGCCGCTCACGCCGCGCGCCATCGACGACCTGAAGGACGATCTCTTCGTCAAGCACGACCTGAACCTGTTCAACTTCGTCATCCGCCTGAACCAGGCGCTGCGCGATGCCGGCCAGGAGATGCACGCGCCGCCCCGGCTGGACTTTTCCATGATCGAGGATCCGGGCCTGAGGCTGGAGGACATGCCGCAAGGCCGGCTCAACTTCCTCGACCTGCAAAGCGCCATCGAGCTCTTCACCCCGCTCTACCAGTTGCTGCTCACCGACAATGATTTCTGGCGCGCGGCCAACTCGCTGCAGCTGGACGAGACCATCGGCATCTACGCGGCCCAGCTGCTGGGCGCGCCCCAGCACCTGGTGCTGGTGAACAACAAACATCCGCTGGTGCCCATGTCCACCTTGCGCGCGGGCTACCGGTTGGTGCTGCACGGCCTGTCGACCGAGATGCTGCACAGCCTGCTGATGGCCCACCGGGCGGCCCAGGCCGGCGCGCCCGAACCCGCGCCCATCGCCTAGGCGGCCGCCCGCCAGATGCGTTCCAGGAGCGCATCCTGGCTCGCCGCGCCCTCCAGCGCGGCGGCCAGGCGCATGACGCGCTTCAGATAGAGATGCGCGTCGCACTCCCAGGTGATGCCCATGGCGCCATGCGTCTGGATAGCCTGGTGCGCACAGCGCCGCGCCGCGTCCACCGCCAGCCATTGGGCCCCATCCAGGCCCGGGCCGCCGCCCTCGTCCATGGCATGCGCCGCCGCGTCCAGCGCCAGGCAGGCATCGTCCAGGGCCATCCAGCCTTCGGCCAGGCGGTGCTTGACCGCCTGGTTGGCGCCGATGGGCCGCCCGAACTGCTGCCGCTGGCAGGCATAGTCCACCGCCATCCGCAAGGCGGCGTCGGCCGCGCCCAACATCTCGGCCAGGCGCAACAGCCGCAGCCGCGCGCGCAGGCCCTCCGCCTGCGGCGCGCTCAGCGTGGCCAGCCGCTCGCCTTCGCCCTGGGCCCGGCCCAGCGGCATGGTGGGATCCAGGCCGGCCTCTTGCGCCACGGGCGGCAGGCGCACCAGGCAGTGGCCGCGCAGCGCCAGGGCCGGCGCCCCCGCGCCCTCCACCAGCCCGTCCTCGTCGGCCCAGGCGAAATCCGCGTCCAGCGCCCGCGACAGCAAGGGCAGGACCGCCATGGCCGCGATGAGCGGCACGCTGATCAGGGCCTGCCCGGCCGCATGCGCCACCGGCCAGGCATGCGCCAGGTCCAGGCCCAGGCCGCCCTGCGCCTCGGCCG
Organism: Bordetella hinzii LMG 13501; assembly: GCF_001548475.1. Taxonomy (GTDB): domain Bacteria; phylum Pseudomonadota; class Gammaproteobacteria; order Burkholderiales; family Burkholderiaceae_B; genus Bordetella; species Bordetella hinzii. The sequence goes on from NZ_LRUJ01000021.1 coordinate 69,706, forward strand.
CCAGCATGGCGGGCCAGCCCTGGGCGCGCAACTCGGCCCACAGGGCCTGGCGCTCGGCGGGCGAAGCCTCGCCCGCCCGCCGCGCCCGCGCCGGCGGATGCCTGTCCTTGAGAAAACGCCGCGCGGCATCGCGCAGGGTTTGTTGGTCTTCGGTCATGCCATTCACCCTTTGGGCAGGCCCAGCATATGCTCGGCGATGATGTTGCGCTGGATTTCGGAGGTGCCGGCCAGAATGGTCTCGGCGCGCGACCACAGATAGGCATGGGACAGCGCCCGCGAGGCCTCGTCCGGCGGCAGCACGCCGCGCGCGCCCAGGCGCTCCATGGCCAGTTCCAGCAGGCGCTGGTGGGCTTCGCTCCAGTGCACCTTGGTCGACGAGCCTTCCGGGCCCGGCGGATCGCCGCGCTGGGCGGCCTGCAGGGCGCGCTGCGACTTCAAGGCCAGCACCTGGCTATCCAGGGCCAGCCGCGCCCAGCGCCGCTGCGAGGCGGCATCGCCGCACAGGGCCCGCACCGCGGCCAGCTCCTGGGCAAAACGCACCAGGCGCGGAATGAAATACGTGCCGCGCTCGAAGCTGGCCGCGGCCATCGCGATACGCCAGCCGCCGTGCTCGCTGCCCACCAGGGCATCCTCGGGCACGAAGACCTCCTCGAAAAAGACCTCGCAGAACTCCGCCTCGCCCGTGAGCTGGCGGATGGGAGCCACGCGCACGCCGGGGCTGCCCATGTCCACCAGCAGAAAGCTCAGGCCCTTGTGGCGTGGCGCCTGGGGATCGGTGCGCGCCAGCACGAAACACCATTGCGCGCGGTCGGCGAACGATGTCCAGATCTTGTGGCCCGACAGCCGCCAGCCGCCCGCGCAGCGCTCGGCCCGGGTCCGCACGGCGGCCAGGTCGGAGCCGGCGCCCGGCTCGGAATAGCCCTGGCACCAGATCTCGCGGTTGGCCAGCACGCCGGGCAGAAAGCGCGCCTGCTGCGCCGGCGTGCCGAAATGCAGCAAGGTGGGCGCCAGGATGCCGTGGCCGATGAGATTGATGCCCAGCGGCGCGCCGCAGCGCGCATGTTCCTCATGAAAAATGGCCTGGCGCGCCAGCGGCAGGGCCAGGCCGCCGTGCTCGGCCGGCCAGCCCAGGCCCGAGCAGCCCTGGGCGCACAGCCAGTCTTCCCAGGCGCGGCGGTAGTCCAGCGAGCGCGGCGCGGCCCCGCCCGGCCAACGCGCGGCAAAAGCCGCGTAGGCCGGCGCCAGCCACTGGCGCAGGGCTTGCCGGAAGTCCTCGTCATCCGGCAGGGCCGCGAAGGTCTTCATCATGCCGCTCATGCCTACTCCAGCCGGATATTGGCGTCGCGCGCGACCTTGGCCCAGGTGGCGATATCCTGCTTGATGAACGCGCCGAAGGCCTGCGGGTCGCTGCCGATGATGTCCAGCCCCAGGTCGCTGAACTTGGTCTTGACCGCCGGCTCCTTGACGATCTCCGCCACGGCCCGGTAGAGCGTGTCGATCACCGGCTTGGGCGTGCCGGCCGGGGCCACCAGGCCCAGCCAGGGCATGGCCGAGTAGCCCGGCAGGCCGGAGGCCGACATGGTGGCAAGCTCGGGCACCGAGGCCGAGGGCTGGGCCGTGGTCACGGCCAGCGCCCGCAGGCGCCCGTCCTTGACGAAGGGACCGGACGAGGCCCAGGCGTCGAACATCACCTGGATGCGCCCGGCCACCAGGTCGTTCAGGGCCGGGGCGCTGCCCTTGTAGGGAATATGCGCCATCTGCACGCCCGCCATGCTGTTGAACAGCTCGGCCTCCAGGTGGGTGGAGCTGCCCGCGCCCACCGAGCCATAGCTGACCTTGCCCGGGTTGGCCTTCAGATAGGCGATGAGCTCGCCCACCGTCTTGGCCGGCACCGAAGGATGGACCTCCAGCACATGCACCACCGAGGCCACCTGGCTGACCGGCGCGAAATCCTTGATCGGATCGTAATTGACCTTGGCGTAGATGCTGGGCGCGATGCCCAGCGAGGACGCCGCCATCAGGAGCGTATAGCCGTCGGGCTCGGCCCTGGCCACATAGTCCGAGGCGATCATGGTGCCGCCGCCCGGCTTGTTTTCGACGATCACCGGCTGGCCGATCTTGGCGGTCAGGCGCTCGGCCACCAGGCGGCTCATGATGTCGGTGGCGCCGCCGGGCGCGAACGGCACCACGATGCGCACCGGCTTGGACGGATAGTTGTCGGCGGCCTGCGCCAGGGTCGCCGCCAGGGCCAGCGCGCAGCCGGCCATTACTTGCTTCAACATTGTTGTCTCCTCCGTGTGTTGCCCAGGATGGCCTAGGCGGTTGCGGGCAGGATCAGCGCGTCCAGCACGGCGACGCCCTGTCCGGCCTCTTGGACCAGCAATGGATTGACCTCGATTTCCCCGACCACGGCCGGCGCGGCCAGCATGGCCTGGCCGACCGCGGCAATGGCCTGGCAGGCCGCCGCCACATCACCCGCCTTGCCGCGATAGCCCTCCAGCAAGGGATAGGCTTTCAGTTCGCGCAGCATCTCGCCGGCCATGGCCGCGTCCACCGGCAAGAGCCGGTGGCTGACATCCTGATAAAGCTCGGTGAGCACGCCGCCCAGGCCGACGGTCAGCACCGGCCCGAAGACCGGATCGCGCGTGGCGCCCACGATCAGCTCGGCCACGCCGCGCGCCATGGGCTGCACGAGCACGCCGTCGAGGCGCGCGCCCGCCTGGCTCGCGCCGGCGGCCATCAGCCGCTCGAAGGCCGCGCGCGCGGCTGCGTCATCGGCCACGTTCAGGACCACGCCGCCGATATCGGTCTTGTGCGCGATGTCCGGGCTGAGGATCTTCATGGCGACCGGATACCCCAGCCCGCGCGCCGCGTCCACTGCGGCCTCGGCGGTGGCGGCCCGCGCCACGCGCTGCGGCGGCATGCCGAAGCCCGCCAGCCAATCGCGCGCCGCGGCCTCGTTGCAAGGCAAGGCGGGGGCCGCGGCCGGCCCGACAGCGTCCGCCTCGGCGCGGCGGCGCCCGCGTCCCTCGCACCAGCGCAGATAAGGCGCCAGGCTGTTGACGGCCAGGCCGAGATCGTCGAACACCGCCACGCCGGCCTCGCGCAAGCGCTCGCGGCATTGCGCCTGGCCCGTGTCGATGGCGACGAACAGGCGCGCATGCGCGCCCGCCGTCTCCACCAAGGCGTCGGCCATGCGGTCCAGCATATAGCCGGGCGCGTAGACCACCACGGTATCGATGTCCGGCGAGGTCGCCAGCGCGGCCAGCACCGTGCGCACGAAGTCCGGGTCGTTGACCACATTGCCGGTCACATCCACCGGATTGCCGACCATGCCGTAATCGGGAATGCCCTCGCGCAGCGTGCGCTGCAGCGCCGGCGGCAGATCGGGCAGCTCCAGCCCGGCGCCGATGAATTTATCGGCCAGGATGGCGCCCAGCGCGCCCGACATGGTGACCACGGCCACGCGCCGCCCCGCCTGACGGTCGCGCAGCGTGGCCAGGCTGGCGATGGCCGCCATCTGGGCAAAATCATCGGCCTGGATGACATTGAGCTGGCGAAAGGCCGCCGCATAGACGCGCCGGTCGCCGGCCAGGGCCGCCGTATGCGAGCGCACGGCCTGCGCGCCCTTGTCGGTATTGCCGGCCTTCAGCGCGATCAGCACCTTGTCCTGGCGCTCCAGGGCCTGGCAGGCACGCACAAAGCGCGGGCCGTCGCGCAATTGCTCGATATAGCCCAGCACGATGCCCGTGCCCGGATCCTCGGCCAGATACTCCAGGTATTGCGAGAAATCGATGCAGGCCTCGTTTCCCGTATTGATGAAATGCGAGAACGGCAGACCCAGACGGCGGCCGATGGCGTAGACCGCGGCGCAGACATTGCCGCTTTGCGTCAGCAGGCTCACCGTGCCGGGCCCGGTCTGCGCCGGCGCGGTCTTGAAGACCGAGGCGAAGGCGGTATAGGCCTGGGTGTTGAGATTGGCAAAGCCCATGCAATTGGGCCCGGCCACGGCCATGCCGCTGTCGGCCGCGAAGCGCTCCATTTCCGCTTGCAGGCGCTGGCCTTCCTCGCCCTCCTCGGCAAAGCCGGCCGCATAGACAATGGCCGCGCGCACGCCGCGCGCATGGCAGCGCTTGAGCATGGGCGTGACCTCGGCGGCCGCGATGGCCAGCACCGCCAGGTCCACGCCCGCCGGCACGGCCTCGATATCGGGCCAGCAACGCAGGCCGAAGACTTCTTCGTACTTGGGATTGACCGGATAGATATCCCCCCGGTAGCCGAAGCGGGTCAGCAGTTCCAGCGGCAGGCCGCCGATGCGCCCCGCATTGGCGCTGGCGCCGATCAGGGCGATGGAACGCGGGTCCAGCAAAGCGTCCATGGCGCTTCTCATGCCGTCTCCCCCTTTTTGTTGCGCATGATGGCCTGGGCCAGGCCGCGATCGCGCACGGAGCGGAATTCCTCGCTCATATGCGAGAGCTGGTGCGTGTCGAAATGCGCCGACAAGGCGGTGCGCAGGCCTTGCGCATCGGCGGTGCGATTGAGCGAGCGCTTGACCAGGTGCAGCCCGAAGGGCGGCGCCTGGGCGATGCGCTGCGCCAGGGCCAGGGTGGCGGCCTCCAGCTCGGCCACCGGCACCACGCGGTTGACCATGCCGATGCGCAAGGCTTCCTGTGCTTCGAGCTTCTCGCCGGTAAACAGCATCTCCTTGGCGCGACGCAAGCCCATGACCCAGGGATGGATCAGCACCTCGGTCGCCGCGGCGGCCAGGGTGTGGCCCACGGGATCGGAGAAGAAAGCGTCCTCGGCGGCGACGATGAGGTCGCACATATTGGCGATCATGAAACCGCCCGCCACGCAGGCGCCCTGCACCTGGGCCACGGTGGGCTTGGGAAAGTCCCAGATGCGCATGCAATAGCCGAAATAGCGGCGCGACTCATAGGCCCAGCGCTCCTCGACCGTGAAGTCGGCGCGCTTGGCCTGGGCCTCTTTCAAGTCATGGCCGGCCGAAAAATGCGCGCCGCGCCCGGCCAGGACCACCACGCGCACGCTCTCGTCCTCGGCCGCGTCTTGCAGGGCCTGGTCCAGTTCATCGAGCATCTGCTGGCTCTGGGCATTGCGCGCCGCCTCGCGCGCCAAGCTGATGCGGCAGACCGCGCCCAGCTGCTCCACCGTCAACGTGCTGTATTCCATGGTCTCCTCGTCCTTGTTCTGGTGTGCCACGGATTGAATTAAGACAGCAGTTTTCCTAAAATACAAAATATTCAAACCAAATTTCCCACAATATGAACACCACAGGCTCGACCGGCGGCACCCAGAGCATGCGCCGCGCCCTGGAACTGCTGCGCCTGCTGGCCCGCCACCAGGAAGACGGCATCGACCTGCAAGGCGTCATGCGCGAGTCCGGCCTGGAGCGCTCCACCGCCCACCGCCTGCTCAGTTGCCTGCTGGAAGAACAATTCGCCGAGCGCGATCCGCAAAACCGCCGCTACCGCCTGGGCGTGGACGCCATGCAGCTGGGCTTCGCCTCGCTGCGCCGCACGCCGCTGCTGGACGCGCTGCGCCCCTTCGCGCAGAAACTGGCCCGGCTCTCGGGCGACACGGTTTTCCTGGTCATCCGGCAAGGCGATTACGCGCTCTGCCTGCTGCGCGAGGCCGGCAGCTTCCCGGTCAAGGTCTTCACCATCGACCAAGGCGAGCGCCGCCTGCTGGGCGTGGGCGCCGGCGGGCTGGCCATCCTGGCCACCCTGCCCGACGAAGAAATCGCCGCCCTGTACGCCCGCCACCCCAAGCACTATGCCCAGGCCGGCCTGTCCGCCGCCGCCCTGATGAAGGCCGTGCGCCGCGCGCGCGAACAGGGCTACTCGGAAATCGTCGACAGCATCACGCCCGGCGTGTCCGGCGTGGGCGTGGCCTTTCCGGTCTCGGCCCTGACCTCGGTGGCTTTCAGCTTCGGCGCCATCAGCAGCCGGCTGGATACGTTACGGCGCGCCGAGATGGGCCGCTTGCTGCGCGCCGAATGCCTGGCCTGGGCCGAAGGCCAGCGGGAGGCATGAAAAGCGGGTGGGACTCCGTTACCATCTACGTCCTCTGCCTCCGACACCGCCCATGGCCGCCCGTCCCACCGCCCTGCAAGTCGACCTCGCCCGCCAGATCGCCGACGATATCGCCGCCGGCCGCCATCCGGTGGGCGAGCACCTCTCCGAAGAAGCCCTGGCCAAGCGCTATGCGGTGTCGCGCACGCCGGTGCGCGGCGCGCTGGCCTTGTTGGCCGCGCAAGGCCTGATCGCGCACCGGCCCAACAGCGGCTACACCGTGGCCGCCCTCACCGCCCAGGCGCCGCTGCCCAGCTTGCGGGGCCCCACCCAGGCCGAGCTCTATCGCCGCCTCATCGACGACCGCGCCCGCCGCGAGCTGCCCGAGACCTTTACCGAAAGCGAGCTGCACCAGCGCTACGGCGCGCCGCGCGCGGTGCTCGCCAAGACGCTGCTGCAGCTCTCGGCCGATGGCCTGATCGAAAAGCGCAAGGGCCACGGCTGGCAGTTCGCGCCCTCGCTGGACAGCGCCGAGGCGCTGGCCGAGAGCTACCGTTTCCGCATGGCCATCGAGTGCGCCGGCCTGCTTGAGCCCGCATTCCGGCTGGACCGCCCGGCGCTGGCGCGCATGCGCGCCGACCATGAAGCGCTGCTGCGGCGCGACGACGTCTCGGCCGCCGAGTTCTTCGCGCTGAACACCGCCTTTCACGAACTGCTGGCGCGCTGCTCGGGCAACCGCCACATCCTGCAGGCCGTGCAGCAGCAGAACCAGCTGCGGCGCCTCGAAGAACACGCCGCCTTCTATCGCGCCGCCCGCTACGCCGACTCCTCGGCCGAGCATCTGCGCATCATCGAAGCCCTCGAGGCCGGCGACAATGAATGGGCCGCCCAGTTGATGCGCCAGCATCTGAAGGCATCGCTGCAGGCGTCGTGATATCCGGCAGGCGCCGGACGCGCCCAGGCCAGCCCCCCCCCCGCCAGGCGGCGCCACCGGGGGCCTGACACCGCAAGCCGTATCCATTCAACAAAAAAATCAGGCACCACCCAAAAATTCGCGTTTAATTGTATTTTTTATTTAATTAATACAAAATAGACGCTCCCCAACACGACGCAGGACTTCCCATGCCGCACCCCGCCGAGCTCAAGACCGATGCTTTCTGGATGCCGTTCACGGCCAACCGCCGCTATAAGCGCGACCCGGTGCTGTTCACCTCGGCCCAGGGCATGTACTACCAGCGCCCGGACGGCAGCCAAGTGCTCGACGGCATTGCCGGCCTGTGGTGCGTCAACGCCGGCCACCGCCGGCCGGAGATCGTCCAGGCCATCGCGCGCACGGCCGAACAGCTGGACTACGCGCCTTCGTTCCAGATGAGCCACCCGCTGGCCTTCGAGCTGGCCGAGCGCCTCTGCGCCCACGCGCCGCAGGGCTTTTCGCAGGTCTTCTACTCCAACTCCGGCTCCGAGGCCGTGGACACGGCGCTGAAGATCGCCCTGGCTTATCACCGCGCGCGCGGCCAGGGCCAGCGGGTGCGCCTGATCGGCCGCGAGCGCTCCTACCATGGCGTGGGTTTCGGCGGCCTGTCCGTCTCGGGCATCGGCGGCCAGCGCAAGGCCTTCGGCAATCTGCTGCCCATGGTGGATCACCTGCCCCACACCTATGACCGCGAACACATGGCCTATTCCCGCGGCGAACCGCAATGGGGCGCCCACCATGCCGAGGCGCTGGAGCGCCTCATCGCCCTGCACGACGCCTCCACCATCGCCGCCGTGATCGTCGAACCGGTGGCCGGCTCCACCGGCGTGCTGGTGCCGCCGCGCGGCTACCTGAAGCGCCTGCGCGACATCTGCGACAAACACGGCATCCTGTTGATTTTCGACGAGGTCATCTGCGCCTTCGGCCGCATCGACGGCGCCTTTGCCTCGGCCTATTTCGGCGTCACGCCCGACATCATCACCAGCGCCAAGGGCCTGACCAACGGCGCCATCCCCATGGGCGCGACCCTGGTGCGCGATCACGTCCACGAAGCCTTCATGCAGGGCCCGGAAAGCGCCATCGAGTTCTCGCACGGCTATACCTATTCCGGCCATCCGGTGGCTTGCGCGGCCGCCCTCGCCACGCTGGACATCTGCGAACGCGAGGGCCTGTTCGGCCGCGCGCGCGAATTGTGGTCTTATTGGGAAGACGCGGCGCATGCCCTGAAAGGCCTGCCGAATGTGGTGGATATCCGCAATATCGGCATGCTGGCGGCCATCGAACTGGCGCCTCTCGAAGGCAAGCCCGGCCAGCGCGGCTACGACACCCATCGCGCCTGCCTGGCGCGCGGCAGCCTCATCCGTTCTTCGGGCGACACCATGCTGCTATCGCCGCCGCTCATCATCGAGCGGGCCCAGATCGACCAATTGTTCGGCACCCTGGCCGAGGTGCTCAAGGCCGGCTGACCCGCCTAGCCCCCGGCGCGGGCATCGAAGTCTTCCCAGCGGCCATTGCTCCACCGGCCGTCGGCGCGCTCCAGATCCTCGCCGCCATGGGCGCGCAGCACGCGGCTGCCCTCGGCTTCGCGCCGCGGATCGACCCGCAGCGCCAGCAGCACGCCGTGCCGCCGCGCCGGCCGCCGCGCGCGGCGCGCCAGCGC